>CACIYJ010000001.1 GCA_902590845.1 uncultured Pelagibacteraceae bacterium
TGTGATTTATCACTTGATGGTTTACTTAGAAGCTAATGATATAAAGATCGAAGATGTAATGAGTGAGTTAAAGAAAAGACAGAAATGAGTTACGATAAGAATAATATATTTGCTAAAATTCTTAGAGGAGAAATACCTTGTAAAAAAGTTTATGAGAATGATCATGTATTAGCATTTCACGATATTAGTCCTCAAAAGAAAGTCCACGTTTTAGTTATTCCAAAGGGTGAATATGTAGATTTAGATGATTTTAACAACAAAGCATCTGATAAAGAAATAGTTGAGCTTAATAAAGCTATTACTCATGTTTCAAATTTATTAGGAACAAAAGATAAGGGTTATCGTGCTCTAACAAATATTGGAAGCGATGGAGGGCAAGAAGTTCCTCATTTACATTTTCATATATTTGCAGGTGAAAAGATAGGTAAAATGGTTAGCTAATGATTTCGAGAGTAAAAAGATATTTTTTAGAGATAAAAGATTTTTCAAATCCCATTGAATTAAATATACCAGAGAATTATCAAATTATCTTAGATGATAAAAAAAATTTTGAACTAAATAAATTTTTTTACAAACAAATCGGAATTGATCACTATTGGAGAGATAGATTAATCTGGTCTGATAAAGAGTGGTTAAATTACGCTGAAAATAAAAATCTTGAAACACATATTTTAAAAAAAGAAGAGGATTTAGTTGGATTTTATGAACAAGAGTATCATCCGGGATCTAACGAAGTAGAGTTAATAAATATGGGAATTTTAAAAGAGTTTAGAGGTTTAAAATTAGGTTCCACACTTTTAAACCATGCTATAGCTAGTGCATCTAGAAAAAATCCAAATAAAATGTGGGTACATACTTGCAGCTTAGATCATAAGTACGCACTGAAAAATTATAGATCAAAAGGTTTTGAAATATTTAAAGAAGAAGAAATAGATTTTGTTGCCTAATTTATATTTGGAATTTTAAAAGTACCTTTCTTGTAGGTGTCGTTTTTTGAGACAATATTCAAAGAAAAATTTATATTATTGTTGTATTGGTCTATTATTTCCCAACCTTTTAAATCTAATGTTTTTCTATCAAAGAAAACAATTATTTCATTCTCATTTAAATAAATGAGTTTTATAAGTTGTTCAGTTAATTCTAATTTTCCAGATTCTACTATTTCTAAAAGTTTATCTTTATACAAAATATTTAAAAAAGGAGATTTTGATATAGGATAGTGATAAGTTTTATTATATTTTTTCTGTGTTATGGCTAGTCTTTTATTATTAATAATAAGTTCTTTTTGTTTATTATCGAAATACTCACATTTTAATTTTCCGGGGAATTCCAAAAGACAGCTGCCTTGTTCTAATTTCTCATTAACAAGTTGATCAAAAGTAAACTCTAGAGAATTTAAGTTGTTTAATTGAGTTACGATTTGATCTTTTTGATTTGCAGATAAGCTGAAAGCAAATGAAATGAATAATAAAACTAAAAAAAATTTCCTAAAAAACAAAATTAAAGGACCTCACGTTTACCAACATGATTTGCTTTACTTACGATGCCTTTTTCTTCCATCATATCAATGATTCTAGCAGCTCTATTGTAACCAATTTGTAGTTTTCTTTGTAGGAAACTAGTTGATGCTTTTCCTTCTGATTTAATAATCTCTAAAGCTTGATTATAAAGCTCATCTTCATCACCATCTTCGCCTGAAATTGTTGTGTTTTCTTTACTTTCCTGCGTTGTGATTTCTTCTATATAATCAGGTTCACCCTGAGCTCTTAATGTATTGGCAATTTTTTCAATTTCTTGTTCTGAAACATAAGGACCATGTATTCTAATAATACGATTTGCGGATGACATGAAAAGCATA
The DNA here is from genome assembly GCA_902590845.1 of uncultured Pelagibacteraceae bacterium. GTDB lineage: Bacteria > Pseudomonadota > Alphaproteobacteria > Pelagibacterales > Pelagibacteraceae > Pelagilacustribacter. The sequence goes on from CACIYJ010000001.1 coordinate 1,859, forward strand.
TCACCCTTACCAAGTAATTGTTCTGCACCCTGCTCTCCCAATATAGTTCTACTGTCAATTTTAGAACTTACTTGGAAAGATATACGTGTTGGAAAGTTAGCTTTAATCGTACCAGTAATCACATCTACACTTGGTCTTTGAGTTGCCATGATAATGTGAATACCTGCTGCTCTAGCCATTTGAGATAGTTTCTGAATATAATTTTCAATCTCTTTGCCAGCAACCAACATTAAATCTGACATTTCATCTACAACAACAACTATATAAGGCATTTTAAGTTTATGTTTAGCGTTGTAGCCATCGATGTTTCTCACACCAACTTTGCTCATTAGTTTATAACGACTATTCATTTCTTTAACTGTCCAAGCTAATGCAGAGGTTGCTTTCTTAGCATCAGTAATTACTGGTGTGAGCAAATGAGGTATGCCTTCGTAAGTAGAAAGCTCTAACATTTTAGGATCAATTAAAATGAACTTACATAAATCTGGATTTAATTTATAAAGCAATGATACAATAATTGTATTTATACAAACAGATTTTCCAGATCCTGTTGTTCCCGCAATAAGCAAATGAGGCATGTTAGTTAGATCACCTACTATTGGTGCGCCAGAAATACTTTTTCCAAGTGCTATAGGAAGCCTTACTTCTTTTTTTTGGAATTTATCATTAGATATTATTTCTCTTAAAGAAACGCCTTCTCTAGCTTCATTTGGAATTTCAATACCAACTGTATTTTTTCCAGGGATTACAGAAACCCTTGCTGATGTCGAGCTAGTATTACGAGCCAAATCTTCAGATAGATTTATAATTTTTGAAACTTTTACACCAGGAGCAGGCTCAAATTCATATAAACTAACCACAGGCCCATTATTTATAGCTTTAATTTTTCCATCAATACCAAAGTCTAGCAAAATCTTTTCCATGAATTCAGCGTTAGGACGATTCTTATTAACATCTAGCAAACTTGGTTTTGAAGAGTTTTTTTCTAGAAATTCTATTGATGGTAATTTGTATTTGATTTTTGTCTGAGCTGTTGCTTTCACTTCTTTTTCTTCATTTTCAAAAATAAAAGATTGCTGTGGTTTTTCAGTTAAAGAAATTTCTTCTTCAATTTTATTATTTGTAAGATTATTTTGCGTTAGATTTTCTTCTTTCTTTTTAAATAAAGACTTAAATATTTGTACTATTATTTTTTTTATATTCAGATCTGAAGAAAAAATAAAGAAAGTTAACGTTAAAAAAAATAGAGCAAAAAGAGAATATTGATTATTAATCCAAGGAGCTACATTGTTAATGAAGTTATAACTTATTTCGCCCACAAAACCAGAATTACCATTGGTTGTTTGACTTATATCTACAAGCCAAAAAGAATTATTAAATGTCAGATAGATAAAAATCGATCCCAATGTAAGATATGCTACAACCAAAAATAATTTTAAGATTATTCTCTTGATTTCTTTTTTTATTAATAAACTTATTCCCCAAAATAAAAAATTGGCTAAAAGCAAGAAAGAAGCTAAACCAAAGCTTTGAAAAAGAAAGTCTGCACTACTACTACCGTATATGCCAAAGAAGTTTTTAATTTCTATATTACTATCCCCATAAATAAATGAAGGGTCGTCAGGGTTATATGTTGCAAAGGATATTGCAAGAGCAATACTTGTTAAAATTAGGATTAATCCCAATAATTCAAAGGTTCGTTTTTTTAAAAAATTTGTTACACTATTTAAAAAGTTTGTATTCATTTCGAATCGTTTTACGTACTTTTTATCATTTTTATGAAACTGTTAAAAATTTTATAACATGGAAAAACAAAAAATTTGCATAATTGGAGACGGTCTATCTGGTTTAACTAGCGCTATAGCCGTTAATAACCTAGATAATGTAGAAGTTCATTTAATCTCTAAAAAGTCAAAGAAAAGAACAGATAAAAGAACAACAGCTATATCGGAGAGTAATTTTAAATTTTTAAAAGATAATATTAGTAAACTAGATACTAGATTATTTTGGCCTTCAAAAAATATTGAGCTTTTTTATGAAACAAATAGCAATAAAATTAATTTTTTAAACTTTAATCAAAATAAAAATAACCTAATGTATGTATATGAGAATGATAAATTCAAAAATATCTTATTAAAAGAAATAAAAAAAATAGAATTATAGAAAAAGATATCAAAGATTTAACACAAATTAAAAATTATAATTTAATTATTTTATGTTTGGGTGGAAATTCTGTCTTATATGATAAAATTATTAAAGGAAGATCCATAAAAAAAGATTATAAAGAAGTGGCATTAACAGGTTATGTTAAGCACAAACTTAGAACAGTAAAGACAAGTCAATTTTTTTTAAAAGAAGGTCCGCTAGCTATCCTGCCTTTCTCTAAAAATTATTTTTCATTTGTTTGGAGTATCAATAAGGATTTTTATGAAAATAACTCCAAAAAGATTAATAATTTAGCAAAAAGTAAGATCAAAAATATCCTTAAAATTAAAAAGAATATTCAAATAACTAATACACAATCATATCCATTAAAATTAAATCTTAAGACAAAATATTTTAATAAAAATCTATTAATTTTAGGCGAAGGTTTGCATACTATTCACCCTATTGCTGGCCAAGGTTTTAATTTAGTTTTAAGAGATATAAAAAAATTAAAAGAAATATTAAAATATTATTCTCAACTTGGAATATCATTTAAAAATAGTTTTGCCTTAGATGATTTTTATGCACAAAGAAAAATAGAAAATATAGTTTTTGGTTTAGGCGTTGATGTTACCCATGCTTTTTTTAAGCAAAATAAATATTTAGATCCATTTAAAGAAATGATTTTAAAAAATATAAGTAAAAACAATGTAGTAAAAAAAATAAGTAAGATTATTTCCAATCAAGGTTTATCAATTTAATTTAATGAATATTTATGCACTTTCATCAGGCAGAGGTCCGTCCGGAATAGCAATTCTACGTTTATCTGGTAAAGATACGCTAAAGCTATGTAAAAAAATAACAAAACTTGAAAATATTCAAGCTAATGAAGTTAATTTTTGTAAATTTTATGATCCAAAAAATGGGAATATAATTGATCCAGAGTCGATTTTATTGTGGTTTCCTAAGCCCAATAGTTACACTGGTGACGATTTAGCGGAGTTCCATGTTCATGGGAGCAATGCAGTAATTAATTCTTTTCTAAAAGTTTTATCGGAACAAGAAGATTGTAGGTTAGCGGAACCCGGTGAATTCACAAAACTTGCTTTTCAAAATGATAAAATGGATTTAGTTAAAGCAGAAAGTATAGGAGATTTAATTTACTCTGAAACAGAACTACAAAGGCAACAGGCTATTCAGCTAATTCAAGGGAATGCTTCTAATTATTACAATGAATTAAGGGAAAAACTCATTAAATCATTGGCTTATATCGAGGCTAAAATTGATTTTGCTGAAGATGATTTACCAGAGAAAGTTCTACAAGAAGTTCATAAATCGATCAAAGATATTTATGCAAATATTAAGAAGATTCTAGAAGATAACAAGATAGGAGAAAAAATAAGAGATGGATTTCATGTTTCAATAATCGGTGAGGTAAATGTAGGAAAATCATCTTTATTAAATTTACTTTCAAAAAGAGAAGTAGCGATAGTTTCAGAAGAAGAAGGAACCACGAGAGATGTTATCGAGACTTATCTTAATATAGATGGGTATCCAGTAATTTTAGCTGATACAGCGGGCATAAGAGAAGCTAAAAATGAAATAGAAAAAAAAGGTATTTCTTTAGCTTTAGGTAAATCAAAAGAAGCTGATCTTAATATTGTAATGATTGATAATTCTTCACCTAAAATAAACGATAAAGTTAAGAAATTAATAAATAAAGACTCAATAGTGCTTCTAAACAAATCAGATATTAAAAATAAAGAAAATCATAAATTTGATGTAGATACGATTTTAGTTTCTGTAAAAGATAACAAAAATATCGATCAACTTATTAAAAAATTAAAAGAAAAATTAAGCAAGAAATTTATCTCTAGCAACAATGTTTTAATTACAAGAGAAAGACACCGTGTTAAGTTAAATCAATGTTTAGAAGAGATAGATAAGTTTCTTAAAAAGGATCAAAACAAAGATATTGAGCTTGCTGCTGAAGATTTACGAATGGCCACTAGACACCTTGGAAGTATAGTAGGAAAAATTGATGTTGAAGAAATATTGGGTTCAATTTTTAAAGATTTCTGTATTGGGAAGTAAAATACTCCTTGTAAAATCAATTTAGACAGATACATTTACAAAATGACTAAAGAAACGAGCTACGATGTAGTTGTAATAGGTGGTGGACATGCTGGATGTGAAGCAGCAGCAGCATCCGCTAGAATGGGTGTCAATACAGCACTTTTTACACATAAAATAGAGACAATTGGTGAAATGTCCTGCAATCCTGCAATCGGAGGGCTTGGAAAAGGCCATCTTGTTCGAGAAATAGATGCCTTAGACGGCGTTATGGGTATTGTAGCGGACAAATCAGGTATTCAATTTAGATTATTGAACCGAAGTAGAGGTCCAGCAGTACAAGGACCCAGAACTCAGTCAGATAGAGCTCTTTACAAAGAGCATATGCAGAAAATTTTACTTAATTATGAAAATTTAGAAGTTTTAGCAGATCCAGTTATAAAATTTTTGTTTGATGAGAATAAGATCATTGGTTTTATCTGTCAGAGCGGAAAAGAAATTAGATGTAAAGAATTAATTCTTACCACAGGTACATTTCTAAATGGATTAATTCATATTGGTGAAACACAAATACCAGCTGGCCGATATGATGAAAAACCTTCAACAGGACTAAGTGAACAATTAGAAAAATTTAAAATTCAAATTGGAAGACTTAAAACAGGCACACCACCTAGACTTGATGGCGATACTATTAATTATGATGACTTAGAAATGCAGCCTGCTGATGATGATCCTTATTATTTTTCATTTTTAACTAATAAACTACACAATAAGCAAATTAAGTGTGGAATGACTTACACTAATAATGCTGTTCATAAAATTATAAGTGAGAATATTTCTAGAAGTGCGATGTACTCAGGAAACATAAAAGGTGTAGGGCCAAGGTATTGCCCTGCTATTGAAGACAAGATTGTAAAGTTTAAAGAAAAGGAGAAACATCAAATCTTTTTGGAACCAGAGGGATTGAAGGATAATACTATCTATCCAAATGGCATATCTACCTCACTTCCAGAGGAGGTTCAGCTTAAAATATTGGCTAAAATCAAGGGTTTAGAGCATGTTAAAATGAAAAGAGCAGGTTATGCTATAGAGTATGATTTTGTTGATCCACGTGAGCTTAAAATCACCTTAGAGACAAAGAAAATTAAATCTCTCTTTTTAGCAGGTCAAATCAACGGCACGACGGGATATGAAGAAGCTGCTGCTCAAGGTCTTATAGCTGGTGTTAATGCAGCTTTAAAAGTAAAAAAAGAAGATGAATTTATCTTAAATAGATCGAACTCTTATATAGGAGTTATGATCGATGATTTAATCACAAAAGGAGTTTCTGAACCATATCGAATGTTTACTTCAAGAGCTGAATATAGATTAACTCTTAGAGCAGATAATGCAGATCAAAGACTATCACCTTTAGGAATAAAAATTAATTTAGTTCAATCAAAAAGAAAAAATATTTTTTTAGATAAAGAAAAAAAATTATTTCAATTAACTAAATCTTTAAAATCTAATTTTTTTATCTCCTAACGAGGCAAAAAAATTCTCGATTAAAATTGCAATGGATGGAGTAAAAAGATCCGCTTTAGAAGTTATAGGACAACGAAATGTAAATATGGCAAAAATAAGGCAGATATTTCCTACAATTCCTATGTATGAAAGTTCTTTTGATAAACAGGTTGAAATCGATGCTCACTACTTAGGATATTTAGGACGTCAGTCCCATGATATAGAATCTTTTAAGAAAGACGAGTCTATCACCATACCTAAGAACATCAATTATGATTCTTTGAGCGGTCTTTCAAATGAAATTAAGTCTAAGCTTAAAAAAATTAAGCCAAGTACACTAGGTCAAGCCCTGAGGATAGATGGGGTAACACCAGCTGCAGCTATAATCATTCTTTCATACATAAAAAAGTCAAAAATTAGAGCCACGGCTTAATGGACGAGTTTAAAGCAATTGAAATACTTAAAAATGAGTTAGGTTTTCCAGATTCTTCTATAAAAAAAATAAAAAAATTCCATAATTATCTTATAGAATACAATAAACGTTATAATTTAATCTCTAAGAATACAGAAAAAAACATATGGATTAGGCATATCCTTGATTCGGCCCAGATAATTAAATTTATAGACACATCAAAAGATCATAATATTGTTGATTTTGGATCTGGAGCTGGATTTCCAGGTTTAATAATTGCATTTTATAATGAAAATGTAAGATTTCACGTGAAATTATACGATAAATCTCCTGTAAAAAGAGCTTTTTTAAGCAATATTAAAGAAAAACTAGATATAAGAAATTTAGATATAGCTAATGATGTTTACGGAGAAGAAATATTGGCAGATATTATAGTTTGTAGAGCTTTTAAGAAATTAGAGGAAATTTTAAAAATTTCACGTGAAACAATTAAAAAACCTCATAAATTGATTATTTTAAAGGGAAAAAATGCACAGTTAGAAATAAATAATGTATCTTTAGGTTCTAATTATAGCTATAAGCTAGAAAAAAGCATTACTGACGATGATTCTAAAATAATTATAGTTGATGCAAAATAAAATGGAAAATAAATCTACTATAGCAGTTATTAATCAAAAAGGAGGAGTAGGTAAAACCACTACTGTTATCAATTTAGCTACATCATTGTCCATTTTGGGTCAAAATAATCTTATCATTGATCTAGATCCACAAGGCAATGCGACCACAGGATTGGGAAGATCTAACAATGATGAAGAAAACAATATTTATAATTTATTAATAAAAAAGATTGAATTAAAGGATGCAATTCAAAAAACAGATATTAAAAATTTGGACATCATAGGATCAAATGTAAATCTATCTGGTCTTGAAGTTGAAACAGCAAATGACTCTGATAGAGCATTTGTTTTAAAACAAATTTTAGATAAAGAAAAAAATGGTTTGTTGTCAAAATACGATAACATTTTCATAGACTGTCCACCTTCGTTAAGCTTATTGACAATTATGGCTTTGGTTGCATCTGGTGAGTTATTGGTTCCTCTTCAAACAGAATTTTTTGCTTTAGAGGGTATAACTCAATTAGTTAAAACTATAGATCGAATTAAAGTTAATTTGAATCCAGATTTAAAGGTAAGAGGAATCTTGCTTACGATGTTTGATAAAAGAAATAAGTTATCTTCACAAGTAGATAAAGAGGCAAGAAATTATTTTAAAGAAAAAGTCTACAAAACTGTAATACCTAGAAATGTCAGACTATCCGAGGCTCCATCACATGGGTTACCATGCGTTATTTATGACAAAACATGTTTAGGTAGTAAATCTTATCTTAAATTAGCTGATGAGTTTTTGTTTAAAAAAAATCTTAATGTAGAGAGTGCAGCATGAATACGTCTAAAAAGAAAGGATTGGGAAGAGGTTTAACAGCTCTTTTTGGAGATCAAAAAGTAGAAGTAAAAAAAAAAGAAAAAGTAAACCATAATAAACTCAAGGCAAGCATAAGTGATTTAAGTCCAAATAAATATCAGCCACGAGTTTATTTTGATGAAGAAAAATTGTTAGAATTAGCCAATTCTATAAGAAAAAATGGGATTATCCAGCCAATAGCAGTTAGAGAAGATAAAGTAGACCCAGGTAGATATGAGATTGTTGCCGGAGAAAGAAGATGGTTGGCAGCACAAAAAGCAGGCCTTCATGAAGTGCCAATTATTATTTTAGACTTAGATGATAACGAGGCATTAGAAATTGCAATTGTTGAAAATATTCAACGTGATGATCTTAATGTTATAGAAGAAGCAAAAGGTTATAAAAGATTATCAGAAGAATTTGGCTATGATCATGAAAAAATTGCTAATTTTATGTCTAAAAGCAGGAGTCATATTAGCAATACTTTACGTCTTTTAACATTACCTAAAGATGTTATTGGTTTGATCGAAGAGGGTAATTTAACGGCAGGACAAGCTAGGCCTTTAATAGGTTTACCGAGCGCAACAAATATTGCAGAAGAAATTGTTGCTAAAAATTTAAGCGCTAGAAGCGTTGAGCTTTTAGTAAGAAGCAAAAAAGGCCCACAAAAGTCTGGTCAGATTAGAGTAGATTCTAATATACTAAGTGAACAAAATAAAATTCAAGAAAATTTGGGTTTGAATGTTAATATTCAGAACAAAAAAAATAACTCTGGTAAAATTACTATTTTGTATAAGAATTTAGAACAATTTGAACTTATTTCAAATTTACTCAAGCGGAACTAGCCGTCGCACACAATTCTATTATTAAATTTTTAATCAATAAATCTTTTCTTATTGATGAGTTTGATTTGATCTCTATTTCTGCATTATAAGTTTTTTTTAAAGCTGCTTGAATTTTATTTTTATTCCATTTTTTTGATTGTTCAATCAATATTGGTTTATCTTTCCAGAATACTGGTGGCTTAAGATTAGATATTAATGATTCGATATTAGAATTTTCGTGTTTCATATTTTCAATTTCATTAAGCCTATTAATTCTTTGATTTATTGAGTTTAAATAATAAATATTATTTTCCACTTCAAAAATAGTGTCAGCAAGCAGTCTATTAGTGTTGATTTTATTGCCATTTAAAGCCTCATCTTTGAGTAGGTTAAAATCATCACTTGTTCTAATATTTAGTAATAAATCTATTTTATTAAGGTCTATCTTCTTATCTTTAAAGCAACTGATAATTTTATCGATCTCATTATTAACTTTATTTCTATCTAATCCAGTATTTTGAGTAATGAGATTTATAATTTGACTCGTCAATCCTTGATATCCATTTAATTTCTTCATAATTATTTTTCTAATTGTAATTTCGTTGTCTTGATAACATGGCACAATGCCACAAGATTTAGATTTTTCGAAATAACTTCTTAATTTTGATTTTTTATCAAGAATATCCGAAAATAAGAAGATTTTCTCATCTTGTATACTTTCAATGATTTCATCAATAGTATCTAAAATTTTATCATTTACTTGGTTAATAAAAATTATTTTTTTTTCATTAAATAAAGATTTATTTTTTACTTCATTTACTAAAATATTTTTATTTTTAATTATTTCATCTTGAAATAAATTAAGAATTTCTTTTTTTTTATTTTGAATTCTTAGCTTTTCTTTAAATTCTTTTTTTAAACCCTGGTTTTCTCCATAAAATAAAAATAATTTATAATTATTAATAGATTCAAGATTTTGTTCTAAAATATAACTTTTAAAGATCATTTAGCGCTAAGTTAATTTTATTTTTGATTTTATTAGAAAGATCATTAGTTAAATCTTCAATTAATCTTTTTTCATTTTTTAGAGTCGTAGAATATTTTTTACCTACTGAATAATCTCCAGTTGATATAATGTTAAATTCTTGTTTTTTATTATTTTCTAAAAAATCTAGTTTAACAGTAGAGCTTAAGGATATTTGATATTTTGTAATTTCGTTTTTAATATTCTTTTCTTTTATTTCTTTTTTCTTTTCCGTATATAATTCTAGGATTAAGTTATTCTTTTTATCTTCTGAAGAACTAATTATTAAATTACTTTTAATTTTAAAGTTTATTCTTTTATCTCCAGAAGTTTTTATTTCTTTTATATTAAAATTGTCTGATTCCAGATTATCTAAAACCTTATAACCACAATTGGATGTGATAAAAAAAAGAAGTATTAAGCAAAATTTAGTTATAATTTTTATCATTAATTTTTTACAATGTAATTTATAATTTTATTTTTGACAAAAATAGTTCTTAAAATCTTTTTATTCATCACATATTTATTGGCTTTTAAAGATTTTTTTACTAGATTAGTTATCTCAGCCTCTTTTAAATTTCTTTTTATATTTAATACGTCTCTTGTCTTACCATTTATCTGTATAACCATTTTTATCTCACTATTCTCAACTGTTTTTTTATTAACCTTTGGCCATTGATTTAATTCTTTACAATTTAAATTTGTTAAACATTCATAGGCAAGATGAGGAGTGAAGGGTATCATCAACTTCATTATTTTTATCATATTTGTAATTAAAACTTTATTGTCTATTGCCAATTTCATTGAGTCATTAAAATATCTATAAATTTCATAAAATTGAGCAATTGCTACATTAAATTGAAAATGATTTATAGCATTATCAATTTTGTAAACACAAAGATCTATTTTATTTTCAAAAGATTTTTGTTTTTTCTCATCTATTTTTGTTTCAGTTTTATTTAAAATTGATTGATTTAAATTCCAAATTTTCTGTAGAAATTTATTTGATGAAATTACGCCTGCATCAGACCACTGAACATCTTTTTCTGGAGGACTGTCAGATAGTATAAACCATCTAACCGAGTCGGCTCCATATTGTTTAATCATGATTTCAGGATCCACCGTGTTTTTTTTTGATTTAGACATTGATTCTGATGGACCAACCGTCACTTTAGATTTATCAGACTTTTTTATAGCTTTTTTTTCTGAGATTTTTTCTACTTCAATAGGATTTAACCAATTGCCGTTAAGGTCTTTATATGTTTCATGGCATACCATTCCTTGAGTAAATAAATTTTTAAAAGGTTCTGAGTATTTGATTTGATTATTAGTGTTTTTAATTGCTTTCATAAAAAAACGTGAATAAAGCAGGTGCAAGATTGCATGTTCTATTCCCCCAATGTATTGATCAACAGGCATCCAGTAATTTGTTTGTTTAGTTTCAAAAGGGTATTTTTCGTTTCTAGGTGAACAAAATCTCAAAAAGTACCAAGATGAGTCTACGAATGTATCTAAAGTATCTGTTTCTCTGACCGCTGGTTTCCCAGTTTTCTTATAGATTGTTTTTTTCCAACTTGGATGATTTTCCAATGGATTTCCTGAAGAATTGAGATCAACATCCTTTGGGAGCGTAATTGGTAGTTCACTTTTATCTACTGGAACAATTGAACCATCTTCAAGATAAATCATTGGTATAGGACATCCCCAATACCTTTGTCTGGATATTCCCCAATCTTTTAATCTAAACAAAATTTTTTTTTCTCCAATTTTTTCTTTTTCAATTTTATCAATAATAGTTTTTTTAGCCTCATCCACATTTAGACCATTTAAAAAATCAGAATTTATAATTTTACCACTTCCAGTATAAGATTCTTTCATTTTTTTACCTATCTCAGAATTATTTTTATCAGAAACTACTTTTATAATCGGTAGCTTATATTTTTTAGCAAAATCAAAATCTCTCTGGTCATGTGCCGGACAGCCAAAGATTGCTCCATTTCCATAGTCCATTAAAACAAAATTTGCTACATATATTGGTAATTTTTTATTTTTAATAAAAGGGTGTTCCGCAAATAATTTTGTATCAAAACCTAATTTTTCTGCATTTGCTAAAGCTTCTTCGGTTGTTCCAATTTTAGAACATTCCTTTTGAAATTTTTTAAAATCAGACTGTTCATTAAAATTTTTACAAATATCGTGATCTGTAGATATAGCAATAAAACTTGCACCAAAAATTGTGTCAGGTCTAGTAGTAAATATTCTTAGATTTTTATTTAAACTTTTAATTTTAAAATCTAATTCACAACCAGTCGATTTTCCGATCCAATTTTTTTGCATTAGTTTAACCTTTTCTGGCCAACCATTTAAATTTTCTAGATCTTTTAAGAGTTGATCTGAAAATTTTGTGATATTAAAAAACCATTGTGATAACTTTTTTCTTTCAACTACAGCATTAGATCTCCAACCTTTGCCATTTATAACTTGTTCATTGGCTAAGACTGTCTTTTCAATTGGATCCCAATTAACATATGTTTCTTTTCTAGAAACTAACCCTTCATTATAAAAATCAATAAATAGCTCTTGTTGATGTTTATAGTAATCCTTATTACAGGTAGATATTTCTAAATCCCAATCTATTGATAATCCCAACATTTTTAATTGATGTTTCATTGTTTTGATATTTTCTTCTGTCCAGGTTTTAGGATTTAAATTATTTTGTCTCGCTGCATTCTCAGCAGGTAGACCAAAAGAATCCCATCCCATTGGATGCAAAACATTAAAACCATTTAAATATTTATAGCGAGCTATAACATCACCAATAGTATAATTCCTCACATGACCCATGTGAATTTTACCAGACGGATAAGGAAACATTTCTAGACAATAAAATTTTTTTCCATCTTTATTGTGAAGTTTTGAGGAGTTAAATTTAACTTGCCATTTTTTTTCAATTACTTGAAAGTTTACTCTTTCCATTAAGAATTTATTTCTTCTTTTTTTTATTTTTAGATTGTTTTTCTAATAAAGCAGCTTTTCTAAGTATTGTGCTATGTAATTCTTCTTTAATTTTTGTTTTTGATAATAGAACTATTCTACAATTAAGATTAGTTGAACAAATTTTTTGATGAACAATTACTTTTAAGCTTTCACTTCTTATGTCGTTTGATAAAAATCTTAGAGAAATTTTAATTGATTCTTTTGCAGAATTATTATCAGAATACCAATCTGTTATAATTATCCCTCCTGAATAATCTACTGTTGTTAATGGAAGAAAATCTAAAGTTTCTAGTGAGGCTCTCCACATCGGATTAGATGTGCTAAATTCATATGTAGTTCCTCTTCCAATTCCTTTGGTAAGGCCGCCAACCGACACTCCTCTTCCTTCCTCAATATTTTTTCTTGCTTTAGCTTGAGCTCCATCTGGACGATTCCGTTGATCAACTTTTTTAAATCCGCCACATGCAGTAAGCACCAACAGGATCATTATAAGAGTTGCTTTTAAGGGAACTTTAAACTTAAAAATATTCATAATTTCTTTAATATATCCATATATATCGCCAATAATCGTATAATCATCATTTATTTAGTTTTTATAAAGGATTATAGTGTTGTATTTTTACAACAATGAACATAAAAGACAAGGTTTTATATTCTTAATAGACAATATAATTCAATTATTTGGTAAAAATCTATCATTATTATTTAAGTAATAATTAACAAAAGGAAAAATATGAAAAACATGACTAAAACATTACTTGTGTTGGTTTCTGCGCTTTCTATTTCTTTTGCTGCTACAGCAGGTGAACTTGCAATTTCAGGTTCTGCTAACGCATCATACGTTATAGGTGGATCAACTGACTCAAATAGTAAAGGTCTTGGTGTTAGTAACGAATTGAACTTCACGGCGTCTGGTGAAATGGACAATGGTTGGACTTGGAGTTACAGCACTGAATTAGATCCAGCGGATGGTGGAGCAGCTACAAATGACGACTCTCAATTAGTACTTGGGATGGGCGACATTGGTACAGTTGGTTTCTACGATTCAGAAGGTGGATTAGATAAATCTGTTGGTTATGGAATTGGAGCTTTAGGAACAGGTACAGACTACGGTAACACTATGACAGTTCAATATGGTGGTACAGTATCTTCTTATCCTAACGTACAATATCACTTACCAGCTGATATATTACCTCTAGGTATGGGTTTAAAAGTTGGTTACGTACCAAATACATCAGATGGATCTGGTAACAGCTTTAAAAACTCTGGACCTTTGCAACCTCAAACTACTACGTACATGGGCAGAACAGCTATGCAGTATCAATTAACAGCTGCACCAATGGATGGTTTATCTGTTGGAGCTGATTACTTTGAAGCACAAGATGGTACAGCTACAGCTCAAGATTACCAATCTGGTAACTACTACGCTCAATACGCTATGGGTAACTTTAAAGTTGGTTACAACAAAGGTTACTATGCACCAGCATTATCAGACAAAAACACTGCCGTAACTCAGTATGAAAATACTGCTTGGGGTATTGAATTTGCTGTTAACGATGCATTAAGCGTTTCTTACAACGAAGAAACATCTGAAGCTACAACAGACGTTGCTATATCAGCGACTGCTAGCTCAGGTACTAAAACTACAGTAGAATCCGAAATGGAATCAATGCAAGTTGCATATATTCTAGGTGGTGCTACAGTAGGTGTTCACGTTGTTGATGTAGGTAATGCAGATTACACTGCCAGCAAAGACGAGAAGAAAACAGTATTTGTATTAACTATGGACTTTTAATTAAGTCGTAATTAATCAAAATTTAAAAAAGCCGGTTAAATAATTTAGCCGGCTTTTTTTTTATTTCAGATAAAAGGGCAAAAGAGTTAGATTTAACCATTTTTAATTTCGTTAAATTAGATAAATTAATACCACCTAGAGGTACTAAGTTTTCCTTTCTAGATAATTTGAAAAGATTGAATTTAATTACACCTAAGAAGTTTTTTTTAAATGGATGTGAAACCTTAAATAATCTTGAAAAAATAATGGAAGAACAGCCTTGTAAAATCTTTATATTCAGTTCTTTAACATTGTGAGCGGAACCAATTATTTTATAGTTAGATTTTTTTAGTTTTGCTAGTCTTAGATTTGTGTTGTGAGCTGATATATATAAACCATCAGCTCTTAGGTCTGAAGCTAGCTTTTCATCATTAGATACATAAAAATCTATCTTTTTAGATTTACAATACCTTCTAAATCTTACTAATTTATCAATATTTTCTATTTTACCACTATTTCTGTAAATGATTATATATCTATTAATAAGTTTAATATTTCTTAAATCTATATCTTTGATATTTTCTATTATTAAGAAATACTTATTTTTAATGGTAAACATATGAACATCATAATTGAAAGATTTAATAAAATAAAATCGAATATATCTAAAATAGATAACGTTAATTCATTAAAAATAATAGCAATTAGTAAAACATTCTCTTTGAAGCATATAATGCCCTTAATTGAACTTGGTCACAATCATTTTGGTGAAAATAAAGTTCAGGAGGCTGGCGCTAAATGGAAACAGATCAAAAAAGAAAAAAATAATTTACAATTACATATGGTAGGCAAGTTACAAAGTAATAAGGCAAAAAAAGCGGTTGAAATATTTGATTACATTCACTCACTTGATAATCAAAAACTCGCAGATGTTTTATCTAAATGTCAAAATGAAATAAATAAATCAATTAATTATTTTATTCAGGTAAATATCGGGAATGAATTTCAAAAATCTGGTATACAATATAATGAAGTAGATGAGTTTTATAACTACTGCACTAGAGAAAAAAAAATGAATATTATAGGATTAATGGCAATACCACCCAATGATGATAATACAGAAAAGTATTTTAAAAGTCTCTCAGAATTAAATTCTTCACTTGGCCTCAAAGAGCTTAGCATAGGCATGTCTTCTGATTATATGAAAGCTATTAATTACAAAGCCACATATTTAAGGATAGGTAGCGCAATATTCGGGGAAAGATCTTAATTTATATTTATAATTGTTTTTTTATTAATTTTTCTTACTATTCTTTTTAAATCTTTTTTGCTCACTGAAACACATCCAACAGTTCTTTTATAATTCTTTCTTGCAACATGAATAAAGATAGCGCTTCCTTTATTTTTACGTATAGGATTTAGATTAAAATTTAGAACCAAAATTATGTCGTAAGTATTGTCACTTCTATAAAGTTTTTCAAAATTATATTTAAAAGGCAATCTGACAAGTTTATTATAAAATTTTGATCTTGGATCATCACACCATCCCATATCTTTACGAATAACCAATTTGCTTAATTTAGTCTTTAAATCAGGAATTCGATCTTTTCTATATAATATGTATTTAACTTTAAATTTTCCCTTAGGTGTAATCTGATCTCCTTCTTTCTTTTTTATACCAATTCCTCTTTTACCTATTGAGCATTTTACTTTATAGTTATTGAAAAGTAGTTTTTTATTTTTTACTAAAATATGCATACAATTAATGTTTTAACATTTGGCTCTAGAAATTTTAACACTTCACTAGAAGAACTTAAAGCTCATTTAAACTTTAAACTGACTTCAGCTGAGACAGAGATAAGCAGAGAAATATTAAAAGATTATGATGTTTTAATTTTTCATAAAGATTGTTTAGCAGCAGATTCTTTGGAAGAATTATTAAAGAATAGTGAAAAAATTAAGATTTTAGTCTCTAATACTAATGAGAAAAAAAAAAATTATTTTAACGACATTATTTCTTTACCCGTAAAAATATCAGATCTTAATCAAATTGTAGAAAATTCAGTTATAAAAAAAAATTTCAACAAAAATTCATCTATATTAATAAAACAATATAAGCTGGATAAAAATGAGAAAAAATTAATAAAAGATAAGAACTATATTTTGTTAACGGAGAAAGAGATACAGCTTTTAGAGTTATTTTTAGATAATAAAAAACCAATTAGCAAAAATAAGATTCTAAAAGAAGTTTGGAAGTATTCAACATCTGCAGATACTCATACAGTCGAAACTCATATTTATAGATTAAGAAAAAAAATAAAGTCTAAATTTTTAGATGAAAATTTTATTTTAAATAATAAAGATGGATATTTATTATGAAAAAAAGAAATAAGATTGCTATAGATCTTTTTACTAAAAAATATCGAAAACGTGTTGTTAAACCTAAAAAAGGCAAAGGAAGTTTTAAAAGAAAAAAAAAATAATTAATTATTTTATTCTTTAGTAATCAGAGGCTTATGTAAAAAATGAATTTTAGTTCTATCTTTTTTTCTATTATCAAAAATCATTTCTTCTAATTTTATTGACGCCTCTATCTCTTTGCTTAAAATTTCTAAAATACTTTTAAATTCTTCTTCAGAAGGATCAAAACTTTTCCAGTTAACCATAAAATCAAAATGAGAGCCATGTCTGAACAATCTTCCAGGTAAAGAAAAATTATGATTCCCTATTAAAATTCCATATCTTAGATAAGGATGAACATTTTTATGATCTTGAGCCTTTTTGCTATATGTAATTGCATCGTGCGTTGATATAGAATTTATTTTGCTTTCAATTACAACTCTTGGTATCCAATTTTTTTCTGAATATTTTTCATAAATCAATATATCTGTTTCATATTTCATGTCGTGATATAAAGGATTCGCATTATCATATTTTGTGATTTCGTTTGCATAGGTAAGTTTTTTACCTGCTTCTATTGAATAATTTTTAAACTCTTTATTTAATAATTCACTAACTCCACGAGTCCATTCTACTTCATTCATAAAAATTAATTTAATCTTGCCCCAATTTGTTGAATAACTTTAGAAGACATTTCTGTTCCTTTTTCTAAATTTTCCTTAATTGATAAATTATTTACATAACCATGTAAAAATCCAGCAGCAAAAAGATCTCCAGCACCAGTTAAATCAACAATTTTAAGATTTTTTTGAATACCACATTCAGTAACATCATCACCTTTTATTGCAATGGCTCCATTCTCTCCTCTAGTAATAACTAATAGTTTTTTAAGTTGTTTTGAAAATTCAATGACGGCATTAAAATTTTTTGCATTTATTAGTGACATAATCTCTTGCTCATTAGCAAAAGTAATATTTAATTTATTTTTAACTAAATCTAAAAAATGTGATTTATGTCTTTCAACACAAAATAGATCAGACAAGGACATAGCAACTTTATTTGAATTTTGTATTGCTTTATCAAAAGCTTTTTTAGGCTCTCCTTCATCCCAAAGATAACCTTCAAGAAATAAAATCTCACTATTTTTTATTGGATTAATGTCTATATCGTTTTCATTGATTTTTCCTGCTGTTCCAAGAAAAGTACACATTGTTCTCTCTGAATCAGGCGTAATTAATATTAAACAAGTTCCAGTAGGTAATGTTTCTTTTTTTTTAGAGTAAAAATATTTAACATTTTCTTTTTTTAAACCTTCTTCATATTTACCACCCAAATCGTCGTTGCTTACTTTTCCTATAAAACCCACTTGATTTCCAAGCTGTGAAAGGCCAACGATTGTATTTGCTACTGAACCACCAGAAACTGTTTCTTCAATCTTAAGACTAGATAGTAATTTTTTAAACTCAGCTTCATCTACGAGTTTCATTGTGCTTTTTGTTAATTTGTTATTAGTTAGAAAATCATCATTTACTTTGCAAATAACATCAACGATTGCGTTACCAAGCCCTATAATTTTCATTTTTGTTAAGCTTTTTTTGTTTTAATTGGTTTTTTTCTTTTTGGATAACAGCTTTTACAAATTTTACAAGTTATACCGTAACATTCTCTAGCTCTACAATACTCTCTTCCGTACCAAATTATCTGTAGATGAAGTTTATTCCATGATTTTTTAGGAAATAATCTTTTTAAATCCTCTTCAGTTTGAATAACATTTTTGCCATCGGTTAAGCCCCATCTTTGTGCCAATCGATGAATATGAGTATCAACAGGAAAAGCAGGATAACCAAAACCTTGAGACATTACTACGCTTGCTGTTTTATGTCCCACGCCATGCAAGCTTTCAAGATCTTCAAAATTTCCAGGTACTTTTCCTCCATGTTTTTCTACCAATTGTTTTGAGAGTAAATATACACTTTTAGCTTTTCTCTTAAAAAAACCCGTGCTTCTTATTAATTTTTCAATTTTTTTTCTTCCAAGGTTTACAAAATGTTCTGGCTTATTATATTTTGGATATATTGCTTTAGTTGCTTTATTGACATTAACATCTGTAGTTTGTGCAGATAGAGCCACAGAGACTAATAAAGTAAATAAGTTTCTGTGTTTTAAAGGAACAGAGATTTTTGGGTAAATTTTATTTAGGAGTCTTAATACTATGATAGCTCTTTTATTTTTACTCATTGTTTTAAATTTATTTAAAATTCAAAACGTTTCTCATCGAATATAAGCCAGGTTTTTTGTCTACCATCCATCTTGCTGCAGTTAATGCGCCTTCAGCAAAAAGTGCTCTATCAAAAGATTCATGATTTAAGGAAACTATTTCTTTTCCGCTTGAAAAAGAAACTTCATGTTTACCTATAACCGATCCTTTTCTTAATGAATTAAAATTAATTTTTTTACTATAAGGAAAAGATTTTTTATTCAGATATTTTTTCCCCATTAATCTATAAAAATCTTTATTTTTTCCTACAGCAATACCTTTGCCAAGCATTAAAGCTGTCCCTGAAGGATGATCTTTTTTGTATTTATGATGAATTTCAGAAACTTTACTTAAAAAATTATTATCAAGTGACTTCGAAGCTATTTCAGTTAAATACATTAACAAATTTACTCCCAAACTCATATTTCCAGCTTTGAGAATAGGAATTTTTCTTGAGTATTTTTTAATTATATTTTCCTCTCTTTTGGTGAAACCTGTTGTTCCTATCACTACTTTTTTTTTTAGTTTTGCTGCAATTCTTAAAACTTCTAAAGTGCATTTAGGCACTGTAAAATCTATTATTATATTTGCTTTTTTGAATGTATCTTCAGTATTTAGATTAGGTCTAATACCCATTATTTTTTTATTTATTATTCTATTCTCAGTTAGAGATACTAACTTAAAATTTTTATTTTTTTTTGAGGTTTTGATGAGCTGTTGGCCCATTCTTCCCATACAACCAGTTATTGCTAAATTAATCTTTTTCATCAATATACAAGATTTATAATTACAATAATAACAAGAACAATTATAGCCCAAATAGATAAATTTTTTAAAAATGGTTTTATCTTATTATTTGTAGATAAAAATGACGGTAAGATTAAAATTAATACTGCAGTTAAAAATATTGCAGACATTATTTGTTCAGTTTCCATTTAATTTATGAGCTTTTCCAGAATTTTTTAGCTTTTTCAAAAAAACTTTTAATTACCGGATCAGGTTTATTAGACTCTATTTCGTTAAATTCTTCTAATATTTCTTTTTGTCTTTTTGAGAGAGAAGTTGGCACTTGAGTTACAACTCTTATATATAGATTTCCAAACACATTTCTTCTCAAAACAGGCATGCCTTTCCCTTTTAATCTGAATTGTTTACCATGTTGAGTTCCAGCAGGGATTTTAATTTTAGATTTTCCCCCATCAATTGAAGGTACTTCTACAGTTGTTCCTAAAGTTGCATCAGAAAAAGAAATTGGAAGTTCATAATATAAATTTTCCTCAGATCTTTTAAAAATATTATGGTTATCAATAGAAATAAAAAGATAGAGATCACCGCTAGAACCACCTTTAGAACCGGCTTCACCCTTACCAGACAATCTTATTCTAGTTCCGTCATCAACGCCTTTAGGAATTTTTACAGTTACATTTTCACTACCCTGTACTTTTCCATTACCGCTACAAGTTTTACATGGATCTCCTATTGTTTCTCCATAGCCACTACACTGAGGGCAAGTTTGCTGAATTGTAAAAAATCCTTGATTAGTTCTAACTTTACCTCTCCCAGAACAATAACTACATTTTATAGGCCTAGATCCTTTTGCTGCTCCACTACCTGAGCATGGAGAACATTTTTTGTAAGTAGTATACTTAACATTTTTTTCTAATCCTTTGTAAGCTTCTTCTAAACTGATACTTACGTCGTATCTTAGATCATTTCCTCTATTACTGGATCTTCTTGACGATCCTCCATCGCCAAAGTCTCCAAAAAAATCTTCAAATATGTCAGAGAATGAAGAGGAATTAAAATCGAATCCTCCAAAACCTTGGCCTCCTCCTCCAGATCCTTCGAAAGCAGCATGACCAAATTGATCATAATTTGTTTTTCTCTTTTCATCAGAAAGTACGTGATAAGCTTCACTTGCCTCTTTGAATTTTTCCTCAGAGGTTTTATCACCTTTTGCTTTATCTGGATGATATTTTAGAGCTAATTTACGATATGCTTTTTTAATTTCATCTTTAGATGCTGATTTTGTTACACCTAAGACATCATAATAATCTCTTTTAGCCACAGGACGTCTCCTTTATTAATTTTCTTAGGCGCTTTTTTCTTTATCGTCTTTTACATCTTCAAAATCTGCATCTACAACGTTTTCTTTATCCTCTGGTTTTGCGTCTTTTGATTCTTTAGCTTTAGCTCCAGGTTTTTGCTGACTTTTATAAACCGCTTCACCTAGTTTCATTGAAACTTGAATTAAGTTTTGTGTTTTTTTCTTAATATCCTCAGCATCAGTTCCTTCTAAAGATTTTTTAAGATCTACAATACCATTTTCTATAGCTTTTTTTTCTTCAGCAGAGATTTTATCACTATGTTCTTTTAAACTTTTCTCTGTTGAAAAAACTAAACTGTCGGCTTGATTTCTTGCATCCACTGATTCTCTTTTCTTTTTATCAGCCTCTTTGTTAGTTTCAGCCTCTTTAACCATTTTTTGAATTTCTTCTTCAGACAAACCACCTGATGCTTGAATTTGAATTTTTTGTTCTTTTCCAGTTCCTTTATCTTTAGCAGAAACATTTACAATTCCATTTGCATCAATATCAAATGTCACTTCAATTTGAGGTGTTCCTCTTGCGGCTGGAGGTATTCCCACTAACTCAAAGTTTCCTAAAATTTTATTATCAGAAGCCATTTCCCTTTCACCTTGCAAAACTCTTATTGATACAGCAGGTTGATTGTCTTCAGCTGTAGAAAACACTTGGCTTTTTTTAGTTGGTATCGTTGTGTTTTTTTCAATTAACTTAGTTGAAACACCACCTAAAGTTTCTATTCCTAGAGATAATGGAGTTACATCTAACAACAAAACATCTTTAACATCACCCTGTAAAACACCCGCTTGAATAGCAGCGCCCATTGCTACTACCTCATCTGGGTTTACACTTTTATTAGGTTCTTTGCCGAAGAAATTTTTAACTGTTTCAATAATTTTAGGCATTCTAGTCATGCCACCAACTAAAACTACTTCATTAATTTCTGCGGCAGAAAAACCAGAATCTTTAAGGGCAATCTTACATGGCTCTAATGTTTTTTCTACAAGATCAGACACTAAAGCTTCTAGTTTAGCCCTTGTGAATTTTAAATTAACATGCTTTGGTCCGGTTTTGTCAGCTGTAATAAAAGGTAAATTTATTTCTGTTTGAGCCGCTGAAGATAATTCTATTTTTGCTTTTTCGGCAGCTTCTTTTAATCTTTGTAAGGCTAATTTGTCATTTTTCAAATCAATTCCATTATCTTTTTTAAATTCATTTATTAAATATTTAACTATTGCATCGTCAAAGTCTTCGCCTCCTAAAAAAGTATCGCCATTAGTTGACTTAACTTCAAAAACACCATCTCCAATTTCTAATATTGAAACATCAAATGTTCCACCGCCTAAATCATATACCGCAATTTTTTGTCCATTTTTTTTATCTAATCCATAAGCTAAAGCTGCAGCTGTTGGTTCATTAATGATTCTTAGAACTTCTAAGCCCGCAATTTTTCCAGCATCTTTAGTTGCTTGTCTTTGAGCATCATTAAAGTAAGCAGGAACAGTAATTACTGCTTTAGTTACAGCTTGACCTAAATATTTTTCAGCAGTTTCTTTCATTTTTTGTAAAATGAAAGCAGATATCTGTGAAGGTGAATATTTTTTTTCTTTACCTTCAACCCAAGCTTCTTCATTATCTGATTTGATTATTTTAAAAGGAACTCTACCAATATCTTTTTTAACTGTTTCATCTTCAAAAGATCTACCAATCAATCTTTTGGTTGCAAATATGGTATCTTGTGCGTTTGTTACAGCTTGCCTTTTTGCAGGTTGACCAATAAGTTTTTCTTCATTTTCTAAGAAGGCAACCACCGAAGGTGTAGTTCTAGTTCCTTCAGCATTTTCTAAAACTTTAGCTTGTGATCCATCCATAATGGCCACACATGAATTTGTAGTACCTAAATCTATTCCTATTACTTTGCTCATTGTTTAATTTCCTTTGATTGTCGATGTTTATATGGGTGTTTTTTCTTCTTCTACAAGGTTATTTCTCATCTTTTTTTTCATCTTTTTCCTCATTTTTAGATGATTTTTTCTTGGCTACAGCTACTAATGCTGGCCTTAATAATCTTTCTCCCAACATATAACCAGTTTGAATTTCGTCAAGAATAGCACCTGTTTCTGCTTTTTCATCTTCAATTTCAGATATAGCCTGGTGAAGATTCGGATCAAATTTATGATTTTTTGTATTAATTTTTTTAATTCTATTTTTTTCGAATATAGAAACCAAGTCTTTTTCTATAACTATTATATTTTCTAAAAATTTATCTAAGTCTTTATTATTTTTAAGAACTTCGTCATTTTTAATGGCTAATTTTGCTCTTTGTAGATTATCTAAAATTGCTAGACTCTCTTTAGCAAAACTAAAAGAACCAAATTCAAAAGCATCTTTAATTTCTTTTTCAAATCTTCGTCTTTGATTTTCTATTTCAGCTAACGATCTTAATAATTTATCCTCAGATTCAGCAAATTTATCTTCTAAAGATTTCTCCTTTTTTATCTCGGGTTCAGATTTGTCATCTTTATTTTGATCTTTTTTTGATTTATCAGACTCTTTTTGATTATTTTCGACCATGATAATTGCTATATAGTGTCTATAATTTAAAATACTAGGTATAAATGAAAAAAATTTTAATAGGCACTCACAATAAAGGGAAATTTAAAGAAATTAGCTATCTATTGTCTAAAAAGATCAGAAAAGTTTCCCCAATTAAATTAAAAATTAAAAGCCCAAAAGAGACTGGCAAAACTTTCTCTATGAATGCTCAATTAAAAGCAAAATACTTTTCTAGATTTACAAAATTGCCAGTAATTTCAGATGATTCAGGGCTTTGTATAAAAGTTCTTGAAAAAAAACCAGGAATTCATTCTGCAAGATGGGCAAGAAAACATGGAAGTTTTTCAAATGCAATGAAATTTATATTAAAAAGAATGAAAAAGAAAAAAAATAGGTCTGCTACATTTGTATGCAGTTTATCTTTTAAATATCCCAGAAGAAAAATAGTTACAGTTATAGGTAAAATTAAAGGATTAATTTCTTATAAGATTCTTGGGACTAGAGGATTTGGTTATGATCCTATATTTATTCCACATGGAAAAAATATTACATTTGGTCAAATGTCAAAATTTAGAAAAATCAATATGGATCACAGATATATTGCTTTTAAGAAACTAAAAAGAAAAATTAAAATTTTATAAATTGATTATTTGCAGCTTTATAAATACTTAGGTCTTGGATTGTTCTTTTATTGTTAAAACTAAAAGTTCCAATTTTACCTTTAATTTTACCTTTGAAAGAAAAATCATTAACCGTATTGATTTTTCCATTTTTTTTCCAAGCATAATAAATTAAACCTATTGCATCATAAGCTAAAATAGTTATTTCACTTGGAAAATTATTAAATGTTTTGAAATAATTATCTTTATATTTTTTAAACTCTATATAATTGACTGAAGGGTAATACAAATTGCTCACCGTATTTTCATAAAAAATACTTTCATCAAACCACTGATTTACAGTTGTAAATAAAACTTTTTTTTGATCTACATCAGTAAAAACCAATGATGTTAAGACGCTTTTTAAACTATTTCCAAAATCAATTATAATTACGGAGTCAAAATTTACATCTCCTAGAGTATACTTTTGTTCTAACCTTTCTAGCTGACGTTTTGATTGTTCGTCCTCCTTATCTTCAAACATTTTTTTTCTGTATTTTAGATTTTTTTTTCTTTGTGAATAATTTGTTAAAACTTCAATTTCTCCAGTTAAAATTTTTGGATCAGGGCTATATTTAAAGATTTTATAGTTTTTCAAATCTAATTTATTTAATTTATTTTCAATTAAATTTGCATATTGATTTTTAGGTATAAGAATTACAGTTTTATTTTTTTTTTGTTTTTTAATAAACTTCATTAGAGCTAGCATTTGAGACTCAAGACTTACTCCAATGCTTATTATATTGTTTTGAAATTCAGGGTTTATATTTGAAGGTGAAATAAATACCATGTCATTGAATTTTTTAACTTCATCAAAATCTTCATTGTTGATTGGTCCAATTACAATATTAGCTCCTTGAGATCGAATTTCCTGAACTGCTTGATTTAATTTTTTCTTATCATTGGAACCAGAGTCTCTTGGTATTATATGAACATTTTTATTATCAATTTCATCTAATGCTAACTGCAATGAATATAGAAGAGAATCGCCAAGTTCCTTATATTCTCCGCTAAGAGGAGCCAACAAGCCAACTTTGAGAATATTATTGTTCTCATTACTTAGTACATTAGAATTAAAAAAGATTAATATATAAGTTATTATTGCTATAAATTTATTTTTCATAAAATGAAATTATCTATTAAAAGCTTATATATTGTTTCAACTCCCATTGGAAATCTTGATGATATAACTATAAGAGCAATAGAGGTATTAAAAAACTCTGACATAATTCTTTGTGAAGATACTAGACATTCTTTAAAGTTATTAAATCATTTAAAAATTAAAAAAAAATTAATCTCTTATCACAAGTTCAACGAAAAAAAAGAACTTGAAAAAATTATAAAATATTTAAATGAAGGCAAAATTTTGTCTTTAATTTCTGATGCTGGGACTCCATCACTTTCAGACCCAGGTCGCCTACTAATTCAAACATGTATTCAAAAAAACATAAAGGTTGTTCCAATTCCAGGGGTATCTTCTATTACAACTTCAATGAGTATTTCTGGCTTTAAAGACCAATTTCTTTTTTATGGTTTTTTGCCAAAAACCGAAAAAGAATTAGAAAAAATTTTATCGTCTCTTTGTCAATTTAGTTTTTCCCAAGTATTTTTTATACCTTCTATTAAAATTAATTTTTATTTAAAAAAATTCAAAAAATTTTTTTCAGGTAGAAAATTATTAATTGCTAAAGAACTTACAAAATTGCATGAATCATTTTATAGAGAGGATGTTGATAAAATTAATATGTTTAAAACTTCAATTAAAGGTGAGTTAACTGTTGTAATATCAGAAAAAAATATTAAAGATAAATTTTTTGATGAAAATAAAATTATTAAAAAAGCAAAATTTTATTTAAAAAAATACAGCTTAAAAGATGTTGTTGAATTATTATTTGAGTCAGAAAAAATTAATAAAAAAAAGATTTATCAAATATGTTTAAATATAAAAAAAAATGAAAAAAATAACTAGTTTAATATTAATATTTTTTTTAGTTTCTTGTACTTCGATCGGAAGATTCGGGACGGGTGTTGATATAACATTTGATCCTAGGACTATTGGAATGCAAATTGATGACACCATTATGCAAAAAAATTTAAATGCTAGACTTGCCTTAACAGATAAAAAATATTTTTTATCGATACAATCAGAAGTTATTGATGGAAGAATATTTTTATCAGGAAAAGTAGGTGAACCAGAAGAGAAGATTAAAATAACAAAAATGGCATGGGAAACAAAGGGCGTCCGATCAGTAAAAAATGCAATTAGTATTAAGGGTCAGAGTAATTTTAAAGGCACCGCGAAAGACATCTTAATTACTAGTCAGTTAAGATCTTCTTTAATATTTAATAAAAAAACTAAAGCAAGGAATTATACTTTAGAAACTATAAACAAAAATATTTATATTTTTGGTATAGCGATGAATGAGGAGGAAAAAAAAGAAGTTATTAATGAAGCCAATAAAATATATGATGTTGAAAATGTCATTCCATCTATATATTTAGTTTCTGAATTAAGTCGTAATAAACTTTAATTTGAATAGTCAATTACATCTGAAGAGTAAGCCGCTACAGAAGCTAGGTTTAAAATATCGGATGTGCTTGATCTTAAAGGAGCCACTTCAATTGGTAGACCAAGTCCAATTAAAAGAGGGCCAATTAATTTTGCTCCTCCATATTCTTTCATTAGTTTAGTTGAGATGGCTGCACTATGTAGCGCTGGCATGATCAAAATATTAGCCTTACCTACAATTTTGGAAAAAGGATAAATTTCTTGATACAACGGGTTTAAAGCTACATCAGGTTGCATTTCTCCGTCAAAATCAAAATTTACTTTTTCTTTTTTTAATAATTCAATAGCATCTCTTACATGTTTTGTATTTTTTGATACCGGTTTGCCAAAAGTTGAATGAGAAAGAAATGCAACTTTAGGATCGAATCCAAATAGTCTGGCAACACGCACACAAGATTTAGAAACGTTAACAAGTCTTTGTGCTGAAGGAAAATCTTTTACGTTTGTATCTGCTACTAGAATTGTTTTTCCTTTCGAGTTAATCATTGTCATGCCAAAAATTTCTTCACCAGGTCTTGAATCAACAACTTTTTTTAATTTTTCTATTGAAGCAGTATAATGTCTAATATTACCAGTAACCATTGCATCTGCATCTTTACATGCAATCATCGAAGCGCCCCATGCAATACGATCATTTCTTACCAGACGATCAACATCTCTTTCTAGTTGACCTTCTCGCTGTAATTTTTTGTACAAATGTTTTACGTATTTTTGTCTTTTTTCTTTATCAGTTGAATTTACTATTTCGATTTTATGATTTTCATCTAAACCAATTTTCTTTAATTGTTCCTTAATTCTTTTTTCAGTTCCAATTAATATAGGTGTGCCAAGTCTATTTTTTCCAAATTCGATGGCTGCCTTAAGCATATTTTCATCTTCACCTTCAGCAAAAATAACTCTTTTTGGATTTTTTCTCACTTTTGCATTGATACCTTGCATAATTGACATTGATGGGTCTAAACGATTTGTTAATTCATCTTTATAAACATCAAAGTCTTTAATTTTTTTTCTGGCTACTCCACTTTTCACAGCAGCTTCAGCTACCGCAGAAGGAATTACGCTTATTAACCTTGGATCAAATGTTGAGGGGATGATATAATTTTTTCCATATTTTGGTCTATCTCCACCATAAGCAGACACAACTTCGTCAGGAACATCTTCTCTAGCTAATAAGGCAATTGCTTTAGCCGCAGCAATTTTCATCTCTTCATTAATTTCTTTAGCCCTAACATCTAACGCTCCTCTAAAAATATATGGAAAACCAATTAAGTTGTTTACTTGATTAGGATAATCAGATCTTCCAGTTGCTACTATAGCATCTGATCTAACTTCATTTATAATTTCTGGTTTAATTTCAGGGTCAGGATTAGCGCAAGCAAATATTATTGGATTTTTTGCCATAGACTTGATCATATTTTTAGAAACAACATCTTTAGTCGACAAACCTAAAAATACATCAGCATTTTTCATTGATTCTTCTAGGGTTCTTAATTTGGTATTTGAAGCAAAAGCTGACTTAAATTGGTCAATATTTTTTCTACCTTTATAAATTATTCCTTTGCTATCACACATGATGATATTTTCACTCTTAACGCCAGAACTTTTAAATAAATTTGTACAAGCTTGAGCAGATGCGCCTGCTCCGTTAACAACAATTTTTACATCTTTAATCTTCTTTTTTGAAATATCCAATGCATTAATCAAAGCAGCCGTCGTAATAATTGCGGTACCATGTTGGTCATCGTGAAAAATAGGTATGTCTAAAACTTCTTTGAGTTTTTGTTCTATAATAAAACAATCTGGAGCAGCAATATCTTCAAGATTTATACCACCAAATGTGCCGCTTATATTTTTAATTGTTTCAATTATAGAATCTGCGTTGTTGCTATTAATTTCAATATCAATCGAATCTATGTCAGCAAATCTTTTAAATAGTACAGATTTTCCTTCCATCACGGGTTTTGATGCAAGAGAACCAAGGTTACCAAGCCCTAATATTGCTGAACCGTTGCTAATAACAGCGACTAAATTTCCTTTACTAGTATAGTCATAAACAAGATCGGGGTTTTTAGCTATTTCCTTAACTGGAGCTGCAACACCCGGAGAGTATGCTAAAGATAAATCTCTTTTAGTTGTTAAGGGCTTTGAAGAGTTTATCTCAATTTTGCCTGACTTTCCTCTTATATGAAAATCAAGTGCCTCTTTATCCGAATAATGATCGATTTTGGATTTTTTTGTCATTTAAATTATGAGTATGTAATATAACTAATAATATTGCATTATTTATTTATTATTTGTGGCTTAATTTAGAATTTATATGAACTTGTTATCATCAACATATGTTTTTAGTTTTTTTACCTTATTAAGTAGAATTTTAGGCTATTTCAGAGATATATTAATTGCAATATTTTTAGGAGCATCAATCTTTGCTGATGCATTTTTTGTTGCCTTTAGACTCCCAAATACATTTAGACGTTTATTTGCAGAAGGGACATTCAATGCTGCATTTATACCTAGTTATATTTCTGAAAAAACTAAAAATCAAAAGAGAGGAAAAAAATTTGCCGATGAGGTTTTAAGCATATTAATTTTAATACTTTTTTTTATAATTTTGCTTGTTGAGATATTTACACCTTATTTAGTTTATTTAATCGCACCTGGTTTTTTAGATAATAGTGAAAAATTTGATCTTGCAGTGGAATTTACAAGAATAACATTTCCTTTCTTATTGTTTGTAAGTGTTTCATCTTTTTTTTCAGGAATTTTAAATTCTAATAATAGATTTGCCGCCGCCGCCGCTGCACCGATAATATTAAATATTGTTTTAATATTAAGTCTATTAATTTCTTATTTTTTTAATTTAGATTTTGCTAAACAATTATCATACGGAGTTACTTTGGCTGGGATAATTCAATTGTTATTTTTAATATTTTTTACAAAAAAATATTACAAACCATCTATTGAATTTAAAACTAGATTGAGTAGTAAAGTAAAATTCTTTTTTAAGAAACTTTTACCAAGCATTTTATCTTCTGGAGTTACACAGATAAATATTTTAGTTGGTACAATTATAGCTTCTTTCGAAGCAAGCGCAGTATCCTATTTATATTATGCAGATCGTATTTATCAGATTAATTTAGCTATAGCAGGTATAGCAGTAGGAACTGTTTCTTTGCCAGTTTTATCAAAAGCTTTTAAACAGAAAAATATTTTAAAGATTTCTAACATCCAGAGCAGATCAATAGAACTTTCACTTTTATTATCAATACCAGCAAGCTTGGGTTTAATTTTAGCTTCAAAAGAAATTGTAAATGCATTATTTGGATATGGTTCTTTTACTATTGAAAATATTAATATGACTGCTTCTGCCTTGAAATATTTTGGTTATGGCATTCCTGCATTTGCTCTTATTAAAATTTTATCAAATTTCTTTTTTGCTAGAAATAATACAAAGACGCCATTTTATATTTCTACTTTTATTGTTTTGTTAAATGTTTTGATAAGCATTACCTTTTTTAATAAAGTTGGTTTCATTATAATTCCTATTGCTACCTCAATTTCTACATGGATTGGTGTGATGGTTTATATATATCTACTTAATGATAAGAACTTTTTATTACTAAAAAATTATTTACCCAAAAATATTTTAAAAATAATTTTAAGTACGGTTTTTATGTCTTTTCTTTTAATGTTTGCATTAGATTATTATGCAGATTATTTAGACTATAATTATAAATATAAATCAGTTTATTTACTGATAATTGTTGGTTTTGTTGGTAGTGTTTATTTGATATCGTGTTATTTAACTGGAATATTGAAAACAAAAAATTTTAAAACAAATTAAGATGAGTGATAAAAAATTAGTATTTTCTGGCGTTCAACCCACAGGCAACTTGCATCTAGGGAATTATCTTGGGGCATTAAAGAATTTTGTATCATTACAAAAAGAAATGTATTGCATTTATTGTGTTGTTGACCTACATGCAATAACTACTTTCCAAAATCCAAATGAATTAAAGAATAATATTTTAGAAACTACAGCAAGTTTTTTAGCAACAGGACTTGACCCAAACAAAAGTATAATTTTTAATCAATCTTCAGTTTCTGCTCACTCTGAATTAGCTTGGATTTTTAACTGTGTATCAAGAATCGGTTGGTTAAATAGAATGACTCAATTTAAAGATAAGGCTGGATCAGATAAAGAAAAAGCTAGTGTTGGGCTTTATATCTACCCAAATTTAATGGCTGCTGATATTTTATTATATAAAGCCACTCATGTTCCTGTTGGAGCTGATCAAAAACAACATTTAGAATTGTCACGAGATATTGCACAAAAATTTAACAAAGATTTTAATTGCAAAGATTTTTTTCCTTTACCCGAACCTCTTATTCTTAAAAATATTTCTAGAGTAATGAGTTTGAGAGACGGAACAAAAAAAATGAGCAAATCTGAAGAGTCTGACTATTCAAGGATTAATCTTAAAGATAGTCCAGATGAAATTGTAAAGAAAATTAAAAAAGCTAAATCAGATTCAGAATCTATTCCTGATAATTTAAAATCCTTAGAAAAAAAGCCTGAGGCACTAAATCTTTTAAATATATATTCAGAGATATCTAAAATTAATCTAGAGAAAGTTTTAAAAGAAATGGCAGGAAAAGAATATTCTTACATAAAGGGCAAACTTGCAGATCTTTTAGTTAGTGAAATTTCTCCAGTTGGCAAAGAAATTATTAAATTAATGAATGATAAAGCATATTTGGTTAAGATATTGAAAAAAGGCACTGAAAAAGCGAGCATTAAAGCTGAGGAGAACCTTAAGAATATACGTGATAAAGTTGGCTTGATATAATATACAATATTTGAATGATCCAAACAGAACCAACACCAAATCCAGAGTCTTTAAAGTTTTTGTCTGAAAATATAATTTCAGCAATTGGAACAGAAGAATTTCAAAAAAATGAAATTAATAAAGTAACCAATACTTTTATTAAAGAATTATTAGGTTTTAAAGGAGTAGAATTAGTTCTGCTTTCTAAGAATTTTTTATCAGTAAAAAAAACAAAAGATATTTCTTGGAATGAATTAAAACCAATAGTTATTTCACATTTAAATCATTATTTTGAAAATAGTAAAGAGCCTATTTTAAAAGAAGAATTAAAAGATACAAAAACCAAAGATGATGGTGATGAAACGGTTAAAAAAATAATGGATGTATTAGATACAAAAATTAGACCTGCTGTAGCAAGAGATGGGGGCGATATAAAGTTTAAATCTTTTAAAGAAGGAGTCGTTAAAGTTGAACTTCAAGGAAGCTGTTCGGGTTGCCCAAGCTCTTTAATGACTTTGAAGCAAGGTGTTCAAAATCTTTTGAAACATTACGTTAAAGAGGTCAATTCAGTAGAAACAGATTAATATGAAAAAAAGATTAACTTACAGAGATCAACTATTAGAACTTGCTAAAATTTATAATGTGAGAGAAGTTCAAGAGTATATAAAAAGAAGAAAAAATCTAACTTCAGGTCAATTAGAATTAATTTTAAGAAAAAATAAGATTATCATTCCAAAAGATTTCAAGACCAATTTTTTTAAAGAAAATTTTTCTAAACCATTATCTAGAGTTTCAAAACGAATAGATGGTTTTAAAGAAGATAGTTCAAGAACAGCTAATAGAGTTTCAAGAAAAATAGTTTATTTTAAAGAAGACAGCTCAAGAGCAGTTACTAGTTTTCTTTATAATTTATGGAAATCAACCGGTAGGGTCGGGCTTGGTTTTCTAAATATTTTTCCAAAACTTGGATCTACAGTTTATAATTTTTTTGGAAATGCTTTAACCGATTTATTTCATGGAATTTACAGTCAGCAGGTAAACAAAGGTAAGGCCGGCAAGGTTATAGTAGGTTTTTTTGTAATTATTGGTGCTATTACTATTATAGTTTCTGGTGTTACTACATTTAATGATTTAGAAAAATCTAGCGAAAAACAAATAGTTGAGAAAGAAGAAAAAATAAAAAAACCAGAAGTAAAAATTGAAAAAGAAATTAAAAAATCTACAACTGAACCTAAAGCTAAACCTAAACTTAAAGTTAAAAAAGAAATTAAAAAAAAGGAAAGAGTTAATGAATTAATTTTACCTGATTTAAATCTAAGAACAGAAACAGTTTTAAGTTTGTTTGAAGACGTAGAGTATGATTTAAATACAGTAAGGTTTGAGAAAACAGTAAAACCAATTTATTTTACTCAATTTCCTAAAGATTTAGATGAAATTCAAAACGTTCAATTAAAGAAAGAAACTTTTATTAAAATTGTTCTTCCATTGATTGTTGCTGAGAATGAAAAGATATTGGATGACAGATTTAAATTAAAAAATATTGTTTCTAAGAAAATTACAACAGACCAAGAGAAACAATGGTTACGACAAAAGTTTTTAGAATATAAAGTAAAAAAAAGTGACATTGAAGAATTAAAAATTAGAATGGATATAATTCCTGTATCTATTGCTCTGGCACAAGCGGCTAAAGAAAGTGGTTGGGGAACATCTCGTTTTGCTTTAGAGGGCAATGCTATATTTGGTCAGTGGACTTGGAATGGAAAAGGAATTGAACCATTATTAAAAGATAAATCTAAAAACCATAAAATTTTAAGATTCCCAATTTTGAGAGCTTCTGTTAAGGCTTATAAAAATAATTTAAATACTCATAAAAGTTACATAAAATTTAGAGAAAAAAGAAAAAATTTAAGGAATAAAAATAAAAAAATTCATGGTTTAGAGCTAGCGAAAACACTGAGTAATTATGCTGAGACTGGAAGTGAATATACTAAAATTTTGGCGCAAATTATTGTTCAAAATAGATTAATGGATTTTGAACCAGTAAAGTTAGAAAATTCAGTTCAAAGACAAGAATTAAATTTATAAAGATTATTTTTCAGCAATTACAAATTGAATTCCAAGCCAGCGCCAAAAACCGTCATCTTCCCTCAAGGAACAGTTGATTCGTCCTCGTTCTCCAATAAATTTTTCGCTAATTTTTATTTCTAAAGTATTTTTTTCAAGAAAAGAGATTTTAGAATTTCTCCATTTGTTACCTTCATTTGAAAAACATGTAATTTGTTCTAGATTATTTATATTTTCTTTAAAAAAAATTTTAACATTTGGTGGATTTTTAGACTGCAATAAATATTTATCTTCTGGGATAATTTTTTTATATTTAAATGGCAGTGTTTTCATTAAAGTTTTAAATCTAATCAATTCTCCATATTTTTCATTTATTGGAAATCTTGGCAATTCCCATAAATCTTTTGTTTCATCAATTACACCTGAATGTTGACCAAATGCATAATTAAAACCGAGTTCTTTAATTATTTTTTTAAATTCGAAGCTATATTCACCAAATGGATAAGAAAAGAAACTTGAATTTCTTCCAAGTTTTTCATTAAAAATTTTAATTGATTTTAAAATATCATTTTTAATTACTTCTGGACTTTCATCCACAAGGTACTCATGTGAGTGGCTATGATTCCCAATTTCCACATGATCAGTGTTATGTAATTCAAGAATCTGATCCCAATTCATATAATTAAAAGAGCCAACTTCTCTGGTATTTACAAATAAAATAAAAGGTATTTTCTTTTTTTTCAAAATTGGCCAAGCATTTTGATAAAATGATAATAGACCATCGTCTATTGTTAATAAAATTTTCCTTTCCTTTTTATTTTGGGAAAGATTTTCTTTAAAATTTTTTGGATCAATAAATTGGATATTTTCATTTTCAATTATTTTCAGTTGTTCTTTAAATATCTCTAACTGTATATTTGTTGATGGATATTTGCTTTCATTAAATCTGTGATACATTATTGTTATTAGGCCGTAATCATCAAAAGCTTTTGCAAATAAAGTGGAATATGATTTGTTTTGAGGAAATAAAAAAATTATAAATATAAATATGATAAAAGATTTTTTAATAATAAATTGCACAGGCAAAAATGACAAAATTGGTTTAAAAATAAACAATAATTTTTTTATTCATACTTTTCAAACAAAAATTAAAAATAATGAAATATTAGTCTCAACCATATTAAATTTAACCAATAAGCACAAAGCAAATATTGATAAAGATTTTACAGTTCTTGTAAATAATGGCCCTGGTAGCTTTTCAACTATACGAGTAGCTTTGGCAGCAGCAAAAGGAATTAAAATATCAAATAATGTAAAGCTATTTGGGTTTAAGGATGAAGATTTACCTCAATTTAACCTTGAAAATATTGAAGTTTTAATAAATAAAAATTTAATAGAAAACAAATTGATAAAACCATTATATTTAAGTTAAATTAATAAATTATGAACGCCATTGAAGAGAAATGTAAATTAAAAGGAGTTAGGCTTACTGATCAAAGAAAAATTATAGCTCAGGTCATGTCAAACTCTAAGCAAAAGTATGGTGCAAAAGATCATCCTGATGTTGATGAATTGCACAAAAGAGTTACTGAGATTGATGATAAAATTAGCATCGCAACAGTTTATAGAACTGTGAAATTATTTGAAGAGTCAGGCATTGTTGAGAAACATGATTTTAAAGGTGGAAAAGCACGATACGAACAATCGCCCGATGAACATCATGATCATTTAATAGATATTAATAGTGGCGAGATAATAGAATTTGTAGATAAAGATATAGAAAAACTACAAGATCAAGTTGCAAAAAAATTAGGCTATAAGCTTGTTGATCACAAATTAGAACTTTACGGTTCAAAAATTAAAAAATAAATTGTCAAAAAAAATATTTATCAAAACATTGGGTTGTCAAATGAACGAATACGACAGTAATCGTATTTTAGATTTAACAAAAAAGATCAATTATACTTCAACTAAAAATATTAAAGAAGCAGATTGCTATGTTCTTAATACTTGTCACATAAGAGAGAAAGCTACAGATAAAGTTTATCACGATATAGGTAGAGTTAAGAAAGAATTTAGATATAAGAAAAAACCAATCGTATTAATTGCTGGTTGCGTAGCTCAAGCAGAAGGCGAAATATTATTAGAAAAAGAAAAATACATAGATGCAGTAGTTGGTCCGCAATCATACCATGAGATCAATAAGATAATTTTGAATATAAGAAATAAAGATAAAAAGATTAATTCAACTGAATTTGAAGTTATAGAAAAATTTGATCAACTTAATTTAGTTAAAAATTCTAATAGTAAAATTTCATCTTTTTTAACCATTCAAGAAGGATGTGATAAATTTTGTAAATTTTGCGTTGTTCCCTATACTAGAGGGCCAGAATATTCTAGATCGTTTTCAGAAATTATATCTGAAGCGAAACAACTTGTTAATAATGGGTCGCGAGAAATTATTTTATTAGGACAAAATGTAAATGCTTATAATTTCAAAAATAAAAGACTTTCAGATCTATTGTATTTACTTAGCGAAATTAAAAATTTAGAAAGAATAAGATATACCACCTCTCATCCAAAAGATTTTACATCTGATTTAATCGAAGCACATGGTAAATGTAAAAAATTGATGCCGCTTTTGCATTTACCTGTTCAGAGCGGATCAACAAAAATTTTAAAAAGTATGAATAGAGATCATACTATAAAGAAGTATCTAGAAATCATCGAAAGACTTAAAGAAAAAAAATCATCTATAAAATTTTCTAGCGATTTTATAATTGCTTATCCGGGCGAAACTGAAGATGATTTTAAAAAAACAATATCATTAGTGAAAAAAGTAGGATTTATTAATTCATATTCATTCATCTTTAGTGCAAGACCTGGAACGCCAGCAGCAAATTTGAGAGAAATAGATTCCAAAATCGCCAAAGAGAGATTATTTTTTTTTCAAAACACTGCTAATGAAATAAAGAAAAATTATAGGAAAAAACTTATTAATTTAACAGCTAGAGTATTATTCGAGAATAAAGTCAAAAATGAGAGTAAATTTTTTGGTAGAGATGAATATTTTAATTCAGTTATTGTAAATAGTAGTGAAGATTTAAATGGAAAAATTAAAAATGTAAAAATTAATCAGTGCAATCAAAATACTTTATTCGGTGAAGTTATTTTAGATACAGAACACAAGGAGTATGCTGCATAAAATTTATGTCAGAGATAAGTAAATTAGAACAAAGTTTGATTATTAAAAAAATAGACTCAGAAACAGTTAACATTCAAATAACTAATAATGAAATGTTGATGTCAATTGTTGGTGAATTTAATCAAAATTTAAAAGAATTGGAGAAATTAACTAATACAAATATATTTTTTAGAGGAAATTCAATTACTTGCAAAGGAAAAGAAGAAAATTTGAAAGATTTTTCTGAGGCAATTAAATTTTTAATTGATAAATATCTTTTGACTAATCTCATTGAAAAAGGCGATATAATGCTATCAGTTAAAAAAAATATGAAACTCGAAGAATCAAACGTACAGTCATTTAAACAATTAATCAAAACACCTCGAAGATCAGTTATAGCAAGATCTAAAAAACAGTCTGATTATATAAAAGCACTCAAAGAAAATGATATTGTAATGTCACTTGGGCCAGCTGGAACAGGAAAGAGTTTTTTAGCAGTCTCTGTTGCAGTTGCTTTATTAATGGAGAAAAAAGTAGAGAGAGTAATTTTGTCAAGACCTGCTGTTGAAGCTGGAGAAAAATTAGGTTTTTTACCAGGAGATATGAAAGAGAAAGTTGATCCATACCTTAGACCGCTTTACGATGCTTTGTATGAATTATTTGGCTCGGATAAAATAGACAAAAAAATTGCAACTGGAGAAATTGAAATCGCTCCTCTTGCATTTATGAGAGGGAGAACTTTAAAGAATTGTTTTGCAATATTAGACGAGGCACAAAATGCAACAGAAACTCAAATTAAAATGTTCTTAACTAGAATTGGTGAAAATTCTAAATTGGTTGTTAATGGCGATCCATCTCAAATAGATTTAATTAATAAATCACAATCTGGTCTTATAAAATCAAAGAACATTCTAAAAGATTTGAAGGAGATTAAGATTATAGAATTTGATCATACTGACGTTGTAAGACATCCGTTGGTCTCAAAGATTATTCGGGCTTATCAAAAAAAAAGCACTGATGATAAAAGTTAATGTAATTCTAAATAACATTATTTGGAAAAAATATTTAAAAAATCCACATAGTTTTATTGATAAGAAAATACAGTTACTCAATAAAAAAAATAAACTATATAAAAATAATACTTTGATATGTTCTTTACTTTTATCAGAAACAAAGGAAATAAAAAAATTAAATAAAAAATTTAGGAAGAAAAATAAATCTACAGATGTATTATCTTTTCCTTTTCATGAAAAAAATCGGTTAGATAGAAAAATTAAGAAAGAAAAAGAAATTTATCTAGGAGATATAATTGTTAATCTAAATAAGATCAAAAACAAGAATAATAAAATTAAATTCAAGGAAGAATTAAATAAACTTTGGATACATGGTTTATTACATTTATTAGGGTACGATCACAAATCAAATACAAAATATTTGCAAATGCAAAAGCTAGAAAACAAATTTTCTTATTTAATTAAATAAAATGCTCAATCAGATTCTTAACAGCAGAACAATATTAGTTTTTATAATACCTTTTTTTCTTGGACTATTATCTGTTTTATCTTTTCAGCCTTTTAATATTACACTAATTAACTTTTTAATAATTCCGATTTTTTTTTTAATATTAAGCAACATTAATAAGCGCTCAAAAAACAAATATAGAAAAAAACCTTATTTAAAAAATCTTTTTTTTGCTGGATATTTTTTTGGTATAGGTTTTTTTCTTTCAGGAACATATTGGATCTCTTATTCACTTACATTTGATGAAAATTTAAAAATATTAATACCTTTTTCGATAATACTGATTCCTTTATCTCTAGGACTTTTTTTTGGTTTTGCATCTTTATTTTCAGGACCTTTTATAAAAAACAATTATTCTTCTTTTTTTTTATTTTGTTTAATTTTTTCTTTTATAGATTATTTAAGAGGAAATATCTTATCTGGTTTTCCGTGGAACTTATGGTCTTACTCATGGTCATGGTTAGTTGAAATAATTCAGGTTTTAAATCCTATTGGACTTTACGCTTTTAATTCAATCTCAATAGCTTTTTTTTGTTCTCCTGTAATATTATTTTTTAACAATAAGTACAAATACTTTATTTTTTCAATTTTTTTATTAATATTTTTTTCATTTTATATTTTTGGATCTTACAAGATTAATTATGATCAAGAGATGGCAAGAGGTATCAAAAAAACCGTATATGTAAAGATAATATCTCCTAATTTTGATATGAGATATATTCATAGTGATAAGGAAGTTAAGGAAACAATTAAAAAAATTGTAAGGTATAGCGATCCTAACCCGAATAAAGAAACTATTTTTATATGGCCGGAAGGAATATTTGCCGGAATTTATTTTGAAGATTTGAAAAAATTTTCAAATATTTTTAATAAAAGTTTTTCTAAAAAACACCTGTTAATTTTTGGAATAAATACCCAAAATAACTCTTCAAATGAATTTTATAATAGCCTTATAGCTTCCAATAATAATCTTGAGGTGCTTTATAAATACGATAAGAAAAAACTTGTTCCTTTTGGAGAGTTTATTCCTTTTAATGATTTATCTGAAAAATTTGGATTAAAAAAAATCACTCAGGGGTATGGTTCTTTTTCAAAAGGAAAAAAACAAAAAAATTTCATATTAAATGACTTAAATATTCTTCCTTTAATATGTTATGAAATAATTTTTCCAAAGCTCACACAATTTTCTGATAAAAAAACTAATATGATTGTGAATATTTCCGAGGATGCATGGTTTGGCAATTCCATAGGACCTCACCAACATTTTACTAAAGCGATTTTTAGATCTATAGAAAATAATACTTATTTGGCAAGATCAGCAAATAAAGGTATTAGCGCTTTTATTAACAATAATGGTAAAACAATAAAAAGATTAGAACCAAATGAAACTGGCAATATAGAATTAGATGTACCATTAATTAACAATAATTTTAAAAATAAAAATGATTTGATATTTTTTGTTCTTTTATTTACATATCTATCTATCTTTTTAATTTTTAAAAATAAAAACTGATGCAAAATAATAAATATTTATTTACTAGTGAGTCTGTATCTGAAGGTCACCCGGATAAAGTCTGTGATAGAATCTCAGATATGGTTGTTGATTCTTATTTATCTCGCGACCCATTCTCTCGTGTGGCTTGTGAAACTCTTACTACAACTAATAAAGTAGTATTAGCTGGAGAGATTAGAGGTCCAAAAATAGAAAAGGAAGAAATTATAAAAAAAGTTAGAGACTGCGTTAAGGATATTGGTTACGATCAAAAAGGATTTAGTTGGAAGACAGCCAATATCGAAACATTTTTGCATGAACAATCTGCAGATATAGCAATGGGCGTTGATTCTAAAGACAATAAAGATGAGGGCGCAGGTGATCAAGGTATTATGTTTGGTTATGCATGCAAGGAAACAGATGATTTAATGCCAGCTCCAATTCATTTTTCTCATAAAATTTTAAGGTTAATGGCTGAAGATAGAAAAAAAGGATCTTTGAAAGGAATAGAACCAGATTCTAAAAGCCAAGTTACGATGCTATACCAGGATAACAAACCAACAAAAGTTACATCAGTAGTAATATCAACACAACATTCAAAAGATTTAAATCAAGAGCAAGTTAAAAATTTAGTTTTGCCATACATTAAAAAATCTATACCAGAAAAATATCTTAAAGATTTAGATTCTAAAGAGATTTATATTAATCCAACAGGTCAATTTATAATAGGAGGGCCCGATGGAGATACTGGTTTAACTGGAAGAAAAATAATTGTGGACACTTATGGTGGAGCAGCTCCACATGGAGGAGGAGCTTTTTCTGGGAAAGATCCCACAAAAGTAGATAGATCAGCAGCTTATGCCGCAAGATACTTAGCTAAAAATATTGTATCGGCAGGTGTTTCTGAAAAATGTTTGATACAACTTGCTTATGCTATTGGAGTTTCAAAACCATTATCTATTTTTTTAAAACTTGCAGAAGGAGATGAAAATAAAGTAGAAAGTGTAAAAAAAATTATTGACCAAAATTTTAATTTATCACCAAGAGGAATTAGAGAGATGTTAAAATTAAACAACCCTATATATGAAATTACATCGGCATACGGACATTTTGGAAGAAAACCATCAAATAAAGGTGAATTTAGTTGGGAAAAAACAGATAAAGCAGATTTATTTAAATTGTAATCTTGAAAAAACCATAATTTTCAATTAAAAAAACTGTATAACTGGAGAATATCAAAATGGGCTTTAGCCCATTTTTTTTTAGGAGTATTAAAAAATGTTAAACAGAGGATTAGATAAACAAGAATTATTAAGAATCGTAGATGCGGTTGCTAATGAAAAATCGATTGATAAAGAACTTGTCATTGGTTCTATGGAGAGCGCCATTCAAAAAGCTGCCTTAACTAAATTTGGTAACGATAATAATATTGAAGTAGTAATAGATAGGGAAAGCGGTGATATTACAATTCACAAAGTTTTGGATATAGTGGAAAATATTGAAGATCCAGCAAGAGAAATTACTCTAGATGATGCAAAAAAAATAAAATCTAAAAATAATGATGAATTAAAAATTGGAGATAAAATTTTTGAAGAATTACCCCAAGTTGATTTTGGAAGAATTGCCGCTCAAAGTGCAAAACAAGTAATCAGCACTAGAGTAAGGGAGGCTGAAAAAAACAGACAGTACGAGGACTTTATTGATAAACAAGGACAAATCTTAAGTGGAATTATTAAGCGACTTGAATATGGAAATGTTATTGTTGATTTAGGAAAAGCAGAAGGTGTTATCAAAAAAGACGAACTTATTCCAAGAGAGATTTTAAAAACTGGCGACAGAGTAAAAGCATATTGTTACGAAGTTAAGAAAGAAATTAAAGGTCACCAAATATTTTTATCGAGAGCACATCCACAATTTCTCGCAAGATTATTTTTTCAAGAAGTTCCAGAAATTTATGAAGGAACAATAGAAATTAAATCTGTTGCGCGAGATCCTGGTAGTAGAGCTAAAATTTGTGTTTATTCACAAGATTCATCTATTGATCCAGTGGGAGCATGTGTAGGGATGAGAGGTAGTAGAGTTCAAACAATAGTTAATGAACTACATGGAGAAAAAATAGACATAATTAAATGGACAGAAGATTTACCTACTTTAATTTCAGAGTCTCTTTCACCAGCAGAAATTCAAAGAGTTTTGATAGATCAAGATAACAAAAGAATTGATATTATATTAACAGAAGAGAATTTAAGTAAGGCAATTGGTCGTAGAGGGCAGAATGTAAGATTGGCCTCAAAATTAACTAATTATGAAATTGATATATTGACTGACAAAGAAGATTCAGAAAGAAGACAAGCTGAGTTTAAGGATAGAACAGAGACATTAATTAAGAATTTAGAAGTTGATGAGACATTAGGACAACTTCTAGTATCAGAAGGCTTTCCAAGCGTTGAAGATATTGCTCAATCAACACCAGAAAATATTTCAAGAATAGATGCTATTGACGAAGATACAGCCAAAGAACTAATTAATAGATCAAAAGAAACGATGATCAAAGAAAAAGAAGCTGTTGCTCAAAAACTAAAAAAACTTGGTGTTGAAGAGTCATTGATTAATTTAAAAGGTATGACTCAAGGAATGCTTGTGATTTTAGGACAAAAAAATATTAAAAAATTAAGCGATTTTGCCGATTTATCTTCCGATGAATTAATTGGTGGATTTGATGAAATAAAAGGAAAGAAAATTAGGATTGATGGATATTTGGAGGAGTTTTCTTTATCCAGAAAAGAAGCTGATGAATTAATTATGTCGGCTAGAGAGATTGTGTACAAGTAATGTTATGGAAAAAGATAAAAAAAAGACACTTACAATTTCATCAAATTTAAAAAAAAAAATTGACACAAGCTCTATTAGCAGAGATGGAAAAAAATCTTTTTCAGTTCAGAAGAGAAAACCTTTTAAAGGAAAAAA
Organism: uncultured Pelagibacteraceae bacterium; assembly: GCA_902590845.1. Classification (GTDB taxonomy): domain Bacteria; phylum Pseudomonadota; class Alphaproteobacteria; order Pelagibacterales; family Pelagibacteraceae; genus Pelagilacustribacter. Next base: position 44,654 of record CACIYJ010000001.1, read on the forward strand.
AGATTCTTTCAAGACCAATCAACCTTTAAAGCAAAAAACTGATCTTAATTTTAAAAAGAAGAATTTTGCTAGGAAATTTGTTGAACAACAGGCCACAAAAGATTTTATTAAAAAAGAGAATAAGCCAACTGGGAAAAGTAAACTTAAGCTAAAAAGCCCTGTAGATAAAAGAGATTTTAAATTAACTGTTTCTAGAGCTTTAAATGTTGAAGAAATTGAGATTAAACAAAGAAGTTTAGCTTCTGTTAAGAGGGCTAGATTAAAAGAGAAGAAAAACAAACCAGAGGGTGAAGAAAAGAAAGAATTCAAAAAAGTAATCAGAGATGTAAAAATACCTGAACAAATTACCATACAAGAACTTTCAAATCGAATGGCAGAAAAATCTAGTGATATCATTAAGTTCTTATTTAATATGAAGGTAATAGCAACTATTAATCACAATATTGATAAAGATACCGCGGAATATATCGTTAAAGAATTTGGACATAAACCAATATTAGAAGATCAGCCAACATTAGAGACCAATAAAGTTAAAGAAAAATTAGAAGGAGACATACAAAATAGACCACCGGTAGTTACAATTATGGGACATGTTGATCATGGAAAAACTTCTTTATTAGATTCTTTAAGAGATACAAATGTGGTTTCAGGAGAACATGGCGGCATCACTCAACATATTGGAGCTTATCAAGTTACAACAGAAGATAATAAAGTTATTACTTTTATTGACACACCTGGTCATGCAGCTTTTACCGAGATGCGCGCGCGCGGATCAAAAATTACTGATATTGTAGTTCTAGTAGTCGCAGCTGATGATGGGATTAAACCACAAACAGTTGAAGCTATTAAACATGCTAAAGCAGCAAAAGTTCCTATAATAGTTGCAATTAATAAATGTGATTTACCTGAAAAAAATATAAGTAAAATTAAAAATGAAATGATGCAATACGAGTTAATTGCTGAAGATCTAAGCGGAGATACTTTATTTGTAGAAGTATCAGCGTTAAAAAAAATTAATTTAGATAAACTTAAAGAAAGCATTTTATTACAGTCAGAGATTTTGGATTTAAAAGCTTCATTCTCTGGACAAGCTAAAGGTATTGTTATCGAGTCTAAAATAGATAAAGGAAAAGGACCGGTATCTACAGTTTTAATTAGTAATGGAAAATTAAAAAGAGGAGATTATTTTATTTGCGGAGATACATGGGGCAAGATTAGAGCGATGATAAATTATGAAGGTAAAAATATTGATGAGGCATTGCCTTCCATGCCAGTTGAAATACTGGGAATGAATAGTTCGGCTTTTGCAGGAGCAGAATTTTTGGTAACGAAAGATGAAAATGAAGCTAAGGAAATGGCAGAATATAAAAAGAATAATTTTGTTCAAAATAAAGTTCTGGCTAAAGATAAAGCGACACTTTTTGATTCCGCCAAAGAAAAAGATGAACTAAATATTATTATTAAATCAGATGTTCAAGGATCAAGCGAAGCATTAAAAATGGCAATTAATAAAATAAAACATCAAGAAGTTGAAGCTAAAATCATTTTATCTGACATTGGAATGATAAATGAAACCGACGTTTCATTAGCGAAGGCATCAGATGCGATATTGATCGGTTTTAATGTTAAACCTAATAGAGAAGCTAAAAAATTAGCAGAAGAGCAGAAAATTGATATTAAATATTTTAATATAATTTATGAAGCACTAGAGCATGTTGAGAATTCTTTATCAGGTTTATTAGAGCCAGATATAAAAGAAACAGTCTTAGGTTCTGCAGAGATTCAAAAAATATTTAAAGTATCTAATGCAGGTAAAATTGCAGGATCAAAAGTTATTAATGGAGAAATTAAAAGCAAATCTAAAGCAAGAATTATAAGAGATGGTGTTGTTGTATATAGCGGTGAAATTCAAAGTATTTATAGAGAAAAAAATCAAGTTAAGGAAGTTGGTACAGGACTTGAGTGTGGGATTAGTATTAAAGATTTTATTGATTTCAAAGAAAAAGATGTAATCGAGTCATATCAAGCAGAAGAAATTCAAAGGTCAATATAATGGGCAATCAAACATCACAAAAAACTTTTAGCCAAAGACAATTAAGAGTCGGGGAGCTGGTTAAACAAAACTTAGGCGAGTTATTTATTAGGAATGAAGCTAAAATTCCATCGATTAATTCGAAACTAATTACTGTAACAGAGGTTAGAATGACTCCTGACTTAAAAACAGCTAGAGTTTATGTAATACCTCTAGGCGGGGTAGATATGAAAGAAACAGTTAGAGCCTTGACGGAATACTCTCATCTTGTTAGAAAAGCGCTGTCTAAAAGGCTAGATATTAAGTTTCTTCCTAAACTTACATTTGTTGAAGATAACTCATTTGAATATGCTGAAAAGATTGAAAAGATTATAAGAAAAATAAAGATAAATGATACAGAAAAAAAAAGATACAATTAAATCACTAGCGATCCATAGCAAGGACGTAGGATCTACCGAGATACAAATTGGATTATTAACTGATAAAATATCTAAACTTTCAGAGCATTTTAAAAAGTTCAAGAAAGACAAACATTCAACATTGGGACTAACAAAATCTGTTAATAAAAGAAAAAAACTTTTAGTTTATCTTAAAAAGAAAAATTCAGATTCATATCAAAAAATAATAAAACAATTAAATTTAAGGAAATAATGTTCAAGATTCATAAAGAAGAAATCGAAATAAATGGAAAAAAAATAAATTTAGAAACAGGAAAAATTGCCAGGCAAGCAGATGGAGCAATCATTGCGACATGCGGCGAAACAATGGTAATAGCAACTGTTGTAGGCGCTAAAAATCTAAAGGATGGACAGGACTATTTTCCATTATCTGTAAATTACCAAGAGAAATATTATGCGGCAGGAAAAATACCTGGAGGGTATTTTAAAAGAGAGGCAAGACCGACCGAAGCAGAAACATTAATATCTAGGTTGATCGATAGACCAATTAGACCATTATTTCCATCAAGCTTTATGAATGAAGTGCAGTTATTGCCTACAGTTTTATCTTATGATGGAGAAAATCAGCCAGATATTTTGTCTATCATTGCTTCATCAGCTGCTTTAGCTATATCGGGACTTCCTTTTCAAGGCCCAATTGCCGCGAGCAGAGTTGGTTATAAAGATGGAAAATATTTATTAAATCCATCACCAGCAGAATTACAAGACTCCGAACTGGATTTAGTTGTGGCTGGAACAAAAGATGCAGTTTTAATGGTAGAATCAGAAACGTCAGGATTAACAGAGAAAGTAATGTTAGATGCAGTAAAATTTGGACATGAAAATTTTATACCAGTAATTAAGGCAATTGAAACTTTAGCTAAAAAAGCAGGAAAACCTAAATGGGAAGTCGAAGAGATAGATCATTCGGATGTTAAAAAGAAAATTGTTAGCACTTTTGAAAAAGATTTAAGAAAAGCATTTAAAGAAATTGATAAAAAGAAAAGATCAACTGCTATTTCAGAAATAGACACTAAATGTAAAGAAATGTTTGCAGAAGATGAAAGCGTGACAGAAAATCAAGCAATGGTACAATTGAAGTCACTTGAGAAAGATATAGTTAGAACAGCAATTTTAAAGGATAAAAAAAGAATTGACGGAAGAGGTCTCGCAGATGTGAGGCAGATTAAATGTGAAGTAGGCGTATTGCCTAGAACACATGGATCAGCTTTATTCACAAGAGGTGAAACCCAAGCTTTAGTGGTTACTACACTAGGTATGTCAGATGACGAGCAAAGACTAGAAAGCCTTGATGGCATGCACAGATCAAATTTTATGCTTCATTATAATTTTCCTCCATTTTCAGTAGGTGAGTGTGGAAGAATTGGTACAGGCAGAAGAGAGATCGGGCACGGTAAATTAGCTTGGAGAGCTATCAATTCATCTTTGCCAAAAAAAGAGAATTTTCCTTATACTTTAAGAGTTGTTTCTGAAATTACTGAATCAAACGGATCATCTTCAATGGCAACAGTTTGTGGAACTTCTTTATCTTTAATGGACGCAGGTGTGCCCATAAAAGAACCGGTAGCCGGTATAGCCATGGGTTTAATTAAAGAAGGTGATCAATTTTCTGTGTTATCAGATATTTTAGGAGATGAAGACCATTTAGGCGATATGGATTTTAAAGTAGCTGGAACTAAAGATGGCATCACTTCTCTTCAAATGGATATTAAGATTACAGGTATCACATTTGAAATCATGGAAAAAGCTCTGGACCAAGCTAAAGCTGGAAGAGAACATATTTTAGGAGAAATGAATAAAGCTATAAAATCATCAAGAAAAGAATTTTCGAAACACACACCTAAAATGGAGACAATAAAAGTTGATAAAAAAGATATTGCTACAGTTATAGGTAAAGGTGGAGCAACTATTAGAGAGATAGTTGAGACTTCAGGTGCAAAAGTAGACGTAAAAGATACAGGCGAAGTTACTGTTGCGGCTCCAGATGAAGAATCAAGAAATAAAGCAATAGAATTTATTAAAAGCCTCATAGCCAAACCTGAAATGGGTAAAATTTATAAAGGTAAAGTGGTTAAGATTATGGAATTCGGAGCTTTTGTAAACTTTTTAGGAAAACAAGATGGCTTAGTTCATATCTCAGAGCTTGCAGCCAAAAGAGTGGCAAAAGTAGGTGATGTCGTGAAAGAAGGCGATGAAGTTTCAGTAAAAGTTGTGGGTTTTGACAGAGGTAAAGTAAAGCTATCTATCAAGCAAGCCGTAGCTTAGAATCTTAAATTTTATATTCAAAGTTTTGAGTTTTTTCATTTACTTGAAGTTCAACAGCACCATTGTGTAAATGAAAATTTCTAGCCATTTCAGTTAATGGAGATAAAGTGATCAATCTATTTAAATGATTTGATTTTTTGATTTTTTTAAATACTTCTTTAACAATTAGTTTTCCTCCACCTTTTTTTTTGGACCAAACCGTATAGGCAATCGCTATTTTCCCTACATTTTGATCTCTTAAAGTGCTTTGTAAATGTGCATCTTTAGTCATTAAGTCTAGTTCTTCAATTGTTTTTGGAATATCATTTGTAAATCCAAAGCACATAACTGCACAAATTTCTTTTTTATATTTAACACCATAAATTTTACGCCCATATTCAGTTCTAAATTTAATATCAAGCTCTGGTCTTATAGGATCTTCATCGACATTACATGTTTGAAGCTCGACTATTTCCGCTCCTTTTATCCAATCAAAAAAATTATTTATTCTTTTTTTAATGGTTCTATTTTTAAAAATTTTTAATTTTCTTTTAATTTTATTCACTTATTTATTTTTAGATAATTTTCTTTAAATTAAGAAATATTCTTAGGATCAGGCATTCCTACTTTATTATAACCAGCATCAACATAATGAATTTCTCCTGTAACACCAGCAGCAAGGTCGCTTAGTAGATATAAAGCAGAATTTCCTACATCATTAATGTCTACATTTCTTTTTAGAAAAGAATGATCTTCATTCCATTTGTATAGAAATTTTGCATCTCCAATGGCAGATGCTGCGAGAGTTTTGATGGGACCAGCACTAATAGCATTTACTCTAATACCTTTGGAACCAAGATCTCTCGCTAAGTATTTTACACTTGCTTCAAGAGCAGACTTACAAACACCCATCACGTTATAATTTGGAATTGCTTTAGTAGATTCATAAGTTAAAGTTAACATGCTTCCACCTTTTTTCATTATCTTTGAAGCTTCTTTAGCGACCTCAGTAAAAGAAAAACATGATACCAACATGCTTTTTAAAAAATTTTCTCTTGTTGTATTCAAATATTCACCTGATAATTCTGATTTATCTGAAAAAGCTACAGCATGAACAACAAAATCGATTTGTCCCCATTTTGTTTTTATATCTTGAAAAATTTTAACAACTTCTTCTTTATTTTCTACATTGCAGCTTAGTATAAATTCTGAATTCAAAGATTTAGCTAATGGTACTACTCTTTTCTTTAATGCATCTCCAAGATATGTAAATGCTAGTTCTGCTCCGGCTCCAGCAAGTTTTTGAGATATACCCCAAGCAATTGATCGCTCGTTGGCAACACCCATAATCAATCCTTTTTTACCTTTAACTAAACTCATCTACACCTTTTCAAAAATTAATGTTGCATTCGTGCCACCAAATCCAAAACTATTAGACATAATTGCATTTAAATTAACTTTTTTTTCAGTTTTAAGTACTATTGGAAATTTTTTTGCTTCTTCGTCCATTTCATTAATATTAGCAGATCCAGTTATAAAATTATTTTTCATCATTATCAAACTATAGATAGCCTCATGCACCGATGCAGCCCCTAGAGGATGTCCTGATAGAGATTTAGTGGAACTTATTTTTGGAATTTTTTCTTTAAATGTTTCGCCTATACCTTTTAATTCAGTAATATCTCCAACAGGAGTAGATGTACCGTGAGTGTTGATATAATCTATTTTATTTTTTGATGTTTTTAATGCCATCTGCATACATCTAACCGCTCCTTCTCCAGAAGGTGCTACCATATCATATCCATCTGATGTTGCTCCATATCCTGTTATTTCTGCATAAATTTTTGCACCTCTTGCTTTTGCATATTCATATTCTTCAAGAACTAAAACTCCACCACCTCCAGCAATAACAAATCCATCTCTTGCTTTATCATATGCTCTTGAAGCTTTTTCAGGAGTATCATTATATTTTGAAGATAAAGCTGTCATAGCATCAAACATTGCAGTCAGGGCCCAATGCAATTCTTCACTCCCACCTGCAAACATAATTTTTTGCTTACCTGACTGAATTAATTCAACAGAATTTCCAATACAATGACCACTTGTAGCGCAAGCAGAACTCATAGTGTAATTAACCCCTTTTATTTTAAATGGTACAGCTAATGTTGCTGAAGCCGTGCTCCCCATAGTTCTTGGAACAACAAATGGCCCCATTAATTTTGGAGTTTTTGCTCTAGTTTTATCTGCAGCTAAAATAACATTTTCTATTGAAGGACCACCCGAACCCATAACAATTCCGGTTGAAATATTACTTACATCTTTTTCTTCTAATCCTGAGTCCTTAATTGCTTCCTTCATAGCAATATAATTATAGGCTGACCCAGATCCCATAAATCTTATTATTTTTCTATCAATATGATCTTGAATCTTGATATTAGGCTTACCATGTATATGGCTCTTCAAATTATGTTCTTTGTATTCCTCACAAAAAGATATTCCTGATTTTGAGTTAAGAAGAGATTGATAAACTTCTTCTTGATTATTTCCAAGACAAGATACTATTCCAATACCTGTTACTACTACTCTTTTCATGATTTAAACAATCCAACTTTTAAATTTTCAGCTGTGTAAATTATCTTTTCATCTACACTCAGTATACCATTAGCAAGACCAACTACAGCATCTTCTTTTTTTAAAATTCTTTTCATATTTATTTCATAAGTTGCTATTTTGGCTTTTTTTAGGACCTCTCCAGTAAATTTTACAGCATTAACACCTAAAGCTCTTCCTTTTCCTGGCTCACCTATCCATCCTAAATAAAAACCAACTAATTGCCACATTGCATCTAAGCCTAGACAACCTGGCATAACAGGATCATTTTTAAAATGACAATCAAAAAACCATAAATTATCTTTTATATCTAACTCTGCTTTAATAAAACCTTTCTTAAACTCACCTATATCTTTTTTAATCTGAGTAATTCTGTCAAACATTAACATCGGAGGTAAAGGAAGTTTAGCATTACCTTCGCCGAACAAGTCTCCTTTGCCGCAAGAAATTAATTCATCATAATTGTAGCTATTTTTTTGCATAGATTTAGTTGGTTATTTCTACTTGATTTATATACAATTTTATATAAATAATTTGGAATAATTATAAAATACACCTAGAATACACAATTATTTATGAGCGTTGAGCACAAAAAAAATGGTTCAGGAAAATGCCCTGTAATGCATGGAGGCATGACTAAGACTAGTCAATCACCTACTGAATGGTGGCCGAAAAATCTTAATTTAGATATTTTACATCAGCATGACGTTAAAACCAATCCAATGGATGGTGGATTTGATTATAAAAAAGAAGTTAAAAAATTAAATTTTAAAGGTGTAAAAAAAGATTTATTAAAATTGATGACTGAAAACCAAGATTGGTGGCCTGCAGATCTTGGACATTATGGAGGCTTATTTGTTAGAATGGCTTGGCATTCAGCAGGAACTTATAGAATTGCAGACGGTCGTGGCGGCGGCGGACATGGAAATCATAGATTTTCACCATTAAATTCTTGGCCCGACAATACAAATTTAGACAAAGCAAGAAGATTACTTTGGCCTATTAAAAAAAAATATGGAAATAGAATAAGCTGGGCTGACTTAATGATTCTAGCTGGTAACATGGCATATGAATCAATGGGTCTTAAAATGTATGGGTTTTCATTTGGAAGAGAAGATATTTGGCATCCAGAGAAAGATGTTTATTGGGGTTCTGAAAAAGAATGGCTACAAGACAAACGATACAGCAACAAAGACGACAGAAAATCATTAGAAAATCCTCTAGGAGCTGTTGTTATGGGTTTAATCTATGTTAATCCAGAGGGCGTAGATGGTAAACCAGATCCTTTAAGAACAGCGCATGACGTTAGAGAAACATTTGGACGTATGGCAATGAATGACGAAGAAACTTGTGCACTAACAGTTGGAGGTCATACAGTGGGTAGAGCGCACGGGAATGGAGACGCTTCTCAATTAGGGCCAGAACCAGAAGCGGCTGACATTCATGAACAAGGTTTTGGTTGGAATAAAAAAGGTGGAGGTGGCTTAGGTCGCGATCAAGTAACAAGTGGAATAGAAGGCGCTTGGACTACTCATCCAAATAAGTGGGATAATAGCTACTTAAATCTTCTGCTAAATTATGATTGGGAATTAAAAAAAAGCCCAGCTGGAGCAAATCAATGGGAACCAATTAACATGAAAGAAGAGGATAAACCAGTTGATTTAGAAGATTCAACAATCAAACATAATCCAATCATGACAGACGCGGACATGGCTATGAAAATGGATCCATCATACAGGAAAATCGCAGAACGTTTTCATAAAGATCATAAATATTTAGAAAAAACTTTTGCTAGAGCATGGTTTAAACTAACTCATCGAGATTTTGGTCCAAGAAAAAATTATATTGGTCCTGATGCTCCTAAAGAAGATTTGATTTGGCAAGATCCAATTCCAGCAGGAAAGAAAAATTTTAAAATTGATAAGGCAAAGAAATTAATTAAGGCAACGGGGTTAAAAAATTCTGAATTAATTAGCACTGCATGGGATAGCGCTAGAACATTTAGAAGAACAGACAAAAGAGGTGGCGCTAATGGCGCTAGAATATGTCTATCACCTCAAAAAGACTGGGAAGGAAATGAACCAGCTAGATTAAAAAAAGTTATTGGCAAATTAGAAAAAATAGCTAAAGCTGTGGGCGCAAGTATTGCAGACATAATAGTGCTGGCTGGTAATTTTGGTCTAGAAAACTCTATAAAAAAAGCTGGTCTAAGTGTTAAAGTTCCGTTTAAACCAGGAAGAGGCGATGCGATACAGAAGCAAACTGATATAGATTCATTTAAAGTTTTAGAACCAATTCATGACGCATTTAGAAACTGGGTTAAACAAGAATATCTCGTTAGTCCCGAGGAATTAATGCTTGATAGAGCGTCCTTAATGAATTTGACGGCAAAAGAAATGACAGTCTTAGTAGGAGGAATGAGAGTTCTAGATACAAATCATGGCGAGACTAAACATGGTGTTTTTACTAATAAAATTGGAGCATTAACAAATGACTTTTTTGTAAATTTAACAGATATGAGATTTATTTGGAAACCAAAAAGTAAAGATTTATACGAGATAATTGATCGAAAAACAAAAAAAACAAAATTTACAGCTACTAGAATTGATTTAGTTTTTGGATCTAATTCAGTTCTAAGAGCATACTCTGAAGTATATGCTCAAGATGATAACAAAGAAAAATTCGTTAGAGATTTTGTTGCAGCATGGACAAAGATAATGAATGCTGACAGGTAAGAATTAAATAAATCTAAATTACAATCTTCCCCAAAGAGAATCTTTTTTAACCCACCCTTTATATTTATCTACTTTAACTTTACACCATTCAGTTTTACATTTTGTAATTAAGCACAATCTTCCTTTATTTAAAACAACTCTAGGCTTTGAATAAATTGTAGGATTATTGAACATAATTAACTCATCATCAATGACAATTGCTGCTTTCTTTTTTGATAGTTGAGATATATGTATCCAACCAGAATTATTTTCATGATCTCTAATTTTTCTAAAATTATCAGATTGATCTTGAATTAAAACTGGTAAAAATTTTTTTTTATAGAAAATCTTAACTGGATATTCACGAGATGGACCTTGTCTAAGATTAACTTTGTCATAGCGTAAAGTTAAAAAATATTCATCTTTAGAAAAACTAAAACTCTCAAAAAATAAAATACTAAAAATGATAATAATTATTCTTAACATTTATTAATACATTTCGGGTTAATAGATATTTTAGATTTTCTAAATTCAGTTTTTAAAGCATCAAATATAAGCAGAAGATTAGTTAAGTCATCCTTAGTATTTAGAATAGATTTTAAAACCTCATTTGCTTGCAATGACCCCATAATACCTGCCACCGGAGAAAATATTCCTTCTGTTTGACAATTATTTTCAAAATCAGGTGGACTTGGCATAAAACATCTATAACAAGGCCCTTTTTTTTTAAAATTAAATTTCATGAGCTGACCATCAAATTTACTTATAGCAGATGAAATTAATATTTTTTTATTTTTTACACAATAATCATTAATTAAATATCTGGTATTATAGTTGTCTGTACCATCACATATAATATCAAAACTACTTAAAATTTTCTTGATATTTTTAGATGTTATTTTTTTTTTAAATGGAATAATTTTTATTTTCTTATTTATTTTATTGATTGTTTTTTTTGCTTGTTTAACTTTAAATTTACCTATGTCATTGGGATTAAATAAAGTTTGTCTATTTAAATTTGAAATTTCAACTTTATCAAAATCAACAATGCCTATTTTACCAACACCAGAAGCTGCCAGATAAGTAAGCAATGGACATCCTAAACCTCCTAGACCTATAATCAGAACATTTGCAGAAAATATTTTCTTTTGTCCCGCTAAACCAATTTTTTTTAAGATTATTTGTTTTTCGAATCTTTTAAATTGACTCAAGTTAATTTTCATTTTTAGAATTATTTAGTTCCAGTCGACCCAAATCCATCTTTGCCTCGCTCTGTTTCGCTTAAATCATCTACTTCTTTAAGCTGAGCTTGTACTATTGGACACACAACCATTTGAGCAATACGAAGTCCCTTTTCCACTTTGAAAGGTTCTTGACCAAGATTGATTAATATTACTTTGATTTCACCCCTATAATCAGCATCAATTGTGCCTGGTGTATTTAAAACACTTATTTTTTGTTTAGCAGCTAAACCAGATCTTGGTCTGATTTGTACTTCAAATCCTTTTGGGATGGACATTGATAAACCCGTAGGAACAATTGCTGTTTTTCCAGGATCAATATTTATATTAGCTTCTATATTTGCAGCTAAATCCATACCTGAAGATCCACTCGTTTCGTATTTAGGCAAAGGAACTTTTTTAGACAGTCTCTTAATTAATATTTTTGTCATTCATTAAAAGTTTATCTAATATAATTTTAGCAATTGTATTAGCAATATAACTTTTTTTATTTTTTGGAATTGATTTAATTTTACCTTCTTTATCAATTATTGAAACTTTATTATATTCAGAATTAAATCCTGAGTCTTTTTTAGAAACATCATTTGCAATAATTAAATCACAGTATTTTTCTTTAATTTTTATTTTTGAGTTTTGAATAACATTTTCTGTTTCAGCAGAAAAACCAACTACTATTTTAGGCCTAGCTTTATTATTTTTACTTAAATAATCTAAAATGTCAGGGTTTTTTTCTAACCGTATATTATCAATATTTGGAGTATTTTTTTTAATCTTATTTTTACTTTTATTGATTGGTTTAAAGTCAGAGACAGCAGCAGCACAGACAGCTATATCAACTGGCAGAGATTTTTTAACTTCACTCATCATTTCCTTGGCAGAAATTATTTTTTTAATCTTTAAATCTTTAGAAGAAATGAGGTTGGATGGACCTGCTATTAGTTTAGTTTTTATACCTAGTTTTTTTAATGCCAAAGCAACTTCATATCCTTGTTTGCCGCTTGACTCATTGGAAATATATCTTACTGGATCTAAATATTCTCTAGTTGGTCCAGTAGTAACCAAAGCTCTAAAATTTTTTTTTCTGACTAAATTTTTTTGGTCAAAATAATTTTTTAGATAATAATAAATTTGTCTTGGGCTTGACATTTTTCCTTCTCCATATTCACCACAAGCCATTTCGCCTTTTTCAGGACCAATAAAATCATAACCATAATCTTGTAAAATTTTTAAGTTTCGTTGTGTAGCTTTATGAAGCCACATTCGAACGTTCATAGCTGGAACTAAAAGAATATCTTTATTAGAGGCTAATAAAACTGTTGTCGCTAAATCTTCAGCTTTGCCTATGCTTAATTTTGTCATAAAGTTTGCCGTTGTAGGCAAAACAATAATTATATCTGCCCATCTAGATAAAGCTATATGATCAATTTCAGCTTCGCTATTTTTATCAAAAATATCTTCAAATGTTTTATTTCTTGTTAATGTTGTAATTGAAAGAGGTGTAACAAATTCTTTACCGCTCTTAGTTAGAATAGTTTTTATATCAACATTATTTTTCTTTAATAATCTTATGAGATCAAGAGCTTTATATGCAGATATACCGCCTCCCACGACTATTAAAATTTTTTTATTTTTTAATGACATTATTTAATTAAAATACTAATAGAATAACAATTACAATACCAAAAAAACCAATAATCAAATTGTTTCTGAAATTTTTTAACTTCATTTGCTCTATCTCTAAATTTTTGTTGTTTCCTAACCCTAAATTTAGTTTTCCTTCCGCCATTAACTGAAGAGCATAATTAGCTTTATCCATTAGATCAGGAAAATCAGGTATTCTTTTTATGATCTCAGCTGAAGTATTAATTGCAGTATCCAAGGTAGACTTTGGACTTTTAATATCTTTTAACCAATCTTCTAGAACAGGTCTAGAAACTTCCCAGATATTAGTTTCAGGATACAGTTTTCTTGAAACACCTTCTACGACAACCATGGTCTTTTGCAAGAGAAGCAGCGGTGTTTGTGTTGGCATGTTGAATTTTTCAGTGATCTCAAAAAGTTGAGCCAATAAATTTCCTCCGGATATATCCTTAATTGATTGACCGAAGATAGGTTCACCAACAGATCTTAATGCTTGAGCAAATTCTTCTTTAGAAGCATTTTGAGGTACAAGACCTGCTTGAAAATGCACTTCTGCTACCTTTCCATAATCTCTTTCAATAAAACCGTATAAAATTTCGGCTAAAAATTTTCTATTGTTTTTATCTAATCTACCCATAATACCGAAGTCTACAGGTATAATATTTCCTTGTTGATCAACAAATAAATTTCCTTGATGCATATCCCCATGAAAAAATCCATCTCTTACTGCTTGTTTTAAAAAGTGTTGTATTAAGTTTTCTGCTAGAATTTTTAGATCAACACCAAGCCCTTTAAGCTTTTCATGTTCTCGAATAGATATCCCATCTACCTTGTCTAGAGTTAGAATTTTTTTAGTGGTATAATTCCAATAGATTTTGGGCACATTAAAGCCTTTATCGTTTCTTGTGTTTTCATATAATTCATTTGCAGCTGCAGCTTCAAATCGTAAATCCATTTCAATATTTGTAATTTCACGCAATAAATGAACAACCTCAACCAGTTTAAGTCTTTTTGCTTTTGAGACTGTATTTTCAACTATATAGGCAAATAACATCAAAGCATCTAATTCTTCATTAAACAATTTTTCTATATCTGGTCTTAAAATTTTAATTGCAACTTGTTTGTTTTCATTTTCATTTTTAATTTTTGCTATATGAACTTGAGCAATAGAGGCTGCCGCAATAGGTTCACTAAGTTCCAAGATATTTTTAAATTGATTATCTCCAATTTCTTTTTTTATAATTTTTTTTGCTTCATACATATCAAACGCAGGGAGCTTATCTTGTAATTTTTCTAAATTTTTTGCCAGCTCTTCACCAATGATGTCGGGTCTTGTTGCAAGAAATTGTCCAAGTTTAATAAAAGTAGTGCCCATTTCTTCAAGCGCTATACAAAGTTTTTCCCCAGGTTGTGTTTGATTATTTAAAGTTTTTTTTTGTGATCCAATGGAGATAAGATTAAAAAAAATATTTATTGTTAGTGGTAAATTATATATTTGATTAATCGTATCTACCGCTCCAGAAGTAGATAATCTTCTTGCGATTTTAAATAATTGAAAAATTCTATTAAACATTTAGATTTTCCATCCAGAATGGATAGCAGAAATACCATTGGAAAGGTTTCTATATTCTACGTTAGAAAATCCATTATTTTTTATTAAATTAGCCAGCTCATTTTGCGAGTAAAATTCATTAATACTTTTTATTAAATAATCATAAGGTTTTGATGACCCCACAATGTATTTTCCAACGAAAGGTATAATTTTTGAGTATTTTTGATAAATCAGATTAATCATTTCATTATCTATTTTAGAAAATTCTAGGCACATAAAACGACCACCTGGTTTCAAAACTCTTAATGCTTCTTTCAAAGATAAATTGATATCAGAAACATTTCTTATACCATAGCTAATTGTGTAAAAATCATATGTATCATTTTTAAAAGGCAGTTTTTCTGCTTTAGCTTTATACCATTTTATATTTTTAAAATTTTCTAAATTAGATTTACCAGCAAAGTACATTTCATCGTTAGGTTCAACGCAAGAAATTTGAGATAAATTATTATTTTTTTTTGAAAAAAGCTTAGCGATGTCACCTGTCCCGGAAGCAACATCAATAAGGTTTTGGTTTAATTGAGGATTTATCCAATCTATTAATTTGCTTTTCCAAATACGGTGAACGCCTAGAGACATAATATCGTTCATTAAGTCGTATTTTTTATATACCCTAGAGAACACCGAATTGACTAATTTGGTTTTATCTTCAATAGTACTTTTCATAAATAAATTATATGCCAGAATTACCTGAAGTTGAAAATAATAAAGTTGACCCTGATAATACTGGCATATATACAGTTTAAAAAATATGCCAAATACAAAATCAGCAATTAGAAGAGTGAGAAGGGTAAAAAAGCAAACCCAAGTTAATAGAGTAAGAAAAAGCAAATATAAAAATGCTGTTAAAAAGATGGATTTATTAATTAAGTCTAAAAATAAGTCAGAAGCAAAGAAATACTTCTCAAAATTTCAATCAATTCTAATGCAGGTTGCTAAATCAGGAGCGGTGGGTAGACGAACTGCTTCTAGAAAAATTTCAAGAGTATCAAAAAAAATTTAATTTTAATTTAACAATTTTAAGTTGATTAATTTTATTAAATTAATCTATATTTAGTTTTAAGAATCCAAATGTAGTTTCTTTTTAAAGTTGTAGAGTAAATTTTTTTTCTATCATAGCGATAATGCTGCAACCTGATTAAGTATTTTTTTCATTACAACCTATAGCTAGTTGCAAAACTTTTGCAAAAGGCGTTTAAAGGAATCTCTTTAAGAATTAATTACATGGACAAAAATAATATAAAAAAACAAAATGTTTATATTTCCGAGGAAGAGAAAACATTAAACTGGGATGAAATCCAGAACTCTTTCAAGAAAACATTTGGCAGTGAAATTTATACTAGCTGGTTACAAAAAATTTATTTAGTTAAAGAATACAACGATTATTTAATTCTCGGTGTTCCAACAAGGTTTTTTAGAGATTGGATAGTATCTAGATATTTGGACAAGATTTTAGAACAAGTTAAAAGCTTTAAACTTAGTCTCAACAGGATCGAATTTAAGATAATTGAAGAGACTAAGAGCACTTCTGATTTAATTAAAATTAATGAATTAAATAAAGTTACAGAGATCAAGGATTCCATATTAAATTACAATAGGCTTAATCCCAATTTAAATTTTGATAATTTTATTCAAGGAGAAAGTAATGATATTGCTTTATCTTATTCAAAAAAGGTATGCGAACATATATCAAGATATAATCCACTATATATCTGTGGCGGTGTAGGTTTAGGCAAGACTCATTTGCTTAATGCTATTGGACTTGAGCTTCAATCTGAAAACAATGTTATGTTTATCTCAGCTGAAAGGTTTATGTATCATTTTATAAAATCTATAAAAAAAAATGACATGGTAAATTTTAAGGATTTTTTCAGAAAATCATCTGTTTTTATTATTGATGATATTCAGTTTATAAGAGGCAAAGAAAGCTTGCAGGAAGAATTTTTTCATACTTTTAACAGTTTAATGGACAAAGGATCCCAGATCGTTATATCTGCTGACAGAACACCCATGAAATTAGATAGAGTGCAAGAAAGAATTAAATCACGATTAGCTGGCGGTTTAGTTGTTGATATAGATTCTCCCGATTTAGAATTAAAAGTAAAAATTATTAAAAAAAGAATTTTAGAAACAGAAAATCAGTTTAAGGAGAATATTAATCTGAATGATGATGTAATTAACTATATTGCAAATGAAAGTAAAACGAATATTAGGGAACTTATTGGTATCTTAAATCGTGTGATTGCATTTGGTAGAGTGCACAATAAGATTTTAACTACGAGTGATTGCAAAAATATATTAAAAGATATCTTTAGCCAAATTAAAGTTATTACAGTTGATAAAATCCAGAATGTTGTATCAAATTATTTTAATATTCCATTAAGCGAAATGCTTTCTCAGAGGCGTTCCAGACCTTTAGCCAGACCTAGGCAAATTGCAATGTTCTTGTCAAAGAAAATGACCACTAGATCTCTTCCTGAAATAGGGAGAAGATTTGCAAACAGAGATCACACCACAGTTATACATGCAGTAAAAACTATAACTAGGTTATCCGAGCAAGATGATGAAATGAAGAAAAATATAAATCAAATTAAAAGTCTTTTACTAGAATAGTAATAGAAATGCAGTTTATTGTTAAAAGAGATATCTTATTAAAATCTTTAAATTTTGTTCAAGGAGTTGTTGAAAAAAAGAATACTCTTCCTATACTCTCTAATGTTTTATTACAACTTAAAGATAATAAATTATCTATAGTTGCCACTGATCTAGATATAGTCTTCCATGATGAAATAAATGAGGTTAAAATTACAAAAGAAGGAAGCACAACAACATCTGCCGCTATACTTTATGATGTTCTTAGAAAAATATCTTCAAATTCAGAATTAAATTTTGATCTAAAAACAGAAAATAAGCTTAGTCTAAAGAGCGATAATTTAGATTTTAATTTACTTTGTTTGCCGACTGATAATTTTCCAACATTTTCTGATGAATTTGAGGGTCCAGAAATCTCATTAAATAACAAAAATTTTTTAAAGCTTTTAAATAAGACTAAAATTGCCATTTCAAATGATGATACGAGACATTATTTAAATGGAATTTTTTTACATTTAACGGAAGCTCACGGTAGAAATTTTTTAACTGGAGTGGCAACAGATAGTCATAGATTATCATCTAGCAGTCTTGAAATAGAAAATGCAGATAATTTTTCATCTCTAATTTTACCAAGAAAAACTGTTTTTCAACTTTGTTCTTTGTTAACTGAGTCTAATGAAAAATTATCTATGCAAACAAGCGAAAATAAAATTAAATTTACTTTGGGAAAAATGAAGTTGATTTCTAAAGTTATTGATGGAAAATTTCCTGACTATAAAAAGGTTGTGCCTGCTAATAATGACAAATCTTTAGTTGTACCTTCTAAGGATTTTATAAATTCAATTGAAAGAGTAACAAGTGTTTCATTAGATGGAAAAGAAGGAGTAAAATTAGTTATTAATAAAGAAAATATTCAACTTTCTGTAAATAGCGCAAATTCTGGAGAAGGCAATGAGGTTATTAAAGCAAATTTTAATTCAAGCGATCTTAATATTAGTTTCAATTCGAAATATTTGATTGATATTGCTTCTGAAGTCGAAGATAAAAATTTAAAAATGAATTTAAAAGATTCTGTTTCACCGGTATTAATTGAAGATGCTTCTGATAAAAACAGTTATTATGTTATAATGCCTATGAAAATCTGATTTTGTTTAGATTTACAAATTTTTTTTTATTTTAAGCTAAAAGCATTGGTATTTGATCATTTTAAGCAATAAGAATTGATGATCATTTTCTATTAACCTAAAAAAATGATATAAATAATTATCTAATTTATAACAATGTCAAAAAATTCTGCTTTAAATTCTAATCCATCTTATGGTGCGGATTCCATAAAAGTTCTTAAAGGCTTAGATGCTGTAAGGAAAAGACCGGGTATGTATATCGGAGATACTGACGATGGCTCTGGTTTACATCATATGGTTTTTGAAGTTATGGATAATGCTATCGACGAAGCATTAGCCGGTCATTGTAAGAATATTACTGTTATAATCAACAAAGATAATACTATTACAGTAGAGGATGATGGTAGGGGAATACCAGTAGATATGCATAAAAGTGAGAAGATGTCTGCTGCTGAAGTTATAATGACCCAGCTGCATGCGGGAGGAAAGTTTGATCACGATTCATATAAAGTATCAGGTGGCCTACATGGGGTTGGTGTATCTGTAGTAAATGCTCTTTCAGAAAAATTAGAACTAAATATCTATAGAGATGGAAAAGAATATTCAATAATTTTCAAAAATGGCAACACATTAAAACCATTAAAGCAAACTGGTAAAACAAAAAAAAGGGGTACCAGAATAAATTTTTTACCATCAAAAGAGGTTTTTTCTGCAATCAAATTTAGCTCCACAATTTTAGAAAAAAGAATTAGAGAATTAGCCTTTTTAAATAAAGGAATATGTATAACTCTTTTTGATCAAACATCTAAAAAAGAAAAGGAGTTTGTACATAAATATGATGGTGGAATCGTAGAATTTGTAAAGCATATTAATAATAAAAAACCAATTTTGGTTAATAAGAATGAAAAAGAAGTATTCAAAAAACCTGTTTATGTAACCGCAACAAAAAATAATATCGTGTTAGAGTGTTCTTTTGAGTGGAATGCCGGATATTCTGAAGATGTTCTTCCTTTTACAAACAATATTCCACAAAAAGATGGCGGCACTCACTTACTAGGATTTAGAAGTGCATTAACAAGGGTGGTCAATAAATATTCTAATGAGAGAAATAGCAAAAAAAATAAAATTACTTTATCAGGAGAAGATATTAAAGAAGGACTGACAGCAGTCCTATCAATTAAGATGCCAGATCCAAAATTTTCATCACAAACTAAAGATAAACTTGTTTCATCTGAAATTAGGTTAATCGTTGAAAGCATAATTAGCGATAAAGTTTCCACATGGTTTGATCAAAATCCTTCAATTGCTAAAACTGTATTAGAAAAAATTACTCAAGCAGCAATGGCAAGAGACGTTGCTAGAAAGGCAAGAGATAGTGTTAGAAGAAAAGGAGCTTTCGAACTATCTGGTTTGCCTGGTAAATTAGCTGATTGCCAAATACAAAAGAAAGAAGGAACAGAACTATTTATAGTAGAAGGAGATTCAGCAGGCGGCTCTGCCAAACAAGGAAGAGTTCGTGAGTATCAAGCGGTGTTACCTTTAAGAGGTAAAATTTTGAATACTTACGTTAATGGTAAGTTGAATGGAGATGATCATGCCACAAAAGCACTATCCAAAATGATGTCATCTAATGAGATAGTAACTTTAATTAATGCATTAGGAACCGGCTCTAAAGATTTTAATCTTGAGAATCTGCGATATGATAAAATTGTTATTATGACCGATGCTGATGTTGATGGATCACATATTAGAACGTTGTTACTTACTTTTTTTAATAACTATCCTTTTAATCAATTAATTGAAAATGGCCATATTTATTTAGCGCAACCACCTTTATTTAAAGTAACAAAATCAAATAAGAGTGTTTATATCAAAGATGAAAAAACACTCGAGGAATATATACTTAAAGCTTCAGACAAAGCAGATAAAAAAATAAAAAAAGGATCTGCGGAATATAATAAATTTATGAAAGAACAAAGAGAAAAACTTTCAATACAGAGATTTAAAGGATTGGGAGAAATGAACCCAGAAGAACTATGGGAAACTACATTAAACCCTGAAAATCGTACTATGCTGAGAGTTCAGTATACTAAGGGTACAAAAGAGAAGTCTAAAGAAGATCAAAAAATGATAAAAATTTTAATGGGTGACGAAGTTGCTCCAAGAAAAGATTTTATCACAAGCAATGCTTTGGATGTTACTAACCTCGATATTTAACATTCAAAATGAATTTTTCTACTCTTTTTAGGTTAGAAGAAAATTTAAATTTAGATAAAAAAACCCTAGTAATATTGAGATATATTGCTATTTTTGGTCAGTTTATAACAATTAACTTAGTTTATAATTACCTAAATTTAACTTTTCCAATAGTTGAAAGTCATATTATTATTTTTATAGGCTTAACAACGAATTTGTATCTCCAATTTCGGTTTAAATCTAATCAATTAAAAGATTTTTATGCATCATTATTTTTAATTTATGATCTAATTCAGTTGAGCGCATTGCTTTATTTAACTGGGGGAATTTTAAATCCTTTTTCATTTTTATTAATTATACCTGCTATAGTTTCTTCTACTTTTCTTAGCACAGGAACTACAATTATTCTTGGCGGGACAACTTCTGTATTATTATTTTTATTAACATATTTTTATTTACCTTTACCAGGTTTAGAAGTCGAATTTTCTTTTTCTAATTTTTATAAATCTGGAATACTTGTAGGTATTTTAATTGGATTAATTTTTTTAAGTTATTTTGGAATTCGTTTTGCAGGAGAAACAAAAAAAAGATCAGAAGCATTAAATAAATTACAACAAGTTATAGCAAAAGAATATGAATTAGAGTCTTTAGGTGGCCAGGCAGCTGCAGCAGCACATTCGTTAGGCACACCATTGGCAACTATTAGTGTGGTTGCCACAGAGCTCAAGAAAGAAATTGGAAACAACAAAGACTATTCTAAAGATATTGATTTACTTATAAGCCAAACAGAAAGATGTAGTGAAATATTAAAAAAAATATCTAAAAAACAAATCAAAGAAGATAAATTTATAAGCTCAATAAAATTAGAAGATTTACTTCATGAAATTATTAATTCTTTTCAAGAGACCTCATCAAAGAATATATCTTTAATTTCCGATAATGATAAAAATAAAATTAATATTAAAAGGTCTCCCGAAATTATTTATGGATTAAGAAATTTTATTGGTAATGCGGTAAAATTTTCAAAAAGTAAAGTGAATGTAATATTAAAAAGTGATAAAGCAAATATCGAGGTAATTATTAATGATGATGGACCTGGATTTCCTGAAGATATAAAAACAATCCTTGGTGAGCCTTATATAAAAAGCAAATCAGAAGAAGTCAGTTTAAATGCGGGTCTAGGATTAGGAACTTTTCTAGGCAAAACACTTTTAGAAAGACAGTGGGCGAATTTATTTTTTTCTCAAGATAAAAAATTAGGTGGAGCTTCGGTAACTATTTTTTGGAAAGTGAATAATATTAAGTCTAACGTTTAAATTCAAATGTGTAAGCTAAAATTTTATAAGCTAATTTTGCAATTAAAAAATTGCATGAGTCAAAATTTTTAATTGGAGCTAATTCATTTATATCTGCACCTACTATATTAGATATTTGACATACCTTTTTAATTATTGGAAGCACATCTTCCCATAATAAACCTCCAGGCTCTGGTGTTCCTGTTGCGGGCATAATGCTTGAGTCAAAGCCGTCAACGTCAAAGGTTATATAAACATTTTTGTCTTTAAAAATACTTTCTAAACGATCTAACTTCCATTCTTTTTTATCTTTTCCCCAAAAGATTTCAATTCTATTTCTGTTATTTTCATAGAAATTCATTTCAGGTTGAGAAAGATTTCTAATGCCAAAAGAGACCACTTTTACATTTTTAAAGTCCAAACATCTTTTAATTGCCGAAGCATGAGAAAATTTTTCTCCATTATAACTATCTCTTAGATCCGCATGTGCATCGAAATGTAAAAGTGTAATTTCGTTGTATTTTTTTACAAAAGGTCTAATAGACCCTGGTGTAATCGAATGTTCACCTCCAAAAATGATAGGAAATTTATTTTTTAATATTATTTCTTCATTAATCTTAGATAATTGATTTAAAGCAGAACTAATTTTGTTTTTTATAGGAAATGGTTTTAGGGTTTTAATGCCAATCTCTTTATACGGTTCTTTCTTTAATTCTTCATCGAACAATTCAACTTGATGAGAAGCTTTAATGATTTCTTTCGGACCATTTTTTGTACCACCACCGTAACTTACAGTTTTTTCTAGACCGAATGGAACAACAACTACTTTGTTCTCAATTTTTTGTTTTGCTTCGTAACCAAGAAAACCTTTTTTTTGACTTAAATAATTCATTCAAGATTTGAATATCTGAGAAAAATTTCTTTTTTTTCTATTTTTCCAGACTTGACGATGATATGCATCACTAGCGATTAAAGGAAGAACGCTTGTTGCTTCAGCAAAAACCATTTGTTCCTTAGCAATATCTACTTTTCCCCATGAGCTAGCTTCTTTCAAAGTTGAACTGCTACAAGCACCATCTCTAGTATCTGCGACTGTAATTTGAATTGCGTATTTATGCATATCAACTTTTTTACCTATAAGATCAGCACATACAACTGTATCTTGAACAAAATTCTTAGGCACTCCTCCACCTACCATTAATAAGCCAGATTGCTTAGATTTTACTTTAATTTCAGTTAATTCTCTTAACTCCCTTATAGAGTCAATTGTAATGTGTTTATTTGGATTTTGCTCTTGGTGTATTACCAAACCAAATCCGGCCGAGCTATCTGTGAAAGCTGGACAAAAAATAGGAACATTATTATCAAATGCTGTTTCTATTAAAGAACCTTTTTTTTTAGCATTATTTTTTAAAAATTTGCCCAGTTCTTTAATAAATTCTCTTGAGGTATAAGCTTTAGGTTCTAATGAATTGGCAACATCACAAATAGCTTGATCGCAAGCCTGAAGCTCTTTTTCATCAATATATGTATCGTAAATTCTATCAATATAATTTTTTCTAAGTTCAGTATCGTCTTGGAATTGAGATCCTTGATAGTGTTTGAACCCTAAAGCTTCAAAGAAATCCATATCAATTATAGAAGCTCCTGTGGCTACTACGGCATCAACCATGTTGTATTTAATTAAATCTGAATAAAGTTTCATACAACCACCAGCAGAGGTTGAGCCGGCAATTGTAAGAAAAATAGAGCAGTTTTCATCTGATATCATCTCATTATAAATTTTAGCTGCATTTGCCGTATCCCTAGAGGTGAATGACATTTTACTCATACCCTCAATTATTTTTCGGGCATCAAAAGAAGTTATGTCTATATGTTCTACAGGATTATTTAAAAATGATTTTTTATTATGTCCGATGTTAGGACCATTTTTTTTTGTCATTAAGCAACCAAGTAATTAACTTTACTTGCATCTTCATATAAAGACATGATTGGTTTATCATTCAATTCAAAAATTTCATTTGAATAAAAACCATTAAATTTTGTTCTAAAAGTTAATCCGTATGCACCTAGTTGCCCTAATTCAATGTAGTCACCCTCTTTTATATTGTTCGGTAATAAAAAAGGTCCTTTCATATAATCTAAACTATCACAAGTTGGTCCAAAGAATCTAAATGAAGTTAATTTTTTAGAATGAATTCTTCCATTAGTAATCATTTTAGTTGGTAAAACAAAATTTGGAACTCCAGCATCAAATAACGAACCATAAGTACCATCGTTAATATAGAGATTTTGTTTTTTTCTTAATACAACTTTAACTATTGTTGATCCACTTTCAGCAACAATGGCTCTTCCAGGTTCACAAATAATTTGAGGTAGTTTTGGTAATTTTAAATTTTTAAGAGACATTTTTATTTCATCAAGATAGTTATTAAGTGGTCCAGGGTTAAGATCAGGATACAATGATGGAAAGCCACCACCAACATTTATAACATCAGGTATAATTTTAGTTTTTTTAATTATATTTCCAATTTCACGAATACCCTTCGAGTAAGAAATCTTATGCATGCATTGAGAACCAACATGAAAACTTATCCCAAGTTTTTTTGAATGTTCTTTGCATAATCTTACAAGACCTAATGCCTCAGAAGGTAGCGCACCAAATTTTCTTGATAAATCGATTTCAGCATGCTCATTAGAAACAGCTATTCTTACATATAAGTTTAAATCTTTAGCTTGATTTGTGGCTTCAAGAATTTTTCCAAGTTCGTCTTTATGATCTAATGCAAAATTTTTAACTCCATAATCAAAATAAGCAGATGAAATGCTCTCTTTACTTTTTATGGTATGCATAAAATATAAATTAGTTTCTGGTTTAATTTTCTTTATTAATTTAATTTCATTTAGAGAGGCTACATCGAAATCTTCAATTCCATTTGAAATAATTTCTTTAATTACTTTTTCATTAGGATTTGTTTTAACGGCATAAAGAACTTTACCTGGAAAATTATCTTTAAAAAATTTTGTAGATTTTTTAATTGACTCTGGCCGTATGCAATATACGGGGTAATCAGGTTTTAGTTCATTAACTAATTCGTCAACGTTTTTAAATTTTCGCATTTCATGTGTCCCTCGTTAGTTTACACAAAAGGTTTTTAAAAAATTTTAATAAAAAAAACCCTATTTAACCGCGTTTAAGGTTTTTTTCACTTTATGTAAAGAAAAAAATGCCGTTTTGAGCTGTTGTAATAGGACCCTTAATAACTATATGATCACCATATGAGAGCCGAAAAAAATTATTCAAAGCAACTAAATCTGTCGGATTTTGAAAACAAGTCTCTACTTATTCTTGATGACGACGATCCATTGAGAGGAAGGCTTTCCAGAGCCATGGAAAAGAAGGGTTTTATTGTAAAAGAGGCTAAAACTGTGTCTGAGGGGCTCCAGATAGTTAAAAACAGCCCTCCAAGCTTTGCTTTAGTAGATCTGAGACTGGAAGATGGGAATGGGCTAAATGTGGTTAAAGAGCTATCTAAGAATAAAAAAGACTGCAGGATTGTAATGTTAACCGGATACGGGAATTTACCTACAGCTGTAGCAGCAGTTAAAGCAGGTGCCATAGATTATATGGCTAAACCTGTAGATGCAGACGATATTGAAGCAGCATTATTAGCTTCACCCGAGTCGAAAGCAAAACCACCGGAAAATCCAATGTCTGCTGATAGAGTAAAATGGGAGCACATTCATAGAGTATTTGAATTATGTAATCGAAATGTTTCTGAAACCGCCAGAAGACTTAAAATGCACAGAAGAACTTTACAAAGAATACTGTCTAAAAGGTCTCCAAGATAAATTAAAATATTTTTTTAATCTTTTTTATTTGATTGATAGCAAAGGTTGCTAAAAGAATTTTGAATAATTCAGCTAACAAAAAAGGTTTAGCACCTAATTTAAATATTGGCTTGTCCCAACCTATTAATGCTCCAAGCCAAAGCATTCCTAAAATATAAATAAAACTTGTTGCAAATGTCAATTTAAAAAAGTTTTTAATTAAATTATTGTCGAAATTAAATTTTCCTGCAAGAAAAGCAGCAACCAAAAAACCAATCAAGTAACCCATTGTAGGCCCTGTAAAATATACTAAGCCAATTCCTTTTTCAGGTGTTCCTGAAAAAACAGGCAAACCTATTATCCCCTCAAACAAATATAATGTTATAGTTGCAACACCAAGTTTCCATCCAAATCCAACGCCAATTATTAAAACAATTAAAGTTTGCATTGTCATAGGCACTGGATAAAAAGGGATTTTAATTTTAGATGAAATAGCTAGCAATACTGTTCCAATTAAGGCTATAAATAAATTTTTTATTAATTTGGATTGTGTAAAATTTTTAACAAGTTCCATATGTATATATTTATCTTTTTTTTAAATTAAATCTACCTATTTGTTAGTTGTACAAATACATCCTCTAAATCCCCATCTTCTGTAACAATATCTAGTATTTTTATGTTGTTTTGACTGAGATAATTAATAATTTCTCCAAAATTAAGTGAATTTTTCTCATAGGTAACTGAAATTGATTCATTTGAATTGATCTTAAAGTGAATTCCTTTCATTTCTAAAATCTTATTTTTATCAATATTTTTGACGTTAAAATTTATTTTTTTTGTTTGAATTCTATCTAAAAGCTTTTGAGTTGTGTCAAGAGCAACTAAATTACCTTTATCTATAATCGCTATTCGGTCACACATTTCTTGAGCTTCAAATAAATAGTGTGTTGTTAGAATAATTGTAACACCTTCTTTATTTAATTCTTTTACATTATTCCAAAGATTGTTTCTCAGCTCAACATCAACACCAGCTGTTGGCTCATCTAAAATTAGTATAGGAGGCTGATGAACCATTGCTTTTGCAATAAGTAATCTTCTTTTCATACCGCCTGACAAGCTTCTAGAATAAGCGTTGGCTTTGTTTTCTAATGACACCATTTTCAAAATTAAGTCTGTAATTCTATTTTTTTTAGTAACTCCGTATAAACCAGCTTGTAATTCGAGTAATTTTCTGGGGCTAAAAAAAGCATCTAGATTAACTTCTTGAGGTACTATTCCAATTGAAGCTTTTACTTGTCTAGGATTTTGATCAATATCAAATCCCCAAACATTTATGCTACCATTTGTTTTTGAAACGGTCCCACCTAAAATACTTAGAAAGGTTGTCTTGCCAGCTCCATTAGGCCCGAGCAAACCAAATACTTCCCCTTGTTTCACTTGGAAATTTAAATTATTCAGTGCTTTATTTTCTTTTTTGTTTTTAGAATCCGAGTAAACCTTTGTAAGATTTTCAACAGTTAAAGCATATTTATTCATAGTTTGATTAAATATAGATTAAAAATTAATGTAATATATATATATGAGTTCAATAAAAAAAACAGATCATTATTATCTTATAGATGGGTCGGGTTATATTTTTCGAGCTTATTATGCTTTACCTCCACTATCTAGAAAAAGTGATGGACTTCCTACAGGTGCGGTAAGTGGTTTTTGTTCTATGCTTTTTAAACTACTGGAAGATTCGAGATCAGATGACTCAATTTATAAACCAACACATTTTGCAGTTATTTTTGACTCAGCTAGAAAGAATTTTAGAAATGATATTTACAGCGAATACAAAGCTAATAGAGCTGAAGCGCCAGATGATTTAATTCCTCAATTTGAATATATAAGAAAATCAGTAAAGGCATTTAATTTACCATCAATAGAACTGCTTAACTATGAAGCAGATGATCTTATAGCTACTTATGCAAAACAAATTACAGATGCTGGAGCAAAAGTTACAGTGATTTCATCGGATAAAGATTTAATGCAGTTAGTATCAGATAAAATTAGATTGTACGATCCAATGAAAAGTAAAGTTATTGGTGAGAAAGAAGTTCTGGAAAAATTTGGAGTAAAACCTAATCAAGTTATAGATGTACAATCATTAGCAGGCGATTCATCAGATAATATTCCTGGCGTGCCGGGTATAGGAGTCAAAACTGCGGCTGAATTAATTAACAAGTATAAAAATTTAGATACTTTATTAAAAAAGGCTTATGAAATTCCACAAAATAAGAGACGAGAAACATTGTTGGAAAATAAAGATAAAGCATTATTAAGCCGACAGTTAGTTACATTAAAAGAAGATGTGCCTGTTCAAGATGACCCAAGTAGTTTTATAATTAAAGAAATAAACAGAGATAATCTCTATAGTTTTTTAAGAGAAATGGAGTTTAATAGATTATTGAGCCAGGTAATAAGTTTTTATGGCGAAGATAGCACAAGTGATTTTAGCTCCAATATTAAAAAAGCTAAAGTTTCTAAAATAGATA
Source organism: uncultured Pelagibacteraceae bacterium (assembly GCA_902590845.1). Taxonomy (GTDB): domain Bacteria; phylum Pseudomonadota; class Alphaproteobacteria; order Pelagibacterales; family Pelagibacteraceae; genus Pelagilacustribacter. Next base: position 72,781 of record CACIYJ010000001.1, read on the forward strand.
CTAAGCTTTACAAAAGTATACTTAGCGAGAGAGACTTAGACAAATTAATAGATATTTTAAACTCAAAGTCATTTATTTCTATAGATACAGAAACATCATCTTTAAATCCTTTAGAAGCAGATTTAGTTGGAATTTCTTTTAGTTACGCTCCTAATGAAGCCTATTACATTCCTCTAGGACATAAAAATATTAAAGGCCTTAATAAAGAATTGGTTTTAAAAAAAATTAAACCTTTGCTTGAGGATCCAAGTATTAAAAAAGTTGGACAGAATATTAAGTATGATTTTATTATTTTAACAAAAAATGGAATCAAGATTGATCCTGTAGATGATACGATGTTGTTATCTTATGTTTTAGATGCTGGAAATAACAGGCATAATATGGATACACTTTCAGAGCTACATCTGGGTCACAAAACCATTTCTTATAAAGACGTTGTTGGCACAGGAAAAAAACAATTGAACTTTTCTGATGTAAATTTAGAAGAGGCAACTAAATATGCTGCTGAGGATGCAGATGTAACGTTGAGACTTTACAGTTTATTATTAGAAAGAGTTGATAATGAAAAATTAAAAAAGATTTATGAAGTATTTGAAAAACCAATGATTAAATTGCTTTCAAAATTAGAAATAAATGGAGTTAAAGTTGATCAAGCATATTTAGAAAAATTGTCAAAAAAATTTGAAAAAAGATTAAAAAAAATAGAGAAAGAAATTTATGAAGTTTCAGGAAAAGAGTTTAATATTGGTTCGCCAAAACAACTTGGTGAAATAATTTATAATGATTTAAAAATTGCAAAATTAAAAAAAACTAAAAAAGGAAGTTTAGCCACAAGTGCAAAAATTTTAGAAGATTTGGCATTAACAGGACATAAATTTCCTAATCTAGTATTAGAATGGAGACAAGTATCAAAATTAAAAAGTACTTATACAGATGCCTTGCAAGATCATATTAGCAATAAAACAAAAAGAGTTCATACATCATTTCTTTTAGCTGCCACTAATACAGGCCGACTTGCCTCCAGCGATCCAAATTTACAAAATATTCCAATTAAAACTTTAGATGGCAAAGAAATTAGAAAAGCTTTTATTGCAGAAAAAAATAATATTCTTATTTCTGCCGATTATGATCAGATAGAAATGAGAATCCTAGCGGACATGGCTGATGTAAAAGAGTTAAAAAAGGCTTTTAAAAGCAATCAAGATATTCACGCTTTAACCGCCAGCCAAGTTTTTGGATTGCCATTAAATAAAGTTACTGATGATTTTAGAAGAAAAGCAAAAGCAATAAATTTTGGAATTATTTATGGTATTACGCAATATGGTTTAGCTAAACAAATAGCTGTGTCTAATCAAGAGGCACTAGATTTTATAAATTCCTATTTTAGAAAATTTCCTGAGATCAAGGATTATATGAATTCAACAATTAAAACATGCAGGAAACAGGGCTATGTTACGAATATATTCGGCAGAAGGATTCATCTTCGAGGCATTAATGATAAAAATTTTAGCGTAAGAAGTTTTCAGGAAAGAGCAGCAATTAATGCTCCTATCCAAGGTTCAGCAGCCGATATAATAAGACTTGCTATGATAAAAATAGATAAGATTCTAGCAGACCAGAAAAACAAAGCTAAAATGCTTCTTCAGATACATGATGAACTAATATTTGAATGTTTAAAAGAAGATGAGAATCAAATTAAAAAAATGATCAAAGATGCTATGACCTCAATTTCTAGTTCAGAACATCATATGTTTTCGATTCCTTTGGAGGTAAGTATTAATTCAGGTAATAACTGGGGTGAAGCTCATTAGACGCCTAAATTTTGACATTAAGATCTTGAGAATGATTATATGGCACAAACAATTGCACTGGTAGACGACGATAGAAATATTTTAACTGGCATAAGCATTGCACTTGAGAGAGAAGGCTTTAAAGTTCAAACTTATATAGACGGTGAGTCAGCATTAATCGGATTGACAAGAAATCCACCCGATTTAGCAGTCTTGGATATTAAAATGCCAAGAATGGATGGAGAGGAGTTATTAAAAAAATTAAGAAAAAAAATGTCAATTCCTATTATTTTTTTAACTTCAAAAGATGAAGAAGTTGATGAATTATTAGGCTTAAAATTAGGCGCTGATGATTTTGTAAAAAAATCAGGCGGGTTTTCAACAAAAGTTTTAATTGAAAGAATACGAGTTCAATTAAGAAAGAAAAATAGTGTAGTTGATGACAACAAAAATATAATAAGCCATGGAAAATTAAAATTAGATCCTTCACAATTAGAATGTGAATGGGACGGGAAACCTTTGCCTGACAAACTCACAACTACGGAATTTTTAATTGTTAAAGAATTAGCAAAAAGGCCAGGAGTGATAAAAGAAAGAGCTCATTTAATGGATATCGCTTATAAGGAAAATACCGAAATCGAGGACAGAACTATTGATAGTCACGTTAAAAGAATACGAAAAAAGTTTAAAAAAGTAGATGAAAAGTTTTCTGCAATTGAAACTAGATATGGAAGTGGGTATAGATGGAATGTTAGTTAATGAGACAAAAAAAATCAGCATCAATACTAAGAAAATTTCTATTATTTAATTTAGGTGTTTTTTCAATATTAGGACTCCTCACAATGGTTTATCTAAAAGCCATTCAACCCAATCTTGTTAAAAAAAGAGTAACCGATCATTATATTATAATTAACAATACTGTTGATCATCTACAAAGACTGAATATTAATTTTAATGCTAGAGACATTAAAACTTTTTTATTGTCAACACGGTTTTTATTTCAAAGCCTAGATAGAGTACAATTTTACAGCATGAATGGGGATCTAATTGGAGATACTAATATTTTAGATTTAGATCAAAATGTTTTTACAAGATCAGATATTATTATAGAAGAAACAATTGATGGACAAATAAAAGAAAAAGGTAATTTAAAAAAAATAATTAAAGAGCAAAATAAAAATTTAATTAAAGAAGCAATATTAAATAAATACCAAAATGAACCAATAACAATTTCAGAAAATATTCAAAACAATTTTTTTGTTAGCACATTGGCTAGAATCAAACTTAATGATGAAGATGCAGGTTATATTGCTGTATCTGAAGAGGCTAATGATATTCTTAATGCAGTTAAAGAAAGAAAAGCTTTTATAATTAGAACAGTATTAGCTGTAGCATTAGTAATTTTAATTTTTTCTCTTTTTTTAAACAAATATATTTTAAAGCCAATTGGTTTGCTAGTTAGATTTAGTGAAGCAATTAAAAAAAAAGTCTAACAAAAATATTGATATAAAAAACTTTTTTGTTAGAGAAGATGAGATTGGAAAATTAACCAAATCTATTGACGAGATGACAAAGGAACTTCAGAAAAGAACTACTAGAGCAGAAACTTTTTCTAATGACCTTGCGCATGAAATTAGAAATCCATTGGCTTCTTTAAAAAGTGCTTCAGAATTATTAGATAAAACTACTGAAAAAATGGAAAGTGAAAAATTATTAAAAATTATTAATCACGATGCTGAAAGAATTGAAAGATTAATAACTGATTATTCCCAAATGTTAAAAGATGAAGCTTCGTGGTCTAGAGAACAAATGAGCAAGGTTAATTTGATTGAAATTATTACTAATGTCACAGATGATTTTAGACAAGATTTAAAAAATCAAAATAAAAAAATTAATATAAGTATTAAAAAGAAAATAGTTTCTAAAAACGGTCATTATATTTTGGGTATTGAAAATAGATTAGAACAAGTAATAGCTAATTTATTAGACAACTCTATTTCATTTAGTGATGATAACAAGAAAATAGAAATTGAAGTTGAGGAAACTTCAAATAATTTAGTAATATTAATTAAAGATGAAGGACCAGGATTTTCTGAGACCTCTCCTCAAAAAATATTTAAAAGATTTTATAGTAATAGACCTAAAAGCTTTGGAAAACACTCCGGTTTAGGACTTAACATCGTTAAAAATATTGTAGAATTACATGAAGGAACAATATCAGCTTCAAATAGACTGAATAAAGGAGGTGCTCAGGTTGAAGTATTGCTGCCAAAATTTTCTTAGCAATCTTTCTTGATAACTTTCATTTATGTTGTTAAATAACTCTAAAATATGTCTCAAGATTTTAAAGTAAAAGATATTAACCAAGCTGAATTTGGTAGAAAAGAAATTTCTCTAGCAGAAACAGAAATGCCAGGATTAATGGCGTTAAGAAAAGAATACAAAAGTAAAAAACCTTTAAAGGGAGCGCGTATTCTTGGATGTCTCCATATGACAATTCAAACAGCTGTTTTAATCGAAACATTAGTAGAGCTAGGCGCAGAAGTTAGATGGTCCTCTTGTAATATTTTTTCGACACAAGACCATGCGGCAGCAGCAATTGCTAAAGCTGGTATCCCTGTATTTGCTTGGAAAGGTGAAACAGAAGAAGAGTATTGGTGGTGTGTTAAAAAAACTATAGAAGGAAAGAAAGATTGGAAACCAAACATGATTTTAGATGATGGTGGAGATCTTACAGCTTTAATGCACAAGGATTACAAAGATATGTTAAAAAATATTAAGGGTGTTTCAGAAGAAACAACAACAGGTGTTCTAGCTTTGAAAAAAATGGAAGCAAAGAAAGAACTTTTAATACCTGCAATTAATGTCAATGACTCAGTCACAAAATCTAAATTTGATAATTTATATGGTTGCAGAGAAAGTTTAGTAGACGGAATAAAAAGGGCAACTGATGTTATGATGTCTGGGAAAGTGGCTATTGTTGCAGGATTTGGCGATGTTGGAAAAGGAAGCGCAGCATCATTAAGACAAGCCGGCGCTAGAGTTATGGTAACAGAAACAGATCCAATTTGTGCACTACAAGCGGCAATGGAAGGATATGAAGTTGTATTAATGAATGATGCCATTAAAGACGCGGACATCGTAGTAACTGCCACGGGAAACAAAGATATTGTAACAGCGGATCATATGAGAAATATGAAAGACAGAGCAATATTATGTAATATTGGTCACTTTGATAATGAAATTCAAGTTGAAGCCTTAAAAAATTATAAATGGGACGAAATTAAACCTCAAGTTCACGAAATACAATTGCCAAGCAAAAAAAGAATTATTTTATTAGCCGAAGGAAGATTAGTAAATCTAGGTTGTGCAACTGGGCACCCCAGTTTTGTAATGAGCGCTTCTTTTACTAATCAGGTGATTGCACAAATCGAGCTATGGAATAATTCAGATAAATATGAAAAGAAAGTTTATGTTTTACCAAAACATTTAGACGAAAAAGTAGCCATGTTACATTTGGAAAAAGTTGGAGCAAAATTGACTAAAATGTCAAAAGAACAAGCAGACTACATTAGCGTTAAACCATCAGGGCCATTTAAACCAGATACTTATCGCTACTAGATTAGTAGCTAATGATTATTAAATCCTTAGATCACCTTAGATTAATTTCAAATAAAATTGCAGACAATATATCTGAAAAAGATTGCATTTTTTTAATTGGTGAAATTGGTGTTGGCAAAACAACTTTTACAAGAAATTTTATTAATTATTTACAAAAACGAGAAGGTGTTAAGGAAACAGAAGTTTTAAGTCCTACATTTAACTTATTATATGAATATGATATTAAAAATTTGAAGGTAATGCATTATGATCTTTATAGAATTAAAAACAAGAAGGAGCTAGATCAGCTTGGTATTTTTAAAGAAGATATAGACACAATAAAAATAATTGAATGGCCAGAATTAGTTGAGACAAATTTAGCAAATAGATTAGAGTTTCATTTAAGTTATTCCAACAAAGAGAACGAAAGAGAATTAAGCCTTGTAGGACACGGAAAATGGAAAGATATTAATCAAAATGAATTATAAATTAAAAAAGATTTCTGGTGACGCATCTTTTAGGGAATTTTATAGAGTAAAAAAGAACAATAAAACTTCAATAATAGTCTTTGCAAGAAAAGAACAATATAAAAATTTAATTGTCTATTCCGTTGTAAATAAAATTTTAAATAGTCATAATATTTTATCACCTAAGCTTATAAAAAATTATTATAAAGATAATATGATAGAAATTACAGATCTAGGTGATAAATCTTTCTATGATTATATTAAAAATAAAAGAAATAAGCTTAAAGATTACAAAAAATTAATCGAATTAATTATTAAATTACAAAAAATTAAACTTAAGAATATTTATCATTTTGGGAAAAAGAAAATTAAATTTAGCAAGTATTCCATTAATAATTTACATAAAGAGTCAGATTTATTTTTTGATTGGTACTTAAAATTTCTGTTTAAAAACAAAAATCTTGGTAAAATTAAAAAAATATTAAGGAAAGAGCTTAATAATATTTATAAAAAAATTTATTTTAAAAATAATTGTTTTACACATAGAGATTTTCATGCATTAAATATTATGATGACCAAAAAAAGATTAAGTCTTATTGATAGCCAAGACGCAATAATTGGAAATCCCTTATATGATGTTGCTTCATTAATTGATGATGTGAGGATTAAAATACCAAAAAATTTACAAGATAATTTACTCAAATATTATTTTTCAAAATCAAAATTTAAAAAAAAAGATCAAACTTATTTAAAAAATGATTTTGATATTTTATCAGTTCAAAGAAACCTTAAAATATTAGGAATTTTTGTGCGTCTTTATAAAAGAGATAATAAACCAAATTATCTAAAATATTTACCTTACACTTGGCAATTGATCGACAGAAGAATGAAGAACCCTATTTTTAATAGATTGAACATATTGATGAAGAAACATCTGCCATTAAAAAAATTAAAAAAGACAAAAAAATATGAAAATTAAACACGGCATGATTCTAGCTGCTGGATTGGGAAAAAGAATGAATCCTATTACTTTAACAACTCCCAAGCCATTAATTAAAATAGGTAATAAAAATTTGTTAGAGAAAGCTATAGAGTTGCTAATCGATCATGGTGTAGAAGAAATAGCTATCAATGTTCATCATTTAGCTGATCAAATAAAAGATTTTATTAATCAAAAAAAATATAAAGTAAAAATTATCATTTCTGATGAGCAGAATTCATTACTTGATACTGGAGGAGGAGTGTTTCAAGCTACTAGATCTTTTAAAGAACCTTTTGTAGTCATTAATCCTGATACCCTATGGAACAAAAGTTATTCTAATGAATTAAGAGTTTTAGAAGATCTTTATTTTAAACAAAAAAAATCCTGCCTATTATTAGTTAACAAAAATTTAAGTTTTGATAGTTCATTCAAAGGAGATTTTAATCTTAATGCAAATATAGTCAGCAGAGATGATAGCAATGAATTCATTTTCACTGGACTACAAATTTTAGATCAAAGTGTTTTTAATTCTATAAAGGATAAAATATTTTCTATGAATAAGACATGGGATAATTTAATCAAAAATAAAAGTTTACTTGGTATTCAAAGTAAGCAAAAATTTTATCATTTAAATACTAAAGAAATGTACGATAAAATATCGAATTTAAAAATTACTGATTAAAGATAATAGTTTTAGCTCTAGCTTCATCCAAATAATAATATTTTTGAATTTTGAGATTATCATCAAATTCAATTATTAAAGGATTGCCTGTTGGAATTTCTAATTCATTTATTTTTTGATCAGAAATTTTAAATAGATATTTGCATAGCGCTCTTAGTGAATTGCCATGAGCTGATATTAAAACGTTTTTATTTTCTTTAATATGTTTTTGAATTTCTTTTTCATAATAAGGAATTACTCGTTCATAGGTATCTTTTAAGGACTCCGTAAAAGGTATCATCCCCACGGGTATACTTGGGTTTAAAGGACTAAATAAAGAATGATTTTTGTCGTTCTCAGCCATTGGTGGCGGGGGTATATCCCAAGATCTTCTATATTTTTTAAACTGCTCTTCACCAATTTTCTTTTTGGTTTCTTCTTTATTTAAACCCGTTAAAGATCCGTAATGTCTCTCATTCAATTCCCAAGAAGTATTAAATTTAAGTTCCAAACCATTTTCCTGAAGTATGGCAGTAAGAGTTTTGATGGCTCTTTTTAAAAAAGATGTGTAGGAAACATCTATATTAATATTTAGATTTTTAATTAATTGGCCAGATTTCTGAGCTTCTAAAATTCCTTTTTCAGATAAATCAACATCTACCCATCCAGTAAATCTGTTTTCTGCGTTCCATACACTTTGACCGTGTCTTACTAGGATTAATTTGCTCATAATAGATAAATATCAGATATTATGTAATATTAAACTTATAATGAAAAATAATGTCTTAAAGTTGATTAAATATCTTTACTATTTCTCTTTAATAGCATTGTTCATTCTATATTTATTTCCGGGCAGTCTAATTGGATATCTGTTCTACGGAGATTTTGGAAAACAACCAGATCTTATTCCAAATCCCATCGGAACGTCTATTAATCATGCATTAGCTTTTTTATATTTATCAATACTTGGTTTAATTAGCTACATGAGAGATAAAAGTTTTAATCAAACTAGTATTTTTTTAATATCTTTATCAATAATTTTAGAATTATCTCATTATTTTATACCAAATAGATCTTTTGAATTTCTAGATCTTTTTGGGAATATACTTGGAACTTTATTAGCAATTGTTATAGTTATATTTTATAAAAATTATAAAAAAATTTCATGAATAAGATAATCTTGAGTTTATTTAGTATATTAATTTTATTTTTTGCTGGGCAATTACATAGTGAGGAAAAAGTTATTTATGGCTTGGCAAAAGTAATAGATGGGGATTCAATTAAAATAGGTAAAGAAAGTATAAGACTTCAAGGAATAGACGCCCCGGAAATTAAGCAGGTCTGTAAAAAAAATGATAAACCTTATATGTGTGGAATTATTGCTAAAGATGCTTTAAAAAATTATTTAAAATGGGCTAAAGGTGTAAGTGGAGAGAGTTTAGTTTACTGTTATTATTCTGAACGTGATAGATATAAAAGAATTGTTGCGAAATGCTTTCTTGGGAAAGAAAGCTTATTTTATTTAAATGAAACAATGGTTCGTAAAGGACATGCTATTGCATACACCAGATATTCAAAGGACTATATAGAAGCTGAAAACACGGCAAAGCAAAAAGGAATCGGTATATGGCGGGGAGAATTTATTTTTCCAGAGGAATGGAGAAGAAAAAATAAATAATTTATACTTCTTAAGTGATTCGAAAAACAAATTTCTATTTATTAATTTTATTATTATTTGTTACTTCCTGCTCCTCTATTCCAAAAAATACTCAAAATAGCTGCGCGATTTTTGAAGAAAGATATCTCTGGTATAAACATGCTAAAGCTTCTTATGAGAAATGGGGAGCGCCTATTTATTTACAGCTTGCTTTTATAAAAAAAGAAAGTGATTTTAATTGGCTCGCTAAACCACCCAGAAGAAAGTTGTTTAAAGTCATACCTTTTAAAAGACCGTCTAGTTCTTTTGGTTATTCTCAAGCAGTAGAGGGTACTTGGAAACAATACAAGAAAGAAACTGACAATCCATTAGCAACGCGCGCTCGTTTTAAAGACTCAGTTGATTTTATAGGCTGGTATATTAATAAAACTTCTAAGATATTAAAAATATCTAAGAAAGATGCCTACAGACAGTACTTAGCTTATTATAAAGGTTGGGGAGATTATAAAAATTATTCAAAAGATAAAAAAGCTGTTATTTATGCTAAGTCAGTAAGAGATATGGCAAGTAAATACAGAAAACAACTTACGCTCTGTAAAAAAAATCTAGATAAAAATAAATATATTATTTTTTAAGCTGTTTATTTAGCTCAATTTCTACAGCATCAATTCTTTGAGTGTTTTTTCCAACAATTGTGTAGATAGTCGGTATTACATAGAGAGTAAAAAAAGTAGAAAATATCATTCCTGCAAATATTGTAATTCCCACGGTAAGTCTGCTTGCAGCACCAGGCCCAAAGCTTATGATTAGAGGCAACACACCTATAATAGTAGACAAGCTTGTCATTAAGATTGGTCTTAATCTAATAGCAGCTGCTTCAAATACAGCAACTTCTAAATTTTTTCCCTCTTTTCTTAATTGATTTGCAAACTCAACAATTAAAATTCCATTTTTTGCGGACAACCCAATCAGTATTATTAATGCTATTTGACTGTAAATATTTAAAGAAGATCCTACGACCAAAAGACCGAGCAATCCTCCAAGAATAGCCATGGGAACAGTTAACATAATTGTAAGCGGATGTTTCCAACTTTCAAACTGAGCACACATAGCAAGATAAGCAGTAATTAAAGCTAAGGCAAAAATAATATATAATTCTGTGTTCGTCTTTTTATATTCTTCACTTTCACCTTTATAAGCAATTTTAGCTTGAGGAGTATTTTCTTCTACGACATTAACCAAAAATTTTAATGCCTCGTCCAATGAGTAGTCTTCAACTAGTCTTGCTGAAATTGTAACTGCTTTCTGTCTATTATATCTTGCTAGAAAAGGTGACTGACCCTCTTCATTGTATTCAACTAAATTAGAAATGGAAACAAGCTTTCCATTATTTTTTGATCTAACAAATACCTTGCTGATACTGTCAGGTTCTCGTCTATCTTTAATATCTCCTTGAAGAATAATTGAATATTCTTTTCCATCTTTCGTAAAATTAGTAACCTTTTTTGAACCAAAAATAGTTTCTATTGTTCTTCCTATATCTTCTGTAGACACTCCTAAATCAGCAGCTTTTTTTTGGTTAATTTGAACATTTAGCTGAGGTTTGTTCAGATCAAAGTCATCTTGTATTGATACTAGACCTGGGTTTTTTCTAGCTTCTTTTTTTATAATTTCTTTCCACTTAATTAGTTGACCATAAGTATTGCCTAATATGACAAACTGAACTGGACTTTCGATCCCTCCAGTTCGAATTCCTTGAGGCATGACCGGAAACGCAAGCACGCCAGGAACTCTTCCTATTTTTCCAAAAGATTCCCTCATAATTTTGACTCCGTGACGATCTCTTTTTGACCAAGGTTCTAAAAGTACAATAATAAAACCACTATTGACCTGTTTTGAAGACCTTCCAAATCCTGGCACTCTCATTATAAGTTTTTTATATTCACCTTTGCCTACATTAGGAAGCAAGAGTTTTTCAATTTCTTCTGCTTTAGTTTTTGTAAAATTAAAACCTGATCCTTGTGGAGCTTTTACAATTACAAAGAAAGCCCCCCGATCTTCTGGTGCTATTAATTCCTTTGGTGCAAAATTAAATAAAAAAATGCTTAAAGCGAACGTACTAACTAAAAAGTATGCAATTATTTTCTTTTTTTTTATCCAACCTAAAAGAGATAATTTATAAAAGTAAGTTAAATTTTTTAAAAATTTTTCAAATTTTATTACAATTTTTGATTTGTTCATATTTTTCTTTAAAAATTTGCTTCCAAGCATTGGACTTAAAGAAAGAGCTACAAAACTTGAAATTACCACAGCAGAAGCAAGGGTAACTGCAGTTTGGGTAAACAAAACACCTGTTATACCTTTAATAAAAATTAGAGGAATAAACACAGCCACCAGTACCACTGTTGTTGCTATAATAGCGAATGATACTTGTTTTGCTCCTTTGTATGCTGCTACTAAAGGACTATCACCCAACTCTATTCTTCTGACAATGTTTTCTAACATCACAATTGCATCGTCTACAACAATTCCAATAGCTAGAACAAGAGCCATAAGTGTAAAAAGATTAATAGAAAAACCAAATATATAAATAGATAAAAAAGTTGAGATCAAAGAAACGGGCAACGCAATTAATGGGACAATAAGTGCCCTTATGTTTCCTAAAAATAAATAAATTATTATTGTGACTAAAATTAAAGCAATAACCAATGTTTTGTACACTTCATAAATAGCAGCTTTAATGTAATTACTTCTATCAAACGAAACTTCAAGTGTCGTACTTGGCGGTAATGTTGGTTTTATTTCTTTAATTTTTTTCTTAATACCATTCGCTACAGCAATCGTATTTGCATCTGATTGTTGATAAATTCCAATTCCTACAACTTGTTTACCATTCCCTTTAAATAGAGTTCTAGTAGATTCTGCTCCTAACTCTACTCGAGCAACATCACCAAGAGTAATTATAGATCCATCTCTAGCTCTTTTAAGAGGTAATTTTTTATAATTTTCTAAATTTTTATAAGCTTTATCTAATTTTATAGTTAGATCGATATCTTTAGACTCAATTCTTCCAGCAGGGAATTCTACATTTTCTTTATTTAAAACCTGTTCTACTTCTTGTGTGGTTATATCTCTTGCAGCTAACGCGATAGGATCCAACCAAACTCTTAAAGAAAGTTCTCTTTCACCTCCTAGACGTACTCTGCCCACACCATTAACTGTAGAAAAAACATCTGTTAAATACCTGTCTGCATAATCAGTTAACTCTAAATCTGTCATTATGTCAGAATTAAAAGAGAGCCACATAGTAGTTCGCATTCCTGCACTTTGTTTAAATATTTCAGGTTGTCCTGCTCCATCAGGCAAATTATCTACTACCCTTGAGACCGAACTTCTTACATCATTTGCAACATCATCAAGATCTAAATCAGTTTCAAATGTTAAAGTTATTCTTGAACTTTCATCTTCACTGAATGAATCAACTGTTTCTAGACCAGGTGTTCCAGCTACAAAATCTTCTATCTTTTGTGTTATTTGTGTATCTACAATTTCAGCTGATGCGCCTCTATATTCAGTTTGAATTGTAACTACAGGTGGCTGCACATCAGGTAGTTCGTCCGTGGGTATTTCTTGAAAAGTTAATAATCCAAAAATAACAAGTACTAAACTCATTACTGATGCCACGACAGGTCTTTTAATGGATAAGTCTGTTAAAAACATATTTTATGGATTTATAATTTTAACTTTAGCTTTATTTCTAACTTTAGATATACCTTCGCTAATAACCATATCACCTTCATTTATTCCTGAAATAATAGACACTTTTCCAAAGTTTCTTTTACCCATCTTAATATTTTTCTTTTCAGCGGTGTCAGCATTTACGATATAAACGAAAGCAGTATTTCCTTGAATAGTTACAGCGCTTTCTGGGACACCAATCTGATTTATTTCATCATAAATTACTTTAACAGTCATTAACTGTCCGGGTATAATTTCAAAATTTGAATTATCTACAATAATTCTGGCTAAGATCGATCTGGTTGATGGATCTATTCTTGAACTAATAGATTCTATTTTACCTTTAAAAGTTTTATTAAATGCTGAATTTATTATTTCTGCTTTCAAGCCAGATTTTAAAATCCCAACATAGTTTTCTGGAACTTTAATATCTATTACGATTTTTTTTAAATCATCGAGAGTTATAATTAAACTATTTGATCCAAGAACACCTTGTGCAATTTCTCTTTTTCCAATCTTACCTTCAAAGTCAGCAACAATATTTTTTCCATCTTTTAAAGCAATTATTATTTCACCTTTTTTTACAAATCTATTTTCAATATTTAAATTACCAACTATGTTGTCTTTTTGAACTCTATATACTTTAGAGTTTTGAGCGATTGCTGTTCCAAATGTTTCTATACTTTTATAGAATAGTGATTTTTCGACTTTGCTTACAATTACACCAGGCGCTGGTCTAACACTAAATTTCTTTTTGAAATGTAACCCAATAAAATGTCTAGCAATTATTATTGCAAAAATTGCGATAAAAAAAATTATTAAAAAAGCTTTTAACTTTGATGTTGTTTTCATTTTTTATTTAATTCCGTATTCTGCCCAAGAACCATCATAGACAACGGGTTTTTTACCACTTATGATAGAATTAGTTAACCCTAAAACACATGCTGTTATTCCAGACCCGCAGGTAAATGCTATCTTTTTGTTTGGATCAACTTTATTTTTTTCAAAAATAGATATTAATTCTTCTTTCTTTTTAAAAGTACGATCATTGTTTATTAATTCTGTGAAAGGCATATTTTTTGAATCTTCTATATTTCCACTTCTTAATTCTTTTCTAGCCTCAGGCTGCAGACCTAAGAATCTCTCTCTACCACGAGCATCAATTAGTTCAAATGATTTATTTTTGATATTAGTAATTATTTGATCTTTATTTAGAACTAACGATGTATTTTCATGAGCCGAGTAGGAACTTTTTTCAAATTTTTTAATATCTTTTGTTGTATCTTTTTTTTCCTTTAACCATTTTTTAAAACCACCATCTAAAACAGAAACTAGATCTGGATCATGATTGAAATACAAAAAAGTGTACCAGACACGGCACGAGCTGATAACATCAGAATTATCATAAATAACAATATGGTCAGAATTTTTTACTCCTAATTCAGACATAATTTTTTCCCAATCATTTTTTTTAGGCAACATATGTGGCAAGTTGGATTGATGATTAGAATTTTTGTCTATATCAAAAAAATTTGAATTTTTTATATGAGCTGATTTAAATTCATCCAGAGCATTTCGATTGGAGCTTGGTAAATGCCAGCTTCCATCAAAGATTCTCACATTATCTAAGTTTTTTTCAAGCCAATCTGTAGATACTAAATTTTTCATCGCTTATTTTTCTCTATTTTTTAATTGGTGAAATTCTTCTGCTTTACAATAGTTTTTAACTTTTGAGATATTCGTTTGAATTTTTCCATTAAACTCTTTGTTTTTTTCATTTAAAACTTCTTCAGCTTCTTTTTTTTGTTCATCAGTTTCATAAAATATTTCACTTCTGTATTGTGTTCCAACATCAGGAAATTGCATATCTTTTTGAGTTGGATCATGCATTTTAAAAAATAAATCTAATATTTTTTTAAAAGAAATTACTTTATCATCAAATTCAAGCTTAACAACTTCAGCATGATTAGTTTTTCCTGTACAAACTTCCTTATATGTTGTTGAAGAGCTATTACCACCGCAATAACCAACTTCTGTTCTAATAACCCCATCAATTTTACTAAATTTGATTTCGGGTCCCCAAAAACATCCAAGAGCTAAAATTGCTATTTCCATTGATTATGATTTAAATTAATTTACAAATTATTCATATGCTAAGTAAAAATCAATTGGGATTTTTGTACATGTTTATGTCCATTTGTGCATTTTCATTAATGGATGTAATTGTTAAGTGGTCAGTTGACTATCCACTTGGACAAGTTGTGTTTTTTAGAGGGTTTTTTGGAATTATTTTTTATTTTTTTGTTATACCACGAGATAGACTTCATAATTTTTATCATACAAAAAGGCCGGGCCTTCATGCATTAAGATGCCTTTCTGGTTTAATTGCTTTGGTAGCGATATTTATAGCTTTAAGAAAACTACCTTTGGCAACCGTAGTGAGTATTTCATTTGCTGCTCCTATATTTACAACTATTTTTTCAATTTTTTTATTAAGTGAAAAAGTAGGAATTTTTAGATGGTTAGCTGTTCTCATTGGATTTATTGGAATTCTAATAATTACAGAACCGGGAATAAGTGAATTAAATATTTATTATATTTTTCCTATAATATTTTGTTTAGGTCTTTCTTATGTTGCAATTACAATTAGACAGCTATCTACAACCGAACCTGTTTGGTTAATTTCTTTTTATTTTTCCCTATCAATAACTTTATTAGGTTTTTTAACTATCCCACAGGGATGGGTAATGCCTAGTTTGGATCATTTTGTTTTATTATCTCTTGTAGGTGTTTTTGGCGGTGTTGCAAATTTGTGGTTAAGTCAATCTTATAAATTTTCTGAAGTTTCTCTAGTAACCCCTTTAAAATATTTAGCTTTAGTTTTTGCTATAATTTTCGGATATTTTATTTGGGATGAAATACCTACAATAAAAACTCTAGTTGGAGCTTTTTTAGTTATTATTTCAACATTAATAATTTTTAGAAGAGAAATTTATAAAAAAAAATCCATTACATTTAAAACAATAAATGACTAAAACTCCAAAGTATTGGAATAAAGCTAAAATATCTCTTTCAAAAAGAGATCCAATATTGAAAAAAATTATTAAAAAATATAACAAAGGACATTTAACAACTAAAGATAATCCCTTTCTCTCTCTTTGCAGAACCATAATAGGACAACAAATATCAACTAAAGCTGCAGATTCAATTTGGACTAAGTTTGAAATTACATGTAAAAATAAAATTGTACCTCAAGTAATTATTAAGCTAAAAAAATCTAGTTTGAAGAAAGCCGGTTTATCACGTCAAAAGATATCATACCTAAAGAATATTGCTAAAAGTTTTAAAAATAAATCTTTCAATGTTTCAAATTTAAAGAAAATGAATGATAATGCTGCAATTGACTATATTGTTAGATTAAAAGGACTAGGTATTTGGAGCGCTCAAATGTTTTTAATGTTTAATTTAAATAGACCAGACATTTTTCCGACTAAAGATATAGGTTTAATTAGAGCAATATCGAAAAATTACAAAGTATCTTATCCACCTAGCGAAAGATTTTTAAATAAAATTTCTCGATTGCATTCTGGCTATAGAACTGTTTTTACTTGGTATATGTGGAGAAGCATTGATCCTACAAACGTTGAATATTAAATACCCTCTACTATTTGAATATGCCTATTAAATTCTCCACCTATTTTCATAGCGTCTTGGTATTCACTTGAATGATAACATTTTAAGGCTTCTTCCATACTAGCAAACTCTATTAAAACTGTTCTTGGAGAAGGAGATCCTTCAATAGTCTCTGTCTTACCGCCTCTCGCAAGTATCTTACCATTATATTTTTTTATAGCAGGAGAGGCCTTTTCTGCATATTTTTTTACACTTTCCATATCTTTTAAATCTTTATACACCGCTACCCAATAAGCTTTCATTTACAACTCCTCTAAAATAATTTATTTTTTTCTATGGCAGATAAACTTATCATTGATTGGAAAGAGTACAATCTAATCGTAGAAAAATTAGCAATACAAATTCACAAAAGTGGTTTTAAACCTAATTTACTTATAGGAATTATGAGGGGTGGCGCTCCGATCATCGATGTCTTAAGTCGAGTTTTCAAATTAAAATGCGCCTACCTGGCAGTCGAGTCATATTCTGGTAAAGGCACCGAGGATCAACAAGGCAATTTAGTCTTCTCTAGAGAAATGAGTTCTACAGTTCAAGACATGAAAGGTAATATTCTGCTATGTGATGACTTATCTGATACTGGAGTTACATTAAACAAAAGTATTGATTGGCTAAAAAAATATCCTCCACTTAAAGGAAAAATTAAAGATATTAAAACAGCAGTTTTATGGAAGAAAAAAGACTCCACTTTTGAACCTGATTTTTGTGCGCAAAAGTTAAATAGCAATCCCTGGATTCACCAGCCATTTGAGAAATTTGAGGAAATAAGAATTGAAGATTTAATTAAGAAACACCAGAAATTTTAAAGGGCCAGATAAACTGGCCCTAAAATTATAAACTTATTAAGCTACTGCGAAGTACGCTACACTAGCAATTGCGATAATATATACTGCTCCAGAAACTTTATTTCCTTGACCAGTAAATAGTTTCATTAAAGCGTAAGATAAAAATCCTAAAGCCAGGCCAGCAGATATCGAGTACGTTAAGGGCATTGCCAGGAATGCAATTGTAGCGGGCAGATAATCAGTAATATCTTTCCAGTTTACATCAGAAAGATTTTTAATGAACATTGCTGATATTACGATCAAGCAAGCTCCGTCTATGGGTGCAGGTATTGAAGTTGCAAGCGGAGATATAAATAAACAAAGTAAAAATAAAACACCACAACCTACCGCAACGAGACCAGAACGACCTCCCACAGAGACTCCTCCCGCAGATTCAATGTAAGATGTGACGTTGCTTGTTCCAGTTAAACCTCCTACTACAGTACCAACCGAGTCAGCCATTAAAGCTCTGTCTACATCTTTAATGTTTCCTTTTTTATCAATCCTTCCAGTTTCTTTTGCAATTGCCGTCAGAGTCGAGTTTGTATCTAGCACGTCTACAAAAAACAAAGAAAATACTGCCGTTGCACCTGTAGCTGACAAGATAGCTCCAAAATCAAACTTTAGAAAATATCCCATCTCAGGAATAGATCCAAAGACACCATTGAATTTAGCTAATCCTGTGGTCCATGCAATAATACTAAAAAATAAAATTGCAATTATTATACTTGCTCTACTAATCCAACCCAGGTTTAATTTTTGAAGAACAACTATAAAAACTATTGTTGCACAAGCTAATATTGTTAAAGGATTAGTTAAGTCACCTAAAGTCAATAGAGTTACAGGATGATCAGCTACTATATTTGCTATAGAGAGTCCAATCAAAAATAGAAAACCACCAATCCCGGCAGCTATCCCACTTTTCAAACTCATAGGCACAGAGTTTACTAAATATTTTCTTATCGGAGAAGCTGATAGAGCTACGAATAATATTCCACTTACCAAGATCGCACCTAAACATTCTTCAGGAGAAAATCCTAATTGAGCACAAATATAGAAGCTACAATAACTATTTAATCCCATGCCCGAACTTAGTGCAATTGGTTGGTTTGCCCAGAAACCCATCACAAAACATGCAGCAGCAGACGCTACTATGGTTGCTACGAATACAAAATTAAAATCAAAAAATCCCTGTGATGGTCCAGCCATTTCACCGGACAAAATTAGGGGATTTAAAAAAATTATATATGCAACGAGAAGAAAAGTTGTTAGAGAACCTGTTAATTCTCTTTGCATATTCGTTTTTAGTTCTTTAAATTTAAAAAATTTTTTCATAAAACCTCCAGTTAATGCTAAATACTCCGATTCGATGAAAAAATCCTTTAAAAGTTAGGTTTTAAGGCATTTTACAACCTATAGGTAATATTTCTGTTTATAAGTTTTAGGTATAAAATGAAATAACCTTTATGGCTAAAGTTAAACTTGTTTTTTTTATTATATTCAGCTTTTTGATACTTCTTACTGCCTGTCAGACTGTTTCTAAAAAAATAGATGAAAAAACAATTCAAGAGGAAAAAGAGTTGAGCAAGTGGCTAAATAAGCCAGAGTCAGAACTTAAAATTGTTTATGGACAGCCTGATAAAATAGAATTCTTAGAAACAAGAAATAGATATTACATTTATTCTTCAAAAAAATATAATATTACTTGCGTCCGAAAATTCGAAGTGAATCCTAATAACACGGTAATAGGTTTTACCAGCAAGAATTGCTTTTAAAGTTTGTTAATCAGAAATTTTAGCAGTTTTTAAAATAAAACTATATTCTTCTGCCAATTCAGTGATAGCATTATTTCGACCTGAAGATCCACCGTGCGAACTCGGTTTAGTTTTACATTTTAGCAATTGTAAGTTTTCGTCATTTTTTAAATCTCTTAATCTCGCAATATATTTAACTGGCTCAGAATATAAAACTCTATTATCAAATAAAGATGATGTAATAAACATCGGAGGGTAATTTTTCTTATCCAAACCTAAATTATTATAAGGAGAATAAGATAAAATATATTCAAAGTATTCTTTACTCTTAATTGGGTTGCCCCATAATTCCCACTCCGACGGTGTAAGTGGAAGTTTTTTATTTAGCATAGTAGTCATTGTGTCCACAAAAGGAACAAGTAGCAGCATGGAAAAAAATAGCTCAGGCACCATATTTGCTACTGCACCACCAGTGAGTCCTCCTGCGCTGCCTCCGTAAAAACAAAACCCACCTTTGTAGGTATATTTTTGATCAATTAAATGATTGGCACAGGCAATATAATCTAAGAAAGTATTTTTTTTTAATTTTTTTTTCCCTTCCTCGCCCCATGAATCCCCCAAACATCCGCCACCCCTAACATGTGCAATTGCAAAAGTTATACCTCGATCTACTAAACAAAATCTTGAAGCGCTAAACGATGGAGAGATGCTATGCTTGTAAGCTCCATAAGCATAAAGTAAGACTTTTGATTTTCCATCTTTTTTAGAGTTTTTTAATCGCACCAAACTAATGGGTACCATTCTACCGTCGTGAGATTTAGCTTTTATTCTCTCAACAATATATTTATCCGAATCATGCCCCGAAGGTATTTCATGTTCTTTAACAAGTTTTTTTTCTTTTGTTATAATATCATATTCATAAACTTTACCAGGAGTTGCCATACTTTCCCAACCCACTCTAATTTTAGAGGTGTTCCTATCTCTCTGCATTAAAGAAGCCCCAGGACAACCTATTTCTTCATCTGAAATTTTTATTTCTTCTTCTTTATTGGTTTTAATATTTCTTACAAATAGTTTAGGAATAGCATCTGATTTTTCACCTCGAATAATAAAATCATCTAGAAACTCTAGACCTCCAATAACGGTTTCTTTCTTTGAAGGAATAAATTCTTCTAACTTATTAATATTATCAATTTTACATCTAAGAATTTTATAATCCCTAGCGTCCTTATTTGTTTGGATGTAAAAATATTCTCTCCACGAGTCCATTGAGTAGCGAACATCTTTTTCTCTTTTTTGGAATAAAACTGGTCTAATAGATTTTGCATTTGACGGAAAAAAATATTCTTCTGTAGTAATATGGTCTGATGTTGAAATTATAAAAAATTTTTCATCACTTGATAAACTTATGCCACAAGTAAAAGTTTCATCTTTTTCTTCAAATATTAATTCATCACTGTCTATCGGCGTTCCCACTACATGCTTATAAACCTTTCTAGGTCTATGCAATTTATCTAATTTTGAATAAAAGAAACTTTTATTATCTAAAGACCAAGTTATACTTCCGCTAGTATTTTCAATGATATCCTTTTCGTTTTTATTGTTATCTAAATCTCTTAGATAAATTGTATAGTATTCGGATCCTTTAAGATCTAAGGAGTAAGCCATATACTTATCACAGTAAGAAACGCTTATACTTCCTAAACCAAAATATTCTGAACCACATTTTTTCTTTTCAAGATCGCCATCAAAATAAATTTCTTCAGGTTTTGACTCATCTATAAGCTGCCTGATGTTTTTTCCATAATTTCCTTTAGTTTCGGTTTTAGACCAATAATAGTATTTTTTATCTTTAAATTTTAATGAAGTATCATCTAATTTTATTTTAGATTTAATTTCATTAAAAAGTTTTTTTTGTAAATTTTTTACGTCTTTAAAATAATCTTCTGCGAGAGAATTGTTTTCCTCTATATATTTTCTTACATCCGGCAATAACTTACCTGGATCTTTTAAAACCTCTAAAATATTAGGCTGATCTACCCAGGCGTAATCGTCCTCTAATGATATTCCGTGATACTTTTTTACGGATTCTATTTTTTTCAATTTAGGAATTTTCATGATAAAAAGTTATATGAATTTGTTTTTGATTGGAATTATCATTTTTGTCCTTGTTTATCTTTTATTGAATGCATTTGCTAGAGCAAGCTCAAAAAAAATTGCCCTTACTCTTAAAAAAATTGCAGTGTATTTATCTTTAATTCTCGCGGTTTTATTTACGATAGGCGGTAAGTTTTTATTTTCTCTTCCTTTTTTATTTGTAATTTTAAGCGGGTTAAAAATTAAAGGTCTTACTGCTTTGCAAATGTTTCAGTTATGGAGACTTATTCAATTTTTAAAAAATTCAAGTAGATTTTCTCAAGGTCAATTCAATCAACCACAAGGATCATCAAGCGTGTCTATAGATGAGGCTTATAGATTGCTAGGATTAAAAAAAGGATGTTCTAAAGAAGAAGTATTAAAAGTAGCAAAAAAATTACAACAAAAAATTCATCCAGATATGAACACAGATGTTAAAACTGAAGAATTAAGCAAACTTGTAAATCAAGCTGTAGATAAAATAATTAAAACTGATTTTAGCTAAGCAATTCTATTGATTTTTTATAAACTTCATCAAATGAAATCTTATCTTTTCCAAGAGTATCATGAGTAGTAGTTCCTTTTTCGATTCCTTCTGGTTCTACCGTTGATATAAGTGATGGGGCATAGGATGAGTACACAAAAATTGGCGTATCCATAAAAATAAATAATGATTTAATTTTAAGAGCAACGGATATGTGAGCGAAACCTGTATCATTCCCAATATAACAATCACAATTTTTTATAATTGGAAGAGTTTCTTTTATACTTAACTTTTCAAATGAAATAGAATTTTTTCCAATATCTGAGTCTTTAAACTTATTAATTAGATCAACATCATTTGGTCCAGCAGCTATATAAAACTTACACTTCATCTTTTTGGATATCTCTTGTCCCAATCTTATATAATTATTGATATTCCAAATTTTTGTTTTGCCACTAGCTGCAATTCCCAAAACTACATGTCGAACATTTTTATCAAAATTATTTCCTGTATTCTTAATTATCAGATTAGGTTCTGTTGAAACAACTTTACCAGTTATGTCTTCAGTAAAAATTTTTGCACTAATCACCATGTTATCTTTTTTTCCAAAACTAAAAGGATATTGATAAATTGATTTAATTCCTGCCAATCTTGCAATTAAGTTATATCTTAATGATGAATTAAAAATAAAAATCTTGTCAAAGTTTCTTTTTTTTAATTCGTTTGTTAATTTTAAAATTCCACCTATACCATCCATTTCTTTTTCAAGAGTAATTATTTCATTTATATGATTATCATCTGCAAAAAGATCTTTTGCTCTAGAATTATCTTTAGCTAATAAAGAAACGGGGGTTTTAAACTTCCTCGAGATAGAATGGATATAAGGAAGAATAATAATCTGATCTCCCATTCCTTTTCTGCTGTTAATACAAAGAATTTTCATACTTGATTCTGACTATATAACTTAGATAGAATAAATTGGGTAAGATTATGATGAGAGGTGTATATAGCGCTACTTGTAGCATTTTAAATGATGATTATTCATTAAATGTGGATGCTACGATTGCACATGCAACATCTACAATTAATAATGGTTTACACGGGGCTATATTTTTTGGTTCTACAGGTCAGAGTCAATTAATTGATTTAAATTCAAAAAAAAATTTAATTTCAAAAGCCGCAAGCCACAAATTAAAAAAACAATTTTTCTTTGGTACTGGTTGCAACTCTTTAAATGATACAATTGATTTAATCAAATATGGTATGGAATACGGAAATGTGGATTGGTTGGTAGGTCCTCCCGCCTATTATAAAGGTAACACTCAAGAAGGAATATATAATTTTTACAAACAAATAATTTTAAAAATACCAAAAGTAAAAATAATTTTATACAATTTTGAAAAATTGTTTTCTTTCCGGTTTGAGCCAGAATTTGTAAAGAGATTGGTTTCTGATTTTCCACAAATCCGTGGAGCCAAGGACAGTTCATATAATCTTTATGAAAATTTAAAAATTCCAAACTTTAAAATTTATATTGGATCAGAGGCAAAGTTATTAAAAAATTTAGAACTTGGAGGAGCAGGGACAATAAGTGCAATAACACAAGTGACTCACTCTTTGGCTAGACAAGTATTCGATGACTTTGAAAAAAAACAAAAACAAACACAAAATGAAAAGTTATGCAAGACAAGGAAAGTATTTGATGAATATAATCTTATTTCAGCTTTACACAGCTATTTGTCTGTTAAAGATCTTAATTTTAAAAATTTATTACCACCACTTGTATTGCTTCCAAAAGAAAAAAAACAAGAGTTACTAGCTAAACTCAAAAAACTAGACTTAATATCTAACAAAGGAATTGCAGCCTAATGTATATTTTACCGAAATTTTTATCTAAGATAATAAAAAAAGATGGTTTTATTTTAATTTCTCCTAGCGGACAGAAATTTATTATAGGCGAACCAAAAAAAGACAAACCTTTAGAAGTTAAAGTTTCAAAAAAAGTTTCTGAGCTAAAATGTATTTTACATTCTGAAAAATGGATTCCAGAATATATAATTTCTGAGGATATAACCTTTAATACTGAAAATGGCATAGAAGATTTTTTAACTATTTGTATAGATAATGTGGGGAGAGGAAATATCAACTTTTTTAATGATTTTACTTCTAAAGCAAAAAGTATTTTTAGACAATTGTTTTTAAAAAGTTCTGGAAAAAGAAATAAAGAATCAATTGCATTTCATTATGATATTCCTAGTCAAGTTTATAAATATTTTTTGGGTGATACTATGCTCTATAGCTGCGCCATGTGGACTAAAGGTGGCCCTGAACATCAAACGCTTGACGAAGCTCAGAATGCAAAAGTAGATTTTTTAAAAAGAAAACTTAGATTAAATAATTCTGATAATTTGTTGGATATAGGAGCTGGAAACGGACATTTTATTTTAAAGTGTGCTGAAGAACATAATATTCCGATGCACGGAATATCTCTTAGCGAAGAGCAAACAAAAGTTGCAAAAGAAAAACAAAAAGAACTTAATTTAGGTAATGCAGATATAAAATTTGAAATTAAAGACTTTAAAGACATCAAAGATAAAACATACAGCAAGATAATAAGCATTGGTCAATTCGAACACCAAAATAGGCATAACAGAGGTTATGAAAAATATTTTAAAAAAATATATGATCTCTTATCTGAAAATGGAATTGCAGTAATTCACTACATAGGATCTAACACACCGCCTCGAGCTGAAAACACCTTCATTCAACGCCATGTTTTCCCACATGGTTTTTGCCCGTCTCTTTCTCAGGTAATTCCTGCTATAGAACGTAGTGGTTTAATATTGGCAGATGTAGATTTATGGCGCAAACACTATTTTTTTACTTTAATGGAATGGCATAAAAATTTTATGAAAAAAAAGAGAGAAATAACTAAACTTATGGGCGAAAAATTCACTAGAATTTATAGAATATACCTATGGGGATGTGCGCAAGCTTTTTTACACGATTTGCAAGTTTTTCAACTTACATTAACAAAAAAAATAGACACCATTCCAATCACAAAAGAATATTTGTTCAATAAAGCCCAAGACTCTGCTAATTAGTAGATGTGTCAAAAAAAAAAAGAAAAAAAATAAAGAAAAAAAAATTTAAAAAAAAAGCCCTTAAGAAAAAGGCAAAAAAGATCATTTTTAAAAAAAAAAATAAAAAAATTCCTAAAAAAACAAGAAAAAGAAAAACAAGAAAAAATAAAAAAAGAAAAAACAAAGTAAAAAAAAGATTTAAATCTCCAAAAAAAACAAGAGTGGTAATACTTAGTTTGCTAAAAGCTAATGAGAAATTAAAATCAGTTTTTAGGTTTAATTTTAATTTAGATAGGTCGCTCCAAAATTTCTTTCAAGGAATATCCAATAAAATTTCAGATATTAAAGAAGTTATTCAGGAAGAAAGGGAAAAACAAAAACGTCTTAAACTCCAAGCAATGGAGCGAGAAAAAAAAGAGATCCAGAATAAATTAAAGACTGAGCAAGAAAATGAATTTAGAGCGAAAGAACAGGAATTAAAAGAGGAGATTCAACTTGGAAAAGAGAGAAAACAAGAATTACAGAAATTCATTAAACTTGATCAAGCTGAGATAAGAAAAGAACAAGCTGAAAAACAAAGAAAATTTTTAGAGCAAATAAAATTAGAGAAAAAAATTGAAAAATTTAGACAGCGCGAGGCTCAAGAAATAAAAAATCTTGAAAAATTTGTGTTAAGTCAGCAAAGAGAGTCTTATGTTGATGTTCAAGAACGTATTGATAAAATTAAACAAAAATATCAGGCATTAAGAGATCAAAAAATAAGAGAAAGAGTCGAACAACTTGGAGTAAAAGTTGAAGAAGGCGATGATAGAGCGGCATTACTTGAAAAAGAAAGAGTTTACACTTTAGAAAGACAAAAAATCTCATTCGCCCTTGAGCGTTATTACAGATTAGCAAATAGTTTAATTTTTCAGCTTAATCGCAAATGGATCCCAAAATATCTAAGCTTTTTTAGAATATATAATAAAACTTTTGAGACGGGAGAAATTTTTATTAAATGGGATGATGCGCCTGATGAAGAATGGTTAATTTTAATTTATCTTAAAAATAATTCACCAGATGAAGGAATAGTAATAGAAGATAAAACTAATCCTGAAAAAAATACTTCAAAAGAATTTAAAACTTCTGAAATTTTCCAAGCCAGCGATATGATGGTAGAATCTTTAACTCAATTGCTTGATAGAGAAAGAAATAAAAGAAAAGCTAGTTAATCATTTAAAATTTCATCCAAAGTTGAAATTTGTCCAATATTAAAAATTTTTATATCTTTTTTTTTAAATCCGTAATTTTCTGCATTTTTTAAAAGACGATTTCTTGGTTCATTAATTGGCCCTTCAGAATTTTGTCCCTCAAGTCCAAGAAGAAAACTTCCATAGTGCATTGGAATAACTTTTTTCGCTTTAATATCTTTTGCAGCTTGTAATGCTTCCTCAGGGTTTGTGTGAAAAATTGATGAGTCACGTTTTCCTGTTATTATTTCGAAGTTATAGGCCCCGGTATTTATAAAAAAGATATCGACCCCTCCAAACTTTTCACCCATCATTTTATAAATATTTGAATATCCTGTATCACAAGAAAAAAATAATTTCTTTCCTTTATAATTTATTAAAAAACTTCCCCAGAGAGCTTTATCAGTTGCACCTGGACCAAATGGAAGAATACTCCTCTTATTCCAATGTTGAGAAGCCATTAAAGTTACAGTTAGATTCTCATTAATTTTAACCTCATCAAACCAATCAAGTTCTCTTACATCTTTAAAATTATTTTTTTTAAAATATGATCCGTTATTTAAAGGAACCAAAACTTTAGCTGATTTATAAGGAAAATTTCTAATATCACTCATGCTGAGATGATCATAATGAAGATGAGAGTTTAGCCACAAGTCAATTTGAGGTAATTGATTTAATTTTAATGCAGGAGGAGTGTAACGCTTTGGCCCTAAAAAAAGAGGGCCGGCATTAGGCGCTGTTATCAAATCAGTAACAATAGTTGTTGAGCCTAGTTTGATAATAAAACTTGCATGATTTATCCATAGGACAAAGTCATCATTTGTATGTTTTTTGAGGTTTTTTAAGACAGTTTCTCTTGGTACTACAAAATCTTTTGGAACAATTACATTAATTTTTTTCTTTGCTTCATTAAATTTTTTATAAGACCATTTAAGATTTTTATTTCTTTGAGGAGCTCCTTCAAAATTTCTAAATTTTATAAATTTACCATTTTCATATACATGATGATAAGGTTTTTTTTCCATAGCTATTAAATTTGAGTTTAAAAAAAAGAAGAATATACAATAAATAATAAGGGGTCTATACATAAACCCCTTATTATCATAAATAACAAAAATTAAGAATTAATTTAGCTATCTAAACAGTTTGATTTATTTATTCTTTTGTCAAAATCTTTTGCGGCATCTTTACTCACAAACCACAAATAAGATTTTTCCTGTAGTTGTTTTGCGTCAGAAGCAGTGCAACGCTCACCAAATTTGACTTTGGCCAAGTTGCTACCCGCACAATTAGTTAACAAAAACAACAAAGATACAATAGATAATATTTTCATATTTCTAACATGATAAAAAAATCTGTGTTTTGATTGGCATAAATTAGTCCAAAAAAAGAAATTAGACTCTATTGTTTTTATTTATAAAATTGATTAAATTGGTTTGTGAAACTCAAGAAACAAAATAATAAAGTAGCAATCATAATGGGGTCACAATCTGACTATTCCATTATGAAAGATTGTGAAAAAATATTAAGGATTTTAAAAATCAAGTATCAAGTCTCTATTGTATCGGCTCACAGAACTCCAAAAAGAATGTTTGAATTTGCAGAATCAGCTTCAAAAAATGGTTTTGCAGTGATTATTGCTGGCGCAGGAGGAGCAGCTCATTTGCCAGGAATGGTAGCATCATTGGCGACCGTGCCGGTTATCGGGGTGCCAATCGAAAGTAAAAAACTGAAAGGATTAGATAGTTTATTATCAATAGTTCAGATGCCAAAAGGTTGCCCAACAGCAACCATGGCAATTAATGGAGCTTTTAATGCTGGATTGCATGCGGCTTCTATTATTGGAACTTTTGACTTAAAAGTTAGATCAAACTTAGAGAAGTGGAAGCGATTACAAACAAAATCCGTTAAAACAAAACTTAAATAATAATAAATGTCAGACATTACCTTAGGAATAATTGGTTCTGGTCAATTAGGATCATTATTGTGTCAAGCTGCTAAAAAACTAAAAGTAAAAACGATTGTTATTTCAGATGACGAGCAAGGTCCTGCACAAAATTATGCAGATGGATTTATATTTTCTAAATATGACAATAAAGACAAGATCAAAGAGTTTGTAAGCAAAGTAGATATTGTAACTTATGAATTTGAAAATATTCCAATCGAGATACTAAAGCAAATTAATAAAGAAAAAAAAGTTTTACCAAAACCAGATATTAATCAAGTTGTTCAAAATAGAAAGTTAGAAAAAACTTTTGTTAATGATCTTGGTATTAAAACAACAGACTGGGCATTTATTAAATCAGCCGGCGATGTTAAGAAAAATGAAAAACTATTACCAGGAATATTGAAGACTAATACATTGGGTTATGATGGACATGGTCAATTCGTTTTAAATTCTGTAGCTGATATAAAAAAAGATTGGCGTTTTACAGCGGATTATATTCTTGAGAAAAAAGTTGATTTAAAAAAAGAAATCTCAGTTGTGATAGCAAGATTTTCTAATGGAGAAACTTATATTTATGAACCGATAGAAAATGTTCACAAAGATCAAATTTTAAAACACTCAAAAATACCAGCAGATATTAGTTCTAAAATGTTTAAAGAAGCTCAATCAAACACAAAATTAATTGCTGAAAAATTAGGTTACATAGGAGTTATGTGCGTTGAATATTTTATTGATCAAAACGACAATCTCTTGATCAATGAAATTGCACCTAGAGTTCATAATTCTGGTCATTTAACAATAAATGCTTTTTCTGTTAGTCAATTCTCAGCTCATATTATAGCTGTCTGTGATTTAAAAATGAAGCCAATGAAAAAAATTTCAGACGCCGAGATGACCAACATACTAGGGAATGAAATTGGGAAATTTAAAAATAAATCTTTTAAAGATAACGAGTTCTTTTTTGATTATAAAAAAAAAGAAATTAAAGATAAGAGAAAAATGGGCCACTTAACCATTTTAAAAAGTTAAGCAGAAATTAATTTATTTTATTAATTAAACTTGGATCATTATTGACAGGATTGTTTATGTCTTTTGTTATTTCATGAAATTTTAACTTTGGAGCCTTAACAGAATTTAAAAATTCAACAGCATTATTATTTAAGTTGAAGTAATTATTTATTTGGGATTTTGAAATTATTACAGGTTGTCTATGGTGCACAACTGCATTCTCGGAGCTCGCTGGTCTCGTAATAATTGTGAACTGGCCACTGTCATGGATCCCACAAGCGAATATGTCTTGGTCGTCTGATCTTGTAAAATAATAAGGAACTTTTTTTTCATTTTCTTTTTTCCATTCATAAAAACCCGTCAAACAGATTATCGCTCTAGAGTTAACTATCAATTTTTTAAAACTAACTTTAGTTTCTATTCCTTCTAATCTAGCATTATGTAATCGCCTGAAGTCTGGTTTTGCCCAAGAAGGGAGAAGGCCAAAAATAGTCATCTCCAGATATTTGCCATTAGTAGCAGATTTTATACATGGATATTTTCCACCTGGTGAGCAATTAAAATTATCTTGTTCAAGATCTACATTGATATTTTTCTTAACTAGACCATTCGCTACAAGTAAAGTTTTTTTCTGAACACTATATCTACCACACATTATTTATTTTTCTTTTCTCTTTTTAATTTTCTTTTTTCTTTTAAAGTTAACTTAGCTTTTTTCTTAAAGCTACGGTCGAATCTGGACTTTCCTGAATAACGCTTACTCATTTATAACTTTCATAATTTTTCTACAGTTTTTCTTACTTGTCTCATATGTTTTTCAAATACTTTTTCAGGCATATTAGGAAGCACAGAATAAAACCGCATGTACACAACATTGCAGCCAGCAAGATATTTAAATACAAACTTTTTGATCCGTCTAGGTATTTGTTGAAATACTAAAGAGTAGAGGAAGGAAGGCCCTCCATAGGTACTCGAGATTACTACGGTTTTTCCTTTTAATTTATTTGGAACAGGATAACCATAATCAAGAAAAATAGTACGGTAGCTGAATGCAAAAGGCGGAGAAATCGTATGAGCCAAGAAGTTTTCAACAATACTTCGCATAATATAATTATGTATATCAGACATAATTACAATCACATCAGCCGCTTCCATTCTCTTTTGGTAATCCAAAATCTGGGAGTCTGGTTTGCTACCATCCCAAAATTTTATTTGCTTTTCCTCGTATAGGTTTATTAAATCTATTTCGAATCCACGATCCTTAGAACACTTCACAAACTCATCTTTAATAGCGGCGTTAAAACTAGTTCCCGATTTATAATTATGATGGCCAAATACTATAAAAATTTTTTTACTCATTACTCATCTTTCTTATCTTTTTTGATGTTATGAAGATTTAAAAAGATTGCACTTCCTAGCCCTAGTCCTAAAGCGCTAATGATCCACGACCCCTCTTGGGAGCGAAATAAGATGAGTCCTGAAAAAACAATGATTAAAAATCCAAGTGTTCGGTTATCCATTTTCTAAACTATTGAATATCTTATCATAATACATTATATTATAAATACCTCCAAGTGAGGTCTCATCTACATGAGTTAAAAGTAGGGTAAAATTAAAAACAAGGAGCGTGTATGAGACATACGAAATTGTTGAATGAATTTTCCCTTCAGAAAAAAAAGAGAGAATTCCTTAACAAAATTTTAAAGTCGAGAAAAGAAGTTGAGGTTGGTGGCTCTGGAACTCAAGGTTATAGATTAAAATCCGGAAAATCAAAAGGCAAGGTTATTCGACACATTGTAAAAAAGTCCGAAAATATTTAACTTTATGTAGAGAAGGGTATAAAATTACTCATCCTTACCAAAAAAAATCTAAAATAAATAATGAGCAAAACAAATTTCTATGATTTGAGTTTTGATCAATTAAAATTTTTTTTAGTTGAAAAGATAGGCGTTGAAAGAAAACAATCTAAAATGCGTGCAGAACAATTATTTTCAGGAGTATACAAAAAAGGTTTAACAAATTTTAGTGATTTAACTACAGTTACTAAAGATCTTAGAAAAGAATTAGATAACCACTTATCTCTAGATTTACCAAGAATTGTTAAAACTGTAATTGCTGACGACAAATGTATTAAATGGCTTTTAGAACTTAATGATGAAAATAAAAATTTAATTGAGGTAGTTTTAATTCCAAGTAAATCATCTCATTATACCGTATGTGTTTCAGTCCAAGTGGGCTGCGCTATGTCAAAAAATAGCGCATGCATTCATTGTGCCACGGGCACACAAGCCTTAGTTAAAAATTTATCAGCTAATGAGATGGTTATGCAAATCATGATTGCTAAAAGATATCTAAATGATTTTGGAGACCAAAGACTTACGAACCGTATCGTGCTGATGGGATCCGGGGAAAGTTGCACAAATTTATCTAATGTGCAACAATTTATCAAAATCTTATTAGAGTCACCCGGGTTAGCGTTTGGGAAAAAGTCTATAACACTCAGCACAATCGGTATTCCAGATAAAATCAAAGAGTTTTCAGATTCAGTAGGGACTCGACTTGCATTATCCTTACATTCCGCCGATAGTGAAAAACGAGATAAAATTATTCCAATTAATAAAAAATATCCTTTAAAAGAAGTTATTGAAAGCTGTAAGTATTATACAGATAAAATAGGAGAAAAAGTTTTTATAGAATATACATTAATGGCTGGAATTAATGATAGTCCTGAGGATGCAAGACAATTAATAAAGGTCATGAGTCAATTTCCCTCAAAACTAAATTTAATCTTTATGAATACATGGCCAGGATGCGATATAAAACCTGTTTCTGAAGAGAAGACCAATCAATTTGCTAAGATAGTAAAAGATGCAGGATTTATAGTAACTGTAAGAAGAAGCGGGGGTAGGTCTGAGAAATCTTTATGTGGTTGTGGCCAATTAAGAACATCAAGCGTTCCAAAAAACAAAACCCTTTAGGTTAGTGATAACCCTTATTAATTTTTTCTCTTAGTTTTTTTTCGTAATATTTCTTAGCTAAATCTGTGCTTGCAAAAAACTTACTTTGAGTTGCTGGGTTTTCAATACCTATTCGACCATAACAAATATTAATTGTTTTACCTTTAAGTTCAATTTCCCAGAACTTATTAGATTTAGCATCAGTATATTCTAAGTGTTTTTTCATATTAATTTACCATTGTTTTATCCTCAGGATCATCGATGTCGATAATCTGATTTTCTTCTAAAGTACTAGTTGGTATATCTTTTGTTTCGTTTAAGCCATGTTTCCTTTGAAACTTTTCAAAAGATTTTTCCAAAGAACTTTTACTGCCCCAACCAGTATCAACAACTTTTTGCAAACTATACGCATGATCTTTGAAAGATTTAATTGTTCCTTTTAAATTCTTCTTGAAGGATACAAATTTGTCAAACAAAAAGGTTGCGTTCTTTGAAATTTCTTGAACATTTTCCATTTGCTTGTCTTTACTTTTAATAGTCTCAATAATTTTAATTACGGGCAGCAATGTACCAGGACAAGCTAAAATTACATTTTTTTTGTAAGCTTTATCCAGTAATTCAGAGTCTCCTTCAATTGCAGCCAGATAAGCAGCAGTAAAAGGAATAAAAAGAATTACACTTGGAAAAACTTTTTTACCTAAAATCTTTTGATAATTACGCCCTGATAAAGTTGTAATGTGTTTATCTATTGCGCTGATATGTTTTTTTAAATGAGTGTTTCGAGTTTTTTCATCATTTCTCTCATTTACAAAGCTTTTCCAGTCTGAAAGAGAAACTTTAGAGTCCACAACCACATGCTCATCTTTAGCCAAGTTCATTATAATGTCTGGTCTTACTTCTTTTAATAATTCATCATCGACTTGATCTAAAACCTTATTTCCTTCTTGAACAGTAAAGTCTGTGTTGATTTCTAACCCATGCAATTCTAATAATTTTACCAAAAGTTTCTCGCCAAACTGCCCCTGATATTTGAGATTGCCAGTCAACTTATCCACGAAGTTTCCAGTATTTTTGATATATTCTTCATATTTTTTCACATTGGCTTCTGAGTTTACTCTCCAGTTTTCAACGTTGTTGATCGTCTTTAATTGTTCTTTAGCATTGTTTCTTTCTAAAGTAAGAGTATTTTTAATTTCATCTTTGGCTTTGTTCAATAAATCTACTTCTTTTTGAAAGGCTAAAATTTTACCTTCCAATTCTTTTTTTGATAGATCTCTTTCATTGATCAACGATTCTTTTTCATCAAGCAGAGATCTATCAATTAGGTTAGTATTTTTTGTTTTAAAATAAAAAAACCAAACTAAAGAAGCTAAAGCAAATCCAACAATGATATAAATTAATGGTTCAAACATTTTAATTTCTCTTTTTCGGTATTTGTAAGTTCAGTATTTGCTAGAGCTTCGACAGTTTTACTAATGGATAATTTGCTGCCCGGTAACAACAATTTAGATAAAGTTTCTAAAACGCTGTATGTTTCTTTAGATAAAGAAACATTTCTATATTTGCTTGTATCAGTCATGTGTTTTTATTTCCCTTTTCATTTAGTGTAATACCTTGTTTTTATTTTCTTCTGAATCTTCACTTACAAATTCAGGAAAACGTTCTTGAAGATATTCCCTTTGATTTTTTACGATTTCTTTTGTTGTACAATCATCTAAGAGTTTATACTCAGAAGGGTGTAACGCAAAACAAGCGGTCTGCTTTGCATGAAAAACTAGTGCGTACATGCACCAACTATTTTCGATTTGAGCTACATTGCAGATTTTTTCTATTTCTTTGCATTTTTCTCTTAAAAGTTCATTCAAACGATCTTGTTCACTCTGTCTAAGCTCCTGGGCCTGAGATTCTTCTGTTTTTTTATTTTCAGAAGCTTGGTTGAATGGAATTACATTATTTTTATTTTTAGACCTATTTTTTTTTCTCATTTCTCTCTCCTTCAGGTTGAATTAATAAAAATAACCAAATAAATGGGGAAGAACGAAAGACATGTACAGAAAGCAAGCTTCCCCAATTATTTGGCTTATTTTTATAGATATTAAACAAGAAAAATAAACCAGCCTGATGAACAGAAAGAAGATAGAAAGGCAGACTTAATTTATTTTGCTCATTTTTTATCATAAATGGATTTATATCCTATAAATCACTAGTTGTCAACAGTAAAAATGATGTTTTTTTACTTTAATTTTGTATAAAAACTGTATATATAATGAGTATGAAATCAAAAGAAACCAATATAACTCAGACAATTAATCAGCTGCTTTTAACTAATCTATTAAAATTTGTTTCTTTATCCCAATCCGCGTGTTCTCAAACATTAAGCCATCATAGGAATTCTTTGGTTGGCTACGTATATAGATATGGCAAAAAAATTTTTCCTAGGAGTTTTTCGTACTTTTTCTTATTAAGCCTTTATAGAGCTTTAGCTAAAAAATATGATCCTAGAAAAGATATTAAAAGGATCGATTTATTCAACCAAATGATCAAGAACCACGGGGGAGTTATTGAAAAACTTTTAATTCCAGCTTTAGAGCATCATATTCTGGCTCTTAGTAGTCTTAATCCCGGAATTAAAATTGGATCAGGAGAAAACATTACAGTTAATAAAAATGATATTTTTGATCAAGATGAAAAAACTATATTAGATAAGTATATTGAAAAAATTGAACCTGAAAAATATGAAGATTATGTCATATTTTTAGACGGTCACGAAAATACAGAAGATTGGCTGAAGAATGTCATAGGAAAAGATTTTGAAGCAATTAGAGAAATCGAAGAGTTTTATACTGATTATTTTAAGAATTTTGAAACAGAAATAAAAGCAATTAAAGATTTTTATATTATCTGTGAAAATTTAAGAAAAATATATCTCCCGAATTTCTATTCTCCTTCCGAATACAAAAAAATAGATTTTGCTAATAATAAAGACAGTGGATTTTTAATGAAAAAAAGCGCTATAAGAAAAAGATTTAAAGTAAATGATTTTTCAAAGCTATTCTTTTTTACAGCAAATGATGATTATATGCATCCAACTATTTTAAAGGGAGATGACTGTTTAGTAGTAAAAACTTCTCTAGCAAATACAAATGCATTTAGAGGCGGTTTGTTTTTAGTAAATGAATTAGGGCGTATTTGTATTAGAAGACTACAATTTACTATGTTTGAAGATACTTACCAGATTATCTCAATACCTGATAATAAAAAGTATTCTCGCCAAACCATTCCAGCTCTAGATAATAAAAAAAAACCAAGAAATGATTATATTCTTGGAAAAGTTATTTGGAAATCAGGTTTTACCATAGAACAAGAAAACGTAGATAATAAAAATCAAAGTTTATTTGATACCAATGAAGATTTTATGATACCTGAATTTTTAAATAAAGAACAATCAGTTTCTAATACAGAATCAGATTTATTTGCACAACCTGAAGAAAATATTATTAAAGATAAAAAGAAAAGAGCTTAAAATGTTATTTGCTTACTACGACATCGAATCAGATTCCGGACATATGAGCAAGGCTTCCTGCTTGAGTATTTCGGGAGTGCTCGTTTCAGATGAGTCTGATAAACCAATAGAAAAATTTACTTTATATAGCAGGCCAAGAAAAAGTCGTCCAATAGAAGTTGACGCCATGCTCGTAAATGGATTGGATTTAGATTTTCTTTCCAAACAAGATACTTACGGAGTTATGTTAAAAAAATTGGTAGATATACTAACTAAATGGAAAAATAAAGGCGCCATTTTTGTAGGCTATAACAACTTAAATTATGATTCTCAGCTTATTAATCATAGTTTATTTGTGAATTTACGATGGCCTTATTTACTTTCTGGCGGATCCGGACAATTTGATCTTTTACCTGTCGTGAGATCAGCTCAGGTTTTTGCACCCAATGCAATTAAATACGAACTAAACGAGAAAAATTTACCTATCTTCAAATTGGCTTCTATATGTAAAGCAAACAACATTCCAATTAAAGCCCACGATAGTCTAGGAGATTGTCTAGGAACCTATGCCACTGGAAAGTTATTGGCAAATAAAGCTCCTGAAGTTTTTAAAGCATCTTTATTATTAAGAGAAAAAAAAGCGGTAGGACCTAGGTTAAAAGGTTCAATAGTGTGTTGGATGGAGGCTTGGAGACAAGCCCGAATCTACTGTGGGCTTTCTTTAGGAGAGGGAGTTTATCCTGGTTGGTTCTTAATGTACGATTTACGTAAAGATCCAGAAGAAATATTAAGCATATTAAAAGATACCGATGCTTTAAGAAAAGCATTGGATTCTTCCCCAAAATTTTTGAGGGTCTGCAAATCAAACCGTGCGCCCCTTTTAATGGATAAAAAATATGCCTTATTAGATAAAACTTACAAAGAACTAGGCATGAAAGAACTAGAAAGAAGAAAAAAAATAATTGAAAAAAATAAAGATGAAATATTATCTAGAATAAAAGCTATTCAACAGGAAAGACTTGATGAAAAAGAAGAGCATGACCAAAGCAAATTAGAACCAGAACAAATGATTTATAGCTTAAATACAAGCATGGATGAGAGAAAAATCATGGATGCATTTAATTTAGCTGACACAATTCAAGAAAAGAAAAAATTATTTAATATGTTTAAAAGAGATGAAATTAAGACACTCGCAGAAATGGTAATCTATGAAGAGCATAACGAAGAAGAGTTTATAAAAATTTTAAGCAAGAGAGACTATACAAGAATTAAAAAAAGGATTGCTAATTTTATATTATCTACAGATGGTGATGAGAAAGTTTTTACCAACATACCAAATCAATTTGCGAGATTAGATACTTTAAGAGTTCAAGCAGAAAATGATGAAGACAATAAAAAAATGAAGAAGCTTGAAAAGCTGGATAAATATCTTCTCAATATGCAGTCTGACTATGAAAGGTATATTTAGAATGAAACCTAAAGTTTATTATTATTTTAAAGAAAGTATTAAAAATAGAAAAGATTATTTAAGACGAATGAAAGATTATTTTTTTTATAGAGAAATGTATATCACATCTAAAACCACACTTTTTAAAAGAAAACCTATTACAAGTTTATTTTTATGGTTTTTAAATTTACCGATTAATACTTGGCGATATATAATTTTTTTGAAAGATAAATATAATTATGAAAGAGCTCAGGTTGATATAGATATTATGCAAAATTTTATTGAAGAAATTGACAAAAAAGAAATGCTAGCAGAAAACAAAAATTGGAGGAAATTATATAATCCGTTTACTTCAAGGAATAAAAATAATGAGCATGACAAATATCATTGATTTTGAAAAATATATAACCAAACAATCAATAACAGAGATACGTGTTGAGGAAATTCGAGATAAAGATTTAAATTATAAACCTTATTGGTATATTTATTGTGTTTTAAAAAATGGAAAAAGAATAGAAATAAGTCAGTCAAAAACAAAACCTCAATGTTATAAACAATTAGTTATATATAAATAAAATGTCAGATTGACTTTTTATAATTCATGCATATCTATAACGTATCATGGCAAAATTAATGAATTCTACCGATGCAAATTTTGAGTCTCAAATAAGCGGAGATAAACTTACTTTGGTTCAGTACTCTGGGGAATGGTGTTCTGCTTGTAAAATCGCTTTGCCAGTAATTGAGAGGCTAGCAGATACTTTAAAAGATAAAGTTAATTTTTATTATCATGATATTGATAAAGAGCCTTCGCAGCCAACTCGAGAAATGTTAAAAGCAGTTCCAGCGTTTATTTTGTATCGATCAAAGAAAAAAATTGACCAAAAAATGGGATTTTCAAATGAGAAGGATATGTTGGAATTTATTCATTCTCATTTATAATTTTTATCTAAAAGAGATCCTATAAAATAAAGCGAGCCGGTGATTAGCAGCAGACATGAGGAATTTTTTAAATCTTTTTTAATTTCATCCAGATTATTAGCTATAGTTGATTTTATATTAAGTTTATCCGCTATATCTTTCAATTTTTCTTTAGGAAATACATTTTTTTCTCTTTCCATATTAACAAAGTAGATTTTTTTAAATTTATTTTTAAAAGTTTTTAAAAATGAATATGGATCTTTTGTATTGATCATGCTAATTACACAGTATCTATTCTTAAATTTAAATTTACTGCTTATAGCTTTGTTGACTTGTTCTGATTGCTGAAAATTATGCGAACCATCAAGGATTAATACTGTTTTCTTATTTAAACCTTTCCTTAATTTACCTTTTTTTATTAATTGCATACGCCCAGGTATTTCAATTTTTGAGAGTGAAACTTTAATAGTTCTAAGCGGCACTTTAAAATCTAAGGCAACGCGTATTGCTACAGTGGCATTTTCATACATGTGGTCACCGAATAAATTAGATTTTATTTCAAATTTATGAATTTTGTCTTTATAGAAATATTTTTTATTTTTTTTTATAAGTTTAAAATCCTTTCCATAAATTATTTTTGAATTTTTATTTTTTTTAAGGTTAGACAGTATCAATCTTAAAACTGTAGGATTTTGTTTTGAGATGTATACTTTGCTTCTTAAAAATGAAGTTTTTTCATAAACTATTTCTTTTAGAGTTTTTAAGTTCATCTTTTTTGTTTTAGTCCAATTCAGATGGTCCCATGAAATAGGTGAAATAATATGTATGTTAGGTTTTGGAAATAAAGCACGAACAGCATCTAATCTTCCAAATAAACCAAATTCTGCTAAAATCCAATCTAACTTTAAATTTTTAATGAACAGACCAAAGGCAATAATTAATTTTTCAAATTGAGAGAGGTTTTTTTGTTTATTAATTGATAGCAAAATTTTTTTTAAAAGCGCTAACTTAATAAATTTTTTATTATGCTCAACTCTTTCTGTTATTAGAACCAAATGAGGACTATATGTCGAAGCATACTTTTTTTTGTGTTTAATTAATATATTTTTAAAAATTTGAATAATAGAATTTTTACCTGATGTGCCATTAACCGTACAAACATTCGCTGGATATTCAGTATTTAGATTTAAATTTTTTATAGCTTTATTGACTCTACCTAGCCCTAATCGAATTTTGTGTTGATTGGACAACAATAATTTTTCAACTGAATGATCTTGTTTTGATTTAGCTTGCTTGTAGATCGACTTCGACATTAGACTCATTTCTAACTTGAGCCTGAGCTTTTTTCAATAAAACTTTTGTTAATGTTATAATTTTTTCTTTCATATCTAATCTTGAGTCAATGATGCCGTCACACATTCCAGATCTCTTAAGAAAAGAGCTCGTGCCATAATCTTCCGGCATTTGAGCAGAATCTGATGAACGGACACTTGCAGAGACTCTTTTTCCAGAAAACAAATTATCAGTACTATTTTTTATAGCAAACAGGAATTGGTTACCAAAGGCGTCAACGAACGTACCTCCAGTTATTTTGGACTCTAAAATTCCGATGTTGACAATATTTTTTCGTTTAAGCATTGTATGTGCCATTTGAACCGTCGACATGGATTTCAAGCTGTGTAAATTTCCTTGAACATTTTTCCCTCCGGATTGATAAATAGAAACAAAAACATCAACTTTATTTTCTAAAGCGAATTGTGCACCAGCTAAAAAGTGTTCATTTTCACGCTGGGAGAAAGCTGCGCCTCCGAAGGAAAAGTTGTATCCCACTGCTACCGCTTTGAGACCTCCAATTTTACCATGACCAATTAATAGAGCACTTTCTTGTCCTGTTTTCTTCTGATAATTTTTGTACTTATCAATAAATTTTTTACCATTCACGGTAAATTCTAAAGGATCAGGATTACTCCAACTTGGACATGAAATAGATTCCCAATCTCCATTGTCAAATAGAAGATGTTCAAATTTAATTTTTGGATCAAGATCAAAATGAAAATTACATTTACAAATATTAAATTTTTTTCTTAAGTCTTCTTTTAATTGCATTTGTTTACATCCAGGACAATTGATCCAAAGAGATTTATCTTGATCTTCTTTAGATGGGCGAGTTTTATTAAATTTATCTTTTGCTTTTTCAACGAAACTTAAGATTTTATTTTTAATCCAATTCATCTACCGATTCCTTTTGATAGTTTTTTAACATAAGATGAAACAAATGTGGCTAATTTTTTACTTTTTAACCTTTTTTTATGACCTTCAGCAATTTTATTTACAATACTTGACCCACAAATCACTCCATCAGCATATCTTGAAACTTGTTTTACCTGAGTCGGTGTTTTTACACCAAATCCAACTGAAACAGGAATCTCTTTAGAATATTTTCTTACCCTCTTAATCATCTTTTTTACATTTTCTATGTTTACATTTTTAGAACCAGTCAATCCATAGTAAGATGTAATGTACAGAAAAGAATTTTTACAATTTCTAATACTTTGTTGAATAAATTTATCACTATTCGTTGGAGAAATAATTTTTGTGTATCCTATGTTTTTTTTTGAAAGACCATTTATCAATATTTTTTCCTCTGGTGAGTTTAGACTTCCATCAACTATTATAACACCTGCAATACCTACAGAATTACAGCTGTTTATAAATTTTTTTATTCCGTAAACTATTACTGGATTTAAATAAGTCATTAAGACAAAACAAGTATCTGTCTTGGTTTCTCTTTTTACCTCTTTTATAAGCTTAAAGGTTTTGCTCATATTCATACCAGAATTAATTGCACGATCATTTGCCTCCATAATTATTGGTGAATCAGATGTGCTGGTATTAAAGCTCACGCCAGCTTCTATGATCTGGCAAGATTTCGTCATTTCTTTTATGATTGCTTTTGAAGATGCATAATTAGGATCTCCACTTGTGACAAATCCTATAAATACCTTTTTTTTATTTTTTTTTGCTTCTTTGAAAAGGTTGTTTAGTTTGCTCATTTATTTTTCTTCATAAACTCCATCATTTGAGCAACGTTCGGTTCTCCAGACCCGCATAGATGAATTAGATGATTTTGTTTAGGTTTTCCTGTTCTTCTTATTTCTTTGATTGCAGCATGTATTACATAACAGGCCTCAATGGCACAAATTAATCCAACCTTACGCGCCATCATCATAAAGGTTTTTTTAGCTTCTATGTCTGTAGCGGTTAAGAATTTTATTTTTCCTATCGAGTGAAGATACGCTACCTCTGTTCCGATCGAACTGAAATCGAGCCCCGAAGCCTCTGTGAAAGACTCAGCAATGTTTTCCCCGTCTAACAAAACTTTTGATTGCATACCAAGCAAAATTCCCATTTTTCCTCCACCAGCAATTGTTGCCCCATGTTTTCCTGTTGCTAAACCTT
This sequence comes from uncultured Pelagibacteraceae bacterium, assembly GCA_902590845.1. Taxonomy (GTDB): domain Bacteria; phylum Pseudomonadota; class Alphaproteobacteria; order Pelagibacterales; family Pelagibacteraceae; genus Pelagilacustribacter. Next base: position 114,118 of record CACIYJ010000001.1, read on the forward strand.
TTCCAGAGGATTCTACTGCATATAATTTTGTGTTTTTTGTTTTAAGGTATGGATATTGCAGGGACAACATATTGCTTCCTCCACCACAGACACAAAAAATTGTTGATGGATCTTTACCCACTAAATTTTTAAATTGTTTTTTTGTAATTCTACCAATGACACTAGCAAATGTTCGAACCATTAAAGGGTATGGGTGTGGACCCGCGACACTGCCAACTACATACATTGAATCTGGTTCACTTTGAAATGCACGAAGAGCTGCAGCCATAGCTGGCAACAAAGATTTTGTTGAGTCATGTACCTCAATTATATTTGCACCATGAAGAGCAGAAATATCTTTATTAATAGCTAATTTTTTTGCATCGTTTGCGCCAACATATATATCTAAATCGAGTCCTAGTGCAGAGCAAGCCGAGGCAACAGCGCGACCATTTTGGAAAGCTCCAGTTTCTGTTAGAATCTTCTTGAATCCTAAATACTTTGCTAGTTTGCAACAAGAGTAAGCAGATACTGGTTTATGACTATGATTTGTGTGCAAGTCTGTTCTTTTAAGATAAATTCTACCAACTTTTTTTTCTCCTCCAGCTAATTTAGTAAGTTCTGGACTAAAATGTATAGGTGTGTTCACCCCAATGAAAGTAAGCAACTCTTCATTGAGTTCTTTCATAAATTTTTTATCTTTTATGGCTTTAAAAAAACCTTCTTCGACTCTTTTAAGGTTAGGAACTAAAAGAGGTGAAATGTACTGCCCACCATAACGCTCTTTAGTTTTTTTATTGATCCAAAAACCATCTTTTGTTGGCCTATTAATTTCCTTGAATGGAGGTATTTTCATTATTCAATAATAGTATTTTTAGAGTTTAATTTAAAGACTTAATTAATTTTTGAATATTTCTTTTAACACTACCACGAGTTACGGCTCTCCCGACGACCAACCAATCAGAGTTGATTTTTTTGCTTTCCATAGAACGTTTTTGTCCGTAGTTTTTTTTACCCATTTGCACACCAGGAGTAATGATTTCTTTTTTAAAAATCTTTCTAACAATATTCACTTCAAAAGGGCTACACACTAAAGCATCTAAACCTGCTCGTTTGGCTAGCTTAGCTTGATGTACAACTAAATTTTTAACGGATCTATTGTATCCTATTAGTTTTAAATCTTTATTATCAAGCGAAGTTAATGTGGAAACCCCAACAATGCTAAGTCTGGATCCCGCAACTTTTTTGACCGCCTTTAGAGCAGTTAAGCCCGATGAAATGTGAACTGTAAGATAATTTATTTTTAAATCTTTTAAAGCTTTAACTGCTGACAGCATTGTTTGTACCGTGTCGCATAATTTTATATCGATAAAGATAATCTTATTCCTTAATTTGGAAACAAACTCCCTTCCTTTTTTAGAGTTCATAAATATTGATCCAAATTTATAGCCAACTTTAATTTTATTCGTTTGGGATTGGGCTATTATTTTTTTAGCTTTTTTTAGATCCGTAGTATCAACCGCTATGAACAGTTTTTTTTTTAATCTTTTTTTCATTGATTTATAAACTCTTTAAATTTTTTTGATGCACGAAATCTGACTTTATTTCGCTTGGGTCTATATATCAACTCTCCTGTTCTAGGATTGCGTAAATTATGGCTCTCTTTTATTTCTTTAATAAAAAATGTCCCGAACGAACGAATAAACACAGCTTTTTTTTCCAAAAGGGCATCTTCTATACTTTTAAAAAAGGTATCGATTATTACTTCTAACTGAGAATTATTAAGTTTTGGATGTTTTGATTTTAGTTGTTGAATGAGTTCAGGTCGTGACAATTATTTTTCTTCTTTTTTCTTTTTCTTTTTTTTATTACCTAAAGCAGTTTGAAATATGTTTTTCAACGTCATGCCTGATTTTGCTGCGTTAGCACCAAATTTTTTCAATAATGAGGCTTGTTCCTCTTCCTGAGCAGCTTTAGGGCTAAGAACGATTCTACGAGTGTTCTTAACATCGAGTTCAATTATTTTTGCATCAGCCATTGTGTTTCCCGGACTGTAGATTTCTGGCCGACAATCACTTGGCTCCACAGCAAGCTGGTTTTTTTTAATTGTTACTATAATTTTCTTTTCAGGATCAACAGCTACTTTCACTCCAGTTTTTAATACTTCTACTACTTTAGTAGAAATTACCGACCCCACCGATTTTTTATTCTCTAAAAACCAGTCATACGGATCCTTTTCAAGCGCACGTCGACTGAAACGAATTTTGTCGTCCTTTAGGGATATGATTTTTACCTTCAGTACATCGCCCTTTTTATACTTTTTTAGTTCATCTATATTTTGTGAGTAATCGAGCTCTTTAAAATGAAGCATCCCCATCAAACCAGAGTCAACAAGTTCGCCAAACACAGCCTTTTCACTTACGTTTTGGACTTTGATCGTCTTTTCTTTACCAATATCATTTTTAATTTTATCCCAAGGATTTTCCAATACAGCTTTGTACGAAACCGAAATGCGTTTATTAATTTTGTCTATGCTTAATAATTTGAATTTAATTTTCTGAGAAACTGATAATATCTTGCTCGGTTTTACATTTCTATTTTTGTGATCCAATTCTGAAATATGGCAAAGCGATTCTATTCCGGGCTCGATTTGAATAAAAACCCCAAATTCTTTAATGGAGGAAACAACTCCCTCATATATGCCACCTATTTTATACTTGTCAATATTTTCATACGGATCAACTTCTAAGGCCTTGACACTAGCCGAGACACGATTTGTAAGGGGATCAATTTTAGTTATCTTCACGCGAATCTCATCATTTACATTGTAAAGGTCGCTAGGTTTTTTTACACGACCGTGTGAGAGGTCACTCACATGAAGCAATAATGTTATCGTTTTATAAGTGAGGAATATCCCCCAGTCAACGCATGCGTGAACACGCGCAGTCACAATATCTCCTTCTTTAATTTGCTTTAAAGCTTCAGCTGTTTCTGCATTTTTACTCGCACTTAGTACCTCCCGACGACTGCAGATTGCATTCCCACGTGACTTATCAGCCTTCAAAATTTTTACAGAGATTTCAGTGTTAAAAAGATGATCCGCTTTTTTCATTGGAGCAAGCGCAAGCTGCGAACTGGGCATAAAACACAAAAAGTTAGAGTTTTTAAACTTTACTAAAACCGTGTACCCTCCTTTGATGCGATTCTGTAACACGCCTTTACAGACTTCTTGTGACTCATAGGCTGACAGAATCTGTTTCCAACCTTCCATTTGAATCGCTTTACTCCTGCTCAACACCATCTCACCCGAGCGAGCGTGTTCTAGACGTTCCAAGTAGCACTCAATTATATCTCCTTTTTTGAGTTTAGATAATTCATCATTTTGTTTGAATTCATCGACACTAATATGAGCTTCTGACTTTCCGCCAGCATCACAAATTATAAATTTATTATTTATCTCTGTTACAGTTGCCTTAATAATTTGATTTTCTTTTAAATTTTTATTAGAGAACTCTTTATCCAGAAGAGTTTGAAACTCTTTGTACAAAGGATTTGTTTTTTTTAACTCTTGTTCAATTGCCATATTTTTCGTTCAATTTCTTATCTATAATTTTTGACATTTTATCTGTCACTGCTTTAATATTCATTTTTGCTGTATTGATGTACACTGACTCGGGATGTCTTTCAAGTTTTGAGTATTTACGATTTTTATCTAAATAATCACGTCTTTTAAGGTCTTTTAATACTTCTTTTAAAGAAGTGTTCTTTTTTTTCTTTTTTAGCTGTAACCAACGTCTTTTTGCAGCAATTGATAATGGATTACAAACTATAAAAAATTTTACTTCAGAGTTTGGAAAAATTTTTGCTTGATCCCGACCTTCCAAGACTACTTTCTTTTTTATTTTAACATATTTCTTTTGAAATTTTTTTACAATTAATCTAACTTTTAATTCTTTAGCTATAATTGCAGAAAATTTTGAAATCTCTGAAGTATGAAGATTTATTTTTTCAATTTTTTTTAAATTAATTTTTTTAAAAACTTTATTTAACAATACAATTTTATTTTTTGGTTTTTTTTCTAAAATTATTTTAGCTGCGTACCTGAATAATAGACCGCTTTGTAAAATGAATATAGAATATTTTTTAGCAATTTTTTTTGCTGCAGTGCTTTTACCTGAAGCACTTGGCCCATCGATAGCAATAAGAAATTTTTTAATTTTTTTCAAATTTAGCTCCTAAAAAATTCATAATTTTTAAAAATGAAGGTGAAGAAGTATATACTGTTTCAAAATTTTTAAGTGTTGCTCTTGCTCCCGTCAGCAAAGCTAAAATAAAAGCACTCATGACTATACGATGGTCGCCAAGGTTAGGGACAAAAACTTTTTTATCACTCGCATTAATCATGCCTTTCCCAAAAATTTTAAGTTCATTTTTTGTAGCAATGCTTTTAACACCAATTTGTTTTATAACTTTTTGCATTTCTGTAATTCGATTACTTTCTTTATTGGCTAGATCTCCTATCCCTTTAAATTTAGAAGTCCCTTTAGTCAAGGCTGCAATTATGAAAAGAATTGGAAATTCATCCGCAGTAGAAGGGTATAGCTTACTAGAAGATCTTATTGGTTTAATCTTAGAACTTTTAATAAGAATATCTCCTCGTAGTTCATTATTTTCTCTTTTTAAATTTGTAAATTTGATTTTTGCTTTTTGTTTTTTTAGAAGCTGATAAAAACCAGTTCTTGTTGGATTTAATCCAACATTTTTAATTTTAAGGGATGAATTTTTACTTAAAAGAGTTAATGCTGTAAAAAAAGCAGATGAAGATACATCTCCTGGAATATTCATACGAATAGGATTTAAATTTTTTTTTCCATGAACTTTGATTAATTTTTTTTTACCATGTTTGATTTTTATTGCTTGCGTGTTACTTAACAACATATTCTCAGTATGATCTCGACTTTTTACCTGTTCTATTATTTCAGTATCACCATAGGAGTTGAGAGCTGCTAAGATTGCTGCACTTTTTAACTGAGCTGATACTCCAGCTTTATAATTTATACCAATAGGCATTTCAGTTGAAATCATTTTTAAAGGAAAATTAAATTTATTTTTAGGAAGAAACTCAGCTCCAAATTCCGACATTATTTTGATTAGTTTTTTCATACTTCTTTTATTTAAAGAATGATCTCCTTGGATTCTAATTTCTATATCAGGCGTTGTTGATAATATTCCAATCAAAAGTCTTGCTAAAGTTCCTGAGTTTCCAAAATTTAAAATTAAATTTTTTTTTGCAAATAATGAACCGAAGCCTTTTCCATAAATTTTATAAGATCCAGGCTTATTTCTTTTGATCTTTACTCCAAGTTTTTTTAAACAATTAATTGTAGAAATGACATCATCAGATTCCAGAACATTTTTTGCAGATGAAATATCTTGACTTATTGAGCCAATGAGAAAGCTCCTAATAGAAAGCGATTTATCAGAGTCTATCTCTATGGATTTATTGAAAGGCCTTATTTTGTAATTTAATTTTAAAGAAAAACTTTTTACAGGCATTAATAGTTTACAAAACCTGCTCCAAAATATTTTTGCACTGCTAATGAATTTTTTAATAACTCTCTTTTAGTTCCTTCGGCTATAATCTCTCCAGAGTCTATCAAATAATTGCGATCCGTCGTTTCGAAGAGTGTATTCACAGAGTGATCAGTTAAAATACAACTTACACCTTGAGATTGAATCTGTAGAATATATTTTTGCATATCTTGTACTACTAGTGGATCGACCATGGACCAAATTTCATCGATTAGAACTATTTTTGGTTTGGTTATCATTAATCTTGCTAGAGATAAGCGCTTTCCTTCCCCGCCACTAATTACTCCAGCATTAATAGCGCGTAGGTGAGTTAAATTGAATTTTTCCATCAGGCTTTCAGTTTGCTCTCTTGCTTTTTTATTATTCTTTTCATGAATTTGGCAAAGGCCATAAATATTATTAAATACGCTTAATGTATTGAACAAAGATCTTGTTTGAGGCAAATAACCTAAACCTTGCTTAGATCTTAAATGTATTGGTATCTGACTTATGGATTTACCATTAATATAGACATTTCCACTATCTGCGTTTTCTGCGCCAATAGCAATGTTAAATAATGTACTTTTTCCTGAACCATTCGGTCCCAGCAAACCAACTATCTCACCAGGAAAAACTTTGAGCGAAAGTTTTTTTAAAATTGGCCTACCGTCAAATGATTTCGAAATATTTTGGACTTCGAACACAGGTTTGTCCTTTTTAAATTTTAATATTCTAAAGCCTTTTTTCATTTTAAATTTACATTCGCATTTATTTTTCCATTACTAAAAGAGGTAATGTCTAGTTTCTGACTTGTTATATCAAATAATAATTTGTCTGCAATCAGGTTTCCTTGTATATCGTTAATTCTTACGTTTTCATAAATGCTTAAAAAACTTTGACTGTTTGAATATTCAGCTTTTTCTGCGAAAAGTTCACTATTTAAGTAATTTGCTTTTACATTCTGTTCAAAATTCATATCAAGAGTTTTGTTATTGTAAATACCGCTGTCTGCTTTGACATAAAGGGTTGTGTTATCTTTAAAATAGAATACTGCATTTACGATTTTCATGTAAACAATTTCTGGACTTAATTCATCAAAATAAGCTTCTTCAGATTTTAATGAATATCTATTTCCTTGAAGATCAAAACCTGAATATTCTATATTAAAAAATAAATCTCTTTCTTCAGAAATATTTTCTTTCGTTTTTTTTTGGGAAATTGATTCTTGCTCTACTTTAATTTCTTTATTGTAATAAGTGAGATAGATTATTAGAAGGCCAAAAAAAAGTAAAAAAAATTGTATTAAACGTAGTTTTTTTTTTCTATCAATCATTTTAGACCATATTGTAAGAGAAAGTGTATATGAATGATTCCTTTTAGTTTAACTTTATTTTTTTTCTTATAATCTTTATCTGAAACCACAAGCAAACTAGTTATTTTTTTTTCATTCATTATTGCAAGTGCTTTAGAGGCAGGCATACTTTCATTTATCATCAAAGGTTTTTTTGTCATAAATTTAGTTAGATCTTTTGTTTTTGACATAAATTTAATTTCTCTTCTCAAGTCTCCATCAGTTATTATAGAATTTACAAATCCCGATTTAGTAATAACAACAATACCTAATTTTTTTTGATTCATGATTTTAAGAGCGTCATTTAATTTCATTTTAAAATTTACTACTGGTAATTTATTTCTAGTTACCATAATATCTTTTGCTAAAAGCAAAGAATTGCCAAGATTTCCACCGGGATGAAAAACTTTAAATTTTTCTTTAGAAAAATTTCTTTTATGCATAACAGTTGTAGCCAAACAATCTCCTAATAACATGGTAATTGAAGTGCTTGATGTTGGAACCATTCCTGTTACATCAGATTCTTTTACTTTCGGCAGCAAAATTTTTATGTCACTTGCTTTTAGAAGAAGGCTATTAGGCTTTGAAGCTACTCCTATAATTTTTATTCTAAAACGATTAGCATATTTAAGCATGTTCGTTAGTTCCGAAGTATTTCCTGAATAAGAAAAAATAATTAAAATGTCTCTTTTTTCTATTTGACCCATATCTCCGTGTAAGGCTTGAGCGGGATCACAAAAGAAACTTGGAATTCCTACACTTGAAAAAGTTGCTGAAATTTTTCTAGAAATTAGTCCTGATTTACCAATGCCTGCAAAAACAACTTTACCTTTACAATTTAGAATTAAGTCGACCGCTCTGACAAAAGAACTATTAAAAACTTTATTTATTTTTTTTAATTCATTGATCTGAATATTTGCGGCTTTTTTTGCTATAGATATATAATTTTTTTTATTCATTTTTTAGTGATGAAAAATATCTTCTTTAAATCCTTTTTGATCTAATTCAACTCTTGTTTCTAAAAAGCTCATGCATTTTTTAAATAGATCCATTCTATTTTCCCTGGATAACATTTTTGTGAGTTCTTGTTTGATTTTATGAAGATAAATAACATCATTAGAAGCATATTGTAATTGGTTGTCTGAAAGATCATCTAAATCTTTATTCCAATCAGAGCTTCCATATTTTTTATCAATTTTTTTTCCACAAAATTCTTGCACCAAGTTCTTTAAGCCATGCTCGCTTGAATATGTACGACAGAGGCGGCTGGCGATCTTGCTACAAAATATTGGTTTCATTTTGCACTTAAGAAAAAATTCCAATGCATTTTTGTCAAATCTTAAGAAATGTCCAATTTTGAGAATCTTATCATTCTCTAAAACCGAAACTAAATTCGGGGCTTTGTAAGTTTTTTTATTTGGTTGAATGATGTAAACATTTTCTTTTTCATCACAAATTTGGATCAGACTTAATTTATCTCTTTCAGGGATCTGCAATCCAGTAGCTTCGGTATCAATTGCAATACTATTTTTAAATGAATTAGCTATCTCTGAAGTTATGTCCTCTTTTAACTTAATTATTTTCATATATAGTTTCTAAATATCATGAAAAATCAAATTGTCACAATACTTGGTACTGGTTTTATAAATCGCTATCTTGTTCGAAATTTGACCAAGAAAAACTATAGATGCATCATTTCTACAAGAAATGCTTTTCAAAAAGGTTATTTGAAGACCCAAGCAACTCCTGGATCAATAGAATTAATTAATTGGAATCCTAATAATTTTGATGAGTTAAAAGAATCAATTAAAAATTCAGATGTTGTCATTAATTTAATTGGAATTCTCTATGAGACAAGAAAACAAAAATTTATGAATATTCATGCAGGTATACCTGAGGCAATTTCAAAAATATGTGCTCAATCAGATGTAAAAAAATTTATAAACATTTCGGCCATTGGAGCGAATCCTGATTCTAAATCTTTATATCAAAGATCTAAATTTCAAGGAGAAGTTAATGCGCTTACAAATTTTAAAAATACTGTAATAATAAGGCCATCAGTAATTGAAGGAGCTGAAAGTAATTTTAGTAATCTTTTTGCGAAACTAAGTTTTTTCCCCATTATACCAATTGTAAACAAGTCGTACAATTTTCAACCTATATTAGTTACTGATGTTGCTGATGCAATTGTTAAAGCAATTGAAGCTAAAGATAATCATGGAAAAATTTATGAAATAGGAGGACCGCAAGTCATAAGTTTTGGTGATATGGTTAAATCTATTATGAGAACATTAAATAAAAAAAGATTTATAGTTGAGATGCCAATGTCAATAGCAAAAATTCAAAGTACACTTATGAGCATCCTTCCTATTCCTCCAATTTTAACAAGAGATCAATGTAAAATATTATCTGAAGCAGATAATGTTGTTTCAAATAATTATTTAACATTACAAGATCTTAACGTAAAGCCATCTGACGTTGAAGAAGCTATGAAAAAATGGCTATGGAGATATAGAGATCGAGGACAGTTTGCAAAAGCACAATGAAAAGTATTAGTTTATTATCAGGATATATTTTTTTAATTTTAGCAATTGTAACTGGTGTTGCTTCAAATGGATTTTTAAAAACCACTGAAGGATTTACAAAACTTGGCCCAACACTTTTTTGCGTAACAAGTATCATTGTTTGTTTGTTTTGCCTTGCAAAAGCCATGACCGTGATACCTGTCGGTTTTACCTATGCAACTTATGGAGCGCTTACAATTACTTCTGTCACACTGTTTGGAATTTTAAAATATAACCAAACACCAAACGTTTACGGCACAGCAGGTTTAATGCTAATTATTTTAGGCGTTATTCTTTTAAATACTTTAGGAAAAGTGAGATAGTTTTAATGACTATATTGTTTTTATCATTAGCTATAATTATTGTTATTATAGTAATCTTAGTATCAGCAAAACATATTAAAGCAGGTTTTGAAGCAAGAAGCGAAGTTAAGGATCAGCAAAAAACTCAAAATTTAAGTGAGACAGAAGAAGACGTTTTGAAAAAACTTCAAGATAAAAATTTATCTGAAGAAGATTTAAAGAAATTATATGAAGAAATTCAGAAGAAAAAATAGTCTTACTAACTAAAATAATCCTCTAGGAATAATAAAGTAATGAATTGCTAGCACTATAGCCACGGACACGCTTAAACCAAATATCATTTTTACGAAATCTTTACCTATAAGTGGGAACACGTACTTAAACTTGTAGTCTTTATTCATTGTGGAGATCGCAAGTTCTCTCCCGCATAATAATCCAACAAATACCCAGGTCGTTGACATTGGAAGATCATTTAATTCTTTAAAATAAAATAACACTGCAGCATAAATCACGTTAATAATCGTTGCAGAACGGGCATATCTTGTTCCAGTTTTATCTAAAACTACTTTTTGAATAGGTCCGCCGTGTATGTAAAAAATATAAAATAATAAGATAGTGAAATAGGCTAGAACAATTAATAAAAGCGACACATCTAACTGTCTTGGTAAATAAACTGCAATATTAGCCACATCATGTGATAACCAAACCCACCATAACCAACCAGACGTTATCCAAACGGAGTTACGCCAAAATGCAATCGATTTATCACCAGTAACTTCATCAAATTTTTCATTAATAAATTTAGAAACTATGATCCAACATATGTAAGCAACAGTTGCAGCGATACCATAACCTACAATGCTTTTTACAAGCATTTTTTCTAAAACTACTGTTGATGCAAATGCAGAAAGAACTAAAAATGTAGTTGAAACTGGAACACCAACTCTTGTTAACAACAAAAGTATTCCGGGAGCTACAGCGTGATACCATTGAATTTCTTGGTAAGGAATTCTTGTTAATCTTCCGTACGAAATGTCTCCATCATAACTGTACCAACCCCATGTAATAGCAAGGATCATTACAAATGATGCAGAGGCCGCAAGTGTATACCATTTAAACCATTTTTGTTTTGAGGCTATAAATGTGCCTAAAGTCTGGATACTGTCGTTAGCAATTACAGACCAGCCTGCTAGACCAAATCCAACAATAGTATAAATTAACGTTAGTTCCATAAAAGCTAATTAGGAAACTTATATCTTTTATAGAAAATTAATCTAGCAAATTAATTTTTTATTTGTTGACAATATATCATGTTATGTTATAACATAACAATATGAAAATTGTTAAATGTAAACTTAAAAATGATCAGCAAGTACTGGGAGTTTTGAAAAAAAATACAAAAGGCATAAGTGCATATGGAGTTTTAAAAGAACTACAAAGGTATAAAAATGTTACGCCTATGACAGTTTATCGCTCATTGAAAAATTTACAGAATATGGGTGCAGTTCATAAATCTAATCAGAGTAAAAACTATTTTATTTGTCATAACGATTCTAAAGGAAAACATAATGCTGTTTTAGCAATCTGTGACGATTGTGGTACCGCAGAAGAATTGAAGACAGATATTTTTTCAAGAATTATCAAAAATGTTAAATCTAAAAACAAATTTAACTTTGATAATTTTAATTTAGAGATAACAACAACTTGTAGGGAGTGTGCATAATGGAACACGAACATCATTTACCAGAATTTTTACATTTTTTAGAAGAAATAATAGAAGAGCATAGCGTATTAAGAGGTATGGTTTTTGGTTTTATTCATACTTTAATACCATTAATTGGTTTTTATACTGGTTGGAGTATAAATCGTTTCTTAAAAATAATATCTAATGGTGCAATTGCTGGAATAATTGGAATTGTTTTAGCACATATAATTGCAGATTTTATAGCCGCTTTAGCTGACCCTCATTTACAAAGCGCAGCTTTTGGAATAGTTATTGGAGGATTTTTACCTTTATTAACAGTGCCTTTTTTAGAAAAATACGTTACCAAAAGTCGTTATCATACGGTGGTAGGTGATCACGAGGACTTAAAACGGGATCTTAAAAAAAGACACAAATAGAATTTTTATTAACCGGCAGATTTAATTTTCTTTTCAATAAATTCTGGAATTTCATCACCCAGATCGTCTTCTTTTTGATTTTTAGGTTGGAAGGCGTATAAAACGTGTAGTTTACAATATGGAAAATCGTTTTCAGGTTTTCTTCCACAAAAGTAAAACTTTTCTTCGTTGGGGTGATGAAAGGGCCATTTGCACGTTTTTTCAGTTAACTCTTCTAGAGATTTAGGATTCTCAGCTTCAAAATTTTTATCAAGCAAAATTGATTGAAATTTAGCTTTTCTAGACATTGGCGCTGGACTACGCTTTATTATCTGTCTGTTTTCTCTGGATTTAGGTGAGCCTGATTGTTTTGATGGAGCTCGTGCTTCTAAATTTAATCTATGAGCTTTACCAATAACTGCGTTACGCGTTGTATCACCTAGCATTTCAGCTATTTGACTAGCCGTATGTCCTTTCGACCAAAGTTCTTTTAATTTTTCAACTTTCTCGCTAGTCCAACTCATTGTATAATTTTACTGTATTTAGTATTTTTATTATGACTAAAACATTATGTTGTAGTTTAAAACATTAAAACGATTTAAGGCTGTTAATAGCATTAGTTTTGCACAGTTTTTTTTAATAAGGAGTTATAAGACTATCAATGGTTGAAATGACAAAAAAATATAAAATTGGAACAGCACGAATTGGTTTAATTAACTGGGTTGGAACTTGGACTTTGTACCAAAAAGAAGTTTTAAGATTTTTAAATGTTTGGATTCAAACAATTTTTTCTCCATTAATTTCATCACTTTTGTTTTTATTAGTTTTGTCATTAGCTATTGGCACTGAAAGAGGGGAAGTATTAGGGGTTCCATTTATCATTTTTTTAGCTCCAGGTTTAATTGCAATGCAGGTGATACAACAGTCTTTTTCCCATTCGTCTTCATCCTTTATGATTGGCAAGATACAAGGAAATATCGTTGATCTCCTTTATGCGCCTCTATCTGCTACGGAAGTTACAATTTCCGTTTGTTTAGCTGCTGTTACTAGAAGCTTTATGATAGCGGCTATTTCAATCTTAATTTTTTATTTAATTATTGATATTCAAATAAAGCATTTTTTTACTTTAATTTTATTTACTTTTTTATCTTCTTTTATATTAGGAAACATAGGCACTATTGCAGGTTTGTGGGCTGAAAAATTTGATCATATGGCATCCGTTACAAATTTTGTCATAGTTCCATTATCTTTTTTATCCGGCACATTTTATACGATAGATAGATTGCCTGGTTTTTTAAAAACTATCAGTGAAGCAAATCCTTTTTTTTATATGATCGATGGATTTAGATATAGTTTTATTGGCAATGCAGATGGTTCAATTAAGGTAGGAATAATTTATTTAACAATTTTGAGTTTTTTAAGCTGGCTAGCTGCTTATATTTTATTTAAAAAAGGCTATAAGATAAAATCATAAAATATGAGCGCAATATTAGATACTTATAATAGAAAAAAAATTTCTTTTAAAAGAGGAAAAGGAAGCTTTTTATATGCCACAAATGGAAAAAAATATTTAGATTTTGTACAGGGTATAGCAGTGAACTGCTTAGGCCATTCGAACGATCATTTGAATAGAGCTATTCAAAAACAATCTAAAAAACTATGGCATGTATCAAATGCGTTTATAATTCCCGAACAAGAAAAGTTGGCTAAAAGACTTAAGCAAAAAACTTTTGCAGATTATGTTTGTTTTCAAAATTCAGGAGTGGAGGCAACAGAGGCCGCAATAAAATTTGCTAGAAGATATTTTTATTCAAAAGGTCAACCAAGAAAAAATAGAATTATATGTATCAATAATAGTTTTCATGGAAGAAGTTTAGCGACTATATTTGCGAGTAACAGTAAAAAATTAACTGAAGGTTTTTATCCCAAAGTTGACGGTTTTGATCATTTTAATTTTGGTGATTACAAAGGATTAAAAAAAACAATCACAAACAGAACAGCAGCTATTATGGTTGAAACTATAATGGGAGAGGGTGGAATAAAGGTTATACCTGAATTTTTTCTTAAGGAACTTAGAAAATTATGTAACAAGAAAAAGATATTACTTATTTTGGATGAGGTTCAGTGCGGGATTGGAAGAACCGGGAAGTTTATGGCTTATGAGCATGCAAAAATAAGACCTGATATAGTTCCAATAGCGAAAGGAATTGGCGGAGGCTTCCCAATTGGAGCAGTATTAGTTAATAAAAAAGTTGCCTCTGGTATAAAACCTGGAACACATGGGTCAACTTTTGGCGGAAATCCTTTAGCGATGAGCGTTGGTAATACTGTTATAGATGTTATTTTTAAGAAGAGATTTTTAAACAATGTAAGAAAAAATGGAAAATATTTTCAACAAGAATTGAAAAAGCTTAAAGACAAGTATCCAAAAATCATTAAAGAGGTGAGAGGCCAAGGTTTGCTGATTGGATTAGCTTTATATAGCGATCAAACAAATTTTATAAAAAAATTAATGGATAATAAGCTGCTTACAGTAAAAGCTTCAGAAAATGTTGTCAGACTTTTGCCTCCTTTAAACGTTACAAAAAAGGAAATTAATTTAGCGCTAAAAATTCTAAATAAAGTATGTGAGAATTACAAATGAAAAACTTTATTAATATTTCTGATTTATCTTCTGAGGAATTAAGATCAATTATAGAGGAGGCAAAATCTAGAAAACTAAATAGAAAAAATTTAAACAAATCTGCACCCGACGAAGACAAACCTTTTGAAGGAAAATCAATGGCAATGATTTTTGAAAAACCCTCTACAAGAACAAGAATGTCTTTTGACGTTGCTGTTAAACAACTTGGCGGATCTTCTATTACCTTAAATCCAGATGGTATTCATTATGGAAAAGGTGATGAGACTTTAAAAGATACTGCAAAAGTATTAACAGAGTATGTTGATATTGTTATGCTTAGAACGTCATCTCATAAAAATTTAGAGGAATTTGGAAAGCATTTAGATATTCCAATTATAAACGGTCTTTCAGATCAAAGTCATCCTTGTCAAATTATGTCTGATATTCTTACTTTTGAAGAAACTAAAGGCTTAATCCAAGACAAAAACATTTCTTGGTTAGGAGATGGAAATAATAATATGTCAAATTCTTTAATAGAGGCCGCAGGTAAATTTGGTTTTGAATTAAGAATTGGATGTCCTAAAAAATATGCACCAAATAAAAAGATATTAAATTGGGCGAAAAAAAATAAAGTAAATCTTTTAGTAACACAAAAACCCGAGGAAGCCGTCAAAGACTCGGATTGCATTATGACTGATAAATGGGTTTCAATGAACGACAAGGTGAATAAAAAACTAAAAAAGAAAAATTTAAAAAACTATCAAGTTAATAAAAAATTAATGCAAAAAGCAAAATCAGATGCAATTTTTATGCATTGTTTACCTGTAGGAAGAGGCGAAGAAGTAACCGATGAAGTTATTGATGGCAAGCAATCGGTAGTATGGAGACAAGCATTAAATAGAGTCCACGCTCAAAAAAGTATAATTAACTGGTGTTTGAATTAAGGTGTTGGAAGAGGACTGTCACTCTTAGAGTTCATAAACAAAATTACAGATGCCCTATCTTTTTCTGAACGCAAGCCTGCAAATGCCATCTTTGTTCCTTTTATATAAGCAGAGGGCTTAGTTAAGAATCCATTCATCTCTCCAAATGTCCATTCTTTTCCATAAGCAGCTAAAGCCTTTGAATATTTATAACCGGATACTGAGCCAGTTTTTCTTCCCAGCACACTCCAGAGATTAGGGCCAATCATATTTTTTCCTCCAGAAGTTATCATATGGCAAGAACTACATTTTTTAAAAACCTTTTCTCCATGCTGAACATTTCCCATAGCTAAAAGTTCATCAATTCCTGCTGCAGCTTGTTTAGAATCAGAAGCCAAATTTGTTTCAATCTTTTCTATCTTATAGGCAGACTGTTGAGGCTTATCAGCACGAAATAAGATATCTGTAAATTTGTTAATACTAAAAACAACTAGTACAGTAGCCAAGATTGCTGCTATAATTTTATTTATTTCAAAACCATCCATAAATTTGATAAATACTTATTTGACGTATAACACGACTATATAAAAAATACTTAAAATTACTTAATATTTTTTTGCGTCTTTGAGACGCACAACTATGAATAAAATTGCAATAATAATACCTTCCAGACTTGATGCTCAAAGATTGCCCAATAAACCTTTGAAACTTATAAACAATAAGGAGATGATCCTACATGTTTATGATGTAGCTATTAGGTCAAATGCCGGGGAAGTTTATGTTGCAACACCCGATCAACAAATAGTGGATACCGTTAAAAATTCTGGAGGCAATGCAATAAAAACATCTGATAATCATGAAACAGGAACAGATCGAATATTTGAGGTGTTTAAAAAAACATTAAATAGTGAACCAAAGATAATTATCAACCTACAGGGCGACATGCCTAATCTTGAGCCTCAGGCGATTTCTAATTTAGTTTCTTATATGAGTAAAAAAGAATGTGACATTGGAACTTTAGCCAGTGATTTTAATTCTAAGAACGAGATGAGCAATCCAAATGTGGTTAAAGTTGCGGTAAAAGAAAAACTCTCAGATGATATATTTTTAAATGCATTTGATTTTTTTAGAGCAGATATGAATTCGGCTTATAATTTATATCATCATATCGGTATTTATGCCTTTACTAATAAAGCATTGATAAGGTATGTAAGTTTAAAAAGATCTAAACTTGAATTAGAAAGAAAACTGGAACAACTTAGGGCCTTAGAGAACAAGATGTCGATACATGTTGGTTATATAAAATCATTTCCATTAAGTGTTGACACTGAAGAAGATCTAATCGAAGTTAAAAATTTGATGGAAAAAAATGAAAAAAGTTAAAATTGCTATCCAAGGAGAACTCGGTGCTTATTCTCATATTGCTGTTAATAATTTATTTAAAGATGCAGAAATTAAAACTTGCAAAACATTTGAAGAAACATTTAAACAAGCTTATGAAGATGACAGTTATAAAATTATCATTCCTATAGAAAATTCTTTAGCTGGAAGAGTTGCTGATATACATTATTTATTACCAAAATATAAGCTGCAGATACATGGAGAATATTTTTTAAATGTTGAGCATAATTTACTTTGTAAACCCGAAGCAGAAATTAATGATATTAAATTTGTTAGAAGCCATGGCCAAGCTATTGGACAATGTCAGAAAATAATTCATAAAAATAAATTTCAACCCATCATTTCAGCGGACACAGCAGGCTCCGCTAAAGAATTAGCAGAAGGAAATGATAAATCTATTGCAGCAATTGCATCAGACCTTTCTGCTAAAATTTATAAATTAAAAATTTTAGAAAAAAATATAGAAGATGAAAAAGGTAATGTTACTCGCTTTCTTATAATGGGAAAAAATATAGAACAACCAGAATTTAATAAGGAAAAAAAATTTATAACTAGTTGTATTTTTAGAGTTAAAAGTGAGCACGGAGCTCTTTATAAATGTTTAGGTGGATTTGCAACCAATCAAGTAAACTTAACGAAATTAGAAAGTTTTTCTGTTAAAAATACTTTTGATCAAGCAAATTTTTATTTAGATTTAGAAGGACACCTAGATGAATCCGGAGTAAAAAAGGCAATGGAAGAACTTGGTTTTCATACTGTAACCCTGCAGATTTTAGGCGTGTATGAAGCCTCAATATTTAGACAAAAATAGTCCACAAAATTCAAATCTAGTCTTGTGGTATTCAAATTGATCTTGATATACTCATATTGAGGTTGGCATCAGGTGGATGTTTCATAAACCCGGTCAGGTCTGAAAAGAAGCAGCCGCAGTGAAAATTATTCAGGTTGTTGCCTGCCTCTATATATATATTAATGACAAAAAACAAAATCTTAGCTCTTAAATACAGGCCTCAAGAATTTAAAGACTTAATAGGTCAAGAAGTAATGTCTCAAACTATTACGAATGCCATTAAGCTTGGCAAAACTCCCAACGCTTATCTTTTAACTGGAATCAGAGGAGTTGGCAAAACAACTACAGCCAGATTAATTGCTAAGGCATTAAATTGTCAAAAAAACAGTGATGAAAAAATAAAATGTTCTAGTGAAAAATTTTGTCCTACATGTGAAGAGATAATTAACTCTAATCACATTGACGTTTTGGAAGTAAATGGATCTGATAAGACGGGAATAGATGATGTAAGAGAATTAATTGAGAATTCAAAGTATAGCCCTACAAGCGCAAAATATAAAATTTATATAATTGATGAAGTTCATATGCTTTCAAAACAAGCTTTTAATGGATTACTTAAAACTCTAGAAGAACCTCCGCCAAGCCTTAAATTCATATTAGCAACTACAGAAGTTAGAAAAATTCCTGTTACTATTTTATCTCGTTGTCAAAGATTCGATCTTAAGAGGGTTAGTGTTGATAAACTCTGCAATCACTTGAAAAATATTTCAGTTAAAGAGAATGGAAAAATTTCTGATGATGCAATCAGATTAATTTCAAGAACATCCGAGGGCTCGGTAAGAGACGCAATATCACTTTTAGATCGTGCTTTAATTTCTCAATCCATTAGCGAAAATAATTTAATAGAAGAAACAGATGTTCGAGAAATGCTTGGTCTTGCAGATCGAAGTAAAATTATATCTTTATTTAAAGAAGTTTTAAATGGAAATGAGAAAGAAGCACTAAAATACTTAAGAGAACTAATCAATGACGGAATAGATGCTAAAATTTTTTTAAATGATATTTTAGAAGTTCTTTACCTTTTTAGCAGAAGAATAAACTTAGGTCCTATCGAAAAAGATATGACAATATCTGAAGCAGAGGTGAAAATGGTCGATGAATATTCAAAAAACATAGACATGCAAGATATAGGATTATTTTGGCAACTTACGATTAAAACAATCGATGATCTTAGAATTGTTGGTAATGAAAATTTAACACTAGAAATGTATATTATGCAGTTAGTTCATCTTAAAAACATTGAGACTAAAAAAGAAATTTACGATCATAATATTGAAAACAATAGCAACCTAAAACAAAAAAGTTTAGTTGGCGAAAATATAAAGGAAGAAAATTTAGAAACTAATTTATCAACTCAAGTTAAGAACCAATTAAAAAATACAGATCAAATAAAAAAAAATCCAATAAAAAATTTATCTCCTGAAATTAGCAAAACTAAAATTGAAATTACAAGCTTTCAAGGTTTGATCGATCAAGCTAACAAAGAAAAAGAAGTTGAACTTAAATTTGATTTAGAGCGAAATGTTAAACTAGTTAGTTTTAATAGAGGAAAAATTGATATTAGTTTTAATGAAAAATTAAATCAAAACTTTATTAAAAATCTTACTGAAAAACTATTACTTTGGACAGGAGAAAGGTGGATTATATCGTTAAGTAAAAATAATGATGCTAAGAGTGTATATGAGCAAAATATGGAAAAAAAATCATCTAAATTAGAAGAATTTAAAAAAAGTGATTTAGCGCTACAAATTAAAGAAGCATTTCCTGATGCAAGAATTGTAGATATCCAGGAGGAGAACAATGACTAATTTTGCTGACATGCTTTCAAAAGCAAAAGCCATGCAAGATAAGATGAAAGAAGTTCAAGAACAAATAAAAAAAATTGAAGTAGAAGGTGAGGCAGGCGGAAATTTAGTTAAAGTAATTTTAACTGGCGATTATGAATTAAAATCAATTATTATTAGTGAAAAAGCAAAACAAGAAGATCAAGAAATTATTAACGATTTAATTATAGCAGCTTATAATAATGCGAAAGAAAACTTAAAAAAAAAATCTGCTGAAGAGCTTTCTAAAGTTACAGGTGGATTAAATTTACCTTCTGATTTTAAATTACCTTTTTAATGGACAACAACATTCCTGAAATAAACGAGCTTATAAAACAATTTTCTAAACTCCCAGGTTTAGGTCCAAAATCAGCAAAGAGAATTATTTTAAAATTAATTAATAATAAAGATAGTATGGTAAAGCCTTTAGCTAAGTCATTAGCTCAAGTATATAAAAGCGTAGTACGTTGTGCTGATTGTGGAAATTTAAAAGTAATGGATAAAATTTGTATATGTTCAACTAACAATGCATATGATAAGATCTGTGTTGTTGAAAATCTTGCTGATATGTGGGTTATTGACTCTGCCAATATTTATAAAGGCCATTACCATATTTTAGGCGGAACTTTAAATTCAAGCGAAAACTATGAACAAAAAAATTTACTAATAGATTCTTTAGTTAAAAGGATTAAAAAAAATAATTTAAAAGAAGTCATTATTGCAACAAGCGCAACCGTGGAAGGACAAACAACCGCTCATTATATTGAGGATACAATTAAAAATGGTAAAATTAAAATTACAAAATTAGCTCAAGGATTGCCGGTTGGTGGCGAAATTGAACAGCTTGATGATGGAACACTATTCTCAGCATTTAAGAATCGAGTACCAGTTACTAGTGAGTAGATTTCTTTTCTAACCTTCTTTTGTGCAATAATGGTTCCGTATATCCCGAAGGTTGTTCTCTGCCTTTTAAAACTAAGTCACAAGCAGCCTTAAATGCAATAGATGAGTCGTAGTCATCGGACATACGCTTATAGGAAGTGTACCCTTTTAAATCTGGATCTCTAATATTTTGCTTATCTACAATTTTTGCCATTTTTTTCATAGTTGCTAACACTAGTTCTTTGCTGCAAATTCCATGGTGAATCCAATTTGTTATGTGTTGAGATGATATTCTGAGTGTAGCTCTGTCTTCCATTAAACCAACGTTATTAATATCTGGGACTTTTGAGCAACCTATGCCTTGATCAATCCACCTGACCACATAACCTAAAATGCCTTGTGCATTATTTTCTAATTCTTTAGTAATTTCTTCTATAGACCAATTTGGTCTGTCAGTAATTGGAATTGTGAGGATGTCGGAGATTTTTGCAGGAGTTTTATTTTTTAATTTTTTCTGTTCAGAAAAAACATCAACCTGGTGATAATGCAATGCATGGAGTGTTGCTGCTGTAGGACTAGGCACCCATGCAGTTGTCGCGCCAGCTTTTAAATGCCCAATTTTTTGCTCAACCATGTCTGCCATTTTATCTGGTGCGGCCCACATTCCTTTACCAATTTGAGCGATTTTAGAAAATCCACAAGCAAGACCCACGTCAACATTATTATTTTCATATGCAGAAATCCATTTAGAAGATTTCATATCTCCTTTTTTTATCATTGGCCCAGCTTCCATGCTTGTATGAATTTCATCACCTGTGCGGTCTAAGAATCCAGTATTAATAAAGACAACTCTATTTTTTACAGCTCTAATACATTCTTTCAAGTTAACTGTAGTTCTTCTCTCCTCATCCATTATTCCAATTTTTATGGTATATTTTTTGAGTCCCAAAACATTTTCAACTTTTTTAAAAATTAAATCAGTAAAAGCAGCCTCATCAGGGCCATGCATTTTAGGCTTTACAATATAAACAGAATTTGTTCTTGAATTTCTTTTGCTTTTAAAATCATAAATTGCGGCAGCAGTTGTTATAAATGCATCCATTATGCCCTCCGGAATTTCAGATCCATCACTCAATAAAATAGAAGAATTAGTCATTAAATGTCCTACATTTCTGTTAAGCATTAAAGCTCTTCCATGTAATTTAATTTTATTTCCATTGGGTGAAATATACTCTCTGTCAGAATTTAGTTTTCTTGTGAAATTCAAAGGTTTATTCCCTATGTTTTTTTTCCCTTCATATTTTAAGTCACCCTTCATTAAACCTAGCCAATTTCTGTAGCCATGCACTTTGTCCTTGGTATCTACTGCTGCAACTGAATCTTCATGATCAATAATTGTGGTTATAGCTGACTCCAAAATTATATCATATATTGCTGCTTTATCTTTAAGGCCTCCACGCGTTTGCTTTGGATCAAATCGAATATCTATGTGAAGATTATTATTTGTAAATAAAAGTGAAGATAAATTATTTGATTTTTTAGAATAACCTACAAATTGTTTAGGATTTTTTAGTTTCAAGTTTAATTGATTATTTTTAATTTTTGGAATCTCTGAAATATCTTTCCAACTACCTTTTTGTAGTGGAATATTAGAATCCAAGAAATCACGAGCATATTCAATTACTTTTTCTCCCCTTATATAATTATATTTTTTTCCACGTTCTGCGCCATTTGACTCTGAAATTACATCTGTTCCATATAAAGCATTATATAAACTTCCCCATCTGGCATTAGCAGCATTTAAAGAATATCTTGCATTCATTACTGGAACGACTAGTTGCGGTCCTGCAATACTAGAAATTTCTGAATCTACATTTTTTGTTTCTATGGAAAAGGCTGGTCCTTCTTTAACTAAATATCCAATTTCTTTTAAAAAATTTTCATAAGCTTTTGTATCAAATTCTTTACCTTTATTATCAACGTGCCATTCGTCTATCTTTTTTTGCATTTCGTCTCTAATAAAAAGAAGTTTTTTATTTATAGTAGTAAGCTCATGTACAGCTTTATCAAATCCAAACCAGAACTTTATTGGATCAATATTTGTTCCAGGAAGCAGCTCATCATTCACAAACTCTAGCAGATCGTGGTTTACTTTGAGATTACCTTTATCAATTTTTTTCATATAAATTGTAATAAATCAAAGAAATCAAAGTTAAACAACATTTTATTGACATAATTGAATTCTATTAAAAATAGAATTAGGATAAACTCAACGAATTCATATGAAAAATTATTTAGAGTTTGAAAAAGAGATCAAAGCTTTAGAAGAAGAAGTAGATAATCTTAAAAGTCCTTTCGGATCAGAAGGTATATCTGAAGTAGATACAAAAAAGATTAAAAACACTCAAGAAGAAATTAATGAAAAATTAAGACAGACTTATTTAAATTTAAATAGTTGGCAAAAAACTTTAGTTGCTCGTCACGAAGATAGACCTAGAGCAAATTTTTATATTAAAAAAATATTTAATCAATTTACATTACTATCAGGCGATAGACATTTCGGAGATGATAAATCTGTAATTGCAGGTTTTGGTTTGATAGATAAAAAGTCGGTTTTAGTTATTGGTCAAGAAAAGGGTGAAGATTTAAATACAAGAATAGAAAGAAATTTTGGAATGATGCGTCCAGAGGGATATAGAAAATGCATTAGATTGATGAGATTAGCTGATCAATTTCAGATTCCTGTAGTTAGTTTTATTGATACACCGGGAGCTTATCCGGGTATCGGCGCAGAGCAAAGAGGACAAGCATCTGCTATAGCCAACTCAATAGAGACTTCTATGTCTTTAACTGTTCCAAATATTTCAATCATTATCGGAGAAGGTGGATCAGGTGGCGCAATTGCTTTAGCATCTTCAAATAAAGTCATCATGTTAGAAAATTCTATTTACTCAGTTATATCTCCAGAAGGTTGCGCTTCAATACTTTGGAGAGATCCAAGTAAATCTTTACAAGCAGCTGAAGCTATGAAAATGACTGCACAAGATTTATTAAATCTTGGTATTATTGATGAAATTATTTCCGAACCTCTTGGAGGGGCGCATAGAAATCCAGAAGCAATAGCTGATGATATTAAAAATTCAATTATAGAAAATTTACGTAGCTTTGAAAATTTTTCAAAGGAAGAAGTATATGATCATAGAAAGGCAAAATTTTTGAAAATTGGAAGAGACCAAGGTTTTAGTAAATCATCTAGTTTAGATGAAACAGGATTAAGTTACACAGGATCAAGCATTCAAAAAATTAAAGCTCATATCGTTAAAAATAAACTACTTTATATAGGCGTTGGATTTGTATTTATTGCAGGTTTAGTATCGATTATTTATTAATAACTGTTGCAAAAAGACAATTTTTTAGATTATTTTAATCATCTATTGACATTTCAGTGACAAATCTATTTAAGGTTCTGGAAGTTAGTATTTTACTGACTAAAGTTAATAACAAATAAGGAAAAGTAAACAATATGAGTGCACTAAAAGGTAAAGTTAAGTGGTTCAATGGCACTAAAGGTTATGGTTTCATTGAAAGAGAAGACAAAGAAAAAGACGTGTTCGTTCATTCTTCAGCAGTTAGAGAAGCTGGTTTAAAATACTTAAACGAAGGTGATGAGTTAACGTTTGAAGTGGAGAATGGAGAAAAAGGTCCTTCCGCAATTAAATTGCAGAAAACATCTTAAATCTTATTTCCAAAATCATAAATTAACGGGACATCAAGCTTTAGCTAGTTTTTTGTCCCGGTAATTTTTCCTTGAAAAAGACACAATTATTTCTTAAATACACATCAATGATTATAAAAAATAAAATTTCTACTCTAAAATCACATTCTCACAGAATGCACGCTAGGCTATTGCTTAGCTTATAATCAAAAATATATAAATTTAACAAAAATTAAGATAAATAAAGAAAGGACGCAGCAGTAGCTCAGTTGGTTAGAGCACTAGTTTGTGGAACTAGGGGTCGGTGGTTCGAATCCACCCTGCTGTACCAAAAAAATGGCAAAAGATAAAAAAACAAAACCTTCAAAAGAATTGCCTTTAGGCTTTGTTGACAGACAGGAAAAAGAATTATTAATCCGTGATTTTGTAATTTCTAATATTAAAGAAGTTATGATTAAGTACGGTTTTCAATATCTCGAAACACCAAGCTTCGAGTATACGGATAGTATTGGAAAATTTTTACCTGACAAAGATAGACCAGACCAAGGAGTATTTTCTTTTAAGGATGAAAAGAATTGGCTATCCCTTCGATACGATCTTACCGCTCCGCTTGCAAGATATGTTGCAAAAAATTATATGGAACTCCCTAAACCTTTTAAGCGGTATCAACTTGGAACAGTTTGGAGAAATGAAAAGCCAGGACCAGGTAGATTTAGAGAATTTTTACAATTCGATGCAGATTTTATAGGAACAAAAAATTTGATGGCAGATGCAGAATTATGCGTAATGATATCTGAGATACTTGAAAAATGTGGACTAGATAAAAAAGATTATACTATAAAATGGTCTACTAGAAAAATAACAGATGCATTATTTGAATCACTAAAAATTAGTTCATCAAATAAAAGACTCAAAATTTTAAGATCCTTGGACAAATTAGATAGGTTAGGTTGGAATGAAGTAAAAAAACTATTAGGCAAAGGAAGAAAAGATCAGTCAGGTGACTTTACCGAAGGAGCTGGATTATCTTCAAGTCAAACTCAAGATATCTATGAAATTTTTGTTAAAAAAGAACTTATGCCTACAGGCGACAAATATGAAGAGGGCGCGGGCAAAGATATTAGAAGCATGACAAATTATTTGGATGTTTTTGGTTTTGAAAATTATAAGTTTGACCCATCTATTATAAGAGGCTTGGAATATTACACAGGACCTGTTTTTGAAGTTAATTTAAATTTTGAGGTAAAAAATTTAAAAGGACAGGCTATTCAGTTTGGATCGATAGGCGGAGGAGGAAGATACGATAATCTTGTGAGCAATTTTGGAAATCTTGATTGTCCTGCAACGGGAATATCAATTGGCCTTGATAGACTTGTGTTTGCTTTAATGCAGAAAAAAGATTTTAAAATAAAACCTAAGCGACCAATAGTTATATGTGTTTTTGATAAAGATAAAATTCAAGAATATATCGAGATATTAAATAAACTCAGAACTTCAGATATCAGTTCTGAAATTTATCCAGGAGAAGGCAAACTAAAGAAACAAATGGAGTATGCAAATAAAATAGGCTCTCCAGCTGTTATTTTGTATGGAGATGATGAAATAAAATCAGGTAAAGCAACTTTAAAAAATCTTGGAACTGGTAATGAGATTTCCGTTAAATTAGAGGACTTAGTCGATGAAATCAAAAAAATTATCTGAACAAATTATCAAGACTTTTAAAAGTAATGGTTTTGTTTTATCCGAACCAGATGTTTTATTAGACTCCGAGTACATTATTCAAAGGTCAGGTGAAAACTTCAGAAGATCAATGCTTACTTTTGAAAATGAAGATGGAAAAACAATGTGCCTTAGACCTGATCTTACAGTTGCCTCTTGCGTCAAGTTTTTAGAGAAAAAATCTAAATCCAAAATTTATTATTCAGGACAAGCTTATAGAAGAAATAATAAAAAAGGCTCTGATTTAGTTAATGATCAATTAGGTATTGAAATCTTAGGTTCAAAAAACCAACTTCAAGATGATTTTAAAGTGATTAAAACTATTTTAAATTCTGCCGAGAAGATAAAAAGCAAGAACATTCAAGTTAAGGTTAGTGATATAGGTTTATTTAAAAGATTAATCAATTCTCTAGATATGCCTGAGAGATGGAAGCTAAGATTAATAAAACATTTTTGGCGTCCAAAATATTTTGAAGAATTACTTGAAAGGTTAGAAAAAAATTCAGACATAGACTCTGTTACTTTTGATACAGATAAAAAAAGATTTTATGAGATGAAAAAAATGGAGCAAGGTAAAGTTATAGCAGGTCGCTCGATTGCAGAAATTTTAAAAAGATTTGATAAAAAAATTAAAGACCCAAGATCATTTAGCGAAGGTAAAGAAATTGTTAAAATTATACGATCATTTCTTAAGATTAACTGTAAATTGCCCCAACTAGATGTAAGGTTATTAGATTTTGCAAATAAGAACAATCTTAAAAAAAATATCTTCAAAGAATTTAAATCGATTCAAAGCTTAAAGAAATTAAATCAAGAAGTTATTTTTATCACAAACTTTGGTAGAGATATTGAATATTATACGGGTATTGTATTTGAAATTTTTGCTGGAAAAAAAGAAATTGCAAGAGGAGGACGATACGATGATTTACTCAAAAGTCTAGGAGCTAAAAAAGATATCCCGGCAGTAGGAGCTGCAATTAATTTAAAAAATATATGAAAGATTTAATTACCATAGGCTTGCCAAGTAAAGGGCGATTGAAAGAAAAAGCAGTATCTTTCTTTGAAGACAGTGGTTTAAAAATTTTACAGAGCGATAAAGAGAGAAATTATTTTGCAAATATTGAAAATAAACCCAATATAAAAATAATATATTTACATGCCAAAGAAATTATTCAAAGGCTTGGAGATGGAACTTTAGATGTGGGGATATCTGGACTAGATCTTTTAAATGAGTCAGAGAAATCTTTACAAGATAAAATAGGCATAAAACAGAAGCTTAATTTCGGTGGTGCTAATTTAGTCGTAGCTGTTCCTGATGATTGGATCGATGTTCAAACTATTGCTGATTTAGAGGAAGTAGCTTTTGACATCAGATCTAAAAGAAATACGAGGTTAAGAGTAGCAACAAAATATCCTAATTTAACTAATAATTTTTTAATCTCAAAAGGGGTAACCCAATACAAATTAATTTCCAGCCTTGGAGCAACAGAAACTTATCCTTTTATCGGATCGTCAGAGGTAATCACGGATATTACATCTACTGGAAAGACATTGCAGGATAATAATCTTAGAGTTTTAAAAGATGGATTAATATTAAAGTCAGCAGCTTGTTTATTTGTTTCAAAGAAAAAGTCTCAAAAGCTATTACCTTTTTTAAATTCTTTAATTTGAATTTAAAATATTTAAAACCTTTTTGCCTTGGTGGATTTTATTAAAAATTGATTTTCTAACAAAAAGAATATCTATCTGAACTAGTATATTGTCAATTATATGAGTTTCGCATACATCATAAGGCACAAAACTTATAGAATTTAGATATTTAACATACTCATTTAAACTTGGTGACATTAAATTGTATTCTATAATTGGGCATTCTAAATATATTAATGAACAATTTGATATACTTTGTTTTGCCCCTTTTAAAATATCGAGCTCACTGCCCTGAGTATCAATTTTTATAAAGTTCGGCAAAGGTAATTTTTTTTTCATTACAACATCATCTATTGTACTCGTAATTTTTACTTTAGGTTTTAAGTCATTTTTGTAAAAACTTGTTTGTTCAATAAAATAAGAATCACCAGTTGATGCTTTTGAAAAAAAATCTACCTTTTTTTCTTTATCGGATAAAACTTCTATAAAATATTTAAAATCTAATTTTTTTAGGTATTGTTCATTTTCCTCATTTGCTTCGAATAGGAAAAATTTTTTATTTTTTAAAGAAGTTTTGTTTAAAAAACTGCTCCATTTACCTTTAAAAGCACCAATGTCGTATATTACATCTATTTCAAGACCTTTTTTAATTAAATAAGTCAAATTATAATTTAATTTATGACTGTAAAAAATATTAAAAAATTTATTAAATTTTTTTGGAAAAATTTTAAATATATTATAAGCTATAATAGTCTTAAGTTTCATTTAGTGTTCATAACCTTGTTATTTTTTTTATTTTATTCATTAAAAATACTAATAGCACAAAAAAAAAGGGCAGTAAAAACTGCCCTTTTTGAATTTTTTCTAGTGAATGGGATTACATTCTCATTCAAGCAATCAATAAGTATTGTTTTATCTGACATATCTGAAAATCCTTCATCACTTTTCATCACTATATAAAGCAATTACAAAGCAATTCAAAAGATGATTTTATTGAGGAGTAGAGTAAAATTCAGGTGATGAAAAATCTTTATTCTCCATCAATGCTTAAAAGTTATTTAAGTTGTAAGTATATAATTTTTAATGAGGTTAATGAGAAGAAATTAAATTTAAAAAAAATTGAATTATCTAAAAATGATCAATTAAGACTTGAAAAAGGTAATATTCACGAAAAGAACTATCTTAAAGAACTTAAGAAGAAATATAAAAAAGTAATTGATTTAAAAAAATCTGATCTATCTAAAGATGAGAAAGTTTCCAAAACTATTCAGGCGATGAAAGAGGGATGGGAAGTAATCCATGGAGGTTATTTAAAAAAAGATAAATGGAGAGGTGAATTTGATTTTCTAATTATTAACAAAAATCTTAAATCCAAATTTGGTGATTATAGTTATGAAGTAATTGATACTAAAAATTCAAATAAACCAAAACCAGATCACATCATTCAATTGGGCATGTATACTTATATGTTAGAAGACACTCAAGGCGTATTACCAAAAAAATTTACAATTGTTTTAAAAGATTTGGTGAGGGAGGATGTTCAGGTTAATCAAGTAAATGAGTTTTTTAAAACACATAGAGAAAACTATGAAAAATTTGCCTCAAACGGAATTGATAAAATAAAACCTGAGAAATGTAGTTTTTGTCAAATATGCTCATGGCGAGAGGAATGCGAAAAAATATGGATCAAAAAAGATAATCTAAATCAAATTGGAGGATTAAGTAAAGTTCATTTAAAAAAATTATTAGAACTTAAAATTGACACCGCTACCAAATTATCAAAACAAGTTTCTACTAAAATCCTTAAAGGATTTAGAAAAGAAATTTCACATAAACTTATCACTCAAGCAAAACTTCGAAAAGAATATGAGAAAACTAATGTGCCTGTTTATCAACCGAATCCTAATAATTTGAATGGCATTAAGGGATTTAATTTATTACCAGAACCTTCTGCAAGTGACTTATATTTTGATATCGAAAGTATTGAAGATCATATTTATCCAGGTGGATTAGAATATCTTTTTGGAATTTATTATTTCGAAAATGATAAAGAAAAATTTAAACCGCTATGGGCACATAATAAGAAAGAAGAAAAGAAAAATATAATTGAATTTTTTGAATTTACAAAATCACATTTTAAAAAATATCCTTCATCTAAAATTTATCATTACGGTTCTTACGAAATAACAGCGTTATTAAAACTTACCTCATTTCATAAAGTTAAAGGAATTGAATATGACCATTATTTAAACTTAGATAAATTTGTAAACTTGCTAAATGTAAATAAACAAGGACTTTTCATTTCAGAAAATAGTTATTCATTAAAAAATGTTGAAAAATTTTATGATTTTAAAAGAGAGGGAGATGTTCAAAAAGGTGATGTGTCTCAGGAATATTATAGTGAATGGATTGAAACACAAGATCAAAAATTCTTAGATGAAATAGAAAGTTATAACAAACAAGATTGTCGATCAACTTATGAACTTCATAAATGGTTATTGAAAATTAAACCATCGGAAACCTCATGGTTTATTTCGCAAAAAAAAGATAGTGAAATGGAACTTAGAGATTGGGAAGTTGATATGTTGGCGTATCAAGACAAAGTCGAAAAATCAAAATTTAAAAATCCCAAAATTAAACAACTAATGTCAGATATTATTGGTTTCTATAATCGAGAAGATAAACCTGCCTGGCGTGAGTTTTTTGAGAGAAGAACTCAGTCTGATGAAGAGTTAATTGATGATCCAGAATGTATTGCAAACATGAAATCTAACGGCAAACCCAAACCTAACAAAAAATCTTTGATTTATTCTTATAAATTTGAAGATCAAGATTTTAAACTGAGAAAGAGCAAGAAAACTGTAATTGCTAATAACCAAGATATTGAACAAAAAGATTATGCAGGAAAAATTATTGATATTGATTACAAAAAAAAAGAAGTCCTTTTAAAAAGAGGAACTTCGCAAGGAATATTACCAGCAATATTATCAATTGGTCCTAATAAACCAATACCTAATACTAAACTTATTTCAAATACTTATAAATTTATTGATACTCTTATTGGAAAGGAGAACAAATATAAGGCATTAAATGATTTTTTAGATAAAAAACATCCAAGAATAAAAGGAATTAAAACAGGAGATAAAATTATTTCATCAGATGAATTTCATAAAGAAATTCCAAAAATAATTTCAAATTTAGATAACAGTTATCTTTACATTCAAGGACCTCCAGGAACTGGAAAAACTTATCAAGCAGCAAACGCAATTATAGAATTATTAAAAAAAAACAAAAAAATTGCGATAACTGGATTATCCCACAAAGTTATTCATAACTTACTTCAAAGAATTGAAGATATGGCATCTGAAAAACAATTTGAGTTTGAAGGATATAAAAAGGGAACTTTTGAAGATGAGGAAACTGTATTTGATGGCGAATATATTAAGACATATGAAAAAGATCCTGTGTTTATGGATGCTCTTAAAGAATTAGATAAAGGACAAATATTTGCGGGTACAAAATATCATTTAGCGAATTCTTACTATGACAAAAAAATTGATTATCTTTTTATAGATGAAACAGGACAACTTAGTTTGGCGGATTTAATAAGTATTGGAAATATTGCTAAAAATATAATTTTAATTGGTGATCAAAATCAATTAGGGCAACCCATTAAAGGAACACATCCGAATGAGTCTGGTCAATCAATATTAGACTATCTATTAGAGGGCAAGGATACAATTCCTGAAGATAGAGGAATATTTTTAAATAAAACATATCGATTAAATTCTAAATTAAATGAATTTATCTCTTCTAATTTTTATGAAGAACGACTTATTTGTGACGAGAGAACAGATAAAAGAATTATTAAATTTAATAAAAAGTTAAAAATTAAAAATGGCGGAATTCACTATATTGAAATGAATCACAAAAATAACGTTCAAACAAGTATTGAAGAATTTGAAGTAATTAGAGGTTTAATGAAAGAAATGATCGGACTGGAGTTTGATGATAATGGAAAAAAAAGAAAACTAACCGTAGATGATTTTTTAATTATTAGTCCATATAATACTCAAGTAAATTTATTGATTTCAAAATTAGAAGAATCTAAAATTAAAAATCCAAGAGTTGGAACAATTGATAAGTTTCAAGGTCAAGAGGCACCTATTACAATCATTTCTATGACATCATCAGATAGTGAATCTTTACCAAGAAATAAAGAGTTTTTCTTTAGTAGAAATCGATTAAATGTTGCAATCTCTAGAGCGCAAGTAGCATCTATAATATTATTCAACCCAAATTTATTAGACAGTTCTCCAAAAAATTTAGATCATATAAAGTTAATGAATAATTTTTTTAAATTTCTCAATTATAAAATTTAAAAAAACCCCCGAAACTTTCATTCCGAGGGTTTTAAATTTTTCTAGGTAATTAGACTGTTTGGAAGGGGATTACATTCCCATACCACCCATACCACCCATACCACCCATGCCACCAGGAGGCATAGCAGGACCAGAGTCTTTTTCTTCTGGTTTGTCTGCAATCATTGCTTCAGTTGTAACTAATAAACCAGCAATCGATGCAGCATCTTGTAAAGCAGATCTCACAACTTTTGTTGGATCTATAATACCTTTAGCGAACATATCTACATACTCTTCGTTTTGAGCATCGTAGCCTTGAGATAATTTTTTTCCTTCTATAAGTTTTCCAACAACAACAGAGCCATCTACTCCTGCATTTGCTGTGATTTGTCTAATTGGAGCTTGAAGTGCTTTTTTAACTATTTCCACTCCTGCTTTTTGATCATCTCCTTTAACTTTTACACCGTCTAAATCTTGCGCGGCATAAAGTAGAGCACAACCACCACCAATAACAACTCCTTCTTCAACAGCAGCTCTTGTTGAGTTAAGCGCGTCTTCAACTCTATCTTTTCTTTCTTTAACTTCTACTTCTGTCGCGCCACCAACTTTAATTACAGCAACACCGCCAGCAAGTTTTGCTAACCTTTCTTGAAGTTTTTCTTTATCATAGTCAGATGTTGTTTCACTTATCTCAGATCTAATTTGATTACATCTAGCTTCAATATCAGATTTTTTACCTTCACCTGCAACTAGAGTGCTATTTTCTTTATCAATTTTAACTTTCTTACAAGAACCTAGATCATTGATTTTAACATTTTCTAATTTAAGACCAATATCTTCAGAGATTACTTGTCCACCAGTAAGAATAGCAATATCTTCCAACATTGCTTTTCTTCTGTCTCCAAAGCCCGGTGCTTTTACAGCAACAACTTTTAGACCACCTCTCAATTTATTTACAACTAAAGTTGCTAAGGCCTCACCCTCAACATCTTCAGAAATAATCATCAAAGGTCTGTTAGCTTGCACTACAGATTCTAAAAGCGGAACCATTGGCTGTAGGTTTGTTAATTTTTTTTCAACCAAAAGAACTAGAGGGTTATCCAATTCTGTCGTCATCTTTTCAGTATTTGTAACGAAATATGGAGAAAGATAACCTCTGTCAAACTGCATACCTTCAACTACATCAAGTTCAGTTTCAACTCCTTTTGCTTCTTCAACAGTAATTACTCCTTCATTACCAACTTTTTGCATTGCTTTTGAAATCATATCACCAATAGATTTTTCACCATTAGCAGATATAGTTCCAACTTGAGCAACTTCTTCGTTAGCCTTAACTTTTTTTGAAGATGTTTTTAATTTTTCGATTACATGTTCTACAGCTTTATCAATACCTCTTTTAATATCCATGGGGTTCATTCCAGCTGTTACATATTTTAAACCTTCACTAACAATCGATTGAGCAAGGATAGTGGCAGTAGTTGTTCCATCACCAGCATTATCATTAGTTTTACTAGCAACTTCCTTAACCATTTGCGCGCCCATATTTTCAAACTTATCTTCGAGTTCTATTTCTTTAGCCACTGAAACACCATCCTTGGTAATTTTTGGTGCACCATAAGACTTATCCATCACAACATTTCGTCCTTTTGGACCCAAAGTTACTCTAACCGCATTAGCTAAAGTATTAACGCCTTTCAACATTTGTGATCTTGCTTCTGTGTCAAATTTAATTATTTTTGCCATTTTAATTCTCCTTTAAAAATTATTTTTTTCCTTTTGAAACTCCCATTATGTCAGATTCTTTCATAATGCTATATTCTTTACCGTCAATTTTTACTTCTGTGCCTGACCATTTACCAAAAAGAACGATATCTCCCACTTTAACATCCATTGGCGTCAATTTTCCATCTTCATTTTTACCACCAGGACCAACAGCTACTACTTCACCTTCTTGTGGTTTTTCTTTTGCTGTGTCAGGAATAATTATTCCACCTGCAGTTTTTTCTTCACTGTCTAATACTTTAATAAGCACACGATCGTGTAAGGGTCTAAATTTCATACATATTCTCCTGTAATTTTTATGTAGGGCTGATATGGTGAGTTTTGTAAAAATTTCAAGAGGTGAAAATCATTAAAAAAAGGCTAAATTGCTATATTTTACGAGATAAACTTAAGAGAGATTGCCAAAATTGAGAGACTTAAATCATTTATCTGAGATATTTCATTCTTACGACACTTACGTAATAGACTTATGGGGGGTGATGCATAACGGGATATCTTTAAACCCAAAAGCAATTGAAGTGGTTGAGAACTTAAGTAAAAATTCAAAAAAAATTGTGTTTTTATCTAATGCACCCAGACCTAGTTCTAAAGTTATTGAATTTTTAAAAAGAATGAAAATGGATGATAAATTTTTATCCAAAGTAATAACGTCAGGCGAAGCGGCGATGCATGCCATTAATCAAAATAAATTTGGAAAAAAGTTTTACCATCTTGGGCCATCTCGAGATCAATCAATATTTAAAAAAGTACTAGAAAATAAGACATCTTTAGATAGCTGTGATTTTATACTTTGCACCGGTCTTTTTGATAAGCATGAAGAAGATTTAAATTATTATAAGGATTTACTTAAGGATCACACTTCTAAAAAACTTATATGTACAAATCCTGACTTAATAGTTCATAGAGGCAATATGGAAGAACTTTGTGCTGGAACAGTAGCAAAAACTTTTGAGATTTTAGGAGGCAAAGTCATATATTATGGAAAGCCGTATAAGGAAATTTATGAAATGTGTTTTGATCTAGGAGAAAAAGTTCTAGCTATAGGGGATAACTTGAGAACAGATATTAAGGGCGCAAACAATCTTAATATAGATAGTTTATTTATTTACAATGGTATTCACAAGAATGAAATTAAAAGAAATGAAGAGCTACCAGCTTTATTAAAAAGATATAATGTAAAAACTAATTTTTTTCAGAAAGAACTTAAATGGTAAAATGAAAATATACAACAATCTCATAATAAATAAAAAACATCAGAATAGCGTTGTAGCTATTGGAAATTTTGATGGAATACATTTAGGCCATCAAAAAGTAATCAATCAAGCAAGACAAAAAGCAAAAAAAAACAGATTACCTTTTGGGATTATTACGTTTGAACCTATACCGACAATGTTTTTTAATAAAAAAATTAAGAATCATCGCATTAACTCATTATTACAAAAAAAAAATCAACTTAAGCAATTAAAATTAGATTTTCTAATAATCATAAATTTTAACAAAAATTTTTCAAAACTCTCGGCTGAACAATTTATAGAAAAAATTATTTTCAAAAAAACAAAATGTAAATTTTTGTATGTAAGCAATAATTTTAAATTTGGATTTAAAAGACAAGGAAATATTAGGACACTTAAAAAATATTCAAATTTTTACAATTATAAAACTGTAATTATTAGTCCTTTAAGAAAAACAACTAAAGTTATTTCTTCAACTATTATAAGAAAAAAAATTTCCCAAGGAAAAATTTATGAAGTTAATAAATTATTAGACCGAAATTGGTGCATTCAAGGGACAGTTATTAAAGGCCATAGAAGAGGAAGAAAAATTGGTTTTCCAACCTGCAATATAAAGATTTCAGATTATATAATTCCAAAACTTGGTGTTTATGGAGTCATGGTAAAAACTACAAAATTTCAAAGAAAAGGTATTGCTAATATTGGTTATAGACCAACATTTAATGGCCAAAATTTACTATTAGAAGTAAATATATTTGGAATTAATAAAAACTTATATAATAAAGAGGTTAACGTTAAATTTATAAAATTTATAAGATCTGAAAAAAAATTTAAGGATTTAGAGCAATTAAAGAAACAAATAAAAATTGATATAGTTCAAGCTAAAAAAAATGTCTAAAGATAATTTGCATCTTCCAAAAACTGCTTTTTCTATGAAAGCAAGTTTGCCAATTAAAGAACCATTAATTTTAGAAAAATGGGAAAAGAATAAAATTTTTGAAAAGTTAAGAAAAAATTCAAAAGGCAAAGAAAAGTTTATTCTTCATGACGGGCCACCATATGCCAATGGTCACATTCATATGGGAACTGCGCTTAATAAAATCCTAAAAGATATGATAACTCGTTTTCATCAAATGAGTGGTAAAGATTCTGTTTATGTCCCTGGTTGGGATTGTCATGGTCTTCCTATAGAATGGAAAATTGAGGAACAATATAAAAAAAAGAAAAAAAATAAAGACGAAGTTCCCATCAAAGATTTTCGACAAGAATGTAGAGAATTTGCAAAAGATTGGATACGAGTTCACATAAAAGAATTCAAAAGATTAGGTGTTGTTGGAGATTTTGAAAATTATTATTCAACAATGAGCTATGAAGCAGAAGCTCAAATTGTAAGAGAACTTGGAAAATTTCTTTTAGACGGCAGTTTATACCAAGGATTTAAACCTGTTTTATGGTCAACAGTTGAAAAAACAGCTTTAGCAGATGCCGAGGTTGAGTATATGGATCATACTTCGAATACGATTTTTGTGGCTTTTAAAGTTAAAGATACTAAAAAAGACTTTCTTAAAGATGCTAACATAATCATCTGGACAACAACACCCTGGACTATTCCGGCAAATAAAGCTTTAGCATTTAATAGCAGCATTGAATATTCATTAGTTGAAATTGATACACTAGATTATTTTAAAGATAAAAAAATAATTGTTGCTTCTAATTTAATTGACTCAATCATTAAATCTTGCGGAATAAAAAATCATAAAATATTAAAAACTTTTAAAGGTTCTGAATTTAAAGGGACGATTTGCAGTCACCCATTTTTAAAAATGAATTTTAATTATGATATTCCTATGCTTGAAGCGAGTTTTGTAGATCTCGAGCAAGGAACTGGGATAGTACATTGTGCACCAAGTCATGGGCCAGATGACTTTAATTTATGTTTAAAAAACAATATTCCATCAAGTTATACAGTTGATAATAGCGGTCTGTACACAAAAGAAGTTCCTTATTTTACTAACACACATATTTTTAAAGCCGACCCTCTAGTAATAGAAAAACTTAAAGAACAAAATAAATTATTAAAAGATGATAAATTACATCATAGTTACCCGCACTCATGGAGATCAAAAGCACCTTTAGTATATAGAGCTACACCACAATGGTTTATTTCTATGGAAAAAAATTCTTTAAGAAGTAAAGCTATTAAGGCAATAAATGATACAGATTTCTATCCAGAAAAAGGAAAGGAACGATTACTTTCTATGATTGAAGGAAGGCCAGACTGGTGTGTTTCAAGGCAGAGAGTTTGGGGCGTTCCTTTACCAATTTTTATTAATAAAAAAACAAAGGAACCATTAAGAGATAAAAAAGTAATAGATAGAATTGCTGAAATTTATGAAAAAGAAGGATCTGATTGTTGGTTTACAGATGATGCAAAAAAATTTTTAGGAAAAGATCATGATCCCAATAATTATGAAAAACTTAATGATATTGTAGAAGTGTGGTTTGACAGCGGTTCAACTCACAGCTTTGTTTTAGAAAAAAGAAAAGATTTAAAATGGCCTGCTGACATGTATCTTGAAGGCTCAGATCAACATAGAGGTTGGTTTCATTCATCCTTGCTAGAGTCATGCGGAACAAGAGGAAGAGCTCCTTTTAATAGTATTTTATCCCACGGTTTTGTTGTTGATGGTAAAGGTTTAAAAATGTCAAAATCATCAGGCAATGTAATTTCTCCGGAAGAAATTCTAAAAAATTATGGAGCTGATATTTTGAGGGCTTGGGTCGCTTCCTCAGATTATGCTGAGGATTTAAGAATAGATAAAAATATTTTAGCACAACATGCGGAGTCCTATAGAAAAATTAGAAATACTTTTCGATTTATTTTAGGAAATATACAAGATAATTTTGAACAACAAACATTTGAGTCATTAGAAATAAAAAATTTGAATGAATTAGAGCAATATATTCTGCATAAACTTTTTATTTTAGATTCTTTAGTTAAAGAAAATTTAAAAAATTACAATTTTCACAAATTATATAAAGAATTATTAAACTTTTGTGCTTTAGATCTTTCATCATTTTATTTTGACATAAGAAAAGACATTTTATATTGCGATACTATTAATTCAAAAAAGAGAAAAGAATGCGTTATGATTTTAAATATAATTTTAGATTGCTTATTAAAATGGTTTGCTCCAATATTTGTTTTTACTACAGATGAGATTTACAGTTTAGCAAGTAAAGATAAAAAAAATATTCATGAATATGTTTTTCCCAAGATTCCAAAAAAATGGGAAAATAAGATTTTGGAAGATAGATGGGAACAGCTTTTTAAGATTAAACAAGAAGCAAATATTGCAATTGAAGAAAAAAGAGCAAGTAAAGAAATTGGCTCAAGTTTAGAAGCTGAATTAAAAATTACTACAGATAATAAAAATTTTGAATTATTAGAAGGTATAGATTTAGCAGAATATTTTATTACTTCAAAAGCAGAAAAAATTAAGAGTAAAAATAAAGAAGAACTAAAAATTGAAGTTACAAAGTCACAAGGAATTAAATGTCCGAGATGTTGGAAAATTTTAGATAATAAATGTGCAAGATGCGAAAAAGCCGCTACAAATAAAATTTAAGATGAGTATTGCTAAAAAATTTTATAAAAATAATTTTTCATCTTTAGTTAAAAAAAATAATTTGATTTGTTTCTTGTTAGTAATTTTAATTTTTTCTTTGGATAGAGTTTCTAAAATTAAAATAATAGATCATCAACTTGAAAACAATCGTGTTTATATAAATGATTTTATTAATTTCGACTTAGTGTGGAATACTGGAGTAGGATTTGGTTTCTTTAGCTCTAATTCAAATTTAACCTACAATTTGATTACATTTATAATTGGCATTGTTATAATTTTTATAATTTATTTGTTAATAAAGTCTTTATTTATTGATAAAGCATTTTTTTCTTTAGTGTTGGGAGGCGCGTTAGGAAATTTTTATGATAGATTGACGTATTATGCTGTTCCAGACTTCATAGATGTTCATTATAAAAATTTTCACTGGTTTACTTTTAATATGGCAGATATATTTATTACACTTGGGATTATTATGTTATTCGGCAGAGAACTATTTATCAATAATGACAAAAAATAAAAAAATAATACCATATTTTATAATTATATTATTTCTATATTCATGTGGCGCAATGTCAGATGCAGGAAAAACATTAAGAAATGAAAAAATAAAAACAACAGATGAATTTTTAGTTAAAAAAAGGCAACCACTAAGTTTGCCGCCGAATTATGAAAATTTACCAGAACCAAAATCTAAGGATTTGAAGGAAGAGAAGAGCAATGATAAAATTAATAATATTTTGAAGATTCCCAAGCAACAAATAACAAAACAAGGATCATCTACTGTTGAGCAATCTATTATTGATAAAATTCGCAAGTGAAAAATAAAAAAATAATTTATAAAAATAATATTCAAAAGAAATATTTAAATTTAACATTTAATCATAAATTAAATAAAAGATATTCTAATATTTTAAAAAATATAATTACTAATTTAGACACTACTAAAGATACATTTCATCCATTAAGCGATAAATTTAAATTTAATTTTAAAACAAAAGATCTTTATAAATTCAAAAAATTTAAAACCGTAGCTATCATTGGTATGGGGGGATCAATACTTGGATCAGAAGCATTGTATTGTTTTTTAAAGGAAAAAATTAAAAAAAATTTTTTATTTTTTAATGATATTGATGACGATAAATTAAAAAAATTAAAAGCCACACAAGATTTAAAAAAAATATTATTTATAGTGATATCGAAATCAGGAAATACAATTGAAACTTTATCTAATTTTTTTGCTTTACAGGTAATTAAAAAAAATTCAAAAAATATCATTATTATTTCAGAAAAATTTAACAATCCATTATATTTGTTATCTCAAAAAATGAAATTACATCACATAGAACATAAAAATTATATTGGAGGGAGATATTCTATTTTATCAGAAGTCGGTATGGTTCCAGCTTATTTAATGGGTTTAAATATTCAAAGATTTAGAAAAAATTTACTAAATCATTTTAAAAATAAAAAATTTTTAAAAGATAGTTCAATCATGTTAACAAATTTACTTAAAAGTAATAAATTTAAGAATTTAATATTTTTTAATTATATTCCAAAACTTGATAAATTTCTTTATTGGAATCAACAATTAATAGCCGAAAGTTTGGGGAAACAAGGAAAAGGGTTTTTACCTTTAATTTCTACAGCTCCAAGAGATCACCATAGTCTTTTACAACTTTATTTAGACGGGCCAAAAGATAAAATTTTTTATATTTTTAGTGAAGAAAAAAGAAATAATAAAAAGATAAAAATAAAAAAATTAGATAAAAGAATAAATTTTTTACAAAATAAAAGCTTACATCAAGTTAAAAATGCTCAAAAAAATGCTTTTATTGCAGCTCTAAAAAAAAATAATATTCCTTTCAGAGAATTTAAAATTAGGGATTTTAGCGAAAATATTCTAGGAGAATTTTTTTCTTACTTCATGTTGGAAACAGCTATCATTGGTAAACTTGCAAATATCAATCCATTTGATCAACCGGCTGTTCAACAAGTTAAAATTAATACAAAAAAATTATTAGTCTAAAAATTTTGCAAAAATTATTTTTGAACGACCATATTTTTTAATGATTATGGGTTTTATAATTTTTGTAAAATTATCAGAAGATTTTCTCTCTCTATGAATAATTATAACATGGTTATTTTTATAAATTTTTTTTTGTTTAATTAATTTTAACTCTTCTATAAAATTATTATCCACAAAAGGAGGATCTAAAAAAAAGATATTAAATTTTTTAGATTGTTTTCTATTTAAAAAATCTATTATTTCTTCAGTTATGATGGTGGCTTTATTTTCTATAGATAGAGCAAATAAATTTTTATTTAAAGTTTCAGCAGCATTTTTATTTCTTTCTACAAAAATAATTTTATTTGCGCCTCTTGATATGCACTCTAATCCAAAAGACCCAATTCCTGAATAGAGGTCTAGTATATTTGATTTTTCAAGATTTATATTAAGTAAATTTGAGTGTGCAATAATATTAAAAATACTTTCTTTTACAGAGTCTTTAAGCGGCCTAGTAGTGACTGATTTTATGAAAGCAATTGGTTTTCCTTTAAGTTTTCCGCTTATTATTCTCATTATTTATTTTTGAATTACTCTCCAGCCAATATCTTTTCTAAAGAAACCGTCTTTCCAATTTATTTTTCTTATAATTTTAAGGATATTTTTTCTTATAATTTTAAATATTTTTCCAGTTGATGTAATATTTAAAACTCTACCGCCATTAGAAAATAACTCATTATTAATGAATTTTGTTCCTGCATGGAAAATAAACGAGGCTTTATTGTAATTTAGTTTATTCAAATATTTAATTTTTTTATTTTTTTTATATTTTCCAGGATAACCTTTTGAACACAAAACTATAGTCATACATTTTAGTTTTTTCCATTTAATATTCATTTTATTTAATTTATTTTCTAATGCATTATTAAAAATTTTTAATATATCAGTATTTAACCTTGGAATAATTACTTGGCATTCTGGATCTCCCATTCTAACATTATATTCAATTAGATAAGGTTCGTTATTTTTAATCATTAAACCAACATATAAGAATCCTGTGTAGGGTTTTTTTTTCTTTTTTAATGCTAGCAAAGTAGGATTTACTATTCTTCTAATTATTTTTTCTTCTAACTTTTTATTAATTATTGGGGCTGGAGAATAAGCGCCCATGCCACCAGTATTTGGACCTACGTCTTTTTCTCCGACACGTTTATGGTCTTGCGCGGAACCAAAAAACTTAAAACTTTTTTTATCTACAATTAAAAAATAACTAGCTTCTTCACCTTTTAAGAATTCTTCTAAAATTAATTTTTTTGAAGTTTTAAACTTACCTTTAAATATCTCATTCGAGACATTTAAAATTTGTCTCTTGTTTTTACAAATTGTTACACCTTTTCCAGCGGCTAGACCGTCAGCTTTCACTACTAATGGAAAATTACTATTTTTTAAGAAATTATTTACATCTTTTTTATTTTTACATATCTTAAATTCTGCAGTTGGAATTTTATTTTTTTTACATATAGATTTCATGAATGCTTTAGAGCCTTCTAATTTTGCTGCATATTTATTTGGACCAAATACTTTAATTTTATGCTTTGTTAAAAAATCAACCATACCTTTTACCAAAGGTTCTTCTGGCCCAACAATCACTAAATTTATTTTGTTAAACTTAATAATTTTTAATAATTTTTTAAAATCAAGAAAATCTAAATTAATATTTTTAGCAATTTTTGCAGTTCCTGCATTACCAGGAATGCAGATTATATTTTTAGATAATTTAGATTCATGTATTTTTTGACATAAAGCATGCTCTCTACCGCCACTTCCTATTAAAGCAATATTCATATGAAAAGATATATTATATATAATTTATAATAGATGAATAAAAAAAAAGCTAAACTTGTATATAAGCACAACTCATTTGACATTGTCGAAGAAGGAAATTTTGTTATCTGTGCTGTTTCTGGAAAAGAGATACCTCTGAATAAGTTAAGCTATTGGAATGTAGAATTACAAGAAGCGTATTATTCACCTCTAGAGGTTAACGAACGTTTTAAAAGTTTAGGGAATAAAAAATAATTTTATTTCCATCTATCATGTGTCCAAATCCACTGATTTGGATTTTCTAATATCATATTTTCCAGAATTTGATTTAATTTTAGTGTTAATTCAGATTTATTATTAAAATTTGATGTATTAATTGGTTCATATATTTTCATTTTAAAAGAATCTTTATGTTCTCTCTCAATAAAAATAGGCACAATGTTCAAATTATATTTTAAAGATAATTGAGCAGGAAGTGAAGTTGTGTGAGCTTTTTTGTTAAAAAATTTAACTCGATCACCTTCACCTAATCGCTGGTCAATCATTAGAGCGACACTGTAACCTTTTTCTATGTATTCAATACATTCTTTTATACCCGAACGTCCTTTTTTAATTTGTTTATTACATACATATTTTTTTCTCAAATATTCCATTAACGGGTTTAAAAAGAAATTATTTAAAGGTCTATAAATAGTTGCTAGGTTGATTTTATTTTTAGTTAT
This sequence comes from uncultured Pelagibacteraceae bacterium, assembly GCA_902590845.1. Classification (GTDB taxonomy): domain Bacteria; phylum Pseudomonadota; class Alphaproteobacteria; order Pelagibacterales; family Pelagibacteraceae; genus Pelagilacustribacter. The sequence continues at coordinate 157,126 of CACIYJ010000001.1, forward strand.
CTCCATCGACATAAGTTCGAAATTTGCAAAATGACCAGACACAAATATAACCGGTTTATTATTATGAGATATTTCATCTAATATTTTTTTACCTTCAATATTAATATGTAAATTTTCTTTTCTAAATTTTTTTAAAAACATATATTCAACAAAAGTTTTTCCATAATTGGACCACATGTTAAGTTCGATCTCTCTTTTTTTTTGTTCAGAAATTTTATTTGAAAATATATTAAGATTCTTTTTAATTGTATTACTAGATTTTATTATTGGTCCAATTTTTTTGAAAATAAGTGAAAATAAAGTCCGACTTATTGAAAGACCAATTAATTTTATAATAAAGAAAAATAAATATATAATTAAAGATTCAAAAAAATACTTTATAATTTTAATCATAAATGACTCAGTATCTCATCAATTAATCTATTTTTTTCTTTAATTTCTAAATCTACTTTAAGATATTTTAATTTTTTAAAACTATGATTTTTAATTCTGTAAAAATCTTTTTCAGTAGTTATAAGCTCAAAATTATTTTTAACCGCCTCTTCAGTCATTTGTTTTATTTCTTTTTCATTAAATTCATAGTGATCTGGAAAAGCAATTTTTTTTTGAACATTTAAGTTATATTTAGATAGCAATTCAAAAAAATTATTTGGATTTCCAATACCCGCAAAAGCAAAAAGTTTTTTATTTTTAAACTGCTCAATGTTTGTTGGTAGATATTTTGAATAGAAAATTTTGATATCTTTTGAAACATTTAAAATTTTTTCTTCAAAAGATTTATTTTTTTCACCATTTATAATTACAATTTGTGCTCTCTTTAAAGAATTTAAATTTTCTCTTAATGGACCTGCTGGGAACACTAGACCATTTCCAACAAGTTGTTCATTATTAAAGCAAATTATATTAAGATCTTTTTTTATCGTATAATCTTGAAAACCATCATCTAAAATAGCTACGTTAAAATTTTCTCTCTCTGCCTTTTTAATAGCTTCAGCTCTATTTTTACTTAAGATTAAATTATTAGTCATTTCCTTGATTATTTTGTGTTCATCTTCATGAGTTTTATAATATTTTTTTATTACCACAGGCTTTTTTTTGTTAATTTTTAAATCATTAGCTATCATAATAGAAATTGGTGTTTTACCAGTTCCACCAACATAAATATTCCCCACGCAAATAATTGGAATATTAAATTTTTTTGCACTAGTAAGGAATTTTCTTAGATTTGTTAAAAAATAAAATAAAACAGAAATTGGCCTGAGCAAAATTGCAGGTATGTTATTTTTACTTTCCCAAAATTTAGGTTTTAAAAATTTCATTAAATTAAAAATTTGCTTATTTCTTTAGTAGTACTGTTTAATATTTTTTGTCCCATGTCATTAATACTATTAGTTATTTTATTTTGATCATTTTTTGAATTTTTTAGGTCACGTGCTAATTTTTCAGAAAGCTCTTTGTCACTATAAATTTCTTCTGAAATTTCATAAGATTTTAAAAGGTCATAAATTTCTTTGAAATTATAAACGTACGGGCCATGATATATTTTACATCCAAGCTTAGCAGCCTCAATAGGGTTTTGCCCACCAACTTTTTCTAGTTCTTTCATCATAGATTTACCTATAAAAACACTTTTAGAATAATTATAAAATTTAGACAGAGTTCCAAAAGAATTTATAATTATTATTTCATTCCTATCTTTAATGAACTCTTTATCATTTAAAATTTGTGATGATAGTTGATATTTTTTACACAATTGATTTATTTCGATCGATCTATTGATATGTCTAGGAATGATAATTGTAATTATATCTTTATAAATTTTTTTTAAATTTAAATGCGTTTTAAGACAAACAATTTCTTCACCTTTGTGTGTGCTGGCTGCACACCAGAATGTTTTCTCTTTAAGAATTTCAAGATTTTTATCAATTAGATCATCTGTTTTTATTTTCCCTGAAAATTTAATATTTCCGAAATATTTTAAATTTTTTACATTTAATTTTCTGAGGTTTTCCTCCGACTCTTTACTTGCTGCTAAACATAGATCAAAATTATTAAAAATTTTTTTTGCAAATTTTGATACTAACATCCATTTGTTAAATGTCTTTTTTGTTATTCTTCCATTTATTAAAGCTACAGGAATTTCTCTTTTTTTAATTTCAAAAATTAAGTTAGGCCATATTTCCGAATCTACGAATATTATTAAATCAGGTTTCCATTTATTTAAAAAACTTTTTATTAAAAAATTTACATCAAGCGGAAAATATCTATGTTTAATATTTTTATATTTATTTAATTTTTTTTTGACAATATTTCCAGCACTTAAAGTTACAGTCGTGATTAAAAATTCTAAATTTTTTTTTTCATCATTTAATTTTTGAATTAGAGGAAATATACTTTGAACTTCTCCAATACTTGCAGCATGAAACCAAATAAGTTTTTTGTTATTATCTTTATCAGGAGAAAAATTGGATGGGAAAATTTTTTCCTTATATCTATAATGGTCTTCTTTATTTAATAATTTTCTAAAGTAAATTAATATTATAAAAATTGGATAAAAGAAAATAGTAAGAAATCTATAAATAAAAATCATTTGCCTTACTTCAATTGTTTTTCATACAACGATTTATATTCTTTACAGTTTTTGATAAGAAAGTCATGATTGCCTGAATTAATTATTTCTCCATTTTTTAAAACAAATATTTTTTTTGCTTTGTGTATTGTTGAAAGTCGATGAGCTATCACAAGTGTTGTTTTATTTTTTGTAAGATTTATTATTGCATTTTGAACAATTTCTTCGGAATCAGCATCTAAAGATGAAGTTGCTTCATCTAAAAGAATTATCGGAGATTTTTTTAGAATAGCTCTAGCTATAGATAATCTTTGTTTTTGACCACCAGACAGTTTTGTTCCATTTTCTCCTACTAATGATTCATAAGATGAAGGGAGTTTATCTATAAATTCATCAGCAGCAGCAAATCCACAAGCTTCTTCAATTTCACTTTGAGTAGCTTGAGAATTAGCATAAGCTATATTATTTTTAATGGTATCATCAAATAAAATTACATCTTGACTAACTAGTGAAATGTTTTTTCTTAGTGAACTAAGTGAAATTTTTTTTATATCCTGATCATCTATTTTTATATTTCCTTGTTGAGGATCGTAAAATCTTGGAAGTAAATTCATTATTGTGCTTTTTCCAGCCCCACTATGACCCACAAAAGCAGTCATGGAACCACCTTCAATTTCAAGATTTATATTTTTTATTGCCCTTTTTTCCGTTGATTCATACTTAAACCCAACATTATCAAAAATTATATTACACTTATTAATAATAAGTTTAGGTAAGCTTTTGTCCTCTTTAATTTCTATTGACCTATCTATTATGCCAGAGATTCTTTTAAAAGCGGTTGCACCTTGGTAAGCTGTCATATTAATCGTCGCTAAAGACCTTATGGGTTGGTAAGCCAACATCATCGCTGCAAGAAAAGAGAAGAAATTATTAACCTCAAGCTCACCTGCTGCAATCAGTTTGCCTGAAAAAAATATAAATCCAGCAATCATAAATCCCGTCAATGTTTCCATTATTGGTGCCGCTCTAATCAAAACACTGTTAATTTTAATATTTTTTTCAACAAGTTTATTAATTAAGCTGTTTGCATTTTTATCTTCTTCTTCTTCTTTTTGATAAATTCTAATCATCTTAGAACCTTTCAAAATTTCTGATAAGAAGGTGGTTAGATTTGCAGAAAGTTCACTGGCTTCTCCAACTGC
>CACIYJ010000002.1 GCA_902590845.1 uncultured Pelagibacteraceae bacterium
TTTTCATTTTCAAAAACGTAAACAACAAGAAAAATTAGTAGTAGTAGTTAAAGGAAAAATTATTGATTATTGTATTGATTTACGAAAAAAATCTAAAACATTTGGTAAAGTTTTCAAGTTTACTCTTAAAGAAAAGTCAGTCTTATTAGTGCCAAAAGGGTTTGCCCATGGATATACAGCTGTTTCGAAAGAAAACTTAATAGTTTATTTCTTGTCTGAATATCGATACAGCAAATTTGAAAGTGGTATAAGTCTCTTTGATAAAAATATCAAAATAAATCTAAAAAAAAATAAACTTATACTTTCAGAAAAAGATAAAAAAAATTACACAATATCTGAGTTTAAAAAGAAAATTGGATCTCTTTGATGACTAAATTTTGTAGAGTATGCGAAAAACCATTATCTGAGTTTATGTCCTTTGGTGACATGCCAATTGCCAATTCTTTTATTAGCTTGAATGAAAAAAATGATCAATACCTATATGAGATGTTAGCTGCTTTTTGTGAAATTTGTTTTACTTTTCAATTATTAAATGTGCCAAAGCCCAAACAAATGTTTAATGAAAATTATGCCTACTTAGCTTCTACATCAAAAGAAATGCAATCACACTGGGGTCAACTAGCAAACACAATTTTCAAAGAATTTAATTGTAACAAAAAATCTTTTATAGTGGAAATAGGTTCTAATGATGGAATTTTTTTAAAAAATATTTCTGACAAGAACATTCCTCATTTAGGTGTAGATGCTTCTAGTAATGTGAATGAGATTGCAAAAGCAAAAGGTGTGCGTACTTTAAATGCTTTTTTTAATTCTGAAACTTCTAAAGATATTATTTCAAGCTATGGGCAAGCAGATATAATTTTTTCATCAAATACAATGCACCATATTGAAGATATAAATGAAGTTGTAAAAGGAATGGATTTACTCTTAAAAGATGATGGAACAATAATTACGGAAGATCCTTCCTTAAAAGAAATGATAATTAAAAATTCATATGATCAAATCTATGCTGAACATATGTATATTTGGTCTTTACACTCAGTAAGCTCATTGTTTAAAAGATACAAAATGGAAGTTTATAAGATAGAAAATAATGACCGTCATGGAGGATGTTCAAGATACTTTATTTGTAGAAAAGGCAAAAAAAAAATAGATCAAAGTGTTACAGAGTATTTACAAATTGAAAAATCATTAAAACTTAACAACATAACAACATTTTTGAATTTCAAAAAAAGTATTAATAGTTCAAAAAAACAACTTAAAGATCTTTTATTAGATTTAAAAAAAAAGGGAAAAAAGATTGTTGGCTATGGCGCTCCAGCAAAAAGTACTACTATATTAAATTACTGTGACCTTGACAATTCGTTGATAGAAAAAATATTTGATAATTCTTCTACTAAAGTTGGAAAATATACGCCAGGGAAAAGTATGATACCAATAGAACATACGGATAATTTTCTAAGTTACAAATCTGACTATGCTTTATTATTTGCATGGAATCATAAAGATGAAATTTTAAAAAAAGAAAAAAATTATAAAAATAAATGGATAATTCCAATTCCAAAAATTGAGATTATTTAGATGTCGTTATAATGGAGTCGTTTGGTGATCTTTAGTTCTTATCAAAGTCTGATATATCTTTAAAGACTATAGGCATCAATTTAAATTTTGTATACTTCTTAAACCAGTAAGACAGATATCTTTCTGCAAGAAATCCATAAATTCTTTTTAAACCATAACCTTCTAATTCAAATCCAAACTCACTTTCACATCTTTCAAGCCAAGGGAAAAGAGAGTCGTAATAAAGTTTAAGATGTTCTTTGGTTCTGCAAATAAACATATTATGTGGATTAAATGATACAGTGTCTTCCATAAAATTTGAAAAATCTTTTTTCTCAGAATTATCTAGCAAACTTATTGCTTTTGATAAATTTCCTGCGCCATGCATCATGTCAAAATGAAATCTTAAATTTCTCTTTTTTTTATCAAAAAATAAAATAGGATTTTTAATCATTGTTTTAAAATTTTGCTTAAGAAACTTAGAAAATTTAAATTGATTTACAAATAGCGGTTCTCCTAAGATGCTATCATAATCTTCATAATTATCTGGAATTTTTTTTAGAAGAGAGTCTGAAAACTTATTAAAGTTTGTTAAATTTATTTCTTTATTATTAATGGCCCAAAATTTTCTGTATTGACAAAACCCAGTCCATTTATCTTCCAAATTTTTCATATTATTTTTCCAAAGCCAATAATGGAATGTATATTCTCCGTAATAGGGGTTTTTTTTGCTTATATTAAGACTCGTATTGTCTCTAATAAAATCTTTAGATTTGATATTGTTGCCAAGTCCAACAGGCAAATATCCAATTTTTTTTATCATATCCAAATGATCTTCATAAATTGTTAAACAATACATATTTAAATCTTGCATATTATTAATCTTGTATAATTTTTTTTAGCTGCTCATAAGCAACAGGATTCATAAAATCCTTGTGATTCTTATAATAATCTGAAAATTTTAAATTTTTAAAATCTTTGTTTTTTATATTTAAAATTTTGCTATTCTTTCTTTTTAAAATAATTCCTAAACCATGATCAGCAATGCACGTAAATGTTTCGATATTATTGTAAGTTCTTGCTTCAACAATAGCTTTCCAAACATCGCCATTCCAATGACCATATATTCTTGGAACTATCTGATTCCATATTTTTTTTGGCAAACAATCATGAATTAATATTACTCCGTTATCTTGAATGCTTTGAATCGCATTATTTATATCTTTAATAGTTTGTTCATAAGTATGCAAGCCATCAAGAAAAATAACGTCAAATTTGTCTTTATTGTTTTTAAAAAAAGTGTCGCTTGTCATTCTATGAGTTCCGCCACTTTTAGGATCAACGCCTATTTTATTTTTAATATTTATCTGAGAAAAATTTTCATCTTGATCACAACCAATTTCTAGATAGTTATTGAATTTTTTTAAATTGATAATTTCTTGAATAATATGAACTCTGGATGGATATTTGCTCCAATCATATGGAAGTCTTTTAAAAAATTTTTCACCGTAAAAATAATATAAAATTCTTTTAAATAAAAATTGATATTTTAATTTCATGATTTCATTTGCATTTTATTTTGGTAGCGAGGGGCGGATTCGAACCGCCGACCCCAGGCTTATGAGTCCTGTGCTCTAACCAACTGAGCTACCTCGCCTTTTCACTCTTTGTATTTGTTTTTTTTTTAATATTCAATCTTTATAGTAAATAAATTTTGATTCAAAAAGACGGTAATAATGAATATAAATTTTATGTCTTATGTATTGATAGTGCATTTTTGCAAAACTCAAAAAATTTATACAATAATCAAATGTAGATATTTTTATATCAGGATTATCTTTTAAAAAAACTTTGTTAAATATTTTCATTACTTTTTTAGGTGAGCAGTCTAAATATCTATTATTTTTATTTAAATTGATTGATCGTTTTTTATTAAAATTATTCAATATGTTGAAAAGATCTTTTCTAGAAGAGTATTCTTTAAAATTTTCTTTTGATAAATTATATATATGTGATTTATGTCTATTAAATTTATATGAAATAATTTTTTTACCTTGAATAGAAAATTCAGCGCACGCTAAACCGAAAGACTCTCCTAAACTTCTTCCATAAATCATTCCATCACAAGTATTGATAAACTTTTTTTTATAAGCTTCATCAAAAGTACCTTTTAAAAAAATTATTCTAGGATGATTACAAAATTTTTTTATATTCAAAAATAAAAAAAATACATCTTTTCTTTTTTTTACAATTTCTAACAAAGTTTGATGTACAAATCTAAGATCAAAACTACTTTCACCTCCATGACAACCAAAAACAATTTGATTTTTTTTAATATTTAATTTTTTCTTTAAATTTTCTTTTGTTTTATGGAGTTTAACAATATAAGGAACAGAAGGTATTTTTTTGTTTGAGATTTTTTTACTTAACCATTCTGATATAAAAATATATTTATAGCCATGAATTTCTTTAAATTTTTGTGGATATACGCAATGAACTAAAGTTTTGATCTTGTCGGATGCATTGTGGTCTCTTTGCCCTCCTTTTTGAATATAAATGTAATTTAAATCAAATTTTTTACCATAATGATCCATTTCTTTAAAGCCATTCACCCCAATTACTTTAAATTTTTTCTTAAATTTGGATATAACTTCTTTTTTATGAAATTTTTCTTCTTTATTGTAAAAAATTATAGATCTATTTTTTAATAATATTTGATTATAGTATGCGTATTGATAAGAAGAGTTTGCTACACCTCTAAAATTCATTTCACCTATGAAAAAACCAATATTCATGTCTTTTTGAATTAAAATACTTAAATAAATCAATATACACAACCATCAATAGATAGGTAGTAGCACCAAATTAAAAAATAATTATGTAATAAATGAAAATTAAAATTTTATAAGCTTAGTATGATTCCAAATACCGTTACAGCGGAAACCGCAGCAACCGAAAGAGCTATGTTGCTATTTCTTTCTTTTTTTTTTTCTTGATTTAGTCTGTTGACCAAACTAGTGACGTCAACTCTCCTTTTATTAAGGTTCTCTCCAGGAATGCTATGTTCTTTAAACTTAACTTCCGAACTCATATTATGATTTGATCATATCTAGTGTTATTTTTATATGCTTGAAGGGTACAGAATGGGTTTTAAATCAACAAAACACTCAAAAATGAAGTATTTTTATTTATTCCGATAAAGCTTTCTCGGCTGGGGTGTAATTAAATTTAAATGCTTCTGCCACCCCTTTAAAAGTAATTTTGCCCTTATAAACATTTAGACCAGCTAAATAATTCTTATTTTCTTGTAATGTTTTTTTGTAACCTTGATCTGCTAATTTAATTAACAATGGTAAAGTGGCTTTATTTAAAGCCATTGTAGAAGTTCTTGGAACTCCTCCAGGCATATTTGCAACACAATAATGAACCACATCATCTACTAAGTAAGTTGGATTTGCATGAGTTGTTGGTTTGCTTGTTTCAACGCATCCTCCTTGATCAATGGCAACATCCACGACTACCGATCCTCTTTTCATGTTTTTAACCATCTCCTTTGTAACTAATTTTGGAGCTTCAGCGCCAGGTATCAAAACACCACCAACTAAAAGATCGCACTCAGAAATTAATTTTTTAAGATCAATTTTATCGCTTTCTGTTGGTATAATTTTATCACCAAACATTTCGTGTAATTGTTTTAATCTTTCTTTTGATTTATCTACAACATAAACTTTTCCTTGCATACCAGTTGCTATAACTGCTGCATTTTCTCCAACAACTCCTCCACCTAAGATCACAACATTTGCCGGTTCAACGCCTGGAGCTCCGCCCAATAATAGACCTCTTCCTTTTTGATTTTTTTCAAGTGAATGAGCTCCTGCTTGTATAGACATTCTTCCAGCTACAGCACTCATTGGTGCCAACAAAGGCAACCTACCGTTATCATCTGTTACTGTTTCGTAGGCTATGCATATAGATTTTGTTTTTATTAAACCTTCTGTGAGTTCTTTTGCAGCAGCTAAATGAAGATAAGTATAAATCACTTGATCTTCTCTAATCATTTTTACTTCATTCATTTGAGGTTCTTTTACTTTTACAATTATCTTAGCTTTTTTAAAAATCTCTTCGGCTTTTTCTATTATCTTTGCTCCAGCATTTTTATAATTTTCGTTACTAAAACCTGCTTCGAAGCCAGCATTATTTTGAACTAAAACTTCGTGTCCTTTATCAGTCAATACTTTAACACTATCAGGTGTAAGACCGATTCTGTGCTCTTGAAGCTTGATCTCTTTTGGAACTCCGATAATCATTTATGATTTTATGTAGTTTGAAATACCTGTTCTCAACTTCTCTATTATCTCATCAATATGTTTTTTTTCACATATGAATTGTGGAGCAATAATTAAAGTGTCTCCAGTATTTTTAAAGTTAACACCTGCATCATAGCAATGTTTAAAAGTTTGAAAACCAGCTTTGCCAGGCTTTTCTTTCATTTTCATTTCAACTCCACCTAACATCCCGTAACTTCTAATACCTGCGACTTCTTTAAGATCTTTTAAAGAATGAAGGCCGTCTTGAAAGTATGGTGACATTTCTTTTGCTCTTTTAAAAATATCTTCTTTATCAATAATATCTTGAACGGCTAAAGCTGCTGCTACAGCTGCTGGTATTCCTGAATATGTATAACCATGAAATAATTCTGGTGTTCCATCTGGTGTAGTAGATGATACATTTAAAACTGAGTCATAAATTTCTTCTTTAACTGCAACAATGCCCATTGGAACAACACCATTAGTTGTAGCTTTTGCCATTGTCATTATATCTGGAGTAACACCAAATTCTTGCGCTGCAAAAGCAGACCCTGTTCTACCCCAACCAGTTATAACTTCATCGAAAATTAAAAGTATTCCGTGTTTATCACAGATCTCTCTTAATCTTTTTAAATAACCTTTTGGAGGTACTAAAGTTCCAGTTGATCCGGCTATCGGTTCAACAATACATGCTGCAATATTCTCACCCCCAAAATTCATTGCTATTCTTTCTAAATCTTCTGCCATCTCTACGCCAGTCTCTGGTTGTCCTTTTACAAATTTATGTTCTGGTAAATGTGTGTGTCTCATATGTTGAACGCCTGGCATTAAAACACTTGCGAAAGTTTTAACATTATTAATCATTCCACCAACAGTAGTAGCTCCTATATTCATACCGTGATATCCTCTTTCGCGACCTATAAATCTAAATCTTTTAGAGTCACCTTTTGCTCTATGGTATGCTATTGAAATTTTAATTGCTGTCTCAACAGCTGATGATCCGCAAATGGTATAAAAAATTCTATTAATGCCTTCTGGAGTTTTTTTTGCTATTCTTGTAGCTAATTCAAATGATCCGCCAAAACCTTGGTTGAATGGCTGACAATAATCTAGCTTTTCTAATTGTTTTGATACAGCTTCAGTAATTTCTTTTCTTCCATGGCCTAGTGGATTGCAAAATAATCCTGAACTTGCATCAATCATTTTTTTACCTTCATGATTGGTTAAGTAAACGCCTTTTGCTTCCGTAATTAATCGAGGATTTTTCTTAAAATTCTTGTTATCTGTAAATGGCATCCAATGCTCATTCAGAGAGTTTGGAATGTTTGTTCTTGATGATGAGCTCATAATTTTCAAATTAGTAGACCTTTGTTAAATTAAATCAAGAAATATTGTATGCACCTAAAAGTTGTATTATAAATTCCGCCCAATTTAGTTTTTCTTTGTGTTTACTTATGATCAAAATTCATTTTTAATCTCGTTAATTAACAAACTATATATAGGGAGAAAATATGAAAAAAATAATAAGCGCTTTATTTGGTGCGTTGCTTGTGTTCTCTTTGAATACTTCAGTAGCTAATGCTGCTGCTAAAGAAGTGAGAATAGCATTCTTTTTAGAATGGGCAACTCCTAACCAAGAAGATAAAGTTAAAAAAGCTTTTGATAAAGCAATGGGAGTTCCAGTTAAATGGACTAACTTTGCAACAGGTGGTGAGATGACAGAAGCTATGTTATCCGGAGATATTGATATCTCTTACTCACAAGGTTTGACTCCGTTTGTAAATGCAGTAAATGCTAAAGCTCCTATCAAACTTGTAGACATTGCAGTTGTATACGGAATGGGTGGAACTACTTGTGTTGCCAAAAAAGGAATAAATAAAGGAAATGCTGCTACTAAACTAGATGGTCAAAAAGTTGCTGTTCCATTAGGAACTATGGCTGACTATGTTTTTAAAGAAACAATGAGAGTTGTTAAAGCTGACATTTCTAAAATGAAAGTTATTGACATGAATCCAGAAGACGGGTCTGCAGCACTAGTTAGCGGTGACGTTGCTATGGCATGTTTATTCGGTGGTAAGTCTATCAAAAATGCTAAAACGGTTGGTGCCGCAGTATTAACTGTTGCAGAAGCTAAAGCCGAAGGTATTGCTGGTATTGATATTACTTCAGTAACTAACAAATTCCTGAAAGAAAACCCAGGAATGGTAAAAGCTTTCGTAGAAGTAACTCACGAAGCAAATGCTAGATACAATTCAGGCAAATCTGATATGAACGTTATAGCTAAAGATGCTGCTATGGATCTTGCTGGAACTAAAAAACAAATGGGTGGATTTGAATTCCCAGATGCGAGCACAATGAAGAAAAAGTATATGAATAAAAGCGGTATACTTATGCAATACCTAAAAGTTATGGGTAACATGTTCGCAACTTCTGAAAACCCAGCTCTTAAAAACTATGGTAAAGTAGTTACTACTAAGTACTTACCGTAATTAATTAAGAGATAGAATAAAAATTAAATAGGCGCCAATTTAATAGATTGGTGCCTATTTTTCTAAAGACGAATTTAATGCATTGTTATTATGAGTGATTTAATTTCTCAAAATTTAAATATGATTTTTAAATCTCCAAAAGGAGAAACGGTTCACGCGCTCAAAGATATAAATTTTACATTAAAAAAAGGTGAATTGTTAACTGTGCTTGGTCCATCAGGATGCGGAAAAACAACTTTATTAAATATTGCAGCTGGCTTTCTTCGTCCAACTTCTGGATTAATAAAATTAGGTGAAAAAGAAATTAATGGCCCTGGAGTTGATAGAGGTATGGTTTTCCAACAAGGTGCTTTGTTTGAATGGTTAACGGTTGCTGAAAATGTAAACTTCGGTTTAAGAATGAAGAAAGAAGATCCAATTAAAACAGCAAAAAAAGTTGAAGAGTGGCTAGAAATAGTTGGATTAAAAGGTTTTGGAAATACTCCTACTTATCAATTATCTGGTGGGATGCAGCAAAGAGTTGCTCTAGCAAGATGTTTAATCAATGATCCTGATTTAATATTAATGGATGAGCCCTTGGGAGCTCTTGATGCTTTAACTAGAGAAAAAATGCAATCTTTAGTTTTAAAAATTTGGAAAGAAACAGGAAAAACAATTATTTTAATTACTCACTCGGTTGAGGAAGCTTTGTTATTAGGTGAGCGAGTATATGTGATGGCTCCTAGACCTGGAAGATTACACAAAGAATATAAACTTCCATTTGCTTCAATGGGTCTAAAAGAAGATTTAAGAGAAATAAAAAACAACAAAGAGTTTGTTGGTAAAAGAGAAGAAATTCTATCCATGATTTGGAATATGGAAGAAGAAATAATGGGCAAAGAAATCTAAAATGATCACAGGAATTGTTACATTTTTAACTATTGTTGCTATTATTGGATCTATTCTTTATGGAAGAAGATTAATCAAAACTGAAAAGACTGATGCTGTTTTTGGAAACCCTGAAAAAGCTAAAGGAGGAATACATTGGGTTGTGGTTGGATCTAGCTTCCTTTTATTGTCATGGCTTTACTATTCCTGGGATATAGCAAAATCTTTATATCCAAAATCTGCAAATGAGCTTTGTCAAGTTGCAAAAGTTACTGAATCTTTATTATCGTTAAAATATCTTTTCCCTATTGAAGAAAGACAACATAAAAGTACAGCTGTCATTGAGCGTGAAACTGTAAATATAGCAACATACATATCTGATATAAAAAATGATTCAGATTTAAAAAATCAAGATAAAGAAAAATTTATAGGCATACTTAATAAAACTCAAGCAATGCTCCCGTCTCTAACTAATGAAAAATACTTGGAAAGTGAGACTGTGAGTATAGTAGATGAGTTAACAGTTAGAATAAATGAATTAACAGAAAAATTTCCAAAAGATAGCTACCCTTCTTTAAGTGAAGAGGAAAAAAGCAAAAGAACTGAATCGCTTAAAAAACAACAAGGTTGGGGTGCAACTGGTATGGAAGTGCCTCCTATTCCTGAAACTAAAGTAGGTCTAAAATTTCATGCAGCATCTCAAGAGTTAGCTGCTATTAGTGATGAGTTTTTTGAAGCCAGAAATCATAATCCAGAATATTTAAAAAAATCAGGAGAAATCTTTGATGAAATTAAAGAATACAAAGATGGATTAAATGAAAGTCAAGAATTAGAGACAAGATATATAAAAGAAATAAAAAAACTTAATCAAAGAATAGAATATGCAAGCATCTTTCCTCCTAGTACTTTAATTGGACTAGAAAAATCAATAAGAGCTTTTGATAAAGTTCAAAGAGATGAACAAGGTAGTATAAGAACTAAAGATATATTTTTGTTTCCAGCCGGAACAATTGTTGCTAGCGGTCCAACTTGTGCAGAAGATGGACCTGGAAGATGGCTGCCTAAACCATCAGATACTTTTAGAATATTTGGAGATCTTTTAAAACCAAGTGTAGGATTTAAAATGGTTCCTATGCTGTGGTATGAAATGATGGGAGTTAATAGAATAGTTGGTTTTATTCTTCCAGATTGGATAGCTGATATTTTACCTGGAAAATATCCAGTTCATACTTCTGATGCAAAAGTTGAACCAAACTTTAAAAGTAAAGTTTTAAATGTTGTTACTGGTGAATTTGAAACATTTAAAATTCCTGTTCCTTCAGGACATATCTGGGATTCTTTTTTAAGAGTATTTTTAGGGTTAATGCTCGGAATAATCTTTGGAGTGCCGCTAGGTATATTTATGGGTTTAAATAGATTTGCTAAAGGATTTTTCGATCCTTTGGTCGAACTGTATAGACCTGTGCCTCCACTTGCTTGGGCTCCATTGGTAATTACGGTTTTTGGAATAGATAACGTAGGTAAAGTATTTTTATTATTCATGGTTGCTTTTTCAATAATGATTATTTCTGCAAGAGCAGGTGCCTCTGGAACACATCTTTCAAAAATTCATGCTGCGCATTCATTGGGTGCTTCTAAATGGCAAATAATTAGAGAAGTTATATTTCCCAACTCGTTACCTGAAATATTAACAGGAATAAGAGTTGCTGTCGGTATGTGTTGGGGAACTTTAGTTGCTGCAGAATTTTTAGCAGGGACTACTGGTATTGGATTTGTTGAAAACGTTGCGAGAAAATATATGCAATATGAAGTCATTTGGATAACTATTTTCGTTATGGGAATGCTCGGTCTTATTTTTGATGTAACAATTAGAAAAATAATTGATAAAACAATTCCATGGCGTGGTAAAGGATGATTGGTATTTTAGGCGGGATGGGAACTCAAGCTGGTCTTGATTTCTGCAATAAATTAGCAAAACTAAATAAAGGCAAAACAGATCAGAAGTATCCGTTGTTTGTCTTATATAATAAATCAAATATTCCTGGCCGGCCTGAAAATCTTCATAGATATAATAAAGTTTTAAAAAGTCTTCTTGCTGGATGTAAATTCTTAGAAAAAAATAAATGCAAGTTCATTGTTATTCCATGTAATACAGCTCACTATTGGTATAACGATCTACAGAAAAAAACTAGAATTCCTATCATAAGCATGCCTAGAGAAGTTTATTTACACGCTATAAAAAAATGTAAGAAAAATTCTAAAATAGGACTGTTAGCTACAGAAGGAACTATAAAAACTGGAGTTTATAGTAAGTTTTTTGATAAAAAATTTAAATTAATTCACCCAATTAAATCTATTCAATCTAAAAATATAAACAAAGCAATCAAATTAGTTAAAATGGGAAAAATCAAAAATGCAGCAAAAGCCATAAAACCTGCTGTAAACTTTTTGATTAAAATGAAATGTAAAAAAATAATACTAGGATGTACAGAGCTTCCTATAGCAATATTTGCTTTTAAATCCTTTCAAAAGATAAAAAAATCAAAAACTTTTCTAGATCCTAATTTAATATTAGCCAATTCTTCTATGAAGAAATATAAAAGCTAACGTATTGTTCTGGCAAACTTCACAACATCTTGAATTAAAAGATCTGGTTGTTCCATTGCAGCAAAATGTCCGCCTTTGGGCATTTTAGTTAATTGTTTTATGTTAAATATTCTATCAAGATAAGATTTAGGCGGCCATTCAGACATCTCGGCAGGAAACATTGCTATTCCAGTCGGTGTTTTAATTTGTGTAAAGTTTTTTGGAAAAAATCTACCGCCCTCTTCTCTTCTTCCATAATATATCCATGATGCAGTGTTGAAAGTTTTGGTAATAATATAAACCATTATATTTGCCAAAAGAATATCTTTTGAATAAATGCTTTCCAAATCTTTGTTCTTTAAATCAGACCAGAAATACATCTTCTCAAGTATCCAAGCAGCAATACCTACAGGACTGTCCATCATACTGTAGCTTAAAGTTTGAGGTTTGGTTGCTTGTTGTGTTCTATAACCATCTTGCATAATTTGATCTTTATCAAACTTATTCTGCCAATCTTTTTCTTCCTGTGTTTGTGGTCCATCCGGCAAACGCATTGTTAAACAATTAATATGTATAGCCTTACATGTTTTAGAGTGATCATAAGCTAACCAATTGCAGATTGTTGCACCCCAATCTCCTCCTTGAGCTAAATAATTTTTATAACCAAGATTTTTTACCATAAAATTATTAAGAATTTCGGACATTTTTCTAGGTCCAATTGGGCGTGTTGGTCTTCCAGAAAAACCAAATCCAGGTAGAGAAGGAATGATAACATCAAAAGCATCTTTTTCTTTTCCACCAAATTTTTCTGGGTGAGCAAGTTTTTCGATTATATGTAAGAACTCAACAATTGATCCAGGCCATCCATGCATTAAAAGTAATGGCATAGCTTTTGATCCGCTACCTTTTTCTAGTATGTAATGAATCTTTATTCCATCAACATCAGTTGTATAATTTGAAAATTTATTAATTTCTTTTTCATGTTTTTTCCAATTAAATTTATTAACCCAATAATCTGAGATTTCTTTCATGTAATCTAGATTGGTTCCATACTCCCAACCTCCATCGTCTGGCATTTCATGCCAAGGATAATTTTTTACTTTAAGATTGATTTCTTTAAGAATGTTATCTGAAACATTCAATTTAAATGATTTTGTCATTGATTTTATGAGTGACTAATCCAAATAGTTTTCGTTTGAAGATATTGATTTAAAGATTCAGTTCCTTGATCTCTGCTTAAAGAACCTGATTGCTTATATCCTCCAAATGGAGTTTTAATATCGCCTTCTGAAAAAGTATTAACTGATACTGTTCCACACGGTAAACTTTTTGCAAAATGAAATGCTTTATAAATGTCTTGTGTAAATACACTCGCGCATAAACCATATTTTGAATTGCTTGCTATTTTTAGGGCCTCTTCCTCATTAGAAAATGTGAGAACTCCTAACACAGGGCCAAATATTTCTTCTTGAGCTATTGTCATATTTTCTTTTAAATTATCAAATAAAGTAGGTTTGGCATAAAATCCTTTTTGCCCCTTGTCAGAAACTCCTCCTAATAAAAGTTTAGCGCCTTCGTCAATTCCTTTTTGTATAAATCCATCAACGATTGATAAATGTTTCTTTGAAATCATAGAACCCATGTTTGATGAAGGATCGAGAGGGTCACCTACTTTTAAAGCTTTTACTCTTTTTGCAACTTTGTCTAAAAACTCATCTTTAATTTTACTATGAATTAATTGTCTCATATTTGCAGAACAGTTCTGACCGCCATTCCAAAAAGCAGAATTAATAGAATCATTTATTAAATCTTCATTAATTTTTGCATCTTCTAAAACTATGAATGGGCTTTTTCCACCCATCTCTAAACCTACAGGTTTGAGATTACTCTCTCCAGAATACTTCATTAAAAACCCACCGACCTCTGTTGAACCTGTAAATGAAATAGCATTAATATCATTATGTCTTCCTAGTGCTTCACCTACATCCCCATAACCAGGTAAAACATTTAAAACTCCATCAGGAATTCCTGCTTCTTGGGCAATCTTAGCAACTCTTATTGCTGTCAATGGCGTGTCTTCAGCTGGTTTAATAATAATTGAACATCCTGCTGCTAAAGCTGGAGCCATCTTCCAAACCGCCATCATTAAAGGAAAATTCCAAGGAACTATTCCGGCAACAACTCCTATTGGTTCTTTAACTATTAAACTTGTTGTTGAAGGATCAGTAGATCCAATCTTTCCAAAAACTTTATCGATTAATTCTCCGTACCATTGAAAGTGCATAGGGGCATCATTAGCTACTTCATTTATACAGTCGCCAATTAATTTACCTGTATCTACGCTTTCAAGAACTGAATTTTCTACTCCGTGTTTTCTTAATAATTCTGCAAACTTTAATAAAATATCTTTTCTAAATTCCGGAGAAGTTTTAGACCAAACACCACTATCAAAAGCTTTTCTTGATACTTTAACAGCTAAATCAACATCTTTAGAATTACATTTTGCTACTAAGCATAGCGCCTCATCTGTTGCAGGATTTATTGTTTCAAACTTGTTTCCATCAATAGCATCAACATATTTACCGTCAATAAAAGCTCTACCCTCAAATTTAATTTTTGATGCGATAGTTTTATAGTTTGTATTTGTCATGATTTATAAATAGATTACCCTAAATATTTAAAACCGTATAGTACGATAATGAAAAAATTCCTTTTAATCATTCTGCTAATTTATCCTTTAAATCTATTAGCTGTAGAAAAAACAAAGGAAGAAAAAGTAGCAAAATATATAATAGAGAATATTCAAAAAGATTATGTTGCTTGCTATAGTTTTTATAAAATAGGAGCAGAAATTTTTAAAAAAGCTGGAAAAGAAAAACATATTATTGAAAGTTTGGAAAAAAGTGCAGATGTTACTTTAAAATTTAATCATGACTTAGGTGAAGTTTTGGGTTTAAAGCCTGAAACTATGGCTAAAACAACTAAACAAGAAGTAAAAAAATTTACTAAAATAGCAAAAAAAGATTTTTCATCTTTGGCTAAAAAATATGGTCTTTTGTGTAAAAATTTAGTTGAAAATCAAAAACAAAGAATTGATTACTGGGAAAAGAAAGGAAACAAAAAAATTAAGTGAAAAAAAATATATTAAAAACAAAATTAAAAAAGATTTTTAGCAAACATCAATTATCAAACAAACATTCAGAAATTTGTGCTAATTACTTAATTAAAGCAGAACTTGTTGAAGCTAAATCTCATGGCTTAACAAGACTTAAAATGTATTGTGATCGAATAAAAAAAAGATTGATTAATCCAAAACCAAAAATAAAAATAAAGAAAATAAGCTCATCTATTTCTCATATTAATGCAGATAATAGTATTGGCTTTGTGTCAGCTGACATAGCGATTAATCAAGCAATAAAAAAATGCAAAAAAAACTGGAATTGGTTTAGTTGCAGTAAAAAAAAGTGGTCATTATGGATTATCTAGTTTTTATGCTGAGCAAGCTGTAAAAAAAAATCTAATAGTTTTTTGCTTTACAAATGCTCCTCCTGCTCTAGCTCCTCATGGAGCAAAAAAATCTTTATTTGGAACTAATCCAATTTGTTTTGGGGTTCCGACCGGTAAAGTTCCTTTTGTTTTAGATGCGTCAACTTCAATAATTAATAGAGGAAAAATAAGACGAGCGCATAAACTTGGTGAAAAAATTCCATATGGTGTTGCCCTAAATAAATCTGGTAAAATTACAACTAATGCTAAAGAAGCTTTATTGGGAACTCAGCTTCCTATCGCTAGCTTTAAAGGTTCTGGTTTGGCTTGGATGGTTGATATTCTAAGCGGTGTTTTAACCGGGAGTAGCCACGGAGGAAAAACAAAAGATCCTTTTGATGATTTTACTGGCCCACAAAACGTAGGTCATTTATTTATTACAATTAATCCTAAAGTTTTTATAGGGAAAAATTTTATGAAAGAAATGAAAAAAAATATTAAACTTGTAAAAAAACTTCCAAAAGCAAAAGGTTTTAGTTCAATTCTATACCCAGGAGAAAAAAAAAATAAAACATATAAAAAGAATTTAAATAAAGATATATCTATACCTTCAAAAATTTTAAAAGAAATGGATGAATTAAATGCTATCTAAAAAAGAAATTATCTGTCCCGAAAATCTATTGAAAATTGCTAAAACTAAAGGCCCTGTAAAGGTGGTGATTGTTAACGCTGGTAAATCTGTTTCAATAGAATCGACTAAACAAGCGGTAGATGAAGGTTTAATAAATCCAATTTTTGTTGGAGACAAATCAATTATAGAAAAATTGGCAAAAGATATTAAATGGGATATTTCAAGATACGAAATTATTCATGAACCAGTAGAAAACAACACTGCATTAATTTCAGCTAAAATGGCAAGTGAAGGTAAAGTTAAAATAATAGTTAAGGGCCATATTCATACTGATGTCTTGATGAAAGCAGTTTTAAAAAGAAATTTAAATCTAATAGGTAAAAAAAGGTTAAGCCACATATGGCATATGACATTAGAAAAAAATGACAAGCCTTTTATTATTACAGACGGTGCTTTAAATGTTTTACCAAAGTTAGAAACAAAAATGCATATCTTAAAAAATTCCGTGGAATTTTCAAAAAGAATTGGGATTAGTAAACCTAAGGTGTCAATCTTATCAGCTACAGAAGAAGTTTTAGAAAGTATGCCCAGTTCTAAAGAAGCTAAAGAGCTTACAGAAAGAGCATCAAATGAAGGTATTGAAGCTGAAGTCTTTGGTCCAATGGCTTTTGATAATTCAGTATCAGAAAAAGCAGCTCAAATAAAAGGAATTAAGAATGCCGTTGCAGGTAAAACAGATATTTTATTAGTTCCTAATGTTGAGACTGGAAATGCTCTAGTTAAGATGATGATTTATTTTATGGGAGCTTGTGCAGCTGGTGTAGTTATTGGTGGTAAAGTCCCTGTTGTAATTACAAGTCGTGCTGATGATACTCAAGCACGTTTAGCCTCAATAGCAGCAGCTGTAGTAGCGCTTTGATGAAGGAATTAAAGAATTGGGATAATAAAACTTGGCTTGCCTCAGAAAAATACATTTCATCTTTTCATAAATTTCTTAAAAAAAAAATTAAAATTAATAAAAACACTAAAATTTTAGATATCGGCTGCGGAAGAGCAAATATTATTAGCTTTCTTCATAAAAAATATAAATTTACAAAAAAACCAATAGGAATAGATATTGTTAAAAATAAAAATCTTAGAAAAAATATTATTTTTAAAAAAATTGATGCAATTAAATATGTTAAAAATAAAAATCAAATTTTTGATTTAATATTAATAAAACAAACTATTCATTTTTTTTCAAAAAAAAAGATAAATACTCTATTAAATTTATGCAAAAAAAAGACTAAAAAAGAATGGTGTAATTTTAATTTTTTCACTCAAAACAAAAAACAATCAAATTCCAACATTTAGATTGATGAAGATCAAACTTAATCGAAGTCTTAAAAAAGATGAAATTTTGATCAAACTTATAAAAAAAAATCTTAAAAAGTTTTCCTTCTCAACATTTAAACATAAAGTTATAGTTAGAAAATCTGATTATATAAAAATGTTAAAAAATCGATTTATTTCATGTTTAATCAACGTCTCGAAAAAGGAAATTATAAAAGGCACTAAAGAAATAAAAAATAATTATAGAAATTTTATCAATTTTGAAGATATTTTAGAATGTATCATGTACAAAAATTAGATTAAAATTCTTTTATATTAAATTCAGAATCTTTTTTTAACCTAAATCGTTTCAATTTTAAGATTTTTGATGTAATGAATCTCAAAGATCTATAGAAAAAACTATCATTTGTTTTTGATATAGCTTGATCATAAGTAAGAATCTTTTTTGAGTTTTTCTTAATAAATTTTTCAAAGGACTTAAAATCATCCTCTTTCCATGTATGTAAATGCAGCTTAGTTGACTGTATGCCAAAAGGTAGCAGAATAACTTTTTCAAATAATTGAGGAATAAACTTTATGTTATTTTCAGTGTAGGGCATCAAACCATAGCCGTCTATAATCTCGGTAATTCCACAATCTTTTAAGGCGATAAATGTATTCTGATCGTATGTTTGATTAGGAGCAAAGAAAGCTCTAATATTTATTCTTTCTTTTTTAAATTTCTCTAATCCATTTTTTATTCTTTCAATCTGCATCTCTAATGAATGTCCAAAAAATTCTGATCCTCCTCCATAATTAAAATAATCTGATTTTTTTCTACATAATTTATCATAAATATGTGTATCTCCATGCTGAACAATCTCCCAACCCTTATCTTGCCATTTTCTTACTTGATCCCAAAAATTATTATTTCTAGAAAAGGCTAAAAATTCTTTATCTTTATTGTTTGGTATAACACCTAAAACTGGTTTAATTGAATATTCATCAAATAAATCCTCTAATTTTTTCATGAGTTTCCAGTCCATATTTTCACAAACATCGTCGATACGAATGAGAATTCCTGTGTTATTTTTTATATAATTATTCATATTAAAACATTATATATTAAATAATCTTTTAGTTGTATTAAAAAATGAATATTAAAAATTACAAAAATCTTAAAAAAAATAAAGCCAATTTTGCACCTCTTACCCCGATTGATTTCTTAAAAAGAACGGCAAAAATTTTTCCAAATTATATTTCAATTATATCTGAAAACAAAAAATTTACATGGGGAGAAACCTTAAGAAGATGTAATCTATTTGCATCATCATTAAAAAAGAAAAAAATAAAAACTGGAGACGTTGTTTCAATTATTGCTCCTAATACTAGTGCAATGTATGAATCTCATTTTGCTATTCCCATGGTAGGAGGAATTATTAACACTATTAATATAAGATTAGATGCTCGAACTATCAGCTATATAATCGGTCATTCAAGCACAAAATTAATTTTTGTTGATACTGAATTTTTACCAATTGTAAGAAAAGCTTTTAAAATTGGAAACCACAAAATACCTATCGTTGCTATTAAAGATAATAAAAAATATTCAAAAAATATTCTTAAAGAAGAATTGTATGAAAATTTTTTAAAGAAAGGTTCAAAAAATTCATCTATTGATTTTACAATTAAAGATGAATGGTTTCCAATTAGTTTGGGCTATACTTCGGGAACTACTAGCAAACCCAAAGGTGTGGTTATCCATCATAGAGGTGCATATTTAAATGCTGTGAGCAATCAACTCGCTTGGAATATGAAAAAAAATCCTACTTATTTATGGACCCTGCCAATGTTTCATTGTAACGGATGGTGCTTTCCATGGACTATAGCTGCTTTAGCTGGAACTAATATATGTATAAGAAAAATAACATCAAAATTGATTTTTAAATTTATTAAAAAATACAAAGTTTCTCATTTATGTGGCACAACTGTAATTATAAATTTACTAATAGAAGAAGGTATAAAAATTAAAAATAAAGTTGAGTTTATGACTGGTGCAGCGCCTCCACCTTCTGCTATTTTAAAAAAGATTGACGATCAAGGGTTTAATATTACTCATACTTATGGTTTAACTGAAGTATATGGGCCTGCTGTAATATGTGAATGGCAAAAAGAATGGAGTAAATTAAAAAAGAATAAAATTGCAGAACTAAAATCTTATCAAGGAGTAAAATACCCTGGAATATCTGAGCTTAAAGTTTTTAATAAAAAAACAAAAAAAGAAGTAAAGCACAATGGAAAAGATCTTGGTGAGGTTTTTATGAAAGGAAATACTGTGATGATGGGTTATCATAAGGATTCAAAAGCAACAAACAAAATATTTCATGAAGGTTGGTTTCATACTGGAGATATAGCTGTGGTTCATAAAAATGGTTACATTCAATTGAAAGATAGATCTAAAGATATAATAATTTCTGGAGGAGAAAATATTAGCAGCATAGAAATTGAAAATGTTCTTTTTCAACATAAAGATATTATTGATGCGGCTGTTGTCGCAAAAAAAGATGAGAAATGGGGAGAAGTTCCATGTGCGTTTATAACTCTAAAGAAAAATTCAGCACTTAAAGAACGGGAAATCATTGAATTTTGCAAGAACAATATGGCTAAATTTAAAATTCCAAAAAAAATTATTTTTGGAAATATTGAAAAAACACCAACTGGAAAAACCCAAAAATTCTTGCTCAGAAAAAAAGCAAATGAAAAATAATTATCCTTCTCTGAATTAATAAAATAATGTAAAAGAAAAAGGTAATATAAAAATAACCATAAATACTCATGGAAAAAAAACAAAATAATTGGATAGATCCGCTTTATCTTGATTCTTTATTAACAGAAGAGGAAAAATCAATTCAAAAAACAATAAAAGATTACTGTAAAAAAAAATTATTACCAAAAGTTGTGGAAAATAACAAAAAATGTTTTTTTGATAAAAAGATCTATGAAGAGTGGGGTTCTCTAGGTTTGCTAGGTCTTACAATTGATGGTTATGGCTCTGCTAATGCTTCTAACATTGCTTATGGTTTAGTAACAAAAGAATTTGAATCAGTAGACAGCAGCTATCGTTCAGCAATATCAGTTCAGTCTTCTCTAGTAATTCATCCCATATTTTACTTTGGTTCTGATGAACAAAAAGAACATTATCTTCCAGGGCTTGTTAAAGGCAACTTGGTTGGTTGTTTTGGTTTGACAGAAAGCATTTCGGGTTCCGCTCCGTCTTCAATGAAGACTACTTTTACAGAAAATTCTGATGGCTATTTATTAAATGGCACAAAGAATTGGATTACTAATGCTCCGATAGCCGATGTATTTATTATTTGGGCTTTAAGCAAAGATAAAGAAGTTTATGGTTTTATTGTTGATAAAAAATCGAAAGGACTAACTACTTCTACAATAGAAAAAGCAAGTCTAAAAATCAGTCACACAGGACAAATAATTTTAAATAACGTTCAAGTTCCAAAGAAAAATATTTTACCTAAAACCACAGGTTGGAAGTCCGTTTATTCTTGTATAAACAAAGCTCGATACGGAATTGCATGGGGAGCTATGGGGGCTGCTGAATCCTGTTGGCTTATTGCAAAAGATTATACGGAAAACAGAATTATAAATAAAAAACAATTAGCCTCTAAGCAATTGGTTCAAAAAAAATTAGCAGATATGTTAACTGAAATTTCACTTGGTCTTAGTGGATGTTTACATGCAGGAAGAGCTATGGATGAAAACAAAGACATGAAGATTGCTATTAGTATGTTGAAAAGAAACAATTGCTTAAAGGCTTTAAAGATTGCAAGAGATGCAAGAGATATGTTGGGAGCCAATGGTATTTTAGATGAATATCATATAATTAGACATTTAGTTAATCTTGAAACGGTTAATACCTACGATGGAACCGAAGATACACATGCTCTAATATTAGGAAAATTTCAAACAGGTATTGATGCATTCTAAAGATAGTATTTTATCTAAGTGTAAAATAAATAAAATTTCAGAAACTAGTAAAAAAAAGTTGTCTACTTTCTACAAAAAACTTTATCCAGAAAGATACAAAAGTTTAACTGAAAATTGGAGTTGGTGGTATAGAGTCAACAAAGATTTTGCTGAACCAATAATACTTTCTTTAGATGGAAAAGTAATTGGTCAAGCAGCCTTTCTGGTTAATAATTTAATCGTTTCTAATAAAAAAATTTCTGCTATATGGTTTCAAGACTATGCTGTGCTTCCAGAATTTATGGGTTTTGGATTAGGCAAACTTTTAACTAAAGAATGGATGAAGGTATGTCCCAATCAAATGGCTATGTGTAGCCCTTACTCTCTAAGGGTGCTAAAAAAATTTGGTTGGATTGATAACTTTGAGACAAAAAGATTGGTTAGACCGATTAATTATTTTAAATTTTTACCGTTTGCAAATAATTTAAATTTAAACCTTTTTAATTCAACGCTTAGATTTTTTCTAAAAAAAAGATATGCTGAAAACGAGGATATTAAACCATATAATCTTTCTGAAAACTTCAAAGTAATATCTGACTCTTTTAATTTAAAAAAAATGCCTGAAAATAATAATGATTTTCCAATCATTAATAGAGACGAAAGTTGGCTGTATTGGAGATTAATGGAATGTCCTTATAAAAAAGATATTTATTTTTTTGAATACCAAAATAGTTTTTCAATAGTGCACATTTACTCAGTAAAAAAGATTAAAAGATTAAATGTTTTGTATACTTATAGCACTGATAAACCAGAAGAAATAAAACTTTATAAATTGATTACAAATTGGGCAATTAATAATAATATTGATTACGTTTGGGCAATAAGCAAAAGAAAAGATTTGAAAAATATTTTTCCTAGAATCTACTATAGACCTCTCAGATTTGCTTCATGGAGCTCGGACAATGCAATATTTAATGTATTGAAAAAAGGTTTCTTGGATCTTCAGGGAATAGACTCCGATATAGAATCCGGATTCTATATAGAATAAATTTTTTATTAATCTAAACAAGTATAGAAATTATTCTCTATACTTGTTAGAAATTTAAATTATTTTCCTGGTTCTTTGTATCCAGAAGCCATTTTCTTAGCAGTTTCTGCAATCTTATTAAGATTTACATCTTCAAGAATTGTAAAATCAGAAACAGCTCCGCTTGAAACAGCAACCATGGCAGCTGCAGCAGCTTGTTCAAAAGTTCCTTCGATCTCTGCCATAAAATCATACTTCCCTCTTAGACCGGCATAACGAGTTACTTTTGCTCCAGCTGATGCTGCAAGAGCCGATGTAGCAGCTTTTCTGTCTGTGCCTGGATTGCTTACAAATCCACCAAGACCTTTCGCTGTATAACATCCTAAAGTTATAAATTTAGCCATTGTCCCTCCTTTCTCATTATATTAATATTTTATTTCAGTTATATAATTTGTCCACAATCTGAAGGTGAATTAAAAAATTAAAATAATGAAAATATACGATTGCACATCATTTTATTCCGAACACATGATGTATGAGGTAAGATTAAATATTTTAAAGGATAAAGTTGATAAATTTATAGTTACTGAATCCACTTATTCTCATAGTGGAAAAAAGAAAAAGTTAAATTTCGATATAAATAATTATCCCAAATTCAAAGATAAAATCATTCATATTGTGATAGATAAAGAACCAGATGGTATTGTTCCTGAAAATAACGATCCTTCTCTACAAAGATCTAATAGTTTAAAAAGAATTGCTCTTTCTTACGATGAAAGTTTGAAAGCTTTAAAAGAATCTTCTGATGAAGATTTTATAATGTTAAGTGACAATGATGAAATTCCAAATTTAAATTCGAAAGATTTTGCAACAAATAAAAAAGATATTGTTCTATTTAAACAATTGTTTTTCTATTTTAGATTTAATTTACTTTATGACAGAATGCACTGGTTTGGGACAAAAGGTTGTAAAAAAAAGAAATTAAAATCTTTATCCTGGTTAAGAAATATCAAATTAAAAAAATATCCATTTTGGAGATTAGATGCTCTTTTTTCTGAGACTAAGCAAATCAACTTACAAATAATTCAAGATGGAGGTTGGCATTTTACTAATTTAAAAACACCAGAAGAAATGTATGAAAAATTTATGAACTTTGGCCATCATAATGAATTTAAATTAAGCGGTTTAACAATAGAAAAAATAAGAGAAAAAATAAAAAATAAAGAAATGTTTTATGATCATTTTGCAGATCAAAGTTCAACAAACAAATGGAAGAGTGATTATAAGTTAAAAAAATATAACTCAAGCCTTTTGCCAAAATATTTAAGCGATAATCAAAATAAGTATAAAGAATGGTTTGATGATTAAGGTATTAAGATGATTTTAGGTGCTACGCAAGTGCCATCATGAATTTCTTTAAAAGCTTCTGCTCCTTTTTTAAGTTCTCTGTATTCAATCCATTCTAAAGATCCTAATTTTTTATTAGTAAGAAGATTTAAAGTATTTTTAAAATCATTATTTGTATAACAATAAGTTCCGATTAGTGTTATTTCTTGGATAGTTAACTTTCTAAAATTAAAAGTTCCAGATGGTTGAGTTAAACCTATGTGAACTATTGATCCTCCTGGAGAAACAACATGAATAGCTTGTTGTCTGCTTACTTCTAAACCAACCGAATCCATTACAAGATCAAAATCATTTTCTTTAATTGATTTGTCCGTAGGATTTACAAATTTTGCATCTAAATATTTAGAACATTCATCAAGTCTTTTTTTATTTGGATCAGATAAAAAAATATTTTTACAATTTTTATCTTTTGATAAAATTAAACCACACAATAATCCAATTGCTCCTGCGCCTTGAACTAGGACTTTGCTTTCTGCTAATGATTTTTTTAATGTTTGTTCTGCTAATATCACAGCGTGTAGAGCGACAGCTGCTGGTTCTGCTAAAGCTGCTTCTTTGGTGTCTAAAGCTTTTGGTACCTCATAAATATTTTTTTCAGGAACTGAAACTAATTCGGCTAGCCCTCCTTCTCTTTTAATTGGTCTGCTCATGCCAATCATAGTTCTCTCGGGGCATAAGTGTTCTCTTTTATTTTTACAATAATCACATTTTTCACAACTTATGAGAGGATTAAGAACTACTGTTTTATCTTTAAATTTTCCATTTTGGATTATTCCACTAACTTCATGACCTAAGATTAGTGGTGGAATTCTTCTATCATCTTTTCCGTGATAAGCGTGCATATCAGAACCGCAGATTCCTGAAGCTTGTATTTTTAAAATACTTTCACCTTGTTTCTCTGTAGGATTTTTTTCTTCTCGATATTCAATTTTTTGAGTTTCAGTATAGACTAATGCATGCATTAATTTAAAAAACCATATTTTCTTAGTCTTACGTCTGCTGTTCTAGCATGAGCTTCCATACCTTCTGCTCTACCAAGCCTAGCTGCAGCAGAACCAACTAGTTCTGTGGCTTCTTTTGTCATTCTTTGGAATGTTAATGTTTTAATAAATTTTCCAACAAATAATCCACCTGTATATC
Organism: uncultured Pelagibacteraceae bacterium; assembly: GCA_902590845.1. Lineage (GTDB taxonomy): Bacteria > Pseudomonadota > Alphaproteobacteria > Pelagibacterales > Pelagibacteraceae > Pelagilacustribacter. Next base: position 24,796 of record CACIYJ010000002.1, read on the forward strand.
TTCCACCACCTTTGGTTGGTAAAATATGGTTTGTTCCAGAGCATTTATCTCCGTAAGCTACTGTTGTTTCTTCTCCTAAAAATAAAGATCCATAATTTCTTAATCTTTTTAACCACCAGTCTAATTTTTCAGCGTGAACTTCTAAGTGTTCAGAAGCATATTTGTCACTTACTTCTGCCATTTCTTCATTTGTGTCACAAAGTATTACTTCACCATAATCTTTCCAAGCAGCTTCGGCATTAACTTTAGCTAATTCTGGTAATTCGCTAATTAATTCAGGAACTCTTTTCATTGTAAAGTCTGCTAATGATTTATCTGTTGTAAACAACCATCCAGGAGAATTATAACCATGCTCTAATTGACCAACAAGATCCACAGCTACGATTTCTTTATCGGCAGATTTATCAGCTATAATTGCAATTTCCGTTGGACCAGCAAATTGATCTATGCCTACTTTTCCATAAACTATTCTTTTAGCTTCTGCTACATATTGATTTCCAGCTCCTACTAAAAAATCAACTGGAGGATTATTAAAACATCCATGTGTCATTGAACCTATGGCGGCAACACCGCCCAAATTCATTATGACGTCAGCACCGCAATGATTTGCAGCGAAAATTATTCCAGGATTTGCTCCATCTTTATCTTTTGGAGGACTTGCACAAATAATAGTCTTAACGCCAGCTACTTTAGCAGGAGTAATCGCCATCACAGCTGAAGAAATGTGTGCATAACGCCCACCAGGAATATAGCATCCCGCTGTATCAACTGGAATTAGTCTTTGTCCTGCGAACAATCCTTTTGATAATTCAACCTCAAAATTATTGTTCATACTTTTTAATTGGTGTTCGGCAAATTTTTTAACTCGGTCGTGTGCAAATTTAACATCATCTTTAGTTTTTTGATTAACTTTTTTAATAGCTTCTTCTATTTTTTCTTTGGAAACAATAACCTCTCCTTCATATTTGTCGAATTTCTTATTAAGTTCTTTAAGCGCATCTTCTTTTCTTTTTTCTATATCATTAAGAATGCTTTGCACTGCTGCTTGTGTCTTATGATCGTCCGTCTCCGGAGTTTTAGCTGCTTTTTTTATATATTTAATTGCCATAAAGTACTGTTGGTAACCACAAAGCTATTTGCGGGAAGATTACTATTAATATTAATCCTATAACTTGCAATACCATAAATTGCATCATTCCTATATAAATGTCTTTTAGATCCCATTCAGGCACTACTCCTTTTAAAAAATATGCAGAAAGAGCCACTGGAGGTGACAGCCAGGCGGTTTGAAGGTTTACAGCAACCAAAATAGCAAACCAAGTTAAATTAAATCCTAATTCTTCTATTAAAGGTAAAATAATTGGAATAATAATTAATACGATTGGAACCCATTCTAAAGGCCAGCCTAAAAGAAAAATCATAGCAAGAACGATTCCTAAAATGATATATCTGTTCATCTCTAACTGTAATAAAAATTCAGTTAAAACCATTGGTGTTCCTAATCTAGAAAATACTGAACCAAAGAAATTTGAGGCTGCTACAAGAACCATAATTAAAGCTGATATTTCCAAAGTTTTAACAAGCGCTTCTTGTAATTTTGGTAGTGTTAATTTTTTATAAGCTAAAGCTAAAAGCAAAGAACCGACTGCGCCACATCCTGCGGCTTCTGTTGGCGTTGCGTATCCAAATAAAATACTTCCAAGTGCTGCAAAAACTAAAAGTGCTGGAGGCAATAGACCAATTAAAAATTCTCTCAAAACTTCCATCATGCTCGTTGCTCTATCTTCTTCTGGAAGAATAGGTCCTAAACTTGGATTTAAAGCACATCTAATAGTCACATATGCAGCATATAAAAGAGCCAACATTATTCCTGGTATAATTGCTGCAGCAAATAAATCAGTTACAGGGATTTCCATTATTGGACCCATGACAACTAACATAATGCTTGGTGGAATTAATATTCCTAAAGTACCGCCAGCTGTAATTGTTCCTGCTGCCAATCTTACATCGTACCCAGATTTATTCATTGATTTAGCAGCCATAATTCCAAGAATTGTCACAGATGCCCCTACTATTCCTGTTGCTGCTGCAAATATTACAGAAACAAAAAGTACTGCATAGAATAAAGCTCCACGAACTCTGGACAACATTAGTTGAACTGATGAGAATAGCCTTTCCATCAAGCCAGCATTTTCCATCATAATACCCATAAAGACGAACAGTGGAACTGCCGCCAGTGCTTGTTCAGTCATAACCATCGAAAACTGCAAGGTCATTAAATAGAAAACTAGTTTACCAAAACCTAAATAACCAAATACAAATCCTAAAAAAATTAAAGTAAATGAAATTGGAAAACCAATAAAAATTGCAAATAACATTACTGCAATTAAAATAAAACCTAGTGTAGCTGGATTAATTAGTTCTGCTATCATGCGTCAGGCCATCTTCCTTTTTTTGCTGCATAATAACTTTTTAAAACTTCTGAAATTCCTTGAATTAATAAAAATAAAATTCCAAACCATAAACAAGCTTTGATAGGCCACATATAAGGCATCCAAGCTGTATCCATTCCTCTTTCTCCTCTTTTAATAGACTCCAAAACAAATCCTGTTGTCATATAAAAGAAAAAAAGTAATCCTGGAAAATAAAATAATAAGTATAACCAAAAATCTATAAGACCTTGTGTTCTTACTTTAAAATTTCTGTATAAGAAATCTGCTCTAATATGAACTCCTCTAGAAAGAGCGTATCCAGCGCCCAGCATAAATAAAGCACCGTAAAGAAATCTGCTCATGTCGTAAGCCCACATTGTTGGAGCTAAAAATAATTTTCTTGCTAAAACTTCATAAACCATTGCAATCATTAAAGGCATTGTAATCCAGCAAACTACATTACCGATCCGTTTACTCCATTTATCAATATTTGTGATTGTGGATGACATCCATTTAGGCATGTCCTCAGGCATCTTACTTGTGCCCTGTCGCCTTTCGGCGATCATTTCATCTGATTTATCTAGTTTTGTTCTTAAAGGCATTGGCTCCTTCTTTTTTACTTAAAAAAATAAAGCGGATCAAGTAAATGACCCGCTTTATTATAATCTATACTTAATGACTATTTTAATGTCGCTGCGTGAGCCATTCCTAGCTTAGCATTAGACATCTGAGCTCCACTCCAGAAAGGTACTGCGATATCAGCAAATTTCTTTTGTGAGTTCCAAACTTTTGCAAAGAATTTATTTTTCGCTGCATTAGTTTCTAAACTTTTCTTAGCTGCTGCCATATAAGCTGGGAAATAATCAGCAGGAGTATCATGTAAGATTACACCGTGATTCTGAGTTAAATCCGCTAGCGCTTTACCATTTTCGTAAATTCTATAACTCATAGCTTTACTTAATGATGCATTCGCTGCAACTTCCATAGCTTTTTTCTCAAGCTTAGTCATTTTTTTGTAAACGTCTCCATTTACATAAAGGTCAGCATTTACCACTACTTGGTGTAAACCTTGTAGATAGTAGTGCTTAAGAACTTTTTGGAAACCAAATACACTGTCCGGTTTTGGACAACACCATTCAGCTGCATCGATAGTTCCTTTTTCAAGAGCTGGTAGAATATCTCCACCACCCATTGCAACAGAAGCTACACCGATATCTTTATAAGTTTGACCTGGAATTCCTGGAGGAGTTCTAAATCTATACTTTCTAAAGTCAGCCATGCTGTTAATAGGCTCTTTAAACCAACCTAAAGCCTCTGGGCCTACTGGTTGAAGCATAAAGCCTTTTATGTTTCTTCCCATTTCTTTCCATAGTTGGTCGTATAATTCTTTACCACCGCCATATTGAAACCAAGATAGGAACGCTATGTTGTCGATACCAACACCTGCGCCTGCTACTGGCGAACCAAATAACATAGCTGCTGGGTGTTCACCAGACCAGTAGTGAGTCCAAGCAAATCCACAATCGATCAGTCCTTTATCTACTGCATCTAATGTTTCTTTAACTCCAACAACAGTACCTGCTGGCATAATTTCAAACTTAATTGAACCACCTGTTAAAGCAGTTACGTCAGCTCCGAAATCTTTTAGCATTTTTACTTCGTCAGCCTTTGCACTGATAACAGTTTGGCATTTTAATGTTTTAGCGTTTGCAGCAGATATTGAGAATCCAATAAATGCAACTAAACTTAAAACAACAGTTAATAATTTTTTCATTATTCCCCCGTTTTTTATTAATAAAAAAAAGGATTAAACCTGTTATAAAAATGAGAGTCAAACAAAAGTCTTAAAACTACAGGTTGTATTAGACACGTTGGCATTTATTAAATTTCTCACCTATAAGATATAATTTAGCCATGGAAGAATTTGATTACATAATTATTGGTGCAGGATCAGCAGGCTGTGTCCTGGCTAATCGATTAACTGCTGATGAAAACAATAAAGTTCTCTTATTAGAGGCTGGAGGCAAAGATACATATCCGTGGATACATATCCCAGTGGGTTATTATAAAACCATGCATAATCCAAAAGTAGACTGGTGCTTTCATACTGAAAAAGATGAAACCATGAATAATAGATCTATTCGTTATCCAAGAGGTAAAACACTGGGTGGAAGTTCTTCAATAAATGGTCTGCTTTGGATTAGGGGTCAAAGCAATGATTATGATAACTGGAGGCAGCAGGGAAATGCCGGATGGGGATGGGATGATGTTCTTCCATATTTTTTGAAATCAGAAAATAATGAATTAGGAAAAAGTGAATTTCATAATGATAAAGGTCCAATTACAGTATCTAATAAGCAAATAAATTTAAATATGTTGGAGGAATTTCAAAATGCTGCGGAAGAAATAGGAATACCAAGAACTAATGATTTTAATACAGGTGATAATTTTGGAATTGGATATTTTCAATTTACTACTAGCCGTCAAAAACTATTAAAATTAAGATGTAGTGCTGCTAAAGGATATTTAAACCCTATAAAAAAAAGATCAAATCTAAAAATTATTGTTAACGCTCATGTTCAAAAAATAAATTTTGAAGGAAAAAAAGCAGTTGGAGTAAATTATTACACTGGATATAAACTAAATTCAGTAAAAACAAAAAAAGAAGTGCTATTATCAGCTGGTTCAATCGGATCTCCACATATTTTACAGGTTTCTGGTGTAGGTGACGGACAAAAATTAAAAAAACATGGTATAGATATTATTCATGAATTGAAAGGTGTTGGTAAAAATTTACAAGATCACTTGATGTTAAGACCTGTTTATAAAGTTAAAAATTTAAAATCATTAAATAGTAAGATTAATAGTTTGTTTGGAAATTTTTTAATAGGATTAGAATACATTTTTAAACAAAGTGGGCCTATGACAATGGGCGCAAGCCAAGTATGTGGTTTTGTAAAGAGCGATCCATCAAGAGCAACACCTAATTTACAATTTCATGTCCAACCAATTAGTACAGATATTTTAGGAGCAACTAAAATGCATGACTTTGATGGTATAACTCCTACAATTGCAAATGTCAGGCCTACAAGTAGAGGTGAAATAAATATAATAAGCAATGATAGTAGAGATAATCCAAAAATTAAAATGAACTATTTGTCCACTCAAGATGATAGAGATGTTTCTGCAAAAGGTTTAAAAATTGTTAGAAAAATTATGATGGAAACAGAAACTTTCAAAAAATATGAGCCCGAAGAATATAGACCAGGTACACACATCACTGACGATGAAGAATTAGTTAAAGCTGCAAGCGAACATGCTCAAACAATTTTTCATCCTGTTGGAACTTGCAAAATGGGTAATAATGACGAGACTGTTGTTAATGAAAAATTAAAAGTTCATGGAATAGAAAATTTAAGAGTAATTGATGCTTCAATTATGCCTCATATTACATCTGGAAATACTAATGCACCAACTATAATGATTGCTGAAAAAGCTGCTGACATGATAGTGGAAGATTACAAATAAAGATGGCTAATTATAACTGGAATTATCCAACAACATTATGGGTGGGTGAAAATAGAATAAAAGATTTGCCTTTAGCATGCAGCAATTTAAATATAAAAAATCCTTTATTTGTAACTGACAAAGATCTTATAAATTTACAATTTGTTAAAGATATTATTTTTAATTTAAATAAAAATTTCTCTAAATTAGCTACTTTTTCAGACTTTTCAGGAAACCCAATAGGAGAAAATGTAGATGATGGCATAACTGTTTTTAAAAAAAATCAGTGTGATGGAGTAATTGCTTTTGGTGGTGGAAGTGGACTTGATGTAGGAAAAGGAATTGCTTTCATGTCAGGTCAATCTAGGCCGATATGGGATTTTGAAGATATAGGAGATTATTGGAAAAGAGCTGACGAAAAAAATATTGCACCAATTATAGCGATCCCTACTACAGCTGGAACCGGATCTGAAACTGGAAGAGCTTCTGCTATTATTAATAATCAAACAGGTGTAAAAAAAATAATTTTTCATCCAAAATTGTTGCCATCAATTGTTATTTTAGATCCAGTTTTAACAGTTGATTTGTCACCAAGACTGACTGCAGCAACTGGAATGGATGCTCTTGCCCATAACCTAGAAGCTTTTTGTGCACCAGGTTTTCATCCAATGGCAGATGGAATTGCAATTGAAGGCATTAAGCTAATAAAAAAATCTCTATTAAATGCAGTGAATAATGGGAAAGACTTAAATGCCAGAGCAGATTTATTAGCCGCAGCAAGTATGGGTTCAACTGCTTTTCAAAAAGGCTTAGGTGCAATTCATTCTTTAAGTCATCCAGTGAATGCTCAATTTAATGTTCACCACGGGTTATCAAATGCAATTTTTATGCCATATGTTTTAACTTTTAATAAAAATTTAATAGAAGATAGGATTGTATCTATTTGTGATTATCTTAATTTAGATAAAAATTTTGAAAGTTTTTTAAACTGGATTTTAAATTTGCGAAAAGAATTAAATATTCCACATAAACTTTCCGATGTTGTTGAAGAGAATAAAATTAACTTAGATCAATTATCAGTAATGGCTTTAGAGGATCCATCAACAGCTACAAATCCAAGAAAAATGACTGTTGATGATATGAAAATTTTATACGAACATAGTATATCTGGAAAGTTGTTTTAATGAAAAATTTAAATTTATTAGTTGTCAAAGGAAATACTAATGCACCAACCATTATGATTGCAGAAAAGGTGTCTGACATGGTATTAAATAAATAATCATGTCTGAACAAATAATTATATTCTCACAAATTGTTTTTATTGACTTAGTTCTTGCAGGAGACAATGCGATTATCATTGGTATGGTTGCGTCTAAATTTCCTTTAGATCAAAGAAAGAAAATTATCTTTTGGGGTATAGGTGGAGCAGTAATTTTAAGAATTATTTTAACTTTGCTTACTGCATATTTATTGCAGATCACTGGTTTAAGATTAATTGGAGGAATATTACTTCTTTATATTGTTTATAAACTTTATGTAGACGTAATAAAAAATGCTTCAAGTGAAAACAAAGATATTAAGGTAGATAATTCAAATTTATTAAAAGCTATTTGGACAATTTTGCTGGCAGATTTTACAATGAGTTTAGATAATGTCTTAGGTGTTGCTGGAGCTGCAGGCCATCATTATCATTTATTGATATTTGGATTGATATTATCCATAGTATTAATGGCTGTTGCTGCTACTTTAATCTCAAAATGGATCAAAGAGCATAAGTGGATTGCTTGGATTGGTTTATTGGCTATATTAATAGTCGCTTTAGAATTAATCTATACAGATATAAAAATATTGATTTAATGCTTAAACAAATAAATTTAAAAAACAAAGTTGCTTTAGTTACAGGTGCTGGAAAAGGCATTGGTAAAGCATGTGCTATAGCTTTGGCTCAGGCAGGAGCAAAAGTAATTATTATTAGTAGAACAAAAAGTGACTTGGATAAGGTAAGTAAAATAATAAAAAGAACTAAAGGATCAAGTCAATCATTTATTTGTGACGTAACTCACACATCAAAATTTAATACAATTGTAAATAGTTTGTCAAAATTGGACATACTAGTCAATAATGCAGGCAATAATCGCCCTGAACATTTTACAAAAGTAAAAAAAGCAGACATGGATTACATAGTTAATTTAAATCTAAAAGCTTGTTTTAATATTGCTCAAATTTGTACAAAGAAAATGTTGGAATCTAAAAATAGAAAAAAAACAGGTGGTTCAATTATTAATATGTCATCGCAACTGGGTAAAGTTGGCGCTCCAATAAGAAGCGTCTACAACATGACTAAATTTGGTTTAGAGGGTCTCACTAGAGGAATGGCAATTGATTTAGCTAAAAACAATATTAGAGTGAATACTGTTTGTCCAACCTTTGTGTTAACTCCGATGGTTAAAGATTTTTTTAAAAATAAAAAATTTAAAAAAGATATGATTAAAAATATACCTTTGGGAAGAGTTGCAGAGGAAAGTGATGTAGCGACTGCTGTAGCTTTTTTAGCAGCTGACAGTTCAGCTATGATAACTGGAACATCTTTGGTGGTTGATGGTGGTTGGACAGCTCAATAAAATCGCAATCTTATTTTTACTAATAATATTTTCAAATCAAAATTTGAATGCGGTAGAATTTAAAGGAAAATTCATTCAAGGATCTTTTATTCTAGGAAAAACAAATCCTGGATCAAAAGTTAAAATTGATAAAAAAAATGTTCTAGTTACCGATGATGGTTATTTTGCTTTTGGTATAGGAAGAGACAGAAAAAATGATGTAACTATTCGAATTATAAAAAATCAAAAATTAGATGTAATTGTAAAAAAAGTCTTTAAAAGAAAATATAAAATACAAAGAATTGACGGTCTTCCTGAAAAAAAAGTTACTCCTCCAAAAGAAGTATATGAAAGAATAAAAAGAGAAAATAAAATAATTGCTGATGCTAGAGCAATAGAAAGTGATCTAGATTTTTTTACAAAAGAATTTATTAATCCTCTCGATAAAGCAATTGTTACCGGAGTCTATGGCAGTCAAAGAATATTAAATGGAAAACCGAAATGGCCTCATTATGGGATAGACTTTGCGGCAAAAGAAGGCACTAAAATTAAAGCTATGTTAGATGGAACGGCAACCATGGTGGAGCCTGATTTATTTTATACAGGTGGTACTTTAATCTTTGATCATGGACACGGAATTTCTACTTTGTATATGCACATGAAAGATATTTACATAAAAAAAGGACAGAAAATTAAACAGGGAGAAATAATAGGCACAGTTGGGTCTACAGGAAGATCAACAGGACCACATTTAGATGTTAGGCTTAATTGGTTTGGCGTAAGGTTAGACCCTGCAACAGTATTGGATTTAAACTAATTTAATCCTTTTTGAGATTTCATATCAGTTTTTTTTATACCAGCAACTCTAACCGGTTTTTTCATTGCATCTCTTCTAAATGGTTCACCTAATTCTTGATTTAAAATAACTTCAATAAAAGTTGTAATTCCTTTTTTTTGATCTTCGCAAGATTGTTTTATTGCTTTTGTAGTTTCTTCCATTGTTTTTACAGTGATTCCTTTTAAACCACATGCATTAGCAACTTTTGCATAACTTAATTCTGGATCTAATTCTGTTCCAACAAAATTATCATCAAACCATAATATAGAATTTCTCTTTTCCGCACCCCATTGATAATTTCTAAAAATTACCATTGAAATAGCAGGCCATTCTTTTCGAGCACATGAGCTCATTTCATTCATACTAATTCCAAAAGCTCCGTCGCCAGCAAACCCTATTACAGGAGTATTTGGACAACCAATTTTTGCTCCAAGTATTGATGGAAATCCATAACCACAAGGTCCAAATAAACCGGGTGCTAAATACTTTCTCCCTTTTTCAAATGTTGGGTAAGCGTTACCTATTGCGCAATTGTTTCCAATATCACTTGATATAATTACATCATTTGACATTCCAGCTTGTATGGCTCTCCAAGCTTGTCTTGGTGACATTCTGTCTTTATCTCTTTCTCTCGCTTCTTTATTCCAAACCGTGCCCGGATCATCATCTTCATGGTCTAAACTTGATAATTTTTGTAACCATGCTGATTTAGTTTGATGAATTAAATCTTTTCTTTTCTTTCTATCTGTATCCCCTGCTTTTGGAGAAAGCTTGCTTAATAACTGTTGAGCTACAAGTTTTGCATCTCCGCAAATACCAACTGTTACTTTTTTTGTTAAACCAATTCTGTCAGAATTCATATCAACTTGAATTATTTTTGCATTCTTAGGCCAATAATCAATTCCATATCCAGGTAAAGTAGAAAAAGGATTTAATCTAGTTCCAAGAGCTAAAACTACATCAGCTTTTGCTATTAATTCCATTCCTGCTTTAGAACCGTTGTATCCTAAAGGTCCGACTGCTAAAGGATGGCTTCCTGGAAAACTATCGTTGTGTTGGTAACCAGAACATACTGGTGAATCTAATTTCTCAGCTAATTTTACACAATCATCAATTGCTCCACCAATAACTACTCCTGCTCCGGATAAAATAACTGGAAATTTTGCATCAGATAATAATTTTGCAGCTTTGTTAATAGCCTCTATTCCTCCTGCTTGTCTTTCTAATCTAACAATAGGAGGTAAATCTATATCAATAACTTGAGTCCAGTAATCTCTTGGTACATTAATTTGTGCTGGCGCAGAACCTCTGATAGCTTTTTCAATAACGCGATTTAATACTTCAGCCATTCTAGATGGATCTCTTACTTCTTCTTGGTAACAGACCATATCTTTAAATAAATTCATCTGTTCTACTTCTTGAAATCCACCTTGTCCCATTGTTTTATTTGCTGCTTGAGGCGTCACTAAAAGTAATGGAGTATGATTCCAATAAGCTGTTTTAATTGGTGTAACTAATCCAGTAATCCCTGGGCCATTTTGAGCAATGACCATAGACATTTTTCCTGTTGCTCTTGTATAGCCATCTGCAATTAATCCTCCATTAGTTTCGTGAGCAACATCCCAAAATGTGATTCCTGCATCAGGAAAAATATCAGAAATAGGCATGAAGGCAGACCCAATTATTCCAAAAGCATGTTCAATACCATGCATTTGCAAAACTTTTACAAAAGCTTCTTCTGTTGTCATTTTTGCCATAGAAATCCTTTAAAAAAATTTAAAACTTACTTTAAATATATCAAAATTTAGTCTATATCCATTAAATATTTTATGTCACAACCTGATCTAATAATACATGACGAAAAAGATAATGTTGGAGTTGTTGTAATAGAAACAACGAAAAAAAGCCAAGATTGTAGCGCTTGGATTATGGAAAATGACAAAACGATAAAAGTTCCATCTACAAACGATATTCCTTTGGGACACAAAATTGCACTTAAAGATCTTAAAGTAGGAGATACAATTTTTAAATATGGTCATGATATTGGCAAAGTTGTCAAAGAAATTAAAAAGGGTGAACATGTGCATGTTCATAATGTAAAAACAAAAAAATGGTAAATTTATAATGGATATCCCAAAAAGTTTTTTAGGTTATAAAAGAGAAAATGGAAGAGCTGGAACAAGAAACCATGTAATAATTCTTCCTGTTGATGATATCTCAAATGCTTGCGCTGAAGCAGTTGCTAATAATATTAAGGGCACAATAGCTCTTCCTCATTCTTATGGAAGACTTCAATTTGGAGCAGATTTAGAATTACATTTTAGAACGATGATTGGTACTGGAAAAAATCCAAATGTAGCTGCTGTAATAGTTATTGGTATTGAACCTAAATGGACTAAAAAAATTGTAGATGCTATTGCGACTACTGGAAAACCAGTTGAAGGTTTTCATATTGAAAGAAGCGGTGATATTGAAACAATAATGAAAGCTTCAAAAAAAGCTCAAGAATTCTCTATGTGGGCTTCTGAAAAACAAAGAGAAGAATGTCCTTTAAGTGATTTATGGATTTCTGTTAAATGCGGAGAATCTGATACAACTTCTGGACTTGCTGCTAATCCAACAGTTGGAAATTTAATGGATAAATTAGAGCCATTAGGAGTTCATTTGTGTTTTGGGGAAACTTCTGAGTTAACAGGTGCAGAACAAGTTTGTGCTAAAAGAGGTGCAACTCCAGAGGTTCAAAAAAAATTCATGAAAACATGGAATAATTACAATGATTTCATTCTTAAAGAAGCAACTGATGATTTGTCTGAAAGTCAGCCAACAGCTGGAAATATAGCTGGTGGTCTAACTACAATTGAAGAAAAAGCTTTTGGAAACTTTCAAAAAATAGGAACAAGAAAATTTATAGATGTTTTAGAGCCCGCTGAAGAACCAAAAAAAGGAAAAGGGCTTTATTTTATGGACACTTCATCAGCTGCAGCAGAATGTGTAACACTTCAAGCTGCTGCTGGATTTAATATTCATTTATTTCCAACTGGACAAGGTAATATCATAGGAAATCCAATTGAGCCTGTAATAAAATTAACTGCCAATCCATTAACAGTTAAAACTATGAAAGAACATATAGATTGTGATGTATCTAAACTTTTATCTCGTCAAATGAATATGTCTCAAGCTGGAGATGAGCTTATAAAATCTACATTGAAAGTAGCTAACGGAAGATTGACATGTGCTGAAGCTTTAGGTCATAGAGAATTTGTAATGACTAAGCTTTACAGGAGCGCTTAAAGATTTATTTTTCCGGAAATTTTACTTCTTCTTTTTTTGGTTGACTTTTGTTTCTAAAATCACTTAACAATTTCCTAATTATAGGGCTCATAAATTTTCTTATCAAAGCTGCGAGAGCTCCGAAAGTTATTGCTAAAAGTATTGCAAACCCACCGTATAACAATGGAGACTCGTTTGAAAATCTTAAAGTGAATTCTGCAAAAGCATTTAAATCAGTATTTACAACTTGATTATTAACAAGTTCATTTGTTTTATCTCTAAAAAAAGAATCGTAAGCAATTGCAATAGCAACTGCACAAAGTAGCATTGCGAATAATGTTTTTAAATGAGAACTATCTAAGTATTGACCTAACTTTTGTCCAATTTGAACACCTAAAATTGATCCAAGAATTAATGGAATTACTAAAGTTAAATCGATTGATCCATAGTTAAATGCATGAAGTACAGTTACGATTGCGCTGATAAAAATTGTCACAAATAAAGATGTTCCTGGTATTAATTTAACAGGCATACCAACTATATAAATCATTGCAGGAACCATTAGGAAAGCTCCACCTATTCCCATCATCGCAGCAACAAATCCTACAATTAAACCTAATAAAATTGGTGTAATAGCACTTTCATATAGTTTTGATCTAGGAAATCGAGTTCTAAATGGAAGGCCTTGAAACCAATTATGTTCATGAAGTTTTTTTTTGATAATTATTTTTTTTCTTGCCTGATCTACTTCTTTAACTCCTTCAATGATCATCAAAGTTCCAACTATTGCCAGCAAATACATATAAAGTAGAGATATGATTAAGCTTATTTTTCCAATTTCTGAAAAATATGTAAATGTAGTAATGCCTAAAAGGGTGCCAACTACACCTCCTCCGACCATGAATAATCCCATTCTATAATCTAATGTATTTTTAAACCAGTGAGTAAGAGATCCGGATACAGAAGTGGCTAAAATATTATTTACTTCATTAGGTACTGCATAAACTGGTGGGATACCCATAAATATAAGGAATGGTGTCATCAAAAAACCTCCACCAACTCCAAAGAGTCCAGATAATACTCCCACTGATAGACTTAGAAAAAGAAGTAAAAAAATATCTACATTAACTTGTGCTATAGGTAGATAAATTTCAAACATACTCCTAAATATGCCTCAAATATTACTATGTCAATGAATAGATAGGCCTTAAAAATTTAGAATTTATTGATAATAATTAGTTTAAAAAAACTTAATGAAGGTTCCTGTGAGAATCACAGCCCAAAAAGCTGACAATCCGACTTGAAGAAATAATTTGATATTAAGGAAATTATATAGTTTAGTTTTAAATTTTTGGTTTGAATTAATAACAAACATTAACTTGATGTAACATAAGATTAATATTTTTCAAAAAATTATATTTTGACAAACTGACGCACCTAATAGATGGTTGCTCCAAAAACTTTAACTGCTCCATCTTCAACGCCAAGCACTAAACGACCAAGAAATTCGCCTGGGATCGTATTGCTAGTCTGTTTATAAAGAACTGTAATAAATTGAGCTCGTCTAATACATCCTAAAAACTCTTGTTTTTCAGATAAGCTAGTTAAAATTTTATTGTTTGCCCATTGCTTTCCAAGCTCGACTTCATTTGCGCCAAGTAACATTTGTGATGAAAAATCCTTTGTAAAACCACCATAGTCTTTAATGTTTGATGTTTTTACAAGATTATCCCAAATCGGTTGAGCTATTTTTTGAATTTCTTTATCGGATTTTTCAAGGAACTTCATTTAAGTTTATGAAGCTTTCTTATCCTTTTTTTCATCTACAATGTGGTAAACAGGAACTTTTTCCATTGTAAATTTACCTGTTTTAGGATCTCTTCTTGAAACTGTTAAGCAGTGCCAGTTTTCATCATCAAGTTTTAAATGATCTCCTCTGTAATAATATCCTGGCCATCTCGTTTCCTTTCTAAATTTAGTATGCTCTGTGACACATTGAGAAGTAAGGGCCCTATGTTTTAACTCCCATGCTCTCATTAATTGGTGATAATCTTCAGCTGCAACATTTTCTAGATCTTCTTCTAACCATTTTAATAATTCTAAACCTCTATTAAGCATATTTTCGTTAGTCATATAGTTTGTAGCTATTCCACCAACATACTCATCCATTATTCTTTGAAGTCTTTGAAGGCCTTGTATAGGTAAAATATAACTTGGTGAAACAGTTCCACCAGTTATTTCATTTCTACCAACCGTGTAATTTTCCAGAGGTTTATAGATTACTTTTTTAAGATCTTCATATTGTTTTGGGTTTACTTTAAGACCTTCAGCTTTTTTATCTTCAATATATTTAACGGCAGCTTTAGCAGCTAAACGTCCTTCTGTGAATGAACCTGATGAAAATTTATGAGCACTTCCACCTACTGTATCGCCTGCACCAAAAAGACCGTCAACAGTTAACATTCTATTGTATCCCCAAAAATATTCTGGTGGTGAAAGATCTTCTGGACCGCTTACCCAAGCTCCTGAACAAGTTGCGTGAGAACCCATTACATAAGGTTCAGATGTAGTTAATTCTGGATTTGTATATTTTGGATCTATATTTTGTGAAGCCCAAACCACAGCTTGACCTACGGTCATGCCTAAGAAATTTTCCCAACCAACAGTTTCTAAATGTGGATCTTGAAAAGCTTCTTTTGTAACCATATGAATTGGCCCGCCGCCTGCAATTACTTCTTGTATAAATGCATGATTACGCAAACAAGTTGGTGTTGGATGATGGTCTATATATTCACCAACCATTTTCTTGGTATGATCGTACCATTTCTTCTCATAATTTTCACCGTTCGCATTTTGAGTATAAGTTTTTAAATGTAAAAAATAAGCTCCAACAGGACCATAGCCATCTTTAAATCTACATAAAACAATTCTATTTTCCATTTGAGTCATTTTTGCACCAACAGCTATAGGAAGTGCATAAGCAGATCCATTACTCCATGGCGCATACCAGGTTCTACCCATTCCTTCACCAACTGCTCTAGGTTTAAAAATATGTGAAGCACCACCAGCAGCTACTATTACAGTTTTAGCTTTAAAAACATGGTAATCTCCTGTTCTCATATTAAATCCAACTGCACCACCAATTCTATTTTCTTTTTCATTATCCATTAATAGATGAGTTATCATTATTCGATTGTAAATCTTGTCAGCAGATTTTCTAGCTGCTTCTGCGACTATAGGCTTATAACTTTCGCCATGAATCATAATCTGCCATTTACCTTCTCTTAAATATCTTCCTGTTTTTTCATTTCTCATCATTGGCAGACCCCACTCATCAAACATATGGACTGTGGAATCCACGTGACGAGCCATATCATAACCTAAATCTTCTCTCACCATCCCCATTAAATCATTTCTTGCATAACGCACATGGTCTTCAGGTTGGTTTTCATCCCATTGCATTCCCATGTAACAATTGATTGCATAAAGTCCTTGGGCTACTGCACCGCTACGATCAATATTAGCTTTTTCAACACAAACTATTTTTAAGTCTCTACCCCAGTGTCTAGCTTCAAAAGCAGCGCCAGTTCCTGCCATGCCTCCGCCAACAACAAGAACATCGCTTTCTTCTATATGTGTTTTTACTTTAGCCATTAATAATAAACTCCTTTTTTAAAAGAACCTTTGCTAACTGTTGGAAGCTCTTTTTTTGTGTTTAAAGCCTCTGGTTCTCTGTATAAAATTTGAGATTTTATTTCTTCTTGGTTTGGTTTATCACCTTCTGCAAGTTTTGGAATAAACTTACCCCAAGGTTTTGTGGTAATTGGAGACACAAAATCTTTTTCAGTTCCATTTCTAAATTTTATTTTCCAAGATATAGTTCCTTTTTCTTCTTCTCTTCTAACTCTTACGCTATGTCCCATTGGAGCAAAATCTGCATAACCCCGAACATCTATAGCGTGATTTGGACAAGCCTTCACACAAGAATAACATTCCCAACAAAAATTGGGTTCTATATTCTTTGCTCTTCGAATAGTCTCATCGATATGCATGATATCAGATGGACAAATATCTACACAATGTCCGCAACCATCACATCGAGTCATGTACACAAAAGTTGACATATTTTATTTTTTTTCCTTTAAATTTTTTATCATAAATTTTTTAATAATGCTTTGGTTCTTCTCTTTTTATACCTAATCCAAACTGCTTTGGTGCATCAGCTGGTGGAGGCAAATTGTCTCTAGATCCATCCGCTTCAGCTAAGTTTTTTTGTATAGCTGCACCTGGTTTATAAAACATATGAGCAAATTTTGACCAGTACACCCCTCCAAACAGAACTAAATTTGAAACAATGAATAAAACTAAAAATACTTTATCATCCCATCTATCATTTAAATTTAAAGATTGTAGATATGACCAAATTAAACCGGTTAAAGAAGATGCAACAAGTGCCAGTACAAATAGATCTGCTTTAATAATTCTATACCAAGGCTGAGCTTCCGAATAAACATCTACTCTTAAAAAAAACCAAAACCAACCTCCGCCTATGACTGTCATTAGTGCACCAACATGCCAAATGATTGGCCAAAAAGATGGCGTGTCTGAAGATGGACTTGAATAACAAAAAATCATTATTACAGATCCAATCCAAAATAAAATTGTTCCGTACATACCAAGAAGATGAGCCGCTCTTCTTTTTCCTTTTCCTAACTCTGAAGTAGTAGCAATATCGTACGCAACCGTTTTTAATATTACTGAAGTTCTTTGGCTTGTTGTAAGTTCAATTTTTGCATTTTTTTTTGCTTTTTTTGCATTATTAAAAAAATACTTAACATTTTTTTTGTGAATTATGTCCAACAAGGTTCCAAGAACAACTAATACTATCATAACAATAACAAATCCCTGCATTGCAACAGGCGCTATAAAACTTGATAATCCTAAAAATGGATTGTTATAAATCATTAATGTAATTATCCTCTCCTTCGAACTTTGATATTTTATATATTTGACTTAATAACAGGTCAAGTGAGAATGGCTCGCATCTATTTGAGTTTTCCGTCTTTTCTCATCTGTTCTCTTATCTTTGTTGCTGAAATTTGTTGTGTTTTTTCATCAAGAACTATTTCTTCTATTTTATAACCCACGCCTCTCCCATAACAAATATTAGTAATATTAGGAACCAAAGTAACTTGAACTCTGTTTTTATAATCTTTTAAAGCTTCAAAGATGTTTTTTTTTACTGTTTCAAAGTCAAAAGGATTATCATCAACACCTTTAACATCACGTACCATAATATTAACTTGGCCAGTTTTTTTTAATATTTCTTCAAAAAGTTTTTGATGGCCTGCATGCCACGGTTGCCAACGACCAAGCATCTGAGCCGTTGGGAGTTTATTATCCCAAACGTGACTATCGTTCTTCATTATTTTTTATAATAAAATAACTTTAAGCAGCAACTTGCTGAAGCTTGTGCTTAGATATCATTCCACTTAAGAAATTCCAAAGAAATTTAGCTGTCAACAAAGAAGCTTTTTCTGCTTTTTCTTGATCTTCTTTAGATAGCCCATCTAATAGTTTTTCACATTCTGCTCTATGAACTACATCTGCAGACTTATGAACTTCAAAAAATTCAAGACCTTCTTTCGAATTTACTCCGTAAAACTTTTTAAGTCCTTGAATTTTTGTCTCAGCTATTTCAGGAATTTGTCTTTCATACGTATATAGAGAAGCTAATCCTTCAGCATAAGATGATCTAGCTTGAGTAAAAAAGTTATCTATCATCTTTTTAGTAAAAGAATCAGGTTTGGCAGCATCAATTTTTTTAACATCTGATCCCATTGCTTTTGCAAAATTTTTCCATAACTTAGGGTGATCTCCATCTTTATGTTCTTCGTCTTGTAAATTTTCTAAAAGAATTTTTCTTTTTTCAATATCATCACATATTGAATGCGTGGCGCTTATGTATCTTGGAAAAGCTTTTACGTGTTGGTAATATTGTTCAGCGTAATCTTTAATTATTTCTCTTGTTAGTTTACCCTCGTTCCAAAAAACTTCGTAAAATGGGTGTTTTAATAAATGATATTGATCTAACTTCTCGCCTAATTCTTTTGAAAACATTTTTACTCCTTTGTTTATGTTGTTTTGACACTATTAAAATAACTGATTTTATCAAAATAAAAAAGCAAAATTATCCACAACCCTTCTAAATATAAATGCAAATGTTCACCTTTTGATTCAGTTTTGATTCATGTTCGGACTCATGTTTCAACTCTAAATTGTGTTGTGTTTAATTAAGATATTGTCTCTACTCTAACAATTGGTCTTTCGTCTATTGGAAGATGAACTAATGCGGCAAATGCTGATAAGGCAATCGCTATATACCAGGCATAATCATACGACCCATATAAGTCATAAAAGTAACCACCTAAGAAAGCTCCTATGAATGCACCAACTTGATGACTCAAAAATACAATGCCAAAAAGTGTGCTTAAATATTTTGTGCCAAATATCTGAGCAACAATGCCGTTGGTTGGTGGCACAGTTGAAAGCCAAATCATACCAAAAGTAATTCCAAAGAAAATTGACATTGTTAATGATGGAGGTGAAAATATAAAAATAGAGATAATTACTGCTCTGGACATATAAAGTAAGCTTAATAAAATTTTTTTACTATATTTTGTTCCAAGATAACCCATGCCTAGAGTCCCAACTATATTAAATAAACCAATAAGAGCTAAAATAATAGTTGCTGGCCACCCGTCCATTCCTCTCTCTTGCATATAACCTGGAATATGAGTTGCAACTAAAGTTATTTGAAAACCACAAACAAAAAAGCCGCTAACTAATAAAATATAGCCTTTGTGAGAAAATGCTTCTTTCATTGCTTCTAAAAATGTTTGTTCTTTAACACTGCCAATATTAGATGAATTTTTCTTTGCTGGTAGAATAAACAAAGAAGCAATTGCTCCAAAAAATATAAAATACATAAAATATCTAAAAGTTTCCTGCCATCCAAACTCTTCTAAGCCATATTTGGTAAATAAAGGTGCAAGAAAATATCCTACAGACGCTGCAGCCGTAACTAATCCCGTCGCTAGTGTTCTATTTTTATCAGTAAAATGTTTACCAACTTCAGAAACCGGCACTGCAAGAGCAGTGGCTCCTAGAGCTGTACCAACAAGAACACCTAAACTAATTTGAAAAAAAATTCCTGTATTTGGACCAGAATAGATCATATAAATACCTAGGCCTAAAATTATAAAACCTATAAAGACAGCTTTATTACCTCCAAACTTATCAGCTAATAATCCAAATATTGGAGCAAATATTCCCCAAAAAATCATCTGTATTCCAATCGCCAAACCAAATTCAGTTCTAGTAACACCCAGACTTTCTTCAAAAGCTTGAAAAAATAAACCAAATGTCTGTCTCAACCCCATTGAAACAAGAATTACAGTACAAGCAGAAGCTAAAACAATGAAAGTTAATCTGTTTGAAATAAATTTTTCTGACATTACTTAATATGTCTTAAAGATTTTTTTAAATCTTTAATTAAATCTTTAGGGTCTTCAAGTCCTATATGAAGTCTTACAATATGTTCGTCTTTAGCAAATCTAAAATATCGTCTTGTTCTTGTATATTTCGTGCTATCTCTTAAATCTTGTAAAAGCACGAGACTTTCAAAACCACCCCAACTATAACCAATTCCAAATAATTCAAGTGAGTTAACGAATTTAACTACAGATGATTTTTTTTTACTTTTGATAACAATTGAAAACAATCCGTTGGCACCGGAATAATATTTTTTCCACAATTTATAATTTTTAGAAGAAGGTTTATGCGGATAAAGTATTTCTTTTATCTTTTTTTGTTTCTTTAAAAAATTAATAACTATTTTTGCGTTTTCGTAATGCTTTTTAAGTCTTACATCTAAAGTTCTTAAACCTCTAATAATTAGATATGCTTCATCAGCAGACATTCTATAGCCTGATAATTTATAAAAAAACATTACTTTTTTAAAAACTTTTTTATTTACAGCTAATGATCCGCCCATTGCATCTGAGTGGCCAGAAAAATATTTTGTTGCTGAGGTGAAAGATAAATCAAATCCAATTTTAAGAGGCTTTAAATACAATGGTGTTCCCCAAGTATTATCAAGAAAAGTTAAAATATTTTTTCTTTTTGCTAAACTTACAATTTTTGAAAGATCTTGAAATTCGAAAGTATTACTTCCTGGGTTTTCTACTATTATCATTTTAGTTTTTTTGGTAATTTTATTTTTTAAGTCTTCAAACTTATCTGGGTCATAAAATTTTGCATTTATATTAAATTCTTTTACAAGATCTTCTGATATTTCTTTAGTTGGTCCATAAACATTATCTGAAACTAAAATTTCATCACCAGGTCTACATAAGCTCATGATTGCAAGAGCAACTCCGCCAAATCCAGTTCCTGTTAGAAAAACATGATAAGCTTGTTCCAATTCTTTAAGTATATTTTCTAACTCTATTGTCGTCGAGCTTCCATATCTTCCATAGCTGTAATAACTAATTTTCTTATTAGCCTTAATTCTTTTTTCATGCTGTACAAGTTCTTGCATGGAGTTGAAAAGTATAGTGGACGCTCTTGTTACGGGAGGGTTTGCTGACCTATTGGCGCTGTCTTTAGTTGGATGTTTTAAAAACGTGCTTATAGACTTTTTCATAAAATAAGTATAATTGAAACTTACATAAATTTTATACAACAAAATATACAAAAGGAGGCAAAAATATGGGTTATCCCAAAAAACATCGAGGGCGTAGGAAAATTGGCTCTAAAAAAAGAAGAGCTAGAAAAAGAAATAAGAGAAAATAATCAATATTTATATCTATGAAAGAAATAGCTCAAATAAGAAAGTTGAGTTTATGGATTTTTTTTATTCCATTGCTGGCAATAAACTTATGTTTAATAATTTCACAGAATCCTGAATTTCTTGAAAATACTATTTTCTCAGTTGATCAAATTGGTAGATCCGCTTTTTCTATTCCTTATCTTGACGGCAGTTTATCAATTAGTAGAGCTTCTAGAACGTTTCCACAATATTTAATATTTAAACCCGCAATGGTTTTAACTGCAATATTTTTATTTATTTATTGGAAAAATAATAATCAGCTAATAAATAATCTTAATTCATCAAATATTAATTATAAATTTAAAATATTTGGAATTTTATCTGCAGTTTTCTTAGTAATTCATTCTATATTGCTCGGTGTAAAATTTGATATCCAGATTTATAAACTTTTTAGAAGAGTAGTTCTTTTATTATTTATTATATTTGAAATAATTGCTCAGGGAATTTTAGTTTACCATTTTTACAAACTTAAACTTAAGTTAGAAAAATTAATAAACAAAAAAGTATTAGTCTTAAAAATTATTTTAGTAACCGTTCTTGCTTCAGTAGCAGTTTTAAGTCTTCCTATTTTAGTTTCAAAAGGCAACACACATATCAAACATTCTTTGGAATGGAATTATTTTGTAGGAGTAATTTTGTTTTATTTATTTTCTAGATTTTTCTGGAAGAGAACCACTAAGTGATAGAAAGAAATAATAAAGGGTAGCTTTAAAAAAATCAAAGATTAAGTAGCTTTCGCTACCTAACCTTTAAATTTTGTGACGCTGTTGAAGTACTACCTTCGTCACAGTCACGGGAAATGTTTAGTACTGCTGTCTCCCGTTTTCTGCCCTTTAAGCTTGAACCTCTCGGTTTTTCCCTAAATGGCCAGTTAAGAGTTGCCTCTTAATTAACTTCATTAAATCAGATTAAAAAAATAATAACATCACTTTATACGTGTTCTAGAATTAACTGTTAACTAAGTGGATAAGTTTTTGTTGTATGTCTTGTAAATCCATCCGCCTCCAAGCACTTTGTCCCCAAAATCATCTTTTGAATAGAAAACACAAGCTTGCCCAGGTGAAATCCCAGTTTCACTATCTAAAATTTCAATCATTGCAGATTTGTCTAAGATTTTTATTTTTGCTTTAAGAAGTCTTCCTGTGGATCTCACTTTTATATTAATCGGATTTGTAAAATCCTGTTTATTTCCTAAAAAATTTAAATCTCTTAATTTAATTTCTTTTATTTCTAAAAACTCTTTAGCTCCTACTATTATCGTATTATGATCTGCATTAATATTTACAACATATAAAGGCTTGTCATTTGATATTTTGATACCTTTTCTTTGTCCAATAGTATAATTTATTATTCCTTCATGCTCTCCTATTTGATTTCCAGAAATATCCAATATTTTTCCTGGTTTAAAAGATTCAGGTCTAAATTTTTTAATAACCGAACTGTAGTTTCCATTTGGAACAAAACAAATATCTTGGCTATCAGGTTTGTCTGCAACATTTAATTTTAATTTTTGAGCTATAGACCTAGTTTCTGACTTATCAATTTCGCCTAATGGAAACCTAAGATAATCAAGTTGTTCTTGTGATGTGCTAAATAAAAAATAGCTTTGATCACGATTTTGATCTTTCGCTCTATACATGTTTGCATGTCCATTGTTTTGAATTCTAGATACATAGTGGCCAGTAACCAATGCGTCGGCGTTTAAATCTTTAGCATATTTAAATAGGTCTCTAAATTTGACTGTTTGATTACATTGCACACATGGAATAGGTGTTTCGCCGGCAACATAACTATCTATAAAAGAATCGATAACTTCAGATTTAAATTTTTTCTGATAAAATAAAATTTCATGCTTTATATTGAGTTTTTCTGATACTCTTTTAGCATCTAAAATATCTTGACCAGCACAACATTGTCTTCCTTCTTTAGATGATTTTGCATTGTCATATAATTTTAAAGTAATTCCAGTTACATCATAACCTTCTTCTTTCATTAGTGCGGCAACAACCGAGGAGTCCACTCCCCCTGACATTGCAACAACAACTTTGGTATCCTTAGGTGCTTTTTTTATACCTAGTGAATTGATCATTAAATGTATATATTATAAAAAGATAAAATTTTCCATTATGCAATACGATATAAAGAGTAAAGATTTCAAGAATATATCAGAAGATCTTATTGAGACCTTTAAAAAAGCAGGGGATGAATCTATTAAAATTGAAAAACAAGGCGTGAAAGTAAGCACTAAAGAAGATGGCTCACCTGTTACTAATGGAGATTTAAGAGTTAACGAAATTATTACAAAAAAAATTATTCAACTAACCCCCGATATTCCTGTAATTTCTGAAGAAACTGTAGACTTAAAAAAAAAGAACACACTAAATACATTTTGGCTTATTGATCCAATTGATGGAACAAAAGAGTATATTGCAGGAAAAGATGAATATACTTTAAACGCAGGTTTAATTGTTAATAATCTTCCAGCCATTGGAATCATTGGTGTTCCAAAAAAAAATAGAATTTTTTATTCTTTTGGCAAAAATAATTCTTTCTTGCTTGAAAATAATCAAGTTATAAAATTAAACTGTAAAAAGAAGACTCCAAACGGAGAAGTAATTGCACTAACAAACCATAAAGAGCCACCAGAACTTATATTAAATAAGCTAAAAGAATTTGGTGTAACATCTTTTAGAAAACTAAGTAGTTCATATAAATACTGTGTTATAGCAACAGGAGAGTATGATTTATACGCAGATAAAGTTAGAGCTAATGAGTGGGATGATGCTGCTGGTCACGCAATAGCTGAAAGTGCTGGAGCTATCGTAACTAGTCTGAACAATAAGTCATTTAAATATGGAAAAGGAGATTATAAAAATCCAACTATTTTAATAAGGCGTAGCAAAAACTTAAATGCTTAAAACAATATTGGCTATAATAATATCTGTTACTCTTTTTGGTGTACTTTTTTTTATTATTGTGAGAAATCTACTTAAAAGAAAATTAGATCAATTAGAGGAAGATGAAAAGAAAAGAAAATTAAACGATCTTGAGTAGTTTATTAAACTCATCAATATCAAGATTTAAAATTCTTTTTGACAAATCAAAACTAAAACCGCCTCTCGCAAGTATTCCCATATCTTTTTTATAAAATAATTCTCTATTAGCTTGTGGCCTCAATGCTCCAATTCTTCTTCGTTTGCATAGCTTTAATGCAGAAACAAAATCAGGTTCAATTTGATCTTCTTTAATTTTATCGATACTTTGTTTTATATGCTTGCTGTCTATACCTTTGTGTCTTAAAGATTGATTAATTTTATTTAAAGAGTAACCTCGTCTTAAAAACATTCGAGCTTTAGAATCCGAATAAAGCTCATCATTTACAATTCTATTTTTTTCGAGATTTTTAATAATTTCGTCAATTATTGATGAAACTTCCTTTTTTGATTTAGTGCCTTTAATTTTAGTTAGATATTTTTTTAATAAATAAACTTTTAACTGCTGTTTTGAGGGACTATATTTTTCCAAATAAGAATAAGCCAAATCTTTTAAACTAGTAGTAAGGTCTTCAAAATCACTTTTATTTGATGTGGGATTCATTAAGTTAATATACTATATTATTTTTCATGATAAATGATCTTCTGTATATATTGAGCTATGAAAATATTTACTTAATGGCTAATTGGGGCGTTATACCATTTTGGTTGTTGTTGATAATTCTGCCAAATCACAGGGTAACCAATTTTTTTGTACAATCCATTATCGCTCCTCTACTTTTAGCAAGCGCTTATGTTTTTGTTGCATACAATATCTTTTTAGAAGGAAATATTTTAGATAGTTTTGAGTTATACAGGGGGTTAGACGGTCTCTACTCAATGTTTTCTAGTGAATCTTTTCGCTTGGTGTTCTGGCTTCATTTTTTATCAATAAGCTTATTTTTAGGCGCCTGGATCTCGAGAGACTCGCAGAGATATATGGTTCCCAGATTTTTTGTAATAATTTCATTAGTCTTAACTTATTTTACAGGTCCAGCTGGCTTATTAATTTATTGGTTTATTAGAATTTTCTTTGCAAAAAAAATTAACTTTAATGATTAAATCTTTTGATTTTTATTTCGACTTTATTAGCCCATATTCTTTTTTAGCTCATAAAGAAATAATTAAAATAGAAAAAAAAAATTCAGTTAAAATTAAATATAAACCCATTTTATTGGGTGGCCTGCATAATCTGCATGGTATTAAGGCCCCAGCCTTTATTCCTGCCAAAGCAAAACATATGATCCGTGATTGCAAATTAATTGCTGAAAAAAATAAAATAAAATTTAAATTTAATTCTTATTTTCCGATAAGAAGTCTAAATCTCATGAGAGGTGTTTTGGTTGCTGAAGAGGATAATTATAAAAGCTACTATATTGATAGTATGTTTAATGCAATTTGGCAGGATGGTTTAAATATGAATGACGAGAATATTATTGAAAAAATTCTTAAAAATTTAAATGTTAATCCAAAAACTTTTCTACTGAGATCTGCTTCGTCTTCCATAAAAGACTCATTGAGAAAAAGAACCAATGAGGCTTATGAAAAAGGAATTTTTGGAGCACCAAGCTTTGTTTCAAATAATAAAGTTTTTTGGGGACAAGACAGAATAGAGTTTGCTTTAAATGAAGCTAATAAATAATTTATTTCTTCTCTTTTGCAATAACTGGTAAGCCTACTTTTTTAAGCGAGTCAAAACCACCATTAGCGTTTGCTACATTATCAAATCCCATTTCTTTTAAAGCTTTTGTTGCAAGCGCTGATCTAAATCCTAAAGCGCAAAATAACACTATATTTTTTATATCTCCTATCTTGTTTGTTTGATAATAGGAGCTTTGAGGATCAAGCCAAAACTCTAGCATTCCTCTTGGTATATGAATTGCGTTTTTTATAGTTCCTTCTTTCCATAATTCTCTAATGTCTCTTACATCTATCAAAGTTACTTCGCCTTTATCGTAAGCATTTTTAACCTGCTCTGGAGACATAACTTTTATTAACTCATTGGCCTTATCAACAAGTTCTTTAGAAGATTTAATATTCATGATATTAAAATATACATCAATGAGAGAAATTAAAAAAATAAAAAAAACAAGTTTTATAAAGAAAGTTTTAATAAAAATTTGCCGTATATTTGGATATGAATTAATCGATCAAAGTACTCTTGAGTTTCCAGTATCAAACAAGAACTATCAAGATCTTATTAGCATACCTGGAAATAAATCTATTTCTTTAGGTCTTGGCGAAACATCAATTACTCGAAAAGTTAATGCTTTAGATATAATAGTCAAAACTTGTACAAGTGTTCAATTAGTTTCTCAAAATAAAAAAAGAATTTTTGAAGAAGATAAATTAGAGTATACATTCAGAACGATCAATTCATTAACTAAGTCTGCAAAAGATTTAAAAAAAAAATTTAGAGAGATTAAAGTTAAATTTACTATCATTGATGTTAATTCGCCTAGTTCTGATGTAAATAAAATTTTATCTAAGATATCTGACGAAGGTTTTGAAATGCAGCATGTTCCAGTAGAAGATATTAAAGATCCTAAAGATAATATGGCTACTACTATGGCGTCTATTCGACAGTCATTTCATCATGCTAAAAATTGTAACGATTTAATTTACTTCGTTGAAGATGATTATATTCATAAAACTGAGGCATTAGCTGAGATGCTATTTGCTTATGAAAAATTCTCCTCTATTTTTCAAAATGAAATATTTATACTATCCGCTGATTATCCTTATCTTTATAAAAAAATGAGTAATTCAAGCATTTTAATAGGTGAAAATACACATTGGAGAACTGTACAAGAATCCCTTCTTACTTTTATGACGAGTAAAAAAATGATTGAAAAACATTTTGAAAAATTAATTGATATGGCAACAAATGAGAGCAATCCATTTGAAAAAAATTTACACAAAATTTATGAAAAAGAAAAATGCTTTTCACCTATTCCTTCATTGAGTATTCATTGTACAAATATCAATTCTGTATTTGGATTGTCGCCAAATATAGATTTAAAAAAATTGTGGGATGATAACAAAAATTAAAAAATAAGGCCCGGAATGATACCGAGCCTTATCTATTTCCAACCATAATAACGAGAGAGATAAAAATTATTTAGTCTCTAATAGAGTAAGCAGTTACTCCAATTTCAGCTTTATCAGTTCCAAGTTTTTCTGCTGCTTTACTAATTCGAAGACCTATAGTTGACTTCATTGCGCCAAATGCAACATAAGAAAGAACAAAACTAAATGCACAAACAGAAATAACACCAACCAACTGTGTGCTGAAAGATGTTTCTCCATTACTTAATGGCACAATCAATGTTCCAAAAATTCCGGCAAACATGTGTACTGGTATTGCTCCAACAACATCATCAAGTCCAAAATTCTCTAACATTTTTGTTCCAAAATACATTATTACAGCTCCAACTGCTCCGATTACCATTGCTAGCACTGGGCTTGGTGTTAATGGTTCTGCGGTAATAGCAACTAAACCAGCTAGTGCTCCATTTAACATCATGATGATATCTGTTTTACCGCCAATTAAACGAGTTATGGCTGCTCCGGCTACAGTTCCAGCAGCACCTGCGAGATGAGTATTAACAGCTATCTTAGTGATTGCATTTACATCATCAAATGTTCCCATTGCAAGTTGGCTAAAACCATTAAAACCAAACCATCCAAACCAAAGTAAAAATGTTCCTAGTGTGACTAAAGGAATGCTTGAAGCAGCAAAAGGAACCATAATTCTCTTACCTCCTCTGCTAGTAAATCTTCCTTCTCTGGCACCTAAAACTATAACACCGGCTAATGCAGCTGCACCTCCGCATGCATGAACTAATGTTGATCCAGCAAAATCTGAGAATCCAGCAGTGCTTAACCATCCGCCTCCCCACTGCCAACCCATTGATATTGGATAAATAAATCCTGCCATTATCACAGCAAATAAAAAGAAAGGCCAAATCTTTATTCTTTCAGCTACAGCTCCGGATACAATTGAAACCGTTGCACAAACGAACATAGTTTGAAAAAACCAATCTGAGCTATCTGAATAACCTGTTCCCACTTCTGATCCATCGCTCCACATTGAAAATGAACCTATGTAACCACCGTCTGGTATGCCGTAAGCTAAATTGTAACCGAATAAAAAGAAAATTATTGAGGCAATCGCAAATTTTCCAATATTTTTAGCTGCAATTGTTGACACGCTTTTTGTAGTAACCAACCCGCTCTCTAACATGCAGAACCCAGCAGCCATAAAAGCAACTAAAACTCCACCAATATAAAAAGCTAAAGAATTGAAAATATACTGACCTTCTTCAGACATGGTGGTTTCTGCAAAAACCAATTCTGTAAGACCAAAGAATGTAATAATTCCAACTAATAAATTTAATAAATATTTCTTCATAAAACCCCCTTGTTGATTTGCTTATAATCAAGGAAGATTAAGATAGAACTGATATCTCTAGGTTTTAGTTATGCAAATTTTGCAAGGGGTTTTTAACAGCTTCTATTTTCTTAAATAAATAGAAGCTGTTAAATAAAAACGTTTATTTGTTAAACATTTCTTTTAAGCTCTTAGCTGGTAAAAACTTAACTTTTTGAGATGCAGAAATCTGAATGGACTCGCCGGTTCTAGGATTTCTTCCTACTCTAGCTTTTCTTTTAGCTACTTTATAAGTGCCAAAACCAGCTATTTTAACAGTATCGTCATTTTTCAGTGCGTCTAAAATAATAGTCGTTATTGAATCAAAAGTTCTTTCAGCATCAGCTTTACTTTGACCCAAAGTTGACGATATTTTTGCTACTAATTGTTTTTTGTTCATTTATGCCCCTTTTTTGGTTCATTTCTAATTTGTACAAAAATCCAATAAAATCAACACTAATTTAGTGTTTCACGTATATATCAACACAAGATCTTGTATGCACAAAAAGTGTTGATTATAATGGTTTTTTTAAGTGTCAGAAATGGCTTAAAATAAGCCTAAATCCTTAAGGTCATTAAAAGTTGTGAAAAACATCACTGAAATTAATAAAAAGAGACCGATTCGAAAAAAACCCTCTTGTGTTTTTTGAGTTAAAGGTCTTCCTAAAATTTTCTCAAAAGCATAAAACATTAAATGTCCGCCATCTAACATTGGAATTGGAAAAAGATTAATAAAACCAAGGCTAATTGAGATATAAGCCATAACGCTTAAAAAAGCTACTAAACCGTGTTGAGCAACTTGACCAGTAATTTTTGCAATCTTAATTGGGCCGCCTAACTGAGTAGTGTCTCCTTTTCCTTTAAACATGGAGACAACAAAATCTAGCGAAACTTTTGTGACAAACCATGTTTCTTTTACAGCATAGAATAAAGCCGTTGCTGGCCCTAGTCTTTTTCTATTAAATTCATCATTAAGAGGAGATATTTTAATTCCTATTATTTTTTTATTTACTTCATTTCCAAGAGAATCTTTGCTTTTAATTATTTTAGGTTTTACTTTTAAAATAATTTCATCACTATTTCTTAAAACTTTAATATCAATATTTTCTGTTGTTGATGTATTAATGTAAGTTGAAACATTTAGTATACTGCTTACTTTCTTATTATTTATCGATAAAATTACATCACCACTTTTTATTCCAGAAGAGTAAGCTGGGCCATCTTTTTCAACCTCTTGTATTTGAGCCGGAGTAAAATCTTTTCCAGCAAACATATAAATAAATGAAAAAATTAAAATAGCTAACGCAAAATTAGCTAGCGGTCCGGCTGCGACTACTAAAGATCTTTGATACAAAGATTTTGTGACAAAAAGTTTATCTTGATCTTCTTTTTTATATTGTTTTAACAATTCCTTTTGTTCGGCTTGGCTAAAAACATTGCGATCACCAAAAAACTTTACATATCCTCCTAAAGGAATTATACAAAATTTCCATCTCGTACCTGATTTATCATTAAAACCAAAAAGTTCCTTACCAAAGCCAATAGAGAAATCTGTGACGCCTACTCCGTATCGTTTAGCAAAATAATAATGCCCGTATTCATGAATGAATACAACAACCGTTAACAAAATTATAAAAGGAATTATAAAACTTAAAATTTCCATTCATTTACCTTACTAAAAATAAAATTTCTAAATGTCGTTAGTCTAGCTGTGTTTTTTAAAGAAGCGGGATAAACAAAATGAGTTTCTGTTGGTTTTCCTGTCTCATTGGGCAAAACTTTAGTCAAATTTGGAACGTTATACACAATATAGTCTGGCAATGCTGCCAAACCAACACCACTTTGTACAGCCAACAATAAACCATAAACACTATTAACTTTCATTATTGACTTTCTTTTTTTTCCTTCTTTAGTGCCGAGTTTTAATACCCAATCAGGATTATAAACTGGTGACGGTGCGCCTCGGCCATAAGTAATAAATTTATGATTATTTAAATCTTTAATTGTTTTAGGATATCCATTTTTTTCTAAATACTGATTAGAACCGTATATATGATAATTAAAATCAACAAACTTTTTTTGAATATAATTTAATTGTTTTGGTCTTCTCATCCAAATACCGACATCTGCTTGTCGTGTGCTTAAGTCGAGTTCTTTGTCATCAAATATAAGTTCAATTTCAATACCAGGATTTAAATCCATAAATTCCTTTATACGTGGTGTTAGCCAAGTCGTCCCGAAACTTACTACTGTAGTAACTGTTAATTTTCCATCTAACTTATCTTTTTGACCACCAAGATTAGACTCTACATCTTTTAATTTAGAAATTACCTCATGTGCAGATTTAAAAAGATACTCACCATTATCTGTTAAAACCAAACCTCTAGCATGTCTTTCAAATAACTTCACTTTTAGGTCATTCTCCAATGATTGAATTTGCCTACTTATAGCTGATTGGCTTAAATTAAGGATAGTAGAGGCTTTAGTAAAACTCGATGCTTCTGCAACAGTATGAAAAATTTTTAATTTGTCCCAATCCATAAGAAGTTAAATTATAGATTATTTATTAGGATTTACTATAGCTCTTCCAAAATACTCACCTTTTAATAATTTAGGATAAGTTTCTAAAAGCTCATTAAATGACAGTTCTTTTGTTAATGATTTAAGTTTAGCAAAATCAACTAATTTAGAGGCTTCGTTCCAAATAAATTCTCTTCTTTTAATTGAAGAGCCTGAAGAATCGATTCCCCAAAGTTTTACTCCTCTAATAATAAATGGCATCACCGTAGTGTTAATCTTTATTCCACCTGCATTACCACAAGCCGCTACAATTCCACCTGGTTTAGTTTGAGCAAAAATTTTAGTTAAAGCAGCGCCGCCAACCGTATCGACCACCCCATCCCAAATACCTTTTTCTAATAATTTATTTTCGCCTTCAAATTCTTTTCTATCAATAATATTTTTTGCGCCAAGATCTTTAAGATAATCATTTTTATCTTTTTTTCCTGTTACTGCATGAACATCATATCCCATCTTCGATAAAACCATAACTGCTATACTGCCTACTCCACCTGTGGCTCCTGTAACAAGTACATCTTTTACTTTTTCTCCCATCAATAATTCTTCCTTAGCTTTTACTGCGAACGCGCAAAGCAAAGCAGTGAATCCTGCTGTGCCTAGCATCATAGATTTATGGCTGTCTAATTCTTTTGGTGTTTTAATTAAAAAATTTGAGTCAACTTTTGCATATTGCGAAAAACCTCCAAAATAAGATTCACCAACTCTAAATCCTGTCAAAATAATATTCTCACCTTTATTAAATTTGTCATCTTCACTTTCAACAACAGTTCCAGAAAAATCTATACCAGGAACAAAAGGGAATTTTCTTACAATTTTTCCACCATTGTTTAAGATCAATGCATCTTTATAATTTAAACTTGAATAATCTACTTTGACTAATACGTTTCCATCTTTTAATGCGCTCGTATCAAGTTCTTTAATATCTCTAGAAAATTTTTCATTTTGATTGTCTATTACAATAGCTTTAAACTTCTCTGACATTTATTTTGCTATGTATCTTAAATATCTATTCTGAAAACTTAGATCTTCTTTAAAAGAACCTAAAAAATAATTTGTTACAGTTGTGGCTTTTTCTTTCCTAATTCCTCTCGTCGTCATGCATTGATGTGTAGCGTCAATTGTTACAGCAACTCCTTTTGCGTCTAAAGCACTCATTAAAGTTTTTGCTATTTGCATTGTGAGTCTTTCTTGTGTTTGTAGTCTTTTTGAAAAAATTTCAACAGTTCTAGCTAATTTACTAAGACCAACAATTTTTTTATTAGGAATATACGCTACATGAGCAACACCTATAATAGGTGCCATATGGTGTTCGCAATGACTTTCTAAGGTAATATCTTTTTGAACTACCATGTCATCGTAATTCTCAACATCTCCAAATGTTTTTATTAATTCTTTATTAGGATCCTCATTGTATCCTTTGAAGTATTCCTTGAATGCCTTAACAACTCTTTTTGGGGTCTCCAATAAACCTTCTCTTTTTGGGTTTTCTCCAATCCATGATATTATTGTTTCAAAAGCTTCTTCAGCCTGTTTATCAGTAACTTCTGATTTTTTTGATGGCGTTTTATCTAGGTCTTTAACTAATTTCATATAGCGCTCATTTTTATAGTACATAATTCATTAATGCAAATTGCTATTTTGTCTTTTTTTCATTATTTTACGCCCATGTTTAAAAAAAGAGAAAGCATTTTTGAGGTAGAAGAAGGAAAATTGCTATCACCAAAATTTGATAAAAATGGTCTTATTCCGGTAACTACTACTGATCACAAATCGGGAGATGTTCTAATGCATGGTTACATGAATGAAGAGGCTTTAAAAAAAACAATTGAAAAAAAAGAAGCTTTTTATTGGAGTAGATCTAGAAATACCTTATGGCAAAAAGGTAAAACAAGTGGTTTTGTTCAAAAAGTTATAGATATTAGAATAGATGACGATCAAGACGCTTTATGGATGTCGGTAGATATAGGAGATGGTGCGAGTTGTCATGTAGGGTATAAATCATGTTTTTATAGATCAATCCCATTAGGACCTATTAAAAACACAGAGGAAATTAAGCTTGAATTTAAAGAAAAAGAAAAAAAATTCGATCCAGAAAAAGTTTATAAAGGTCAACCAAATCCTACAAAATTATAAAATAAATTTTTCTTAATTATTATCAATAAGCTCTTTCAGCTCTTCATATTCTTCACAGTTGCAATTCTTTAAAACTGCAAGTCTTTCTTTGGCTTTATCTATTCTTTTTGTTTTAATATAAAGTTCACCCAAATATTCATTAATTCCTTTATGATTAGGCTTAATTTTTAAACCTTGAAGATAATATTGTTCTGCTTGATCATACTTGCCAGCTTTTCTTAATGTAAAACCAAGATAATTTAAAATATCAGGATTTCTATTTGATTTTTTATTAGCTTCCAAAAGTTTTTTATATGCTGAATTATATAATTTTAAAGCTTTTTCAGTTTTACCTTTAGACTCTAATTTCTTTCCACGGTTTACTAAATTTTTTGCAGTTTTATATTGATTTAAATAATTATCTGAATCTGAGCTGCTGTTATCGGCAGCTGCTATGGCTAATTGTGAAATCATACAAAAAGAGATTATATAAATTATTTTTTTTTTCATATTTTAATTGTATAATGGATTTAAGATATTAAAAGTTATATTTTGTTCTATATGGAAGAGTTGCCTGATAATATTTGTGAAGAATGTAAAGAAGAAGATGAGAGCGTTAGATCAAATCTAATGACTCATGGCTATAAAATTTGTGATAGTTGCAAACTATCTAAAACTATTTTTCCTGTTTAAATTCCTTTAAAAAGAACAATTACTAAAAATAAGAAAAATGCCTGGAATAACCAAGCAACAATTACAACGCCTAAAGCTTTCCATAAACTTTCATAATCTAAAGCAGATTTGACGGCTACCACCATACATGCCAGCATCCAAAATGCCGAACCAATAAAAGTTACTGTCATTAAGTCAGGAGTAACGCCAAAAACTCTAATTAAACCTGGAGCGCTAGAAAAACCGATTGTTCTTAATAATTCGCCATGATTACTTTTTGTTTTTGGGCCTCCAAGTAATTTTACACCAACAAAATAAATTACATAAGCCCATACGTACCAACTTAATAATGATAAAGCTGGAGCTAATAAAAAATTAGACACACCTAATTGTAAAGCTCCAACGCCTGCAGCTAAACTGGATAGAACTACTACTATTCCAGCTTGAACAGTAGCTGATTTATCTTTTTCTACTTCTTCATAAAGATCAATATCGATCTTTATTGCTCTAAATACTCTATTAAGAAAAATAGAAATCATTTTTTTTATCCTTCAAAATGTATATAACTTAATTGCAGAAAAAATACATATGAAAATACCAAAAAATTTAGAACCAATTGTATCAGGGATATCTGCGGCTATAGTTATAAGTATTCTTGCTTTTTTAACTTTAGAAACTTCTGCGGGAATATGGTTAATGTTTTCCTTTGGCGCTACTGTTTTTATTGCATTTGTGCTTTATGACTTAGAAACAGCTCAACCAAAAAACATATTTTTTGGACATTTAGTGTCAATACTTGTTGGAGTTGTCTTTAACGAAACTATTGGGATTTCTTTTTACTCTCTAGGTTTATCCGTTGGAGTTGCGGTAATTTTGATGGTTTACTTAAAAATAATGCATCCTCCAGCAGCTTCTAATCCTTTGGTAGCTTTGTCTATGGACTTATCTTTTGATTTTGTTTTATTTCCAGTAATAACTGGAACAATTGTAATAGTTTTAATGTCTATTTTAATAAATAGAATTGTTTTAAAAAGAAACTATCCTAAAAAATGGTTTTAATTCTTAGGTAATTACAACACGTAAGGTTCAGGCCTTTTTTTATTTTCTAATACTCGTTCTATAGCAAAAGCTTTTAAATCAATAGACTGGTAAGATCCTGTTGTAATTAATTCAGTTAAAGCTCTACCTATTCCAGGAGCTTGCATTAAACCTCTTCCAGTAAAACCTGAAGCCATATATACATTTTCATACTTTGGGTGTTTTCCAACAACAGCATTATTGTCTAGCTTGTTGCAATCATAATAACCTGCCCAGCCGCCTGTTAGTTTTAGTTCTTCAAAAATTGGCACTCTTTTTGCAAGAGCTGGCCAAACTAATTCTTCAAAATCATTCCATGCAGGCTCTAAATCTTTTGAATCAAATACTGAATTTGGTGATCCGGCTAAATATTCCTTTCCTTCCGGTCTCCAATAAACGCCTGTTGTGAGATCTCCCATTAAAGGCATTTCTGAAATATGTTTTGGACACTTGACTCTAAAGATTGTATGTTTTTGTGGAACTACCGGAATATCATCTAATAGTTCTTTAGTCCAACAACCAGCTGCTGAAACAATAATCTTAGCTTTAATTTCTGAAATACTTTTTACTTCACCTTTTATAAATTCAGCACCAAGTTCAATGGCTTTACTTTTAAGCGCACCATGAAACATAAACGGGTCAATCCATCCTTCGCTTTTGTTATCTGTAAAAGTTGCAGTTTCAATTCCTTTATTACTTACGTAGGGAAATATTTCTGATAACTCTGAGCCTTTAATATTTTTTGTCCCAGCTTCACATGCTTTATGATTCTCTAATGCTTTATATTGTTCTTCTGCATGCTCCGGTCCAAACATTAACAAATATCCGTTTGGAACCATGCTCGCTGTAGGGTTTGGATTTTTTTCTGTCTTTAATAATTCAGGAATTTGAAAAATAAATTCTCTTGCAAATTTTCCTAACAAAATATTCTCCTTTTGAAAAAATTGTCTTCTGAAACCACCAAGGGATAAAGGAAATGATGCTGTTTTATAAGTTGGATCCTTCTCTATAACTTTAACTTTTCTTCCTTCTTTGGATAAGAAATAAGCTGTAGCGGCTCCTATTATTCCACCGCCAATTATAACAATATCGTCCATAACTAATTTAAGTAAAAGATAGTTCCATTAAGTATTAAAGCAATAAGAACACCATAGCAAATAGGGTATCATTAGTAAAAAACTAATTTTATTAATCCTAAAAACAAATATTTGTTATTCATCTAAATATTTAAGCTGCTGTTTCTTTATACTCATCCATTGAAGGACAAGAACAGACAAGATTTTTATCCCCATAAACATTGTCTACTCTAGCGACTGGAGGCCAATATTTATAAGATTTTAAAATTGCAGAAGGATATGCAGCAGTTTCTCTAGTATATTTATGTTTCCATTCGTTGGCAGCAAGCTCTACATGAGTGTGAGGCGCATTCTTTAAAGGATTATCAATCTTATCAAATTCTCCACTTTTTACTTTGTTAATTTCTTCTTTAATCTTTACTAGCGTTTCACAAAACCGATTGATTTCAGATAGACTTTCGCTTTCGGTCGGCTCTATCATGATTGTTCCTGGAACAGGCCAAGACATTGTAGGTGCGTGAAAACCAAAATCTATTAATCTTTTTGCAATATCCTCCTCCGTTATTCCTGTTTCCGTTTTAATTTTTCTAATATCTATAATACATTCGTGAGCTACATTTCCATTTGTTCCTTTATATAAAATGGAAAAATGATCTTTAAGTTTATTTGCTATATAATTAGCATTTAAAATTGCATTCTGAGTAGCGAGTTTCAAACCCTCGGAACCCATCATTTTAATATACATCCACGATATGGAAAGAATGCTTGAGCTTCCCCAAGGTGCTGCTGAAACCGCACCTATTCCAGTTGCTGGCCCACAGTCACTTATTATAGGATGATTTGGTAAGTAAATTTCTAAATGTTTTTTGCACCCAATTGGTCCCATTCCTGGTCCTCCTCCGCCATGAGGTATACAAAATGTTTTATGTAAATTGATATGGCAAATATCGGGACCAAAATTTCCTGGTTTTGCAATGCCAACTAATGCATTTAGATTTGCCCCGTCCATATAAACTTGACCACCATGTTTGTGAATTAAATCACAAATATCCGTTATTTTTTCCTCAAAAACTCCGTGAGTTGACGGATAAGTTACCATTAGTGCAGACAAAGTATCTGAGTATTCTTCGGCCTTTTTCTTTAAATCTTCATAATCTACATTTCCATATGAGTCGCAATTAACAACAACAATTTTCATACCGGCCATTTGTGCGCTAGCTGGATTAGTTCCATGCGCAGAACTTGGTATTAAACAAACATTTCTTTTTTTTTGACCATTTTTTTCATGAAACTTTCTAATAACCATTAAGCCAGCAAATTCTCCTTGGGCTCCAGCATTTGGCTGCAAAGAAACGCCAGAAAAACCCGTTATTGTTCTTAACCAATTTTTTAAATCAGTGAATAATTCTCTGTAGCCATCCATTTGTTCAATGGGGGAATATGGATGTGGATGTGAAAATTCTTTCCATGTTACAGGTATCATTTCGGAAACTGAATTCAATTTCATTGTGCATGAACCTAGAGCTATCATTGATCTATTTAGTGCAATATCAGAATCTTCTAATTTTTTTAAATATCTAAGCATTTCTGTCTCGGAATGATAACTATTAAAAACTGGATGATCTAAATATGTTGAGGTTCTTAATAAAGTTTTTGGCAGGTTAGATAAGCTTTTATTCGTCGTTTCCTTAGTCGTTTCTTTAATCGTTTCTGAACAATTAAAAATTTTTAATAATTGATTAGCTCTATAAAGATTTTTTCTTTCATCAAAAGAAACTGCGAGCATTTCAGAATTTACTTTTCTGATATTTACTTGTTGACGTAATGCATTTTTATAAATTTTATCTGTTTTATCTAATGTTTTTATAGTAACAGTATCAAAAAAATAATTTGAATAAAGCTCATAACCAGACTGTTTTAATTTATCCGCAAAATTTTTAGCCAATTGTGAAACAGTGTCTGCTATTTTTTTAATTCCTTTTGGACCGTGATATACGGCATAGGCAGCTGAAACTATTGCGAGCAAAGCCTGAGCGGTACAAATATTGCTTGTGGCTTTATCTCTTCTTATATGTTGCTCTCTTGTTTGTAGAGACAATCTGTAAGCTTTGTTACCATGTCTATCTACTGAAACACCAACTATTCTTCCTGGCATTGACCGTTTATATTCGTCTTTAGCAGCAAAGAACGCGGCATGAGGGCCTCCATAACCCATTGGAATTCCAAAACGTTGAGCGCTTCCCACTGCTATATCAGCTCCTAATTCGGCAGGTGTTTTAATTTTAGCAAGAGCCAATAAATCACAAACCAATACTGCTTTTCCATTCTGTTTGTGTATTTTGCTAATAGATTCGCTAGGATCCTTTATATCTCCTAAAGTTCCTGGGTATTGTATAATCCCACAAACAATATTCTCATTAATATCTTTCTCTTCATCTCCTACTATTATTTTTAAACCCAATGGCTCAGCTCTTGTTTTAATCACATTAATAGTTTGAGGGTGACAATTTTTCGAGACAAAGACTTTTTTTGTGTCACTTTTACAAATTCTATAACTTAAACCCATAGCTTCTGCTGCAGCTGTACCCTCATCTAAAAGAGATGCATTCGCAATATCCATGCCTGTGAAATCAATCACCATCTGCTGAAAATTTAATAGCATCTCAAGTCTTCCTTGCGCTACTTCGGGTTGATACGGGGTATAAGAAGTATACCAACCTGGGTTTTCTAAAATATTTCTTAGTATTACATATGGGGTATAATTTCCATAATATCCCATTCCCATAAAATTTGAATAAATTTTATTCTTTTGAGAGATATCTCTTAATTTTCTAAGTGCTTTGTATTCTGAATTTGGGTCACCAATGCTTAGGCTTTCCTTTGAAAGAATTTTTTTTGGGACTGTTTTGGCAATCAGATCGTCTAAACTATTATATCCCAATTCTTTAAGCATAGCTTTCTGTTCTTCTTTGGAAGGTCCTATATGCCTTTGTATAAAATCTTTCTGAGCATTCTTTAGCATCTAATTTTGATTTTCCTTTGCAAATTTTTCATAATCTGATTTGTTCATTAAAGAATCAAATTCTGATTTATCTTTTATTTTAATCTTAAAGAACCAGCCTCCTTTTTCTGGATCAGAGTTAACGCTTGAAGGGTCATCAACAATTGATTTGTTTCCTTCTGTAATATCTCCAGAAATTGGTGAATAAACATCACTTGCAGCTTTAGTTGACTCAACAACGGCTGCTTGGCTATCTTTATCCACTGACTTTCCGCTTTCTGGGATTTCCACAAAAACTATATCTCCTAACATTTCTGTAGCATGCTTAGTAATACCAACTGTTGCAATATCACCGTTTAATTCCACCCATTCATGTTTTTTTGAGAACTTTTTTTCACTCATAATTTACCTTTCTTATTTTACATAGCTTTTTTTATAAAAAGGAAGTTTAGAGACTTGTGCGTTATGTTTTTTGCCTCTAACTTCTAGTTTAATATTGGCTCCAATTTCAGAAAATTTTGGGTCTATATAACCCATCGCAACCGGAGCATTTACACTTGGACCAAAAGTACCGCTAGTTATTGTTCCAATCTCTTCGTCATTAGTAGAAAAAATTTTTGTTCCTTCTCTCGCTATTATTTTTCCCTCTGGTAATATTCCAACTCTAATTCTCGAAGTGCCTTCTTCAAGATTTTCTTTTATTTTCTCCCATCCATTGAAACCTCCTGTTTCTCTTCTTGTTTTTGCAATTGCCCATTTTAAATTAGCTTCAATCGGATTTATTTTTTCGTTAAGGTCGTGTCCGTAGAGACATAAACCAGCTTCTAATCTCAGTGTATCTCTTGCTCCCAAACCAACTGGTTTAACTTTATTCTCAATTAAATATTTAATAAAATTTTCCACTTTATTGTTTGGTACTGATATTTCAAAACCATCTTCTCCAGTATATCCAGAACGTGTTGCGTACAATTTTTCACCTTCAAATTCAAAAAAATTACCATACATAAATTTAAGATTACTAATTCTTCTTATTTTTT
Organism: uncultured Pelagibacteraceae bacterium; assembly: GCA_902590845.1. GTDB lineage: Bacteria > Pseudomonadota > Alphaproteobacteria > Pelagibacterales > Pelagibacteraceae > Pelagilacustribacter. The sequence goes on from CACIYJ010000002.1 coordinate 65,355, forward strand.
TTTCTAAAATTTCTGAAGATTTTGGACCTTGTACAGCTATAAGCGAAGTTTTGGAGCATAGATAAAATTTATGATCTTCGCTTAAATTCTTCGAAATATGTTTTATATCATTATCTTTGCATGCTGCATTTAATACAATATAAAATCCATTTTTCCGTCTGGTAATAATAAGATCATCTATTATTCCACCTTCTAAATTTAATAAAAAAGAATATTTTGACTGATTAATATTTAAATTTTTTAAATCTGCTGGAATTATTTTTTCTAACGCTTCGTCAAGCGATGATCCTCCTTCTATATAAAACTGACCCATATGTGATACATCAAAAAATCCAGCGTATGTTCTTGTTGAAATATGCTCTTTAACTATTCCGTCGGAATATTGAATTGGCATTTCATAACCAGCGAAAGGAGCAAATTTAGCTCCAAGGTTTTTGTGAATTTTATATAAAGCTGTTTTTTGTACTTCCATAATAACTCTTAGCCAACCCCTATCTGTCCATTTACCTGAGAGATTTAATCCTTCGGTGAGGCTAATGCCTACTTTCCAGAGTTATTACGGCAACGGTCCTTTTGCCTGAGAGTTTCTAGGGTAGTTGCTCCTTCGGCGCTAAATAAATTAGTCTCTCCCGTTACAACAAGATTCTCCTTTAAATGAAGTAGAAAGTCAAATTTAATTAAACTTTTAATGGCTTGTTTTTATCAAAACTTTTAACGATTATTGCAAAAATAATAATCATACCCCCAATCAACACGCTCAAAGGTGGAATTTCATTTAGAAAAATCCATACCCAAAGAGGGCCAAATGTTGTTTCTGTCAACATCAATAAGCCAATAGTCACTGATCGTGTTGTTTTTGAACCAATAGTTATACAAATAAAACCCAAAGCTAGTTGAGGAACTCCTAAAAAAAATCCCATTAAAATATCATTATTCGAAAAATGAAATGACTGAGACATTATCGCTCCATAAATGATTGAAAAAATAGAAGCATGCCAAATAATCGGAACCATATCTAAATTAGGATTTTTTCTTACTATCATTATTAGTGTTGAAAAACTAATTGGTAGAATCAAAGCTATAAGATTACCAAACAAAGTGCCTGTAGATATTGCATCTCCAATCATTACACCGACACCAGACATAGCTAAAACGATTGAAAGAAAACCTATTAATGAAACTTTTTCTTTAAGAAAAAAAAAACCAAATATTGCTAAAAAAATTGTCTGCGTGCTTATTATAAAAAGAACGTTAGCTACAGTTGTATTCGTCATGGCAAATACAAAAGCAGCATAACTAAAAGACATTACAAAGCCACCTAGTAACCCAAGAAACCCTGCATTTTTTATAATTTTAACAGTATCTTTTTTGTAAATTAGAAATAAAAAAACAGAAACTCCTATAAAAAAGAAAATAGATCTTAATAATAAAATTTCCCAAGCATTTGAAGTTTCAAATAATCTTACAATAAAACCTCCCCAGCTTAAGCAAAAGCCACCAAACAATATAAGTATATAACCTGGTATTTTGTATATAAATTGCATTTAAAAAAAGTTAAGTTTTTTAATATAATCTTGAAATGCGCTTTCTGCCACACTTAGATCAACCAGTTTGAATTTTAATTTTGATCCAGGTATTTTTTGAACTAATTTATCGTAGTCAGCTGTAATGACATTGGCTATCTTTGGATATCCTCCAATCGTTGGATGATCAGATAAAAGAATTATAGGTTGACCGTCTCCCGGTGTCTGCACTGATCCTTTTGTAATACCTTCTGATTTTATATTTTTGCTTATTACATTTTCAAGCTTTTCGCCCTCTAGTCTCATTCCCATTCGATCAGTTAGTTTAGTAACTTTATATTCTTTTGAAAAAAAATCTTCTTGGCTTTTCTTTGAAAAATAATCAAATTGCAACCCTTGCATCACTCTAATTGTGCTGTCACTATCGAAATCAAATTCAAACTTCTTTGTTTTTAAATCTGCGTTAGATGTATTAAAAAATATTTTTTCATCAATCTTTAATTTGTCACCATTGTTTGGGCCAATTTTTGCTCTTACAAGAGTAGAAATACTTCCTTTTGTTTCGTCTAACTGAAAACCTCCAAAAATTGAAAGATAACCATAAACAGAATTTATTGTTGAGAGAATATCGATTTTATCACCGTTAGACAAAATAAAACTTTCATTGAGTACACCTTGCTTTATTTCATTATTCTTATTAATGATATTAAAATTAACTTTTCCTGATACAGCTACAAAAGCAGATTCTCCTACGAGCTCAAGTAATGGTCCTTGGTAGGCAAATTCTAAAGCACCTTCTGAAATTTTGTTTCCAACTAATTTATTTGAAAGAGCAAACAAAGATCTGTCCATACATCCGCTTGGTGCTATTCCAAGGTGCTGTAAACCAAATCTTCCTAGATCTTGAAAGGTGGAATTAATACCAGGTCTTAATATTTTAAAATAGTTACTCATTTTTAAAAGTTAACAAATCCTTTTTGTTTACAGATTTAAATTTTACTGAATCTCCAGGCGAAAGCATGCTTGCTTCTCTTTTTTTAATGTTAAATAAATTTAATGGAGTTTTTCCAATAATATTCCAGCCGCCAGGACTTTCAAAAGTATAGATAGTACAAAATTTCTCTACTATACCAACTGACCCTTTGTTAATTTTCACTCGAGGTGTATCTAATCGATCGTGGTATAAATTTTTTTTTAAATCTCCAAGAAAAGGTTGGCCAGGAACAAACCCAATCATATAAACAAAAAAATCTGTATTCAGGTGTTCTTTTACTATTTCATTAAAATTTAATTTAGTTTTTTTTTCTAATCTCTTTATATCTAAAGCAAATTCTTCATCGTAACATATTGGAATTTCTACAAGTTTGCTTTTCTCAGAAAAAACTGTTTTAGAGTAATCGTTACTTTTAATAAATTCTATTACTTCTCCAGATTTTACCTCTCCTAAATCAAAATTGATAATCAATTTATTATAAGAAGGTGTGTAGTTTAAAATCCCTTTGATTTTTTTATTTTTTACAGATTCCTGTATAAAATTAAAAAGCTTAATTACTTCTTTATTGGTTTTTTTATCAACCTCATCACCAAAATCACATGTGATTCCACAGTCTCCGATATTGCTTATTTTTTTTAACATAAGTTGTTATAATAGATATTATATAATGGTTTAAAATATGGAAATTAATATTAATTGCGATCTTGGAGAAACTTCAAAGTTTTGCTCTACAGAAAATGACCCTTTGTTATTAGATATAGTTAACTCAGCGAATGTTGCTTGCGGTTATCATGCCGGTGATGAACCTACCATGAAGAAAACGGTAGAGATTTCTAAAAAAAATGGTGTAAGTATCGGAGCTCATCCTTCCTTTAATGATCCAGAAAACTTTGGGCGAAAGAGACTGAATTTACCTCCAAAAGATATTACTAAGTTAATTATTGATCAAATTAATATTTTAGCTGAAATTGCAGAAAAAAATTCTATGAAAGTAACTCATGTTAAACCGCATGGTGCCTTAAATAATATGGCATGTGAAAATTTTGAATTAGCTAATGTTATTGCTAAATCAATTATGCAAGCAAACAAAGATTTAATTTTTTTAGTTCCAACAGGGTCTGAGATGGAAAAAGCAGGAAAAAAACTCAATATGAAAGTAGCAGCCGAAATATTTGCTGATAGAAATTATGAAGACAATGGTAATTTAGTTTCTAGGTCAAAATCAAATGCATTAATTGTAGATCCTGAAGTTGCAAAGAATCATGTTGTTAAAATGGTAAAAAACCAAGCAATAAATTGTTTTTCTGGAAAACAAATTCCATGTGAAATTGATTCAATATGTGTTCATGGCGATGGAAAAAGCGCAGTAAGTACTGCAAAAAAAATTAAAGATGGTCTTTTGGAAACTGGTGTGACTTTAAAAACATTAAATCAATTAAAAAAATTTATTTAATTAAGAGTCTGAATCATTTTTTCAGGCAACCAAAGAGCTAACTGCGGAAAAGCTACAATTATAATTACAGCCAAAATCATTAAAAGAAAAAGTGGAAAAGCGCTTCTTGCAATAAATCCCATGTCTTTTTCTGCCATTCCTTGAAGAACAAATAAATTAAATCCAACCGGTGGAGTAATCTGAGCCATTTCAACAACTATAACTAAATAAATACCAAACCAAATCATATCAAATCCTGCTTGACGTATCATAGGTTCAATAATTGCCATGGTTAAAACTACAGCGGATATCCCGTCTAAAAACATACCAAGAATTATATAAAAAATGGTTAAGACTAGAAGCAACATGTATGGAGATAACTGAAGTGTGTTAATAAAAACTGCTAAATTGTTTGGAAGACCAGTAAATGCCATTGCCAAGGTTAAAAAAGAAGATCCTGCTAGTATAAAAGCAATCATACAAGATGTTTTTGTTGCTCCTAATAATGATTTTTTAAAAGATTCTTTTGTTAAACTTTTTTGAAAATAAGATAATGCCAGCGCACCTAAAACTCCAAGAGAGGCTGCTTCGGTAGCTGTTGCAATGCCAGAATAAATAGATCCAATTACTGAAAATATTAAAAGAACAACAGGCAATAATTGTCCAGATTGTTTTACTTTTTCTAAAAAAGAAAAATCTTCACTTATTATTGGCATAATTTCTTTATTCTTGATGGACCAACTAATGACGTAAACCATAAATAAAAGAGCTAATACAATTCCTGGAATAACCCCTGCAATAAAAAGTTTTGCAATAGATTCTTCAACAGTGACTCCGTAAATAATTAAAATAATGGACGGTGGAATTAAAAGACCTAAGGTTCCAGATCCCGCTAAAGTTCCCAAAAGAAAACTTTCAGGATAATTTCTTTTTCTAAGTTCTGGTATGGACATTTTTCCAACCGTTGCAACAGTAGCTGCTGAAGATCCAGAAATTGCTGCAAAAATAGCGCAGCCTAAAACGTTAACATGAATTAAACCTCCAGGTAATCTTGCTAGCCAAGGTGATAAGCCTTTAAATAAATTCTCGGATAATTTTGTTCTAAATAAAATTTCACCCATCCAAACAAAAAGAGGTAGAGCTGTTAACGACCAGGATGAACCCATACTCCACATTGTTGTGGCCATCGCATCTCCAACAGGCCTCGATGTAAACATCAACATTCCTATAGTTGAAACTCCAATCATGCTGATTCCAACCCAAACACCTGTTCCAAGGAATATCAACAAGATGCTGATAAAAAATATTGTTAAATAAACTTCAATCATTTTGTTTTTTAATAAATAATTTTAAAAAATTATGCAGAATACAGACAAAAAATATTATGGCACCTATAGCAACTCCAGTTTGAGGTATCCAAAGTAAAATTTCATCTGCGCCTTGGCTTCTTTCTGCGAGCTGAATAGACACAAACCACATTTTGATAAAATAAAAAGCCAAAAAACCTGAAAAAAATGTGGAAATGGCTAAGGACCAAATAGTTAAAAATCTTAATAACCCTCCTTTAGCTTTTTCCAAAAACAAAGTTATTCTGATATGACCATTCTCATTAAATGTATAGGCAAGAGCTAAAAAAGAAGCTGTTGCTAAACTATAGCCTGAATATTCTGTTAAACCACGAATATAAAATCCAAAAATTCTAGACGCTATTCCTGTGACTATAAAAACTAATATAAGAATTAAGAAAAAAGACGCAATGTATCCTGAATATCTATAAAGAGAGTTTAAAAATTTATCTATCTTACAAAGCATAAAAGGCCGTATCTATTATACGGCCTTTTTAAATAAATAAAATTTATTTATATGCTGATAAAACAGCTTGTCCTCTTGAACCCGCTCTATCTGCCCACTCTTTAGCCATAGTAGCACCAGTTTTTTCAAAATGACTTTGTAAAGCTGAATTTACTTTACCAACTACCATGCCAGCAGCAGCTAATGCTTTTTTATCTGCAACATTACCTTTTTTAGATAAAGCCCAACCTTTTCTTTCAGCTACAGCTGCTTGTTTCATGACCAATTTTTGAGTAGCACTATCAAGTTTGTTCCAAGCATCTTTGTTTACTACAACCATATTTTTTGGAAACCACGCTGCAATATCATAAAAATATTTAACACCATTTTCCCAAATTTTACTGTTTTTACCAGTTGTTGGTGAAGTAATCATGCTTTCAACCATTCCAGTCGAAAATGCTTGGCTGATTGCAACTGCTTCTAACTTAGTCGGTTTCATACCAGTTAATTCTGCAATCCTAATTGTTGCAGAGTTATAAGCTCTAAACTTAAGACCTTTAAGATCGCTCACAGAGTTAATAGCTTTTTTACTATATAACCCTTGCGCTGGCCAAGGAACTGCGTAAAGGAAAACTAATCCTTTTTCATCAAGCCCTTTTACCAATTCTGGTTTTGAAGCCTTATAAAGTTTCTGTGCATCAGAATAAGTTTGTGCAACGAAAGGAATTGAATCCACTTCTAACAATGGATCAAAGCTTCCGTGAGCAGACATAAATCTTTCACCGATTTGTGTTTGTCCAGTTTGTACAGCTCTTAAGATAGCTCCACCTTTGAACAATGATCCTCCTGGGTGAGTTTTAATCGTAAGTTTTCCACCTGACTTTTTAGTAACAGCGTTTGCAAATTCAGTAGCGTTTGCTGAATGAAAATTGCTAGCTCCATAAGCTAAAGCCATATTCCATGTCTCTGCATTAGCAGCCCCTGCACTAATAAGTAAAGATGTTACTATTACACCAATCTTTTTTAATATTTTCATTTTCCCTCCTATGAAATGTATTAATTTTGTTATTTGACTAGTTGCTTTGATAAAAATCAAGAAGAATCTTAGAATTTATTTAAAATTTTATTAAAAAAAAAATTTAAAGTAAGTGATCTAAATAGAGTAAATAAGAGGAATGAAAACCATAAGCCATGATTGCCGAAATATTGTGTTAAATATATAGATATAACTATAAAAGAAACAACTGAAACAATCATTCCATTTCTCATTTCTTTAGTTTGTGAAGCTCCAATAAATATTCCATCTAGCTGATAACAAAATGAAGCAATTGGCGGAATAATAATGATCCAAATAGCATGCTTATAAGAAATAAATCTAAGAATATCTATGTCAGTAATAATATTAATAATTTGTTTAAAAAAAAATAAGTAGAATATAGAAATAATCAAAGCTGTAAAAAAACTTAACTGTATTGAATTCTTAACAGCTAATAAGAAAGATTTTTTATTTCTCCTGCCAATAGTGAACCCTACGACTCCTTCTGTAGAAAAAGCATAAGCATCAAGAAAAAAAGCTGCTAAAACTATAAATTGCATCAAAATTGTATTAACGGCCAAATAATCTTCGCCTAACTTAGATCCAAGATAAGAAATCCAAAGAAATGAAAATGTAAGGACTACTGTCCTTATAAAAATATCAAAATTAATAGTGAATAATTTTAAAAGTTTAGAAGGAACTATTAATCTCTTAAATGTTGGAATTATTTGAAATTTCTTAAGTATAAAATTGTATGTAAATAAAGAAAATATAATTGCTGTTATATAACTTGCTATTAAAGTTCCTAGAGCAACACCAAATACATTTAAATTTAAAGATAGCACAAAGAAAGAACTAAAAACTATATTCAAAGCAGACAAAACAATTACTAATAAACTTGATATGTTAGTTTTTTGAATACCTAAATAGAATCCAACTAAAATATAGATAATAAATTCTGCGGGTACAGAAAGCACCCTTACAGATATATAGGTTTTTATTAACTCTTGAGTTTCAATTGACGTAGAAAAGAAATTTTCAGTTAAACCTATTATAATAGGTTTAAATAAAATGATAACCATAGCTATTACAATAGCTATCAAAAAATTTCTTAATAATGTTTTTGCAATTTCTCTATAATCACTTTTGGCAAATAATTGAGCAACAATTCCTACTGTTCCCATCCTTAAAAAACCAAAACTCCAGATCATCATAGTCATAACTGAAGTGGCAATACTTGTTGCTGCCAAAAATTTGCTCTGTCCTAAGTTGCCCATTAAACCCGTGTCAATTATGCCTACTAAAGGAATCGCTAGATTTGAAAAAAAAATAGGAACAGATAATAAAAAAATTTGTTTTCTTGAAATATGTATTGGATAGTTTTTGTTAATCATTTTTGAAAATACAAAAATCTATTATATGCTAAATAAAAACTTGTATTTTTCATTTATAGCAAGCACTTCCATATTTACTAAACCACCTATGATTAATTGGATAGCAATAACTAAAATAACGAATAACCCGATATATCCAAGCCATTGATGTTTTTTAATATAATCTGCAAAGTAACTCGCAAGTGTTGCAATAAGAAATACAGACAAAAGTAAACCAATTATCATTAAATGATAATTGTCTCTTGCAGCAGCAACGACACCTAAAACATTGTCAAAACTTAATGTTAAATCAGCAATTAAAACCTTGTAAACACCTTGATGAAAAGATTGAACCTCATCTGATTTCAGATTCGGAGATCTAATTTTGTTTTTACCAAAAAAATCTTGTCTTAAATTATTTATGATCCAAAGAAGCAAAACTCCTCCTAGAATCTTGATCCACGCGAATTCAAACATATAGCTTGCTCCAAAAGCAAATATAATTCTAAAAAAGAATGCTGCTGCAACGCCCCAAGCTATAATTTTTTTTCTATTATCTTTTGCAAAATTTGCTGCTATCAATCCTATAATGATCGCATTATCTGCGGCCATAACAATATCAATTAGAATGATTTGAAATGAAATAATTAATTGTTCTAAGTACATTATGCTTTTTTAAGTTTATATTTTATTTCATTGATAATGAAAGCAAAAAAAAAGCCCAACTTGTTTAAGTTGGGCTTTAAATTTTTGTAATAAAGTTTAATAGTTAAAATGCTTTTCCTATTGAAAACTTAATTTGATTAACATCTAGATTAGCTGTGATTGTGTTTGTTTGAGAAGTTGATTTATAGTCATCAAAATCTGTTCTTTCGCCGGCTAATTTAGTATAAAAACCATTCCACTCACCTTTAACACCTATTCCTAAAGTATAACCGTCTACAGTATCATTCTTGTAAGAAGAACCGTTAGTTAGGTTTGTTTCTAAAGTGTTAATGTCTATTTGAGAAAGTCCTGCTTTAATGAACATGCCGTTTTCTAGTATAGGAAACTCAGTGTAAATAGTTGCAAAGTTTTCTACTTCGGCATCGGCTTTTCTAGTATTTGTACCAGTAACACCTTCTCCAGAAGTCGCTATAGAAGTATCTGTTCTTGAATGCGTTGCATCAGAAACATCTGCGCTCATAGGCACAAGTTCAGCTCCAAAAGTTATTCCGTTATCCAACATTACTTCTACGAAAACTGATCCTATTCCAGACATTGCATCTACAGAAGCGCCTCTTGTTGATGATTCAGTGCCTGTATTTGAAGATTCAGTTTCTGTACCCTCTGCTTCCACTAATGCCAACGATCCACTTACACCAATACCAAATTCAATGGCATTAGCAGAAGTAAAAAGCAATAATGAAGCTATAATAGTTAATATTTGTTTTTTCATAGTATATACCTTTTCTTTACTTAATTTTGTCTTGCTAGCTCAATGATTCATAGTTGGATTCTTATCCTTTGTCCAATACAAAAGGAATAAACAAAATACACTATGATTCAAAAAAACCTTTAAAATCAACATTTTTATGTTGCTAAAATACAACATAGGATAGATTTTTTAGGCTAAAATATTAAAAAATTGAACCTTTATTGGTCTTAAATCTTCTAAATTTAGAGCTCATTTCTATATTTAATCCTATTAAATCATTAGATTTGAGTGATCGAAGATTTTTAGCTAAATTTAAAAATCTTTTTGTTTCCTTTGCAGAAATTAATCCCTCAGTAAGACTTTTAAATTTTTCAATATATTGCTCTCTTCTAAAAGGCTTTTTCCCGCTCGGATGGGCATCTGCAACATTAATTTCTTCTGATATTGTTGAGCCATTATTCATTTTAATTATAACCTTTCCACCAAAACACTTGTTTTTTGGATCAACGTCATGATATTTTTTTGTCCATTTTCGATCTTCTCGAGTTGAAATTTTACGCCACAAATTAATTGTACTTTTCCTTTTTGCTCTTTGAGGGATGTAAGATTTAACGTGATGCCATGCTCCATCTTCTAGAGCAACGGCAAAAATATACATAATAGAATGATCTAATGTTTCTCTGCTTGCTTTTGGATCCATTTTTTGAGGGTCATTAGCTCCAGTTCCAATTACATAATGTGTATGATGACTTGTTTCTATAATAATTTTTTTAATATCTGATAAATTTTTTATTTTTCTATTTAGACTTCTAGCCAAATCAATTAAGGCTTGCGACTGGTATTCAGCTGAATGCTCTTTTGTATAAGTTTCTAAAATTGCTTTTTTGGGCTCATTTATTCTTGGAAGAGGAACAACATACTTTTTTTTTGGTCCAGATAAAACATAGGCTATTACACTGTCTTCACCTTCATAAATGGGACTTGGTGCACCCTCGCCTCTCATACAACGGTCAACTGCCTCTATAGCAAGTTTGCCAGCGTGTGCAGGAGCAAAAGCTTTCCAGCTAGAGATCTCACCTTTTCTAGATTGTCTTGTCGAAATAGTTGTATGTAAAGCTTGTTGAACAGACTGGTAAATAGTTTCAGTTTTTAATTTTAATAAACTACCAAGTCCAGCAGCAACACTTGGTCCTAGGTGAGCGATATGATCAATCTTGTGTTCATGCAAACAAATCCCTTTAACTAAATTAACTTGAACCTCATAACCTGTTAAGATTCCTCTAATTAAATCTATGCCATTACATTTAGATTGTTGCGCTACGGACAATATTGGAGGTATGTTGTCTCCAGGATGGCTATAATCTGCAGCTAAAAATGTATCATGATAATCTAGTTCTCTAACAGCAGTCCCATTCGCCCATGCTGCCCATTCACAGTCAACTTTAATTTTTGGACTTAATCCAAAAACAGTTGCTCCATTTTTTCTAAGATGAGCTAAAGCCATTTCTCTTGCTGATATAACTGGTTTCCTATTAAAAGATGCAATAGCTACTGAGGCATTATCTATAATTCTATTGATAACCATTTCAACTGCATCATTATCAATTTTGGCTTTATCAGATGCAATCTCTGCTATTTTCCAAGCAAGCTGATCTTTCTTTTTTAAATTAGCTTTTGATGGATGAACTTTAACTGTAATATTTCTCATTAATTAATTTATCATGTTGCGTAAAACATACTGAAGAATTCCACCATTTTTATAATATTCAACTTCATTCTCAGTATCAATTCTACATAAAACTTTTATTGTTTTGCTTGAACCATTTTTATGTTTAATTTCACAAGATATCTCTTGTCTAGGTTTAACGCCTTTGTCAATATCAACTACGGTAATTAATTCTGAACCAGTTATATTTAATTTTTTTCTATCAAAACCTTTTTTAAATTGAAGAGGTAAGACTCCCATTCCAACTAAATTAGATCTATGAATTCTCTCAAAACTTTCAGCGATTACTGCTTTTATTCCTAATAATTTTGTTCCTTTTGCAGCCCAATCTCTAGATGAACCTGTTCCATATTCTTTGCCTGCAATAACAACTAAATCATTTTTTCTTTTTTTATATTCAATAGCTGCATCATAAACACTCATTACTTTTCCATCTGGTTGTAATGTTGTAAAACCACCTTCTGTTCCGGGTGCCATTTCATTTCTTATCTTTATATTGCCAAATGTCCCTCGAATCATTACCTCGTGATTTCCTCTACGAGCCCCATATGAATTAAAATCTTTTTGTTGTATTTGATGTTTCATAAAATAATCTCCAGTCGGACTTTCTTTTTTAATACTTCCTGCAGGTGAAATATGATCTGTTGTTACAGTATCTGCCAACAACAGCAGTATTCTCGCATCATTAATCGCTTTAAAGCCTTCTGGTTGATCAGGAAGATCGTCAAAGAAAGGTGGTTTTTTTACATACGTAGAATTTGCTTCCCAATTATAAATACTACTATCAACTGTGTTAATTGAACTCCATTCTTTTGGTCCTTCTAAAACATTTGAATAACGTTTAGTAAACATATCAGCGTTCACAGAACTTAACATTAAATCTTCGATTTCTTTATTGCTTGGCCAAATATCTTTTAAAAAAACATCTTTTCCTTCATTATCTTTACCTAAAGAAGTTTTGTATAAATCAAAATTCATGTTGCCCGCTAAAGCGTATGCTACAACTAGTGGAGGAGATGCCAGATAGTTTGCTTTAACATCAGGATTAATTCTTCCTTCAAAATTTCTATTACCAGATAACACTGATACAGCGTACAAATCTTCTTTGCTTATAGCTTCTGAAATATTTCTATTAAGTGGTCCTGAATTTCCAATACATGTAGTGCATCCATATCCTACTAAATTAAAACCTAGTGCGTCTAAATATTTATTTAAACCAGCTTTCTCTAAATAATCGGTAACAACTTGAGATCCTGGAGCTAAAGAAGTTTTAACCCACGGTTTTACTCTCAAGCCTTTTTCATGGGCTTTTTTTGCTAATAAACCAGCTCCAATTAATACACTTGGATTAGATGTATTTGTGCAAGATGTAATTGCAGCAATAACAATATCGCCATCTTTTAATTTAAAATCTGCTCCTTCTACTTTTGTCTCAATTGCTTTATCTCTTTTAGTGTTTTCTTTATAAACTTTTGCAAAAGCTGGCGAAGCTTCAGTCAATAAAACTTTATCTTGAGGTCTTTTAGGACCAGAGATACTTGGTGCAACAGTATTTAAATCTAGAGATAATTTATCTGTGAATTCTACATCATTGCTAGACCACAAACCTTGTTCTCTTGAATATTTTTCTACTAAAGCAATAGTTTCTTTGTCTCTTCCTGATAATCTTAAATATTTTAATATTTCATCGTCAACTGGAAAAAATCCACAAGTTGCTCCGTACTCTGGGGCCATATTAGCAATTGTTGCTCGATCAGCTAAAGTTAAACTATTTAACCCATCTCCATAAAATTCTACAAATTTTCCAACAACACCTTTTTTTCTAAGCATCTCAACAATTGTTAAAACTAAATCTGTTGCTGTTAAGCCCTCTAATAATTTGCCTTTAATCTCAACTCCGATTACTTCTGGAATTAACATTGAAATTGGTTGACCCAACATTGCAGCTTCTGCTTCAATACCTCCTACACCCCAGCCTAAAACAGATAAAGCATTTACCATTGTAGTATGACTGTCTGTTCCAACCAGTGTATCTGGATAAGCATAAAAATCATTTCCACTTTTAGATGACCAAACTACTTTTGCTAAATATTCTAAATTTACTTGATGACAAATACCTGTTCCTGGAGGAACTACTCTAAAATTATCAAAAGCTTTTTGGCCCCATTTTAAAAAAGAATATCTTTCTCCGTTTCTTGAAAATTCTCTTTCAACATTTTTTTCAAATGATTTGTCAGATGCGTATTCATCCACCATTACTGAATGATCGATAACAAGATCTACAGTAGAGAGTGGATTAATTTTTTTTGGATCCTTATTCTTTAATTTTACTGCATCTCGCATTGCAGCTAAATCAGCTATTGCAGGAATTCCAGTATAATCTTGTAATAGTGTACGAGCTGGTCTGTAAGCAATTTCAGTATTGGATTTTTTATCTTTCAACCAATCCTTAATAGCTAAAATTTGTTTTTTATTGACTGTTATATCATCTTCGTATCGTAATAAATTTTCTAGTAAAACTTTTAAAGATTTAGGTAATCTTGAAATACCATCTAATCCATTTTTTTCTGCATTTTTTAAATTGAAAATCTTGTATTCTTTTCCTGAAGAAGAAATAGTATTTAAAGATTTAAAAGAATTTTTACTATTAAATTTCATGCGCTATACATAAAACATAATAACACAAACGATAAGCAAAAAAGACATGGTATAGTTAAATTTCTTGATAAAGGTTTCGCTTGTAGCAAAATTTCTCAGATATTTTCCTAATAGACACCATGAACTGACGCTAAAAACAGCCATAAAAAAATAAGTTATTATTACAATCAATGCGTCTCTTAGATAGTTATTCTGTACATCGATAAAGGTCGAAACCGCGATCATTGCAACCATAACACCTTTTGGGTTTATAAATTGAAATAAAAATGTATCAAAAAAAGTTACAGGTTTCTTTATATTATCTGAACTATTTACAGAGCTAAAAGCAATTTTGTAAGCTAGGTAAATCAAAAAAATTGTTCCTAAGATCTTTATTGCATTTTGTAAAAATATGTATTTTTGAAAAATGATAATCAACCCCGAAGACATTAGAGTTAACATAGTTGTCCATCCAAAAGTGACTCCGAGCATTAAAGGAATAGTTTTTTTAAAACCAAAATTAAAACCAGAATATGATGACATAATATTATTCGGGCCTGGTGTAAAAGCTGTAGCAATACCAAATAAAACTAGTGGCAGAAACTGATTGTACATTAAGCTATTTCAAGGCCGTTTTCAGTTTTTTGAGAAGGATGAACTAAAACTACCTTGCCATCTTTCTCAATGGCTCCTAATATCAATGCCTCAGAAACAATACCCGCAATATTTTTTTTTGGAAAGTTACAAACTCCAATAACCTGTTTGCCTACTAAATTATCAGAATTATAATAATGGGTAATTTGTGCCGATGATTTTCTAACACCAATCTCAGATCCAAAATCAACTTCTATTACTAATGAAGGTTTTCGTGCTTTTTCATTTTTAGATACCTTCAACACTGTTCCAACTAAAATCTGAATTTTGCTGTAGTCCTCATATGTAATTTCTTTTTTCATATTCAAATTGATTATCTTTATTTTTTTATATTCGTATATACATAATTTATTTTATTATGTTATGTTTAGGACCAAAAGGAAATTTTGTAATATTTTCAGCACTATTTTCTTTTACGATCAGTATATCGTGCTCACGGTAACCTCCTGCCCCAGGCTCTCCTTGGGGAATCATAATCATTGGTTCCATTGAAACCACCATATTTGGTTTTAATGTTGTTTCTATATCTTCACGAAGCTCTAACCTTCCTTCTCTACCGTAGTAATGACTCAAGACTCCAAATGAATGCCCATAACCAAAGGTTCGTCTATGAAGATAACCCAGTTCTGAAAATAAATTATTTAGCTCCGCTGTTATTTCTGAACATTTAATTCCTGGTTTAATAAGTTTAAGTCCATGGCGGTGAACTTTTACATTTGCTTCCCAAGCTTTAAGTGATGCGTCGTCAATTTCTTCAACGAAAAGAGTTCTTTCAAGCGCAGTATAATATCCGGAAATCATAGGAAAAGTATTTAGTGAAAGAATATCGCCTCGCTTAAGTTTTCTTGTAGTAACGGGATTATGTGCTCCATCGGTATTAATACCTGACTGAAACCAAACCCAAGTATCTCTAAGTTCTGAATCCGGATGATATTTTGCAATAGCCTTTTCCATTGCATCTCGTGCAATCATAGCAATTTCAATTTCAGAAACTCCAGCTTTAATTTCTTTAACAATAGCTTCTCCTCCTATATCAGCAATTTTTGCTCCACTTTTTATTAAAACAATTTCTTCATTAGATTTAATCATTCTCTGCTGCATTGTGAATGGTGATATATCAACCATTTCAGGAGCACCAAGTGCATCTTTTAAATTTTGATAACGTTCAACAGTTAAATGATCTTTTTCTATACCGATTTTTTTAACTTTTTTAACTAGTGAAACTATTGCTTTTAAATAATTATCTCTTTCCCAATCACTATAAATAAGATTTTCTCCATAGCATCTGCGATTTGGTTGACCTGCGTCAATGTTTGCTGAAACAACAACATTTTTTTTTTCTGTAACTATGCAAGAATAAGGCCTTCCAAAAGAACAATACAAAAAGCCAGAATAGTAAGCGACATTTTGCATCGAAGTTAAAATAACTGCATCAAGATTATTTTCTGAAATTATTTTTCTTAAACCAATAAGACGATTTTCATATTCTTGATTACTAAATGGCAAAGAAACTTTATTTCCATTTTTAAATTGAAAAAAATTCGATCTTTTCATTGTTATTTCCCCAAATAAATAAGATAAACGTCAAAAAAATAGCACAAATAGTTTACTAACTCTATTTTAAAATTATTGCATTCTAATACTAGTTAATTTAATCTATTTAGATCAAAGCGATACATAACTCATCGTAATTACGAAAGCGGGATCGGTCGTTGAAGGAGACGCTGATGAAATTTGGATATTTTTGTAATAGTACAAATTGGAACAAAAAACCATACGATCGGATTTTAGAAGAAGCAAGAGAGATTGCAGTTTATTGTGATTCTAATAATTGGAATTCAATTTGGTACACTGAACATCACTTTAATCATGAAGGAATGGAATCTTGTACAAACCCAATAATCATGGGTGTCGATGCTGCTGCAAGAACAAAGCAAATTAGAATTGGACAAGCGTGTAATGTTATTACTTTCCATAATCCAATTCGTCTTGCTGAGGATGTTGCTTTATTAGATCAACTATCAAATGGAAGAGTAGAAGTTGGTATTGGTCGTGGAATATATGGAAGAGAAGCTATCAATATGAACAAAGAAGCTGACCTTAAAGATCAGGCAAAAAACTTCAGGCTATTTGAAGAAACTTTAACAATAATGAAAAAAGCATGGACTGAAAAATTTTTTAGCCATACAGGAGAATTTTATACTTACCCTTCTCCAAACTTTATATGGCAGCATGATATGAGTCCGCCCAGTAAGGAATTTTTAGACGCTAAGACAAATGAAATAAAAAAAATTAGCGTTGTTCCAAAGCCTAAACAAAATCCACATCCGCCGATATGGCAAGTGGTTGATGGAGCAAGATCAATTGAATGGGCGGCACAAAACGGTTTAAACACTATTATGTGGATCCCTACTGTTAAAGCTCTTAAAAAAAGATTTGAAATTTATCAAGAAGCAAAATCAAAATCAGAAAATAGAGACGTTCCTTTAGGAGAAGGTGTTTCTTTAGTTAGAGATATGTTTGTAGCTGAAACCATGAAGGAAGCAGAAAAACTTGCTGGCGAACACATAATTAATTATATGAGGTGGGTATGTCACTGGAGAGGCTTAGGAAATCATATGGATCCAGGGGAAGAGCTGCCAGAAACAAAACATAAATTAGATTTACTAAATTATGATTTTTTACATAAACGAAATTTATTATTCGGAACTCCTGAATATGTAGTAAATAAAATTAATGAATTAAAATCAGAATTAAATTTACAAAACTTACAAGTTTGGTCTAATTTTCCAGGAATTGATCATCAAGCTTGTATGAGAAGCATTAAATTATTTAATGATGAAGTTATACCAAAAATAAATCTTGATAACACAAATATAGAAAAAGCAAGTTAATGAAGTTTGAACTTAGAAAATTTACAAAATTTGTAGATAAAACATTTATTGAAGGCGGCAAAGAAGCAAAAAAACCTGTCCTATTGGTTTCGGTAGCTGCTGTTTTTAAAAATCCTTGGGATGGGAAAGGTTTTGTTGAGAATTTAAAACCAATTATTTTAGACTTAGCGCCAAAACTTGGAGATATTCTTGTTCCAGAATTAATTAAAGAAATTGGTTCTCCAGAAAAAATTTTAGCTTATGGTAAGGCAGGTATTGTTGGACTTAAAGGTGAAATTGAACATGCGTCTGCCTTTATTCATACTTTAAGATTTGGAAATAAGTTTCGTGATGCAGTTGGAGGAACGTCTTATCTAAGTTTTACTAACACCAGAGGTCCTGCTGGTTCAAAAATTTCAATTCCAATGATGCATAAAACAGATTCTGGATTAAGGCCTTATTATTTAACTCATGAATTCACTATTCACGATGCGCCTTTTGACAATGAGATTGTAATTGCCATCGGAGGTGCATCAAGTGGTAGAGCTCATGCTAGAACTGGAGATCGATACCAAGACATGAAGGAAATGGGCATTAAAGATCCCAAATAATTTTAATGTCAAGCACAGCAGATTCATTTGACACTTCATATTCTCTGCAAAAAATTAATAGAAATAGCCCTATTGTGTTTATTCATGGCATTGGTTTAAACAAAGAAATTTGGACTCCACAAATTAATTTTTTTAAAGATTATACCACTCTTACATTTGATTTGCTTGGCCATGGAAAAACACCTTTGAAAAAATCTAGCCTAAGCATAAAAGATTTCTCAGACCAATTGTTTAGTTTAATTAATGAATTAAATTTTAAAAAAATTCATTTAATAGGCTTTTCATTAGGAGCGCTTATTGCAAGGCATTTTGCCTCTGAACATAATGAAAAGTTAATGTCTCTTATACTTCATGGGTCAATATACAAAAGAACAGAAGAACAAAAAAAAATGATTAAAGATAGACTGGAAAACGTTAGAGTAAATAATCAATCCACAAAAATTTCAGCTTTGAATAGATGGTTTTCAGAGGATTTTATAAAAAAAAATCATGATACTTATAAAAAAATATATTCAATGTTGGAAAAAAATGATCACAGTAGTTTTTTAAAATCTTACGAATTATTTGCTAATTACATTGACGATGAAAGTATGGTAAAAAAAATTAAAGCTAAAACACTTGTCACTACTGGCGAAAATGACCTAGGATCAACTCCTGAAATGTCTAAAAATTTAAGTAAATTAATCAAAGGAAGTGAATTTATTGAAATAAAATCAGGAAAACATCTTTGTAGTATAGAATGTGCTGATGATGTTAATATAGTTTTTAAAAAATTTATTGATAAAAATAATGGCTAATCTCAAAGAATATAAAATGTACATTAATGGTTCATGGGTTGATGCCGAAAATAAAAAAACCTTTAAAAGTTTAAATCCCGAAAACAATGAGCCTTGGGCTATGGTTCCCGAAGCAAGTGCGAAGGATGTTGATAAAGCAGTTGAATCCGCACAAAAAGCTTTTCATGGTGAATGGTCAAAATTATTTCCAAAAAAAAGAGCTGATTATTTAAGAGCAATAGCTGATCAATTAAGAAAAAACTCGGAAATGTTAGGAAAAATAGAAACCATTGATACTGGAAAACTTTTTAGAGAAACTAAAACTCAAGCAAATTATATCGCAGAATATTATGATTATTTTGCGGGTTTGGCTGACAAGGTAGAAGGAACTGTGTTGCCAATTGATAAACCGGATATGCAAGTTATTACAACTCGAGAGCCTATAGGAGTCATTGCAGCAATTATTCCATGGAACTCCCAAATGTTTTTGACTGCTGTTAAACTTGCTCCCGCTTTAGCTATGGGAAATACAGTAGTTATTAAATCTTCTGAGCTAGCTCCGGCAACTATGTTTGAATTTGCAAAATTAATAGAAAAAACTGGAATACCTAAAGGAGTAGTAAATGTCATAAGTGGTTATGGAGATCCATGTGGAAAAGCATTAACAACTCATGATCAGGTTGAAAGAATTTCATTTACCGGTGGACCAGAAACAGCTAGGCATATTATTAGAAATTCTGCTGAAAATTTATCTCAAGTAAGTTTAGAATTGGGCGGGAAGAGTCCTGTAGCAGTTTTTGAAGATTCAGATCAAGAAAATGCATTAAATGGTATAATAGCTGGCATTTTTGGCGCAAGTGGTCAAAGCTGTATTGCTGGCTCTAGATTATATTTACAAAAAAATATTTATGATAATTTTTTAGATAAATTAGTTGTCCGAGCAAATAAAATAAAGTTAGGTAGTCCAATGAATCCAGATACTCAAATGGGTCCTCTCAATAATTTAAAGCAGCTGGAGGTAATAGAAAAAAACATCAAGCTTACCCTTGAGCAAGGTGGAAAACTAAGATGTGGTGGAAAAAGACATGCGCTATCTAACAAAGGATATTATTTTCCTGCGACAATAATTGAATGTGATAATCATAATCTCCCTGTGGCTGAAAATGAACTTTTTGGTCCCGTGCTATCAGTAATGAAGTTTGACACAGAGGAAGAGGTAATCAACAAAATGAATGATAATCAGTACGGTTTGTCTTCGGGTATTTATACAAAAGATCTAGGCAGAGGTATCAGGGTATCAAAAGCAATACGTGCAGGAATTACATTTGTTAACACTTACCGATTAATTTCTCCTTCAGCACCATTTGGCGGAATGAAGGATAGTGGATATGGTAAAGAAGCTGGTTTAGAGTCAATAAAAGATTATACAAGAGTTAAAACGACATGGTTTAATACATCTAAAAAACCTATGACAGATCCATTTACAATGGGATAATGCTTAAATCTGCAAGGTAAATAAAAGAAATTTTGCCATTGAAAATTAAGTGCTAAAGGTCAATACTATTACAAATTAATAATACTAAATAAAGGGAGTAATATGAAAAAAGTATTTATTGCTGCAATTATGTCTTTGTCTATCTTAACGACAAGTACATTTGCAGAAATTAAAATGGGTATAATTTTAGGATTTACTGGTCCTATTGAATCTCTAACTCCAGCTATGGCAGCTTCTGCGGAATTAGCTTTTAAAGAAGCTTCTGACTCAGGTTCGTTGCTTGGTGGAGAAAAAATTAAACCTTTAAGAGCAGATTCAACTTGTGTTGACTCAGCTGCAGCAACAACAGCTGCGGAAGGTTTAGTTTCTCAAGGTATAGTTGCAATTATGGGAGCAGATTGTTCTGGTGTTACTGGAGCAGTTGCATCTAACGTAGCGGTTCCTAACGGAATTACTATAATATCTCCTTCAGCAACATCTCCTGGTTTAACAACTTTGGATGATAAAGGTTTGTTTTTCCGTACAGCTCCGTCGGATGCTCGTGGTGGACAAATTCTTGCTGATATTACAAAAGACAGAGGAATCAAAAGTGTTGCAGTTACATATACTAACAATGACTATGGTAAAGGTTTAGCTGATGTTTATTCAGCAGCAGTTAAAACTCATGGTATCAAAGTTACAACTGTAGCAGCTCACGAAGATGGAAAAGCCGACTATAGCGCTGAAGTTTCTACACTAGCATCAGCTGGTGGAGATGCGGTTGCTGTAATTGGATACCTTGACCAAGGTGGTAAAGGAATTATTCAAGGATCTTTAGATTCTGGTGCTTTTGATACATTTATATTGTCAGATGGTATGATCGGTGATTCACTTACTGATACTTTTGGTAAAAGCTTAAACAAATCTTTTGGTTCTTTACCAGGTTCTTTAGGTAAAGGAGCAGGAGTATTTGCAAAAGTTGCTAAAGCAGCTGGAATTGATTCATCTGGTCCATATACTGGTGAATCTTACGATGCAGCAGCTTTAATCGTTCTTGCAATGCAAGCTGGTGGTTCTGCTGATCGTGGTTCAATTGCAAAAAATGTTATGTCTGTAGCTAATGCACCTGGAACGAAAATTTATCCAGGTCAACTTAAAAAAGGCTTAGACCTTTTAGCTAAAGGAAAAGCAATTGATTACGAAGGTGCTACTGCAATTAAATTTACAGATGTTGGAGAACACGTTGGTAATTTCATAGAAAAAGAAATTAAGGGCGGTAAATTTAAAAACAAAAAACAAAGATAAAATTTAATCTTACAAACCTCAGCGGTGAAAACTGCTGAGGTTTTTTTATATTTGTTTTATTTTCTCAGGTAAAATTCCTCGTGGCCTATAGCGCATAATTAATAATAAACCAACTCCCATCATTAAAAATCTAAAGTAAGGAATGCTATTAACTAAATGAACTTTAAAAGCATTAGTTTCTTCTAAACCGCTGGTAAAAAAGTTAATTAAGAATAATGCAATAGGAGCAGCCTCAACCCATAAAAACCAAACAGCAAAACCTCCTAAAATTGCCCCAAAATTATTTCCACTTCCTCCAACAATAACCATCACCCAAATTAAAAATGTATAACGCATTGGTCTATAACTCCCTGGTGTAAACAAACCATCATATGTAACCATCATAGCGCCTGCTATACCAACTATTGCTGAACCAAGAACAAAAATTAAAAGATGTTGCTTAACAACATTCTTTCCCATGGCATTAGCTGCTTCTTCATTATCCCTGATTGCTCTCATCATTCTTCCCCAAGGAGAATAAAGTGCTTTTTGAGTTATGATTAAAAGAATTATTACTACAACAGTAAAAAGTCCTGCAAAACATAATTTTACAAATACTGTTGAGGATTCGATGACTAACTGTTTTAATAACTCTTGTCTTTCTAAAGTATCAGTAATTAAGTTTAAGGCACCTTGGTTAAATTTCTCAACTAAATTGATAAACCATTCTTTAGTTTGTAGATCAACTTCATATGGAACTGGTCTTTTTAAACCAATCACATTTTTAACACCACGAGCTAACCAATCCTCATGCTTTATTACAGCAATAACAATTTCTGATATTAATAGTGTTGCTATCGCCAGATAGTCTGCTCTAAGTCCTAAAGCAATTTTTCCTATAATATATGCCAAGGCGCCGGCAAAAAAAGCACCTACTATCCAAGAAAATAATATTGGGAGACCCATTCCACCTAAAAAACCAGTGGTTGCTGGATTAACAGCCTCTATCGATTCTATTGCCGGTCCAGATATTAATCTTAAAAGAATCAATCCCACTATTATTACAGCGGCAATTCCATAGTTTTTTTTGGCTGACTTGTTATATTTTTTGATAATAAAACGAACGCTAAATACAATCAAAGCAATTAGAAATGCACACAGTATCATATTAAAACCACCGACCTGCCATGCTTCTTTTACAGGAGGAACTGAAACCAAAACAGCTGCTAACCCTCCAAGAGCTGTGTAACCCATTATTCCAAAATTTATTAACCCTGCATATCCCCATTGAATATTAGCTCCCATTGTCATTACTGCAGAGATTAAGCAAAAGCATAAAATTGATAATGCCATACTCCAAGACTGTAAAAAGCCTACCAAAATTATTAGTCCTAACATTATTGCATAAGCGCTTATTACATCTAGATTTTTTCTCATAAAACTTTTCCTTTAAAGATTCCCGAAGGTCTAAACAATAAAACTATTACTAAAATTGAAAACGAAACTGCAAATTTATAATCGGTTGAAAGCAATTGTAGTAGGCTGTCGGGTTCTAAACTTTCTGGTAGAATGTAAACAAAAAATTTCCTGTAGGCATATGTTAAAAGTATTTCTGAAAATGCAATAACATAACCTCCTAAAAAAGCTCCAAAAGGATTTCCAATACCTCCGACGATTGCTGCTGCAAATATTGGAAGCATGTTATTAAAGTAAGTAAATGGTTTAAAGCTTTTGTCTAAACCATAAAGAGCTCCTCCAATCGTAGCTAAAATTGCAGCTATTATCCAAGTAATCATAACTACTTTTTTAGGATCTATTCCAGACAAGAGAGCTAGGTCTTCATTGTCTGAATAAGCTCGCATGCTTTTTCCAGTTTTTGTTCTGTTTAAAAACCAAAATAAAATAGAAACGACGATAATTGTAACCAATAAAGTAATTACTTGCGTTGATTTGATCGTTAACCCTTCATTTAAGCCTGTCATTTCTTTAAATTCATTCGCTTTTAAAATAAATTTTTCTCCATCAAAAAATCTTCTATCAAATGGTCCGATGACTATTCTCACAATCGCTTGAGTAACAAACATTGTACCTATGCTTACCATCGCCAACATAACAGGAGGGCTTTTTTGTGTGCGATAATAACTGAAAACTAATTTATCTTTAATAAGAACATATAATATTGTGATAACAATCCCAAAAGGCATAGCAAGTAATGCTGTGGGAAGAAAACCTAGATTAATTCCAAGAGATTGAAAGTACCATGTAAATAAAATTGTAAACATGGTGCCAAACGACATAAGATCACCAGCAGTAAAATATGCAAATCGCAAGATTCCATAAATTAAAGAAACAAAAATAGCTCCTAATGCTAACTGAGATCCATAAGATAAAGCAGGTACAAATAAATAATTTAAAAGTAAAACTATTGCGTTTAAAAAATCCATATCAACCTCCTAAAAAAGAACTTCTTACTCTTGGATCGTTCAATAGTTCTTTTCCTGTTCCGGAGTATCTGTTTTCTCCAGTGACCAAGACATAGCCTCTATCTGATATGCTTAGTGCTTGTTTTGCGTTTTGTTCAACCATTAAAATAGCTACGTTCGTTTTTTTTACTTTTATAATATGATCAAACAACTCATCCATAACGATTGGTGAAACTCCGGCTGTAGGTTCATCAAGCATTAAGACAGATGGTTTTATCATTAATGCTCTTCCCAATGCCACTTGCTGTCTTTGCCCTCCAGATAATTCACCAACTAGCTGAGATTTTTTTTCTTTTAAAATAGGAAACAACTCATAAATTTCATCAATAATTTTTTGAAGACTTTCATCTCTTAAAAAAGCACCCATCTCTAAATTTTCTTCAACGCTTAGTCCAGCGAATACGTTTCTAGTTTGCGGAACAAATGCTATCCCTTGTTTAACTCTATCTTGCGGATTTAAATGTGAAATATCTTTACCATTTATAATAACTTTACCTGATTTAAGGTTTAATAATCCTAGCATGGCTTTCATGGCTGTAGATTTTCCCGCTCCATTTGGACCAAGTATTGAAACTATTTCACCTTGATTAACGTTTACTGAACAGGAAGAAATGATATCAGGGCCATTGCCATAACCTCCTGTCATTTTTATACCTTCAAAAAAAGCCATTAACTTTTATCCTTTAATTTTGATCCTCTTCCTAAATAACTTTCAATAACTTGTTCGTTTTTTTTAACTTCATCAGAAGTTCCTTCAAATAAAACAGAGCCTTCTGCCATTACAATTACTGGATTACACAATCGACTAATAAATTCCATATCGTGCTCGATCATACAAAATGTATATCCTTTTTCTTTATTTAGTCTCAATATTGCGCTTCCTATATCTTTTAATAAAGTTCTGTTAACTCCTGCGCCAACTTCATCTAATAAAACCAACTTGGCATCAACCATCATAGTTCTTCCAAGTTCTAATAGTTTTTTTTGTCCTCCAGATAAATTTCCTGCAGGTTCATTTGAAAGATGTTTTAAGTTTAAAAAGTCAATTACTTCTAAAGCTTTTTCCTTAACTTGTATTTCTTCTTTTTTAACAAGACTTGGTTTAAATAAAGCATTAACTAAATTTTCACCAGACTGCTTTCCTGGAACCATCATTAAATTTTCTAGCACTGTAAGATTTGTAAATTCATGTGCAATTTGAAAAGTTCTTAAAACACCTTTTGAAAATAATTCGTAAGAGGGAATATTAGTAATATCTTCGTTATTAAACAAAACTGTTCCTTGAGATGATTCTAAATTGCCTGCAATCAAATTAAATAATGTTGTTTTGCCTGACCCATTGGGCCCAATAATTCCTGTAATGGAGCCTTTTTTAATTTTTAAAGAACAATTTGAAACTGCTGCTAATCCTCCAAAAAATTTAGAAAGATTATTGACTTGCAGAATATTCGAATCTGGCTGCATAGAAAATTATACTTTTTTTAATCTTTTAAGGATACCATTCAAAGATTTTTCTAAATTTCGATAAAAACCAGCTTTTCTTAATTGTTTTACAGCTTGTTCGTTCAATCCTCTTGGTGTTTGAGAATCTTTGACTAAGTATTTCAAATCTTTTTTTGAATTAATTACTGAATCTTCTGATAATGCCACAAAAAGAGAAGTGATGTATTTTTGAGCTTCATTTCTTCTAACTCCTCTTTTAACTAACCAATCAGATAATACTTTTAATAATTCATAAAAAGGCGCCATCATCCCTGAGGTTGCCCAAAAATTTATTGATGATTTTTCATTTTTTATTTCAACGGTTGTACCTAATTGATTAAAAAAACTTTTTACCTGTTTGTCAGGAGGGCAAATCGGTATGGGACCTTTTCGAATTGAAATTGGAGGAAGAGGAATAGCTCTTACAATCTTAACTTTTTTACCAATAGCTTTTTTTAATTGAGCTAAATTAATTGTAGAAATAAAACTTACAATTTTTTGATTTTTTTTAAAATTAAGTTTTTTCAAAATTTTATTTCCGACCTTTGGAGTAACAGCTAAAAATACCCAATTTGATTTATCAATTAATTGTTGATTGTTTCTTGAAATAGTTATTTTTTTAAATCTTTTGCTTAATTTTTTTGCTATTGTTTTATTGCGAGGGGAGATATAAATTTTTTTGATTCTTAACTTAGACTTAAAAATACCTTCAATAACTGAAGATGTAATGCGTCCTGTTCCTAGAAAACCTAAAATCATGAATGATGCAGAATAACCAAGCTATACCGTTTAATAAAGAAAATTTTAAACTAATATTCTCTAAAGAATTTGCTTTAGTTATTATAATATCTATTCCTAGTGCAATTGCTGCTGAGTTCTTTAATATTCCGCTTGCTTGGTTTTTAGGCCCAATGCTCATTACATCTCTTGCTTCATTAATGGGTTTAAAAACAAAAATGCCTAAATTGGTGCTTTCTTCAATATTAATTTTATTAGGCCTCTATATCGGTAACTACATTGATAAAAGTTTATTTTCTCAAATACATCAATGGGCTTGGACTTCTCTGATAATGCTTGTTTACATTATTGTTAGTGTATTAATTGTTTCAAGATATCTTCAAATATTCTCTAAATACGATAAGAAAACTTCAATTTTTTCTGCTGCGCCTGGTGCCTTAGGCCCCCTGATGATTCTAGCCGAAGATGAAAAGTCTGATTTAAGTCAAGTAGCTACTTCTCATTTAATTAGATTAATAATAATTATTACTGTTTTTCCATTTATCGTTAATAGTTTTTACGATGTTGAAAGTGTCAAAATTGCTGAAGAAATGATTAAAGATCAAAATATTATTCATTTAATATTACTAATCATATCTTCAATTATTTTAATCATTATTTTTGATAAATTTAGAATTCCAGCTGCTTTACTGTCTGGCACTTTATTTGCTAGCGGTTTTTTTCAAATCACTGAAATTGCATCTTATCAATTATCGCCAAATATCATCGATTATTGTTTGCTTATTCTAGGTGCTTCGGTTGGATGTCGATTTGCTGATAAAACTTTTAGTGAAATAGCTCGTAATGCTTTGCACAGTTTTGTTGCAACGTTTTTATTAGTTATCCTAGGTCTGCTAGCTGCTTTTGTAGCAGGTTTGATTATTGATAAAAATTTCTTTACTCTTCTTCTATCTTATTGCCCAGGTGGTATTTATGAAGTGGCGGTTATCGCAATCTTTTTTGATCTTGATCCAGAGTTTGTGTCTTTTCACCATATCATTAGATTATTAATGATACTTTTCATTGTCCCATTAATATTAAGGATTATAGAAAAAAAAACCTAATTTAATCTATATTATTTTTGACTCTAGTTTTTCTATGAGATTATATGGCTCATGGCCAATTTTTTTGATCTTATAGGTAGGATTTTTATTTCCTCAATTTTTTTATTATCAGGGTACAATAAAATTTTTAATTACGGAGATACCGTTACTTGGATGGAGGGATTTAGTATCCCTGGATTTTTATTATGGCCAACAATTGTTTTGGAAATTCTTTTGCCTATTCTAATAATTATTGGTTATCAAACTCAAATATCTGCAATACTATTAGCAATGTTCTGTATAGCAACAGCTGTGATTTTCCACTTAGATTTTGCTGATCAAATGCAAACTATTGCTTTTCTTAAAAACTTTGCCTTAGCTGGAGGTTTCTTGTTTATAGCTATTCATGGGCCAAAAGAATGGTCGATGGAGAGAAAAAAGAAATACGTTAGATTATAGTTTTTTTTTAAAGAAACTGTTATAAATTTGCCACCCTACTATAATTAGAATTACAATCATTATACATAATGTGAGAGGTCTGTTCCAAAGAAAATCCCATGATCCATCGCTTATTAAAAGAGATCTTCTGAGATTTTCTTCCATTAAGCCGCCAAGAACAAAGGCTAATATTAATGGCGGCATCGGAAAATCATAGAGTCTTAAAATAGTTGCAACAACAGCAATGCCAATCATTAAAAAAATATCAAAATTATTAAATGACATTAAATAAATACCTGTAACAGAAAAAAATAAAATCATCGGTATTAAGAAAGTTCTTGGTACCGCAAGTATTCTTGCGATGTATGGAATTAAAGGAAGATTGAGTATTAATAAAACTACCATTCCAATATACATTGACATAATAACTGACCAGAAGATTTCAGGATTAGTTTCATAAAGTCTTGGACCAGGCTGAATACCAAATCCCAATAAAGCTCCCAGCATAACAGCTGTGGTTCCACTTCCTGGTATTCCTAAAGTTAATAAAGGCACAAAAGCTCCAGAACATGCTGCATTATTTGCAGTCTCTGGCGCTGAGAGTCCTTGAACGCTACCTTTTCCAAATTTTTGTTTTTCTTCCTCATCCACAAAATTTCTTTCCATTCCATAAGCTAAAAAAGATGCAATAGTAGCGCCAGCACCAGGCAAAACTCCTACAATAAAACCTAGAACTGATGATCTTGGAATCGTTTTAAACATTTTTTTAGTCTCATCATTATCAAGTTTTATAGAACCTAGTTCTGTTAAAGAAATTTGTTTAGCTGCTTTTGTAGGATCGTTTTTTTTAAGAATAATTGTTAAAGCTTCACTCATAGCAAAAGTGGCCATCACAACTAAAACGAAACTAATACCATCTGATAAATTCATGGTATTGAAAGTAAATCTTGGAATATCCGATAAAGTATCTTGTCCGACAGATGCTAACATTAATCCAAACACACACATCATCATAGATTTTAAAAAATTACCTTTTGATGAAAATGCTGCAACTGCAGTTAAACCTAATATCATTAAACCAAAATAATCTGGAGATCTAAAAGATAAACTTACTTTAGATAAACTTGGAGCGGCGATTAGTAAAAATATTGCTGCAATAGTGCCTCCTGCAAAAGAACTGTAAGCTGCTATAGCTAAAGCTTTACCAGCCTTACCTTGTTGAGCCATTGGATAACCATCAAATGAAGTTGCAACTGTTCCAGGAACACCAGGTGCATTAATTAAAATAGATGAAGTTGATCCACCAAAGACTGCTCCATAATAAACACCTGCCATTAAAATTAAACCTGTAGCAGGATCAAAACCATAAGTGATTGGGATCATGAGTGCTATCGCCGTCATCGGACCTAAACCTGGAAGCATTCCAATAATAGTTCCTGCAAAACAACCAATCATTACCATTAGTAAATTTTGAAAAGATAAAGCAGTTTTTATTCCAATTAAAATTCCTTCTATCATCCCATAATTCCTATGTATTTTAATAGTGGATCTCTAAGATAAACTTGTAATACGCCATGAAGCAAATACATAAATATTGCAACAAAAGGAAAAGAAAAAATAAAAATTAATTTCCATCTTCTTTCGCCTAAAAAATAATATGATAAAACTAAAAATAAAGATGTTGATAAAAAGAAACCAACTTTAAGAATGGTTATCCCATAAAAAATCACAGTTAATACCAAAAGAATCGTTTTCTTAAATTCTAGATATTTAGCCTCAACTTCTATTGGATTGCGATCTGGTAAAATCAATTTTAATCCAGAAAAAAACATTCCAGCATAACCTAAATAAATAGGAAAGGTTTTAGCGTTAAACGGAGAGTCTTCATCAAAAGAAAAAACTTGTATTTGATGGGCAATATAAAGATAAAAAGCGGATAAAACAAAGAAGAGCAGTGAGATTATCTTTACTGAATTAATTTTCACTGCTC
>CACIYJ010000003.1:0-65000 GCA_902590845.1 uncultured Pelagibacteraceae bacterium
ATTCTCATTTAATTAAAAACGGATTAAGAGGCTACTGTTCTTTGAATGTTGAGTGTTCAGATGCGCTTGACACACATTCATTTGCTGTATTAATTGGAGTTGGAGCTACAACTATAAATCCATATTTAGCTATAGATAGTATTTACGAAAGATTTGAGAAAAAACTTTTTGGAAAATCTAATTTTGAGAGTTGTGTGCTTAAATTTAAAAAATCAATTGATTCTGGTCTCTTAAAGATAATGTCAAAAATGGGAATTTCAGTAATAAGCTCTTACAGAGGAGGCTGTAATTTTGAAGCAGTAGGATTAAGTAGAGCTATTGTATCTGATTATTTTCCAGGTATGTCGTCCAGAATCTCCGGGATAGGTATAAGCGGAATAGAAGATAAAATAAAAAAGCTACATCATAAATTTTCTAAAAAAAATATTTATACTTTGCCAATTGGTGGATTGTATCGTTATAGAAAAAGTGGTGAAAATCATCAGCATGATGGTACTCTTATTCATTTATTACAAAACGCTGTAGGAAACGGATCTTACGAACAATATAAGAAATATTCGATTGGAATTCATAATCTATCACCTATAAATTTACGCGATCTTCTACAATTTAAGAATAGAAGAAAACCAATTGATATTAACGAAGTTGAACCAATCGAGGATATTTTAAAGCGATTTGGAAGTGGAAGCATGTCACATGGAGCTTTGTCAGCGGAAGCGCATGAAGTTTTGGCTACTGGAATGAATAGGATTAAAGGAGCATCTTGTAGCGGAGAAGGCGGGGAGGATGATAAACGGTTTAAGGTTTTACCAAATGGTGATTCAGCTAATTCTAGAGTAAAACAAATTGCTTCTGCAAGATTTGGTGTTACCGTTGATTACTTAAACAATGCAAATGAAATAGAAATAAAAATTGCACAAGGTGCAAAACCAGGTGAAGGAGGTCAATTGCCTGGATTTAAAGTAACCGATGAAATCGCAAGATTAAGACGTTCAACTCCAGGGGTTACTTTAATTTCACCACCACCTCATCATGACATTTACTCAATTGAGGATTTGGCTCAACTAATCTACGATTTAAAACAAATTAATCCTAGAGCAAGAATTGGTGTAAAATTAGTTGCCTCAACTGGAATTGGAACGATTGCTGCAGGCGTTGCAAAAGCAAAAGCTGATATAATTTTAATTTCTGGTCATTCTGGCGGAACTGGCGCCAGCCCCCAGACAAGCATTAAGTATGCGGGTATACCATGGGAAATGGGATTAACTGAGGCTAATCAAATTTTAACTTTAAATAATTTAAGACACAAAGTTACATTGAGAACGGATGGTGGTTTAAAAACCGGAAGAGACATTGTAATGGCTGCGATGATGGGTGCTGAAGAATATGGAATGGGAACATCGTCTTTAGTTGCTATGGGATGCATTATGGTAAGACAATGTCACTCAAACACTTGCCCTGTTGGCGTTTGTAGCCAGGATAAAAATTTAAGAGAAAAATTTACTGGCACTCCGGAAAAAGTAGTTAATCTTTTTACGTTTGTGGCTAAAGAAGTCAGGGAGATTTTAGCTTCGCTTGGCTATAAATCAATCAATGAAATTATTGGTAGAACAGATTTACTATCTCAAGTTAACAAAGGAGCTTTTAATCTAGATGATTTGGATTTAAGTCCTTTATTAGTTCAAGCTGACCCAGGAGATAAACCAAGGTATTGCAAAGATAAGATTATTAATAAAGTTCCTGAAACATTAGATGAAAAAATTTGGTCTGATATAGAAAATAAAATTCAAATTACAAAACAAAATGATTTTGAATATGATATTAAAAATACCTTTAGATCAGTCGGAACACGATTATCTCATTATATTTATAAAAAATTTGGAAATGAAAAATTAAATCCAGATACTATAAAAATTAAACTTTATGGGTCTGCAGGACAGTCATTAGGTGGTTTCTTAACGAAAGGAATAAAACTAATAGTTGAAGGTGATAGTAATGATTATGTAGGTAAAGGACTTTCAGGAGGATCTATTATTGTTTATCCTTCATCTAAAAGCAAACTCATTTCACATGAAAATACTATTATTGGCAACACAGTGTTATATGGAGCAACATCAGGAAAGTTATTTGCTTCAGGCCAGGCCGGTGAAAGATTTGCAGTAAGAAATTCTGGAAGCTTGGGAATAGTGGAAGGGTGCGGAGCTCATGGATGTGAGTACATGACGGGAGGCACAGCTATAATACTTGGTCAAATAGGAGATAATTTTGGAGCAGGAATGACAGGTGGAATGGCATTTATTTATGATCAAAAAAATGATTTTGAGAACTATGTCAACCCTTCCTCAATTATATGGCAATCAATAGAGACTGATTATTGGAAAAAGTTTTTAAAAGAAAATCTTAAAGATTTTTTTAAAGAAACCGACTCTATCATTGCAAAAAAAATATTAGAAAATTTTGATATCGAACTTAAGAAATTTAAACAAGTTTGTCCGATAGAAATGCTTGATAAATTAGATAATCTTATTACTTTAAAGCCAAAGATTAAGAGAGCTAGCTAAATGAATAAACTAAATGTTTTTTGCTTTGGTTTTGGCCAGGTCGCAGAAAATTTTATAAAAAAACTTAAAACTGAAAAAATTCCATTTCAATTAACTACGACATCTCGAGAAGAAACTAAGAGTAAAAATTTTGAAGATATGAATTATCAAAGTTTTTACTTTGATAAAGAAAAATTTGATAATAATTTAATTAAGCACTTAGAAGAGGCAGATCATATTTTAATTTCTATAGCTCCAGTCAATGGCGATGATATTGTAATAAAAAATTTTAAAGAAAGATTTAATAATAAAAAATTTAAATGGATCACCTATCTTTCTGCAACAAGTGTGTATGGAAATCATGGCGGAGAATGGGTTGATGAAAAGAGTAAAACAAATCCAACATCAATTAACGGAATTGAAAGACTGAAAGCAGAACAATCTTGGATGAAATTAGCTCAAAAAAATAATTTGCCATTACAAATTTTTAGATTGTCAGGAATTTATTCAAATCAATATAACGTTTTAAAAAGGTTGAAGACAGGGGAGGCCAAAATAATAAATAAGAAGAATCATTTTTTCTCTCGAATACATGTTGAGGATATTGCCAATGCTTTATTTAAGTCTTTGGACAATTTTAAAAAAAGAGAAATTTATAATATTTCAGATGATAAACCA
The DNA here is from genome assembly GCA_902590845.1 of uncultured Pelagibacteraceae bacterium. Lineage (GTDB taxonomy): Bacteria > Pseudomonadota > Alphaproteobacteria > Pelagibacterales > Pelagibacteraceae > Pelagilacustribacter. The sequence continues at coordinate 3,219 of CACIYJ010000003.1, forward strand.
GCTTCCAATAAAGAAGTTATAATGTATGGCATAAAACTATTAGGAGTTAATAAACCCCAAACTATAGAAATGAATGAGATAGAAAATGAAATGTTAAAAAATTTTTATAAAGATTCAAAAAAAATTAGTAATAAAAAAATGAAAAATTGTTTTAATTTTGAATTAAAATATCCTACCTACATTGAAGGATTAGACTGTATCAAGAATAACTTTATTTAATTCTTTAATAATTTTTTTAAGTGAATTTTTATCTGACAAACTATGATCACCATTTTTAATAACCACTAGTTTCTTTTTTGCTCCAACAAAAGTGGATAAAACTTTTCTAGAAAATGAAACTGGAACAACTTCATCTTTTTGACCATGAATCATAGTTACTTTAATTTTAGATTTTATTTTTCTTGATAAAACTTTATTTTTTCTTCCATCTTTTATTAATTGATGGGTAATAGGATATTTATATTGATCACTTTCAATGGTGCTAATACCTTTTTTAATAATTTCTTTTTTAATCTTCTTTGGAAATTTATTCCACATTAGTCTTGTTAAAAATTCTGGAGCTGATCCTATGCCAAGAAATCCTTTAACTTGTTTTTTAAAATATTTAAATTGATTAAGAGCAATCCAAGCACCCATACTCGACCCAATAAGGATAAAATTATTTTTTCTAATTATTTTTTTGATTAATAATTTTGCATTCTTAGACCAAATACTTATATTTCCTTTTGTAAACTCTCCTGAAGATTTTCCATGACCAAAATATTCTAATGCTAAGAAACCTAATTTTTTTTTAACAGCGTATTTTTTAAAGGATTGAGGTTTTTTTCCCTCAACATCAGACATGAATCCTGGAAGAAAAACGATATAAAGTTTTTTTTTGTAATAATTGTCAATATATCTAAGTTTTTTAGTCTTTGAGATTTTTTGGTACTTAAATTTTTTCATATAAGGTTATAAGTTTAATTTGTTAATATATAACAATAAATATGGCTTCAAAAATAAAAGTTCTTCAAGTAATTCCAAAACTAGGATTTGGCGGTGCTGAAACTGGCTGTTATGATTTAGCACATTATCTGTCTGAAAAGGGTTGTATTTCTTTTATAGCAACTTCAGGAGGTGAATTATTGAAGTTTGTAAAAAAAAATAAAGTTAAAATTTTTCGACTACCTGTTCAATCTAAAAATCCATTTCTTATTATTCTGAATACGATTATCCTATCCATACTTATATTAATCAATAACATAAACATTGTGCATGCAAGAAGTAGAGCTCCAGCTTGGTCTTGTTATTTTGCGTGTTTAATAACAAGAAGAAATTTTGTTACTACTTTTCATGGAACTTATAATTTTAAGAATAATTTAAAAAAATTTTATAATAGCGTTATGTTGAGATCAAAATTAACAATAGCTGGATCAAATTTTATTTTTAATCATATTAACGAAAATTATAGCGAGTATTTAAATCGAAAAAAAAAATTAAGAGTTATATTTAGAGGAATAAACATTGATTATTATAGTCAAAAAAATATTTCAATTTTAAAGCAGGAAAAAATTAAACAAGAGTGGGAGCTTTTGCCGGACAAATGCACTATTCTTATGCCTGGAAGATTAACATATTGGAAAGGTCAGGAGAAATTCATTGAGTCATTAAATATTTTAATTGAAGATTATAAGAATTCCAATTTTCAAGCAGTAGTGCTCGGTTCTGATCAAGGCAGAAAAGTATACAAAAAGAAGCTTATTAATTTAGTTCAAAGGCACAGATTAGGTCAGAAGATAAAATTTATTGATCATTGCAAAGAAATGCCTTTAGCTTATTCATTGGCTGACGTAGTTGTATCTGCTTCAGTAGAGCCAGAAGCATTTGGTCGAGTGTCGGTTGAAGCACAAGCCATGGGGAAACCCATTATAGCAAGCGACCTTGGAGGATCAAAGGAAACAATTTTAAAAGGGAAATCAGGTTTTTTATATAAATATGATGATCCTCGACAGCTTGCTAAAGCTTTAAATACTGTTATTGAATTAGATCAAGATTCATTGAATTCTATAGGAAACGAGGGTAGAAAAAACATAACAAAAAAATTTGATGTAGAAGCTATGTGTGATTCAACTTTAAGAGAGTATAAAAAATTGTTAGATATATAATACATGCCTCAGATTCAATTATTAGATGGAAAAAAGATTCCTTTTACAAAATCAATTAATGGTTTTGATTTAACAAAAAAAATTAGTAAATCTTTAGAGAAAACCGCTCTTATTATGGAGGTTGACGGACAACTAAAAGACTTAAGCCATGAAATTAAAAAAGATTCTAGCGTAAGAATTATTACTCTAAAAGATAAAGAAGGTTTAGAAGTTTTGAGACATGATGCTGCACATATATTGGCTATGGCAGTTCAAGAATTGTTTCCAGGAACGCAAGTTACCATTGGCCCTGTAATACAGGATGGATTTTATTATGATTTTTCACGCAAAGAACCTTTCACAGAGAACGATCTAAAGAAAATAGAAAAAAAAATGGGAGAGATTGTTGATCGTGATGAAAAGACTTATAGAGAAGTATGGAAGAGAGATGACGCTATCAAACATTTTTCTAAAATAGGTGAAAAATATAAAGCTGAGATTATTAAAAGCATCCCTTCCGGAGAAGAAGTTTCAATTTACCATCATGGTAAGTGGCATGATTTATGTAGAGGTCCTCATTTAGCCTCGACAGGCAAAATTGGCAAAGCATTTAAATTGACAAAAGTTTCTGGAGCATATTGGAGAGGAGACTCAGATAATGAAATGCTACAAAGGATCTATGGAACATGCTGGAGTTCAAAAAAAGACTTAGATGACTATTTACATCGATTAGAAGAAGCTGAAAAAAGAGATCACAGAAAATTAGGTAAAGAGATGAATTTATTTCATTTTAGAGAGGAGAGTCCCGGCTCAGTATTTTGGCATGAGAAAGGATGGTTGTTGTTTCAAAGATTGGTTGAATATATGCGAATGAAACAACGTTTGGCGGGTTATAAAGAAATAAATACACCCGAGCTTTTAGATAAAACATTATGGGAAAAATCCGGTCATTGGGAAAAATTTGGCGAACATATGTTTACTTCAGAAACGCCTGATGAAAAAACTTTTGCAATAAAACCAATGAATTGTCCTGGTTGTGTTCAAGTTTTTAATCAAGGTTTAAAAAGTTATAGAGATTTACCATTAAAATTATCGGAGTTTGGAAAAGTACATAGATATGAACCATCTGGAGCATTACATGGTTTATTAAGAGTGAGAGCTTTTACACAAGACGATGCTCATATTTTTTGCACAGAAGATCAAATAACTCAAGAGTCATTAGCAGTTACAAATTTGATATTAGAAATTTACAAAGATCTAGGTTTTGAAAATGTAATATTAAAGTACTCAGATCGACCAGAAAAAAGAGTTGGTGATGATAAAGTGTGGGATAAATCTGAGACTGCTCTTTTATCAGCAATAAAAAAATCAAAACTTGAATATACAATTAACAAAGGCGAAGGAGCTTTTTACGGACCTAAAATAGAATTTGTTTTAAGAGATGCAATTGGTCGTGACTGGCAATGTGGAACATTGCAAGTTGATTTAAATCTACCAAATAGATTGGGCGCAACATTTGTTGACAAAGATGGAACAAAAAAAGTTCCAGTTATGTTACATAGGGCTTTATTTGGTTCTTTAGAGAGGTTTATAGGAATTTTAATAGAAAACTATGCTGGAAAATTGCCTTTTTGGTTATCGCCAGCACAAGCAGTGGTGTGTCCTATCGCAGAAGAGAACAATGATTATGTAAAAAAGTTATTTGAAGATTTATTTAAAGAAGGTATAAAATGCGAAGTGGATTTAAGAAACGAGAAGATAAATTATAAAATAAGAGAGCACTCTCTTGCAAAAATACCTTTTATTATTGTTTGTGGAAAAAAAGAGGTTGCTGATAATACTGTAACTGTTAGAAAACTTGGATCTGAGAAACAAGAGACAATAAAAAGAGAAGAATTTATCAAAAATATGCTTAAAGCAAACAAGTTGCCTTTAAACTAAGTGTCCAACTTTAAACCAAATTATTTTCAAAGAAGAAGCAAACCTCAAGGGCCAAAAGCTAATGAGAGAATTAGAGCTTTAGATGTTCAAGTTATTGGAAGCGATGGAGGTAATCTCGGTGCAATGCCATTAAATAAAGCAATCGAGATAGCTAAAGAAGAAGGATTAGATTTGATAGAGATATCTCCAAACGCAAACCCCCCTGTATGCAAGATAATGGATATGGGTAAATATAAATATGATTTACAAAAAAAAGCTAATTTAGCAAAGAAGAAACAAAAAATTGTTTCGTTAAAAGAAATTAAATTAAGACCAGGAACAGAAGCTCATGATTATAATTTTAAAATTAAAAATGCAAAAAAATTTATTACCAAAGGAGACAAAGTTAAATTTACAGTAAAATTTAAAGGAAGAGAGATGCAACATACTGAGCTTGGAAAAGATTTAATGAACAGAATTATTGAAGAAACAAAAGATATTGCAAAGGTTGAAAGCGAGCCTAAATTTGAAGGCAGGCAGATGGTAATGATCATTCAACCCATCTAAATTAAAGATAATATCATCTTGTAAAGATTAATTATTGCCTATATAAAACCGAAATATTTATGCCAAAATTAAAAACTAAGAGCTCTGCAAAAAAAAGATTTAGATTTACGGCTTCAGGCAAAATCAAGATGCCTCAAGCTGGAAAAAGACATGGTATGATTAAGAGAACAAATTCACAAATAAGAAAACAAAGAGGCACTACGATAATGACAAAACAAGATTCAAAAATTGTTAAATCGTATATGCCATATAATTTAAGAGGATAATATGGCTAGAACAAAACGTGGTGTTGTTAGTAGAGCAAAACATAAGAAAGTTTTAAAATTTGTTAAAGGTCAATACGGAAGAAGAAAGAATACTATTCGTATAGCTCGTCAAGCAATGGAAAAAGCCATGCAATATGCCTATCGAGATAGAAAAACAAAAAAAAGAGAATTTAGATCTTTATGGATACAGAGAATCAATGCCGGCGTAAGAATGGAGGGTTTGACATATGCAAAATTTATTAACGGTTTGGCTAAATCTAAGATTAAGTTAGACAGAAAAGTGTTAGCAGAATTGGCCTATAACAATCCAGAAGTCTTTAAATCTATAGTAAAAAAGGTTCAATCTTCCCTTAACTAATAAGGGTCTTTGATTTAATCTCAACTTAATATAAAAAATCATAATATCCAATGAGTGATTTAGATAAAATAAATTCTATTTTTAACGCAAAGATAGATTCAATAAAATCGAAAGACGAATTACAGAACTTAAAAACAGAATTTTTTGGTAAAAACGGTCAAATTACAAATCAGTTTAAAAATTTAGGATCTTTATCTGCCGAAGAGAAGAAAGAATTTGCCTCTAGTTTAAATAAATTAAAAGATAGTTTATCCAACCAGATCGAGAAAAAAAATTTAGAAATTGAAACACAAGAAATTAATGAAAAATTAAAAAGTGAAAAAATTGATGTAACTTTGCCTATAAGATCTTACAGACAAGGAAAAATTCATCCAGTATCACAAGTGATTGATGAAATTTCTTCCATCTTTTCAGAGATTGGGTTTTCAGTTGCAGAAGGCCCTGATGTTGAAACAGAGTATAATAATTTTACCGCACTCAATACACCTGAAGATCATCCAGCGAGAGATATGCATGACACTTTTTATTTGGATAAAAATAAAAAACTTTTATTAAGGACACATACTTCACCAGTTCAAATTAGAACTATGTTAAATGAAAAACCACCTTTTAAGATTATAGTTCCTGGTAGAACTTATCGATCTGATAGTGATCAAACTCACGCACCTATGTTTCATCAACTAGAAGGTCTTCACATAGATAAAAATATCACAATGAGTCATTTAAAAGGATGTTTAGATTATTTTATTAAGGAATTTTTTGAAGTTAAAAATGTTAAGATGAGATTTAGACCAAGTCATTTCCCATTCACCGAACCTTCAGCCGAGGTAGATATTGGTTATAGGTTAGAGAACGGTAAAATAGTTATTGGAGAAGGCGATAAATGGTTGGAAGTTTTGGGTTGTGGAATGGTGCATCCTAATGTTTTAAAAAATGTTAAAGTCGATACAAAAAAATATCAAGGTTATGCGTTTGGCATCGGAATTGATAGGCTTGCAATGTTAAAATATGGAATTAATGATCTAAGGGCATTTTTTGAAACAGATTATCGATGGTTAAGTCATTTTGGCTTTGATCCTTTGGACGTTCCAACAAATTATAGAGGTTTAAGTAAATGATTATTACAATCTCTTGGCTTAAAGAGCATTTACAAACAAAAGCAAATGAATCCAAGATAATAGATCAGCTGACAAATATTGGACTTGAAGTTGAAAATATAAAAGAAAATTCAGGAGAATTAAGTGATTTTAAAGTTGCAAAAATTTTGAGAGTCGAAAAACATCCTAATGCTGACAAGTTAAAAGTTTGCGACGTAAGTTTAGGAGACAATAGAATTATAAAAGTAGTTTGCGGAGCATCAAATGCTAGAGATGGATTGGTAACTATCTATGCTCCTCCAGGAGCAATTATTCCTAAGACAAAGTTTCAATTAAAAATTGCTAAAATTAGAGGAGTAGAGTCCAAAGGAATGCTTTGTTCAGAAAATGAATTAAATTTATCAGATGAAAGCGCTGGTATTATAGAATTAAATAATAAAGAAAAAGAGATTGGCAAAAGTTATTTTAAAACCAAATCAGAAAAGGCTCTAGATATTTCTATCACACCAAATAGAGCTGATTGCCTAGGAGTAAGAGGGATAGCAAGAGATCTCGCATCATCTGGACTTGGAAGTCTTTTAAAGTTAAAGAAAAAATCTTTAAAACAAACTTTAAAGCAACCCATTAAGGTTTCGATCTCCAAGGAGAAAAACCAAGGCTGTTTATCTTTTGGAAGCTGTTACATAAAAAATATTACAAACAAAGAAAGTCCAGACTGGTTAAAAAATAAAATTCTAGCTTTAGGTTTGAAACCTATTTCTGCAGTTGTTGATATTACAAATTATGTAATGTTTGATTTAAATCGACCTTTACATGCATATGATGCTAATAAAATAGACAAAGAAATTATTGTTAGAAATTCAAAAGAAGGCGAAGAATTTGAAGGATTAGATAACGAGAAGTATAAATTAAAGAAAGGAATGTGTGTTATTGCAGACAAAAGCAGCATTCTTGGACTCGGAGGGGTTATTGGAGGCACAAAAACATCAACCGAGTTTGATACAAAAAACATATTATTAGAGTCTGCTTATTTTTTACCTTCATCCATTAGAAAAACAGCTCGTGAATTAAATATTAATACAGATGCAAAATATAGATTTGAAAGAGGAATAGATCCTAATTCTATAAAAGAAGGCTTAGAAATAGCTACAGCGTTAATAATTAAGATTTGTGGAGGAGAAACAAGCAAATTTGTTATTACTGGTCAAGCTTCTCGGAAAAACAAAGTTATAGATTTTAATATTGAAAAATTTAAAGATTTAATTGGTATATCAATTTCAATTTCTGAAGCTGATAAAATTCTATCATCTTTAGGTTTTAAGGTTAAAAAAACGAAAAAAATTTTAAAAGTCGAAATTCCTTCTTGGAGACTAGATATTTTGCAAGATGTTGATTTAATTGAAGAGTTAATAAGGATTAAAGGATTTGATAAAATTCAGGTGATTGAACCTGAAAAAAGAAGAGAAAAAGAGACTTTAAATTTTAAACAAAGAATCCTTCATCTTTCCCAAAGATCTTTGGCATCCAAGGGTTATATGGAAACGGTTACTTGGTCATTTACAGATTCAAATATTGATAAACAATTTTCAAAAGGTGAAAAAGAAATAAAAATTTACAATCCTATATCATCGGATTTAGATGTTTTGAGAAGATCAATATTTTCTAATCTTTCTATTCATTTGAAAAAAAACCAAGATAGAGGATATAGCGATTTATCTCTTTTTGAAATAGGACCGACATTTTTTGGAAAAAATCCTAGCGAACAACAGATAGTTGCTGGAGGAATAAAATCAGGCCAAGTTAATAGAAAAAGCTGGTCTGATAAGGCAAGAAATATTGATGTCTTTGATGTTAAAAGTGATGCATTAAGAACACTAGTTGAATTAGGTATAGATGAAAAAAATCTTTTTATAAGCGATTTAACAAAAAGCAGTTATCATCCAGGTCGATCAGGATCTATTAACTTAAAGTCAGATAAAGGACTTCATCTTGCGTATTTTGGAGAATTACATCCTGCTATTGTAAAAAAATTAGATTTTAAAGATAAAAATATTTTTGGATTTGAGATTTTCTTAAAAAATATACCTCAACCTAATAAAAAAGCAAGACAGACAAAAATCAATTATACAGTTTCAGATTTTCAAAAGTCAGAAAGAGATTTTGCATTTGTGATTGATAAATCTTTTAAAGTTGGTTTGCTTGAGAAATTAATTAAAGAAGTAGATGAAAATATTATTCAAAAAGTTGTTACATTTGATATTTTTGAAGGAGAGAGTATTCCTAAAGATAAAAAATCAGTAGCTATTAACGTAACTCTTCAAGCTTTAGACAAAACTTTAAGTGAAAAAGATTTAGATCAAGTAAGTCAAAAAATAATCGAAGTTGTTAAAGAAAAAACTGGCGCAACAATCAGGTCCTAATGTCAGACATAAATAGAATTCGTAATTTTTCAATAATTGCGCATATAGATCACGGAAAATCTACCATTGCAGATCGAATTATTCATAAATGTGGAGGATTAACTGATCGAGAGATGAAAACTCAAGTTTTAGATTCTATGGATATTGAAAGAGAAAGAGGAATTACTATTAAAGCACAAACAGTAAAGCTTAACTATAAAGCTAAAGATGGAAAAGAATATATTTTAAATATTATAGACACACCAGGTCATGTTGATTTTGGCTATGAAGTAAGTCGATCTCTATCTGCCTGCGAAGGCTCATTATTAATAGTAGATAGCACTCAAGGCGTTGAAGCACAGACATTGGCAAATGTTTATCAAGCTTTAGAAGTTAATCATGAGGTTATACCAGTTTTAAATAAAATAGATTTACCAGCATCAGATATTGATAAAACGAAAAAAGAAATCGAAGATGTGGTGGGTATTGATACTTCAGATGCAATTAAATGTTCAGGTAAGACTGGTGAAGGAGTCGATGATATTTTAGAGTCAATTATAAAAAATTTACCTGCTCCAAAAGGCGTGCAAGAAGAAAAACTAAAATCTTTATTAGTTGATAGTTGGTATGACAGCTATCTAGGTGTTGTTATTTTAGTAAGAGTAATAAATGGGAAGATTAAAAGGAATATGAAAGTTAAATTAATGTCCAATGGACAGGAACATATTATTGAAAAGGTAGGTATATTTACTCCAAAACCTAATGATATAGAGGAATTAAATTCTGGAGAAATTGGTTTTATAATAACTGGGATTAAATCTTTATCAGAAACAAAAGTTGGAGACACAATTTGCGATGCGTCAGATCCAATTGAAACACCGTTACCTGGATTTAAACCAAGCAAACCAGTTGTTTTTTGCGGTTTATTTCCAGTAGATAGTTCAGAATATCAAAAACTGAAAGATGGTTTAGGAAAGCTAAAACTTAATGATGCCAGTTTTTCTTACGAAGCAGAATCTTCAAGCGCTTTAGGCTTAGGTTTTAGATGTGGTTTTCTTGGCTTATTACACCTAGAGATTATAACAGAAAGATTAGAGAGGGAATTTGACGTAAATCTAATTACTACAACGCCAGGGGTTATTTACAAAGTTCATAAAGTTAAAGGTGAAGTTATAGACTTACAAAACCCTTCTAGCATGCCAGACCAAACACAAATTGTAAAAATTGAAGAACCTTGGATTAAAGCTACAGTTATAACTCCCGATGAATATTTAGGTTCAATTATAAAAATTTGCCAAGATAAAAGAGGTATCCAAACAAATTTAAGTTACTCTGGGAATAGAGCAGTGTTATCTTATGACTTACCGCTCAATGAAGTCGTTTTTGATTTTAATGATAGATTAAAATCTGTTTCAAGCGGATATGCCAGCTTTGATTATGAGATTACGGGACACAAGGAAGGCAACTTAGTGAAGCTTGGTATATTAGTAAATGCAGAACCAGTCGATGCTTTAGCAATGATTATTCATAAAGATTTTGCTCAATCTACTGGTAGACAAGTTTGTGAAAAATTAAAAGATTTAATCCCAAGACATAATTTTATGATTCCAATTCAAGCAGCTATTGGAGGAAAAATTGTGGCAAGAGAGTCAATTAAAGGATTCTCAAAAGATGTTTTGACTAAAATACATGGCGGCGGCGCGACAGATAGAAAGAGAAAATTATTGAAAAAACAAAAGAGAGGAAAAGCAAGATCTAAACAATTCGGAAAGGTTGAAATACCTCAAGAAGCATTTATAGGTGTATTAAGAATCAATAAAGAAAATTCTTAAAAGTTTCAATATTGATAAAAAATAATGTATATCTGAGATTTATTTTTTTAGATTAATAAAAGATGAATAACTATGGGCTATAAGAAATTACTTAAATCAAGGAAATTTAAGATTGCTGTATGGGGTACTGGTTATATTGGATTGTCGACCATGGTTTATTTTTCAAAAAAAAAAATAAAATGTGTCGGATATGATATTAACCAAGAAAAAGTAAGAAAAATTAATTTAGGAGTTCTTCCGCTAGCAGATCTTAAAAATTGGTTTGGATTTGAAATAAAACAATTAGTTAAGCAAAATTATTTGAAAGCAACTTTTAATTATAAAGATTTAATCACAGATGATTTCTTGGTCCATTTTGTAGCAATACCTACAGAAAAAAATGGCAAACCATACTATAAACCACTAATAAACGTACTAACCAATATAGCAAAAATTAATCGTAAAACTAAAAATCCACCAATCATAATTATCGAGTCTACACTCGCTCCAAAAGTTTCAGATAAAAAAATTATTCCATTTTTAAAAAAGAAAAAACTTACAATTGGTAAAAATATTTTATTATCTGTTGCTCCAAGAAGAGACTGGTTTATAGAAGGAGTTAAAAATCTTGAAAATTTAGACAGAGTCTATGGTTCGACCGATATAAAGTCTGCAAAAGTTACCAAAGATGTTTTATCAATAGTTTGTAGAAAGCTTCATATGGCCAGTTCCTATAAAGTTTCAGAAATGGTTAAAAGTGTAGAGAATGCTTATAGACATATGGACATTACTCTTGCGAACCAACTTTCACTTGCCTTTCCTAAAGATAATATAAGAGAAGTTTTAAAATTAGTTGGAACAAAGTGGAATGTTGAAACTTTTCATCCAGGAATTGGTACAGGAGGATATTGCATACCTTTATCTAGTAGGTACATTTTATCTCAAGTTAGAGATGGTAACAAACTCTCTTTACTAAGAGAAACGATCAAGACAGATGACGGAATGAATCGAGCAGTTGCGAATTCGATTGCAAAAAAAGGTTTTAAAAAAATTGGTATTTTAGGATTATCTTATAAAGGAGATTTAAAAGTTAGTGTACTATCAAAGGTTATTCCATTAGTTAAATCTTTAGTAAAAAAAAGATTAAAAGTAAGATTATTTGATCCATATTTTACAAAAAAAGAAATAAGAGATGCTGTTAAAGTTGGTACCTTTAAATTTCCAAACGAATTACCAAAATTTGACTGCCTGATAGTCACTGTTGATCATAAACAATTTAAGATCCCTAAAAAAACTTTAAAAAAATATTTAAAAAAATGTAAATTTATAATCGATCATGATGGAGCATGGAAAAACTATGATTTAGATGGTAATTATCGTTTATCTGGAGATACTGGATGGATCTAAACAATCCAAAAAAAATTGTATTAAGACAGTTAAGATTATTAATTTCTCAAAATAAAAAATACTTGGGGTTTAATTGAAATGAAAGGCTCAAGATCGATTGTGACTGGGGGCGCCGGTTTTATAGGAAGCAACTTGGTCGATCATTTAGTAAGAATTGGTCACAAAGTTATCGTATTAGATAATTTTGTATCAGGAAAAAAAGCTAACCTAACTCATCATAAAAAAAAGGATGTAAAAATTATAAGAATAGATATATCAAAGAGTAAAAACTTAGATAAATATTTTAAAAGAGTAGATTATGTTTTTCATTTAGCAGGGCTTGCTGAAATTATACCGAGCATAAAAAATCCAAAAAAATATTTTAATACTAACGTTCTTGGTACACTTAAAATTGTCGAGGCGGCAAAAAGAGCAGGAGTAAAAAAATTAATTTATGCAGCTTCATCAAGCTGTTACGGATCACCAAAAAATTTTCCAACTTCAGAAAAAGAAAAAATTGACACAAAGCATCCATATGGATTAACAAAGTTTTTAGGAGAACAATTAGTTCTTAAGTATGCAACTAATTTTAATATGCCAAACATTTCTTTTAGATTTTTCAATGTTTATGGACCCAGGCTAAATATGTCAGGACAATACAGCGCTGTTTTTGGAAATTTTTTGAGACAAAAAAGAACTAACAAGCCTTTAACAATAGTAGGCGATGGAAAACAAACTAGAGACTTTATTCATGTTGAAGATTTGACTAATGCATTTATAAAAGTTATTAAAAGTAGTTTGGTAAATAAAATATACAACTTAGGCTCAGGTAAAGAAATATCAATTAATAAAATTGCAAACTTATTTGGAGGAAAAAAAACTTTTATTCCAAAAAGACCGAGGGAACCTAAAAGATCACTAGCAAATATTTCGAAAATTAAAAAAGATATTAATTGGAAGCCTACAATTACAATTCAAGAAGGTATAAAAAGATTATTAAAAAATTAATTATCTATTAATAACATTAGAAATTTGTTTAAACATATCCTTTTCAAGTGGGAATTTATTCTTTTCAATATCTTTTTGAATTTCGTAATAATTTTGCATTATATACTTTGTTGTTTCAGTTAAAGATTCAATATTTCTCTTAGATACAAAAATTCCTTTTCTCTCTTTAATTATATGTTTTATATCCTCAAATATAAGGACAGGACGTCTACGAGCAAGAGATTCATCAACCACATAAGGTTGTCCCTCCGTGTACGATGGTAAAATCAAAATATTATGTTTGTCATAAGTATCAATTAGCAATTGTCTATCTGAAATATATCCAGGAAATTTTATATTTTTGTTATTTCCAATAATTGATTGAAATTTTTTTTGAAGTGCTGAACTTTTAGTTTTGCCAATTATTGAGATTTCTGCGTCAATTTTTATTTCCTTAAACATTTCTAAAAATTCATAAATTCCTTTTTCAGGATTTACTCTTGAAACATTTAAAAATCTAACTTTATCAAGTTTTACCTCTTTAAAATTTTGCAACCAATTTTCATCTAAAGTAGACGAAGCTATTACATGACCATTTTTTTTCTTGTAAAGTCTATCATGAAGCGCAATTACTGTAGAATTTGAAGTCACTATTGTAAACATTATATGATAAATCCATACAGACCACGATCCTAATATAAACTTCCACTCTTCGTAACCGCTGCTAATTAGATATACAAATACTTTTTTTCTAAAAAGAAAAAGAAATAAGAACGATATAAAAGTATATGGAGAAATTGTGATTATATAATATTTTGTATTTTTATTTTTAAAAGTTGAGATTACAAAATAAATAAATTGAATAATATTTGAGGCAATTTTTACATTTTGTAAGTTTAATTTATGATGTTCTTTAGTATTAGATTTTCTTACTATATATTCAACTTTGAAATGCTTGTTTAATCCCTCCGGAAGAATTTTAAAATTATAATTTCTGGAGTAAAATTCATTGTTTTCTTTTGAAACTTTTTCATTGTTTAATACAACTAAATTATCCATTCGATTTTATAAACTAAATGTTATAAAAAAAAAGATTAAATTTAAAATGCTAAGTTTGAATAATTAAATACATCAAACTTTGGAGAGGTGGCCGAGTGGTTGAAGGCGCACGCTTGGAAAGCGTGTAAACGGGAAACCGTTTCGAGGGTTCGAATCCCTCTCTCTCCGCCATTAATTTAACTTTTAGTGACCAAATTAGAGTTCAAAATGAGTCAAAACGAATCAAAATAACTCACAAAGACTCAATATGAACAATCTTATTAGGAGATGTTAGATTCTGAAAATGATAAAGTACTGAATACAAAACGAATCAGTTCGTTTTGTTTACTGTAAACAAAAAAGAGAGGTAGCTATGAAAATGTTATCAGGATTGAATTCAACGGTACATTCTTTAACTTCAGTAGTAATATCACTACTTGGTTTAGGTATCGTTGTTTCGTTACTAGGTGGCAATGTTCCATTTGTTGGCGGAATAGCAGACAACATTATTGGACTAGTACAATCTCTAGGAGACGCGGGTATAGTTGGTTTAGTAGCAGCTATAGTCATCCTAGGATTTTATAAGTAAATAAAATACTCGCAGTGAACCTCCCGAAGTAACTGCAATTCGTTTATTGCCTCAACTTGTCCTCCTTGTGATAATTGATTTGGTTGAGGCAATAGGCCTGGAAAGATGAAATTATGAATAAATGGATATCTAAAGTTAAGTACTATTTAAATAGTTTTTTAGAAGTTGGTGTTCTTTTACTAGCCGTATCAGTTATTGCAGAAATAATATTTGGACCTAATGTTGCTTTTTTTGGCTCTCAGGTTACTGAAAATTTAATTGCATTACTTGATAGTTTGGGAAGCCACGGTGTTGCAGCATTGATAATCGTATTTGCTGTAATATTTGCTTACAGAAAATTATTAAAATAGTTATTAACGTACAACTAAAAAGAGTCTTAAAAGTCAGTTTCGAATCTTATAGATTGATACTTAAGAGGTGGTGGAGGGAGACTAAAGCCACCTCCGCTTTAAATCCTTTTAATTCCAATTACTTTTAGATTTGCAGTTTTCTCAATTCTTTTAATTGTTTGATCTATTCCCATGATAACCGTTTTTTTCATCGGACCGTAGGCATGAATTAATTTATTCTTCGATAAAGCAACAGCTACGTGACCTTTCCAAAAAATAATATCATTTTTTTTAATACTTTTTAATTTTATATTCTTTTTAAAGTATTTGACTTGATCCTTTGCGTCTCTAGGACAATATTTATTATTAAAATTTAAAAAAACTTGAATTAAAGCAGAACAATCTATTCCTTTAAAGGATTTACCACCCCATTTATATTTTACATTTTTAAAGATTTTTGCATTGGAAAAAACGTTCTTATTTTTAAACTTCATAGGTTTTAAATTTTTGGCTTCAATCCAATTGTTTTGAAATTTAATAAATCTTGATTTTTTTTCTTCAAATTTAATTTTTGTTCCAAATGTAAGTTTTCCTGAAGGTTTCTTAAAATTTGGTTTTTTATAGATTTTTGCTGAGAGTTTTGAAACTTTATGAGTCGGCTTTACAGATTTAATGAAATTTTTCTTTTTTACAAAACCGATATAACCATCTTCTTTTATTTTGATTTTCCACCACTTATTACTTTTTTTTATCGCAGAAAAGTTATCTCCATAAATCATCTGAGTCATTACTTCAGATTTAGATGATTTCTTTCTATATAAATTAATATCTGAATAATTGTTTGTATAGAATTTGCTCATTCAAACAGGTAAATTGTTTCAAAAACTATATACTTTTTCCAGCCACTCTTTTAATTTTTTCCTTTATATTATCTTTAATCATATAAAGAATAATCAATGAAGGTATTACCATAATAGCAGTCATTATAAAAAATATGCCCCAATCACCGTTCAGCCAATCAACTAATGCTCCAGAAGATGCTGCAAGAGTAGTTCTACCTGCTGTCCCAATTGATGCAAGTAAAGCATACTGTGTTGCTGTATAAGTTCTATCAACTAACATTGAAATAAATGCTACAAAAGCAACAGTTGCAAATGCAGCAGCCATATCATCAAAAATTACAGCAATTGCAAAAAGTAATTCAGATTTTCCATACCAAGCCAGTAAAGAAAATAATAAGTTAGTAGATGCCATCAATATACCAGAAACAAACATTGCTTTAATTACCCCAGAACGAATTGCAAACAATCCACCCAATAGCGTGAACACTACAGTAGTAATCCAACCCAAGCCTTTAGAGTAAAGAGCAATATCTGATTTTGAGAAACCTATTTCTTTATAAAATATAATAGACATTCTTCCTAGAAATGCTTCTCCAATCTTAAAAAGAAATACAAAACCCAAAATACCTATAGCAATTTTAAATCCATTTTTTTTAAAAAAACTTATTACAGGTCCAGCAATTGTACCTGCAATCCACGCAAAATATTTAGAAAATAAATTAGCAACTTTGTTAGTAGAAGAACTTAATTTATTTTCAATCATTTTATCAAATTTTGACTGAGATTCTTTTCTATCGGTTGGCTGAGGTTCGTGCACAAATAATAAACCAATATTACAAGCAATTATAACTATACCAAGAACTAGAAAAGTAATTTGCCAATAATTTTCAAATCCTGCTAACTCAAAAAACTCAGCAACCTTTAATGCTATAACTCCACCCAATTTATAGCCAGTCCACCATCCAACAACAGCCATAGCTGCACCAGCTTGCATCGACTTTCCTTCATGCTCTCCGATTTGTTCAATTCTAAGAGCATCAACAGTTATGTCTTGTGTGGCTGAAGCAATTGCAATTATCAAGCCAACACTTATTACCAAGGCTAAATTTGTTGTAGGATTTATTAAGCTCCAACAAACTAGACTTAATAAAATTATAGTTTGCATTGTAACAATCCATCCACGTCTGTGACCAATTTTATTAGTTAACCAAGGAATTCTAATTCTATCGATTATTGGTGCCCACAAGTAATTGAAGGCATAAACTGCGAATATTAATCCTGCCCAACCAATTGTGCTACGACTTAAACCATCTTCTTTAAGCCAAAGACTTAAACTACTACCTATTAATACCCATGGGAATCCACTTATAGCTCCAAGCAATAAAATTCTAATCATTCGTTTATCAAAATAAACAGAGAAAGTTTCAGACAATGTTTGTTTTTTATATATTTCCATAATTTATTTTTTTAATTTCTCCAAAAAGAAGGAAAAAATAATACTAAAACTGCAAATAACTCCAATCTTCCAAGCAACATTCCTATTGATAATACCCATTTTGATAGATCAGGTATAGCCTTATAATTTCCGTCTGGCCCAATTATACCTCCCAATCCAGGTCCTACATTTGATATTGCGCTAGCCGCACCAGAAATAGCTGTTAAAAAATCTAACCCAGAGATAGATAGTAGCATAGCAATAATAAAAAAAATAAACAAGAAAGAAAAAATGAAAACTATAACTGAGTTAATAAATTCATCTGATATTTTTTGATTGTTATATTTATTTATTATTATGCTATTTGGATAAAATAATTTTTTAATTTGATTCTTTAAGAAAATAACAAGCATTTGTAGTCTAAAAATTTTAATACCACATGCTGTGGATCCGGCACATCCACCAACAAACATTAAGAATAAGAAAAAGATAAGAGAAAAATTTCCCCACAATCCAAAATCATCTGTAACATACCCTGTTCCTGACAAAATAGAGATAACATTAAAAGATGATATTCTAATTTTATCTAAGATATTGCCTTCATAATTAATAAACAATAAATATAGAAACATAATTAATATTGAGATGAGAAGCAGATAAATAAGACCTTTAATTTGGACATCTTGAAAAAAAATTTTTTTGTTACCTTTAACAAATTTTAAATATGAGATGAAAGGTATGCTTCCTAAGACTATAAAAATACTTGCTATAATTTCAATATTTGGATTTTCAAAAAAACCTATAGAATCGTTATGAGTTGAAAATCCTCCAGTAGCAATAGTTGTCATAGCATGAGAAATACTGTCAAATATTGACATTCCAAATAGCCAGTAAAAAAATATACACAATAAAGTCAAAAACAAATATGTTGAGACAATAATAGTTGCAACTTCAACTGTTCTAGGTAAAATTTTTTCGGTTGTATCTGGCCCTTCCATTTTAAATAATTGCATTCCTCCTACTTTTAATAATGGTAAAATTGTAATTGCCATAACAACTATTCCAATCCCGCCAAGCCATTGCATTATTGCTCTCCATAATAAGATGCTTTTTGGGCTATTATCCAAATTTGTGATTATTGTTGCCCCGGTAGTAGTGATGCCCGACATGCTTTCAAAAAAGGCCTCACTAAAAGTAAATTTTTCAGGAGACAAAAGGAAAGGCAAGCTTCCAAAAACTGCAACCATTAACCATGCTAGCGTTGAAAATAAAAAGGTTTGCCGTAAGTTAAGTCTAAATTCTTTTTCTAAGTTAGCTAGAATGAATAATATTCCAATAAAAATTGTGACAAATGCTGATGAAATAAAGCTGTGACTGTTTTCATTGTATATTAACTGTATAACATAGGGAGCTACCATAAAAATCCCAAGAACAACAAGCAGTACTCCAATCATGAAAAAAACAGTTTTGTTTGCAACCATAGTGTTTGAGATTATTTAAATAGATATAAAATTCAACTTAATATCGTGTAATTATATCTGTATTTTATACATAAAATTTAATAAACCATAGTTATGCTTGATAATAACTTAATTCAATCAACTTCTTCTTGGCCTTTTGTAGAAATTAGAAAACTTCTGAAAGATAGAAAAGATATAATTAAGGCTAAAAATAAAATTACTTTTCAAACAGGTTACGGTCCTAGCGGCTTACCTCATATTGGAACCTTCGGAGAGGTTGCAAGAACAAGCATGATGATTAATGCATTAAAACACATCCAAAAGATTGATTATGAATTAATCACATTTTCTGACGATATGGACGGACTTAGAAAAGTTCCAGAAAATATATCTAACGATAAGGTTTTAAAAGAAAATTTAGGAAAACCTTTAACAAATATACCAGATCCTTTTGGAAAGTATAAAAGTTTCGGTGAACATAATAATGAAATGTTAAAAGAATTTTTAAAAAAATTTAATTTCAATTTTACTTTTAAAAGCTCAACTGAAAACTATAAAAAAGGCGTCTTTAATAATTCTTTGATTAGAGTTTTAGAAAAATACGAAGAAATAATGAATATTATTTTACCCACTCTTCGAGATGAAAGAAAAAAAACTTATTGTCCTTTTTTACCAATTTGTCCAGATACGGGCAAAGTTTTACAGATTCCTTTAATAAGCATGGATGCAAAAAAAGGAACAATTGTTTTTAAAAATAACGATAAAAACCTTGAAACCAATATTTTAGATGGAAATTGCAAGTTACAATGGAAAGTTGATTGGGCAATGAGATGGTTTACATTTGATGTTGATTTTGAAATGTACGGTAAAGATTTAACCGAAAGCGCAATTCTTTCTAATAAAATTTGTAGAGCTCTGGGAAAAATTCCACCAAATGGATTTGCTTACGAATTATTTTTAGACGAAAAAGGTGAAAAAATATCTAAATCTAAAGGAAACGGCATATCAATTGAACAATGGCTTAGATATGCATCACCAGAAAGCTTGTCTTTATATATGTATCCCAATCCTAAAAGAGCTAAAAAGCTTTACTCTGAAGTAGTACCCAAAACAGTTGATGAATATTTGTCCTTAATTGAAAAATATCCAAACCAGAAAGAAAAAGACCAAATAGTTAATCCAGTGTGGCATGTTCATAATGGAAATCCACCAAAAGAAAAAATAGTTATGCCTTTTTCTATGCTTTTAAATTTAGTTGGATCCAGCAATGCAGACAATAAAGAAATATTATGGAAGTTTATTAATAAATTTCATAAAGAAATAAAACCTAAAGATTATCCAATTTTAGATGGGCTTACTGAATACGCAATTAATTATTTCAAAGATAAAGTAGAACCAAATAAAAAATTTAAAACTCCAAATGATAAAGAAAAAGAAGCTTTAAAAAATTTGGTTTTAAAATTAGAAAAAGTTGATCAAAAGTCAAATCCAGAAGATATACAAACCATTGTATATTCTGTGGGAAAAGAAAATGGTTACGAAAAAAACCTTAGAGATTGGTTTAAATTAATCTACCAAGTATTATTTGGTGAAGAAGATGGTCCGAGAATGGGTTTTTTTGTAAGTTTTTTTGGTCTGAAAGAAACAATTGGTCTAATTAATGATAAAATAAAGTAATTATGTTTTCAATTTTAAAACCTTATATTTTTTCATTAGATCCAGAGACAGCTCATGATTTAGCAATCAAATCATTAAAAGCAAATTTTTTACCTGAAAGTTTTTTTAGCGTTAAAGAAGAAGAATTATTAGAAACAAATTTATTTAAAAAAAAAATTAAAAATCCAATAGGTCTAGCCGCTGGATTTGACAAGAGTGCTGAAGTTTATAATTCACTTTTTAAACTAGGTTTTGGTTTTGTAGAAGTTGGAACAATTACACCTAAAAGACAATTAGGCAACCCTAAACCAAGAATTTTCAGATTAGAAAAAGATGAAGCCTTAATTAATAGACTGGGATTCAACAATCATGGTTCAGAAATAGTTGCTCAAAGAATTTCTGAAAATAAACCCAAGGGAATTTTAGGAATAAATATTGGACCAAATCAAGAAACTAAAGATAAATCAGAAGATTTCTACATTTGTTTATCAAAACTTTATTCTTATGCAGGCTATATAACAATTAATATATCATCACCGAACACAGAGGGTTTACGAGATTTTCATGAAGAAAATTCGATGATAAGATTATTAGAAGGTTTGAATAAATTAAAAAAAAATAAAAATATTGACAAGCCTCTGGCAATCAAGCTTTCACCGGATATTGATGAAAAAGAAATAATTAATATTGTAGAGATTATAAATAAATATAAGATTGATGGAATTATTATTTCAAACACCACAAATCAGAATAGAGAAAAATTATTAGATAGTAAGAAAAATGAAATAGGCGGTTTGTCTGGGCAGCCTATAAAAAATATTTCTACAAATTTAATTAAAAAATTTTATAAAGAATTGAATAGAAAAATTACGATTATTGGTGTCGGAGGTATAGATTCTGGAAAAAGTGCATTTGAAAAAATAGCCGCAGGAGCAGATGTCATTCAATTATATACAGGTATGGTTTATAGAGGCCCAGGGGTAGTAAAAGCAATTAAGAAGGAATTAATTTCAATTTTAAAGAACAATAAAATCAAAAATATAAACGATGCTATTGGAATTAACGCTTGACCACTGATCTTGCAGGAATTATATAGCTTTAGGAAAATACTATGACTAAAAAATGCGAACTAACAGGAATTTTACCTTTAAAAGGTCACAACGTAAGTCATGCTAAAAACAAGACTAAGCGAAGATTCTTGCCTAATTTAAAAAAAGTGATTTTTAAAAGCGATATTCTTAAAAAGAATATTAAATTAAATGTAACTAATGCTGCTTTAAGAACTGTAGATTTTAAAGGTGGGTTAGATAAGTATCTTTTGTCAGCTAAGAACGCAAAACTATCAAAAAAAGTTAAAAAACTAAAATCTTCTATTTATTCAAAAGCTTAGTTATTTAAGCAATGAGTCTTTTTTATAAACTATCAATTTTAATGGGCTTGATAGTAGTTGTTTCAAATTATTTAGTTCAATTTCCTATTCAATATTTTGGCTTAAGTGAAATTTTAACTTATGCAGCTTTTAGTTATCCAATTACATTTTTAATTACAGACTTAGCCAATCGAGCATATGGTAAGATTGTAGCAAGGAAAATTGTATATGTAGGATTTTTTATTGGCGTTCTTTTAACTTTACTTATTTCCACTAATTTTTCAGATATAATTTCTATCCGAATAGCCATTGGGTCTGGGGTTGCATTTTTTATTTCACAAAATCTAGGTGTAAAAATTTTTGATATATTAAGAAAGAAGTCTTGGTACATTGCTCCACTTACCTCATCAGTTTTTGGCTCAATAGTTGATACTTTTTTATTCTTTTCAATTGCTTTTTATGCAACCGGCATTCCTTGGATTTCTTTAGTTTTTGGAGATTTAGCTGTTAAGTTGTTTATGGCTTTATCAATGTTAATACCTTTTAGACTTTTATTATCAAGTATTAGGGATATTTCAGAAAAGGAGATTTCCCAGTCAAAATAAACTTAGTGCAGAGTTTTTTTATTCTTCTTAACGAAAAGATCAGTTAGTTGATTGATCATTACGTCACCTAAATCTTGTACATCTGTAATTTTAATAGCTTGGTTATAATATCGAGTTACATCATGACCAATACCAATAGCCAATAGTTCGATATCAGTTTTGCTTTCAATCCACTTGACAATATTTTTTAGATTAGTTTCTAAATAATCGCTTGAATTAGTTGATAATGTTGAGTCATCAACTGGCGCTCCATCTGAAATTATCATCAAAATTTTTCTTTCCTCTTTTCTTCTAGACATTTTATTATAAGCCCATTTTAAGGCCTCACCATCAATGTTTTCTTTTAACAAGCCTTCTTTTAACATTAAGCCCATATTATTTTTTCCTTGTCTCCACGGCATATCAGCTGATTTATAAATTATATGCCTTAGATCATTTAATCTTCCAGGTAAATTTGGTTTATCATTTTTCATCCATTTTTCTCTAGAAAAGCCACCTTTCCAATGTTTAGTAGTAAAACCTAAAATCTCTACTTTGACAGAACAACGCTCTAATGTTCTTGCAAGTATGTCTGCACAAATAGCAGCTACAGAAATTGGCTTGCCTCTCATAGAGCCTGAGTTATCAATTAAAATTGTAACTAAAGTATCTTTAAATTCGATATCTTTTTCTTTTTTAAATGATAGTGAATTAAAAGGATCCATTATTATTCTTGGTAATTTTGCAGTATCTAACAAACCTTCTTCTAAATCAAAATCCCAAGATCTATTTTGTTTTGCAAGAAGTTTTCTTTGAAGTTTATTTGCAAGTTTAGAAATAAAATTTTTAAGCTGTAATAACTGCTGGTCTAAATTTTTTCTTAATCTATTTAATTCTTCTTCGCTTTCCAAGTCTTCTGCCCTGATTATTTCATCAAATTCTTCTGTATAAGCTTTATACTTATGGTTTCCTAAATTATTTTTAATATTTTTTCTAAAATCTGATTTAGATTTATTTTCTATTTCAATTTCTTTCACATCTTGATCTGATTCACTTGCTTGCTTTTCTAGATCCGGAATACCAGAATCTATAGATATTTCTTGCTGTTCTTGCTTTTTTTCTTTTGCTTTTTGTTCGTGATTTTTTTTATTTTTTTGCTTTTCATCTTTATTTTCTTCATTTTTTACTTCTTCTTCCAGATTTTCATTTAGATCCATATTTGAAATTAGATCTGAAATAAGTGAGTTATATTGAGCTTGATTATGAGTTAAATCATTTAATTGTTTTATTTTTCCTTTGAATTTTTCATTTAAATCTTTTTTATATGATTTAAGTTTTTGTTCTAATTCTTTGCTATTTTTTGATTCAAGAAATTTAACTCTTAGATAATTTTCAAAAGATTCGATTATTTTATCTTCGCTGTTTTTAAGATTTAAAGAATTAATTCTTTCCTGATAATATTTTTCTATATTATCTTTTACTCCTTTAAACTGATCTGATCCTAGTTTTTCAAATCTAATTTTTTCAGCAATTTTGTATAATTTTTTTGAAATGTTTCCTTTGGGTTCATAGAATCTAAATGTTTTATTATTACTGAATCTTAATTTAAGAGATTCTGAGTCTGCTAATGCTCTAATTTGATTATAATTGATTTTGTTGTTTACTTGCTCAATCTCAGGCAATTTAATCGAAATGTTTTTTGATTGACAATCTTGATTACCGAATGAGACTTCTACATTCTCAGAATTTGACAAAGATTTTACCGTAGAACTAATAGCAGTTTTAAAATTTTCTAGTATTTCAGATTTCTTTTCCACTTTTTACAACACAACATTTATAGAGGACTCTGGCAGATCTTCACCAAAACATCTTTGGTAGTATTCAGATATGATTTTTTTTTCTAATTCATCGCATTTATTCAAGAAAGTAACTCTAAAAGCATAACCTTGGTCTTTAAAAATGGATACGTTCTCTGCCCAATGCATTACAGTTCTTGGACTCATTACTGTTGAGATATCTCCATTTATAAAACCTTTTCTTGTGAGATCGGCAACTTTAATCATATTTGATAACGTTTCTTTGCCTTCCTTGTTATTAAATTTTTTATTTTTAGCTAAAATGATTTCCAATTCTTTTTCAAAAGGCAAATAATTGAGAGTAGAAACAATATTCCATCTATCCATCTGACCTTGGTTTATTTGCTGTGTTCCATGGTACAACCCAGAAGTGTCTCCAAGCCCAACAGTATTTGTTGTTGCAAATATTCTAAAAAAATCATGTTGCTCTAAAATTTTATTTTTATCCAACAAGGTAAAATTTCCATTACTTTCCAAAACTCTTTGAATAACAAACATCACATCAGGTCTTCCTGCGTCGTACTCATCAAAAACTAGTGCTACAGGATTTTGAATTGACCAAGGTAAAATTCCTTCTTGAAATTCTGTTACTTGTTTATTGTCTTTTAAAACAATTGCATCTTTTCCGATTAAATCTATTCTGCTTATGTGACTATCTAGATTTACTCTAACACATGGCCAGTTTAGTCTGGCTGCCACTTGCTCAATATGAGTCGATTTACCAGTTCCATGATAACCTTGAATAAGAATTCTTTTGTTAAAAGCAAAGCCCGCGAGGATTGCGAGCGTAGTATCTTTATCAAATTTATAATCTGAATCTATTTTAGGAACGTATTCATTTTTTTTTGAAAAAGCATCAATCTGCATTTCACTATCAAAACCAAAGGTTTGTTTTACAGAAATTTTCATATCTGGTTTTGTAATAAATTGTTCAGTACTCATTTTTTACCTAACGTTTTTTTTAATTGACTATAAGCTAATGTAATTTTTTTAAGCCTGTCTTCAAATTCTTTATTTCCTTGGTTTTTATCAGGATGATATTTTTTCACAAGTTTTTTAAATTTTTTATGTATTTCTTCCCATTTTACTTGGTCATTTAGCTCCATTAACTCAAGAGCATCTCTGTCTGTTTGTGAAAGCTTTGTTTTTTTGAATTCTCTAAAATTTGAACTTTTAAAAATATTTAATTTATCATCTAAAGCATTGTTCCATAAAATGTTAAAAAAATTATCTGAAGAACCAAAATGTTTTGTTGATTTATGCCATGTTAAATCTGATTTGATAAAAAATTCTATTTCTTGGTTATTCATATTTTCAAAATAATTCCAATTCTTATTGAATATTTTAATATGTTCCAGACATAATAATCTAAATTTTTTACTATTATCTCTCTCAATAGGAGCTCTATATGAACCTATTTCTTTACAATTTTTCCAATCACAGATTATTTTCATATTAATTTTATTTTTATATAGTAAATTTATAATAATGGAAAATTATTTTAAAGATATTGAAAAAAAATTAGAAGAAAAGATTAATTTTGAAAAATTAGAAATTATTGATAATTCACATAAACATAAAGGTCACAAATTTTTTTCTGAAGAAAAATATCATTTACATTTAAAAATAAAATCTCTGTATCTTAAGTCAATATCGAGATTAAGTGCTCAAAAATTAATTATGAATATCTTAAAAGAAGATCTAAAAACTAAGATTCATGCTTTAGAAATTAGCATTGAGTAAAACGCTTTATATTCTTTTTTAATTCATGAATGGAAATTTTGTATTTATTGGGCATAGTTGTTTTGCCAATTTTATTTAATAATATAAAATTTATTTTTTCATCATTATTTTTCTTATCATTTTTTAAATAAGGAATTAAGCTATTGATTGCTTTAGGGTTTTTATATTTGATAAGAGCATAACTTAGATTATTTTCTGTGTAAATTTCCATAAGATCTTTTAAAACTTTTTTATTACAAACTTTTTTTATTACCGAAAGTTTTGTAGCTAGAATCATGCCCACTAGAACAGCTTCACCATGTGTAATATTCTTTGAATAATTATTTTTTACTTCTATAGCGTGAGCAAAAGTATGACCAAAATTCAAGATCATTCTCAAATTTTTCTCATCGACATCTTTATTAACAAATAATAATTTAATTCTACAACTTGTTTTAATTGCATAAATTAATTTTTTTGTTTCATATGAAAGAATATATTTTGTATTTGATTTTAACCATTTAAAAAAATTTTTATCATTTATCACAGCATGCTTTAATATTTCTGCATAACCGCATACCATCTCTTTTTTTTTTAAACTTTTTAAAAAAGATGTATCGCTGATTACTAATTTTGGTTGAGAAAAAGATCCTATTAGGTTTTTACCATAACTAGAATTAATTCCAGTCTTTCCTCCAATAGCAGCATCAACTTGTGATAATAAAGTTGTTGGTATGTTTATAAAGTTTATACCTCTTTTAAAGATGCTTGCGACAAATCCTGTTAAATCTCCTGTAATTCCTCCACCAACAGCTATAATCAGATCTGATCTATTAAAATTTTTTGAAAGCAACTTGTTTAACAAAAAATTTACAGATTTAAGAGATTTTGTTTTTTCATTTGCTTTAAAATTATAAATCAATAATTCATATTTTTTTAAATTTTTAGATATACTTTTTTTGTATTTGCTTGGAATTTTTTTATCAAAAATTAATGCTATTTTTTTTGTTTTTGGACAAAGTGATCTAATTTTATTTGGCAATATTTTTAAAATATTATTGCCAATTAGAATAGAGTAATTTTTATTTAGATTTTTAAATTTTATTTCCTGAGTTTTCATATAATTCTATTATTTTATATACAATTTCATCTTTATCCATTGAATTACATTTAATTCTAAAATTAGACTCATTATAGATTTTCTTTCTTTTTGAGTAAATTTCATTAATTGATTCCTTTAATTTACTTTCATCTAATAAAGGTCTTTTTTTAACATTTTTTAATCTAAGTAATAGAGAAACTATATCTAGATCCAGCCAAAAGCTTAGACAAGAATTTTTAATTTCTTTTCGAATAGATTCATTTATAAAAGCTCCACCGCCTAAAGCTATAACTAGATTATTTTTTTTTAGCTCTTCAAGGGTAATTTTTTTTTCAATTTTTCTAAAATAATCTTCACCTTTATCTTCAAAAATTTTTTTAATAGTATTTTTTTCTTTTATTTCGATAATTTTATCAATATCAACAAATTTACGTTTGAGCTTTCCTGCAAGCTTTTTGCCGACGGTGGATTTACCAACACCCATCATTCCGGTTAATACAAGGTTTTTTTTCAATTATTTTACCAATTTTCAATTTGATTTATCACAAATATGTCTTATTTTTCGAGTTTAGATATATTTTTTTACTATGCAACTTAAATACAATAGACAACGAAGCATTGGCAGCTCATTAGCAAGAATACTAATTAAACTAGTTTTATTCTTGATCGCAATAATTGTAGCTATTTTTCTTATTGAAAAAATAAATTTTCCCAGCCCTGAACAAAATTATAAAATTGATATCACTAATGAAATTAAAAAGCTTAAATAAATATATAAGCTTCTTAATTTTATTCATTTCATTCCAATCTCTTTATGCGGAAGAACAAATAGATATTTGGAACAGGGAAATAAAAGAAAAATCTCAAACAATTAAAACAGATAATAATACCTCTAATAATACAATTAATTCTGAGATATTTAAAAAATCACAAACAAATACGAGTATTAAAATTGAAAATGAAATATTAGAAAATTCTCAAGATGTAAAAATATTTGGAATCTATGATCCAGCAGAAAATAATTTTGATTTAAACATGTGGACCCAGACCGAAGCTGAAAATGTTAGATCAAGTTTTAATAGAATTAATAAAATTCAACTTTCAAACACAGCAACAAAATTATTTGAAAATACAATTTTATCTTTTGCATATCCTCCCAAAGATATGGACGAGAAAGAGTTTATTGATTTAAAAATTGATTGGATGATAAAGAATAAAAGAATAGATCTTATAGAAAAATTTCTAAAACAAAATAATACTTTTCCTAATAAAAAAAAACTT
This sequence comes from uncultured Pelagibacteraceae bacterium, assembly GCA_902590845.1. Taxonomy (GTDB): domain Bacteria; phylum Pseudomonadota; class Alphaproteobacteria; order Pelagibacterales; family Pelagibacteraceae; genus Pelagilacustribacter. The sequence goes on from CACIYJ010000003.1 coordinate 31,396, forward strand.
ATTCAATATTTAGTTGATAATAGTATCGCCCAAGCAAATATTAAAGAAGGTTGTGATAAAATAAACTTTTTAGACAAAAATATAAAAGATTCATATTTAGAGAAGTTTAAAATTTATTGTCTAGTTTTTAATAAAAAGAAAAATGAAGCACAGCTTCAATTTGATATTTTAAGAGAACAAAACCAATCAGATAAGTTTTTTGATGATAAAATAAATTTTCTTTTAGGCGTAACAAGCAAAACTTCAAAAAAAATTAAAGATGATAACTTGCTTGACTTTTATCTTTCAAGTGTGACTGTTCAAAATTTTAAATATGAACCAAAAGAAAATACAAAAAAGATAATATGGGAATATCTAAATGCTGCCAATTTAATTAAACTAGATGATGATAGAGATAAAGAAAAATTAAAAAATTTAGAGATTGCCGCCAATCAAAATCAATTTGATAAAGAAAAAATATTTAATATTTATTCTAATATTACTTTTGATTTAAGCAGTTTGATAAAAGCTGAAGATATTTATCAAACATTTGATAATATTGATGCCAGAGCTTTAATTTATCAAAAATATCTACTTTCAGATAATGAGGAAAATAAGATTAAATTATTATTTTTGCTTAAAGATTTGTTCAAAAAAGATAATTTATCAAATATCTTTGTTAAATTTTTAAGTGATAGGCTTAAAGAAATTAACCTTGATAAGGTTTCAAAATCTTACACAGAAGTTGTGGAAAAAAATATTATTACTGAAGAAGAGATGAGATTAGGAAAAATTAAATTTGATGATAAAATTTTGCATAGATCAAGATTATTAAAATATTTTAACGAAGAAATAGATCAGAAAAAAGCTCAAAAAGATTTTATTAAAATATATAAAAAGATTAAAAAAAATAGAAAATATTTTTTTTCAGCTAAAGATCTAGCTTTGGTTGAGTCATTAGCCGAAGATGGATTTAAAATCCCTAAAGAATTTGATTATCAAAAAATTTCAAAAAAATATAATATTCCATCAAATTTATTGAAACTTGGTAAAAGTAATCAGTCGGCTTTTTTGACCTTAAAATTAGTAGAAATAATTGGAGAAGATGAGGCTTATAATTTAGATCCAGAGACAATTTATTTTGTAATACATCTTTTAAATCAGAATAATCTAAAAAAAATTAGAAATGAAATTTTAATTTCAGCACTACCGCAAAGATCATAATTATAATATACTTCTAAAATGACTATTAGAAAAATATTAGTAGAGCCCGATCCATTTCTGAGACAGAAATCAAAAAAAGTAGAAAAAGTTGATGATGATGTACGTTCATTGATGAATGATATGCTTGAAACTATGTATGATGCGCCTGGCATAGGTTTAGCGGCTATACAAATCGGTGTCGCGAAAAGAATAATAGTAATGGATTTAGCAAAAGAAAATGAAAAAAAACAACCTCTCTATTTTATTAATCCAGAAATAATTACAAAGTCAGAAATAGATTTAACTTATGAAGAGGGATGTTTGTCGGTGCCGGGGCAGTTTGCAGAGATTGACAGACCAGATAGATGTAAAATAAAATATTTAGACTATGATGGCAAAGAGCAGATTTTAAATGCCCAAGGTTTATTGGCTACTTGCATACAGCATGAAATAGATCATTTGGAAGGAGTATTGTTTATTGATTATTTATCAAAGCTTAAAAGGTCTATGATAACAAAAAAACTTTCGAAACAGAAAAAAGAATTAGAAAGAATAGTAGTTTAATTTCAGAAATTTAATGTCACAAAAAATTGTTTTTATGGGAACGCCTGAGTTCTCAGTGCCAACTTTAGAGTCCTTAGTAAATTCTAATCATAAAGTTTTAGCCGTATACTCTCAACCTGCCAGCAAAGCAAATCGTGGTCAGAAAATAATCCCATCAAGTGTTGAGATTTTTGCAAAAGAAAAATCTTTAAATTTAAGAACCCCAGAAAATCTAGATTATGATGAAGAATATAATTTTTTAAAAAAATTAGAACCAGACATTGTGGTTGTAATAGCTTATGGAAAAATTATACCAAAAAGATTTTTAAATCTTGCAAAACATGGTTTTATAAATGTTCATGCCTCGCTGCTTCCAAAGTGGAGAGGAGCCGCTCCTATTCAAAGATCAATTATGAATCTGGATAATCAAACTGGAATAAGTATTATGAAAATAGTCGAAGAGCTAGATGCTGGACCGGTAATGCATCAAGATAAAATAAAAATAAATGAAAATGTAGATACTTTAACTTTATCAAAGGTTTTATCTAAGTTAGGAGCTAAGTCCATTATTGATGCGATGAATAAAATAGAAAAAGGACAGGCAAGATTTCAAGAACAAAACCATAGCCAAGCAACTTATGCAAAAAAAATATCAAAAATGGAAGGACAAATTAATTGGAAAGAAAGTGCAAAAAAAGTTTTAGCAAAAATTAACGGTCTAAACCCAAATCCTGGAGCTTGGTTTCAATATAATCAAGAGAGATACAAGGTATGGAAAGCAAAAATAGTAAATAAAAATAGCGATCCCGGAAAAACAATAGATGATGAATTAACAATCGCTTGTAATGAGCAATCGATAAAAATTCTTGAAATCCAAAAAGAGGGAAAAAGCAGACAGTTAACCGATCAATTTTTACTTGGCAATAAGATTAAACAAGGTGAAAATATAAATTAATGTTTACATATCAAATTATTGTTGAATATTTAGGAAAAAATTTTGTTGGATGGCAAATTCAAAAGAATGGTCTTTCAGTTCAAGAAGTTCTGGAAAAAGTTTTATCCAAGTTTTTAAAAGATAAAATTAGAATTATAGGATCAGGCCGCACAGATGCAGGCGTTCATGCGAGTGAGCAATCAGCTCATTTTAAAACTAAACATAATATAATTGATAAAAATGTCTTTATAAATTCTATTAATTTTTTTTTAAATAAATATCCCGTCTCTGTTCTCAGTATAAGAAGAAGATCAAAAAAGTTTCATGCAAGACATAGCGCAAATGAAAGAACTTATAAATATTTTATTATCAATAGGCGTTCGTCTTTAGTGTTGGAGAAAAATAAAGCTTGGCACATCAAGAAGAAGCTTGATGTAAAAATTATGAGAAAAGGGGCTGAAATTTTAAAAGGGACTCACAACTTTTCAACATTTAGAGCTTCATCTTGTCAAGCAAAGTCCCCAATAAAGACTCTTAAAAAAGCTATGGTAAAAAAAGATAAAAACAAAATTATTTTGACTTTTCAATCTAAGTCTTTTTTACAACAACAAGTTAGATCAATGGTGGGTTCTTTAAAATATCTAGGAGAAGGGAAGTGGAACTTAGATGATTTTAAAAAAGCATTCTTATCAAAGAAGAGAGCAATGTGCGCTCCTCCTGCGCCAGCGCATGGGTTATATTTGACTAAAGTTCTTTATTAATAACTATTCTAAAATTTTATTTAAAACAGACAAAACTTTTTCCCATTTAAATTTTCTGATAGTTTTCAAGGCTCTTTTAGATGCAGATAAACTAAAATTTTTATTTCTCTTAAATTTTAGAATTATTTTAATCATCTCTTCATTATTTTTATAGAAACTTATTTTACTTTCTTTGATTGCATCAAAATTTTCAGCAACTTGTTGACTGCAAACACTAGGAATTCCATATGACATATACGTCAATAGTTTTGTTTGAATACCAGTTGCAATTTTTAAATTGGCTATTCCACAAATAGTTCTATCTAAATATGGCTTTAAGTTTTTAACTTTATTTAGTATTTTAACATTAAGTTTTTGCTTTAAAAAAAATTTATCAATTTTTGATATTTCACCGATTATATGAAATTCAATATTGGGATATATTTTATTTATAAAAGGCAAGATTTTATTAACAAACTCAAAACATGCTTTTTTATTTGGAGCGTACTTTATATTTCCAATAAATATTATTTTATAGTTTTTTTGATGAAATCTATATGCTTTATTAATATTATTAATTCCAAAAGAAATCTGAGCTAATTTGTTTCTATATTTTTTTTCAACACAGTTTATCTCCTTTTTTGACAATAGAAGAATTTTAGTAAATTTATTGAAACAAAAATTCTCATATTTTTTAACCAATAAACTTTCGATGTAATAAATTATTCTTATCGGATTAAAAAAAAAATAACGGATACTTGTTTGTTTGTAGTTTCTTGACATTAAATCTCCCATATCCAGAATGCATTTTTTTTTATTATTTTCTGGCATATATTGAGCTGTTCTGAATGATTGAAAAAATATTATGTCATAATTCTGATAATTATTTTGTACGTATTCTTTAATTTTAGGAGAAAAGAAATATCCCAGCTGAAGTGGTTTTATTTTTATTAGTGAAAAAAAAATATAAAAAATTTTAATAAAAAAACTTATTTCTTTAAAACCTTCATAACTTAATTTGCTTTCTTTTTTTTTAGAGTCTTTAAAATCTGAGCTTATTACTTTGACGTAATTATTTTTACTTAAGTAATAAATAAATTTTTTTGCTCTTATAACATCTCCGGAATATCTTTCGGAAAAAGGATTTCTTGGACAAATAAATAATATTTTTTTCATCTATGTGATTTATAACTTTTTGATTTTTTTATTCGCCATCTTGATTCAGATCTCACAATATATCCTGCACAATTTTTTGATCTACATCTGCAAGGAAAATCTTTATAATCTTCATCAAACCCAAATCCATAATCATAAGTTAACTCTTCGTCTTTTTTTATGTCTCTGATTGCATAAACCCAAACTTTTAAACCTGTTCCAGAAACTTCACAATTTGGATTACAAGAATGGTTGATTAATCTTGCTGTGTTATATTTAAAATTTCCATCAAGATCATATTTTTTATTTATATTAAAAAGATATATCGCTTTTTCATTGTCAAATTTTGGATTCTTCTCCACCTGTTTTTTGGTAAGAATTTTACCTTTATATTCAATGATTTTTGTTTGATCTTTAATATTTTGGCTGGCGCACAAGCCTTTATTGTCTATATTTGATTTTTTTATTTTATATAATTTCACTTAAAATACTCTGCTAAAATATTTTTATAAATATCTGTAAGCTTTCTAAGATCAGAAATTGAAACGCATTCATCTACTCTGTGCATTGTTTTATTTACAAGACCGAATTCAAGACATGGAGCAATTTTTTTAATAAACCTTGCATCCGAAGTTCCGCCAGTTGTTGAAAATTTAGGATTTATTTTAGTAATTTTCTTTACTATTTTTTTAGCCATATAAATAGTTTTTCCTGGTTTAGTTAAAAAAGAATCCCCATTGGCAATATATTCAATTTTAAATTTACATTTATTTTTTTTGCATAAATTGTTGACAATTAGGTTAATTTTCTTTTTTAAAGAGTTTGCTGTATGAAAATTGTTATACCTAATATTGAATTGAGCTTTAGCTCTAGCAGGAATAACATTATGAGCTTTATTGTCCACGTAAATACCAGTGAATTCTAGATTTGAAGGTTGAAAATTTTTATTACCTTTATCTAATTTTTTTTCCTTTAGTCGTTTGCATATATTAACCAAAGTATTTATTGGATTATTTAAGAGGTGAGGGTAAGCAACATGGCCTTGTACTCCAGATATTTCAATTTTGCCCGTTAAACTTCCTCTTCTACCAATTTTAATCATTTCTCCTAATTTGTTTGGATTTGTTGGCTCTCCAACTATGCAAAAATTTATTTTTTCTTTTTTTCTTTTTAAATACTCAACTACTTTTTTTGTCCCATTAATAGCTAAACCTTCTTCGTCACCAGTAATTAAAAAGCTAATGGAACCATTGAATTTTGATTTATTTTTTAAAAATTTGTTTACTGCAGAGACAAAGCAAGCGATTGAGCTTTTCATGTCATTAGCACCTCTACCAATCAAATAATTTTTTTTAATTAATGGTTTAAAAGGATTTACAGTCCAATCATTTATATTGCCAGGAGGAACAACATCTGTATGTCCAGCATAACAAAGATTAGGCTGTTTTGTTCCTAGTCTTGCGTATAAATTTTTGATTGGTTTGCTTTTTTTATCTTTAAATTCTAGAATTTTACATTTAAATCCTAGCGATCTTAGTTGTTTACTTAAAAAATTTATTGCCCCCGCATCCTTTGGTGTTATGCTAGGATAACGTATAAGCTCTTTAGCTAATTCTAATTCGTTGATTTTTCGCATTAGTCTCTTAATAAATCATTTATTGAAGTTTTACTTCGAGTTTTTTCATCAACTTTTTTAACAATTACAGCGCAATATAAAGCAGGACCATCAGGATTTTTTTTATTTGGCATTGAACCAGGAACTACGACTGAATAAGCCGGAACTTTTCCATAAGTTACTTTACCTGTTTCTCTATCTACTATTTTAGTTGATGCTCCAATATAGACACCCATTGAAATAACAGCTCCTTCTTCAACAAGAACACCTTCTGCAATTTCTGAACGTGCACCAATAAAACAATTATCTTCGATTATTACAGGATCAGCTTGCAATGGTTCAAGCACCCCACCAATTCCGGCTCCTCCTGAGATATGACAATTTTTCCCCACTTGTGCACATGATCCAACCGATGCCCAAGTATCTATCATTGTACCTTCATCAACATATGCACCAAGATTTACAAAACTAGGCATTAGAACAACATTTTTTGCAATGAAAGATCCTTTTCTCACTACTCCATTTGGAACATGTCTGTAGCCAGCTTTTTTCCAATTATCTTCATCCCATAAAACAGACTTACCTGGAACTTTATCGTACCAAGTTGTGTACGGGCCTTTTGACATAATCATTTTATTTACTCTAAAACTTAATAAAATTGCTTTTTTTACCCATTGGTTTACTGACCATTTGCCATTTTTTTTCTCTGCAACTCTAATACTGCCTTTATCAGTAAGTTCTATTGTTTCTTTAATTGCATCTAGAATTTTTTTATCTGAATTCTCAGACACGCTTTGTTTATTTTCAAAAGCTTCATTAATAATTTTTTCTAGCTCATCTGGTTTCATTTATCTCCTTTAAAAAATTCGCAAGCTTATCAGTTTTATAATTAATAAATTCAGCATCTGAGAACTTTGCTGCCCACGGCTCATCATTTTTTATCCAAACAGTTTTCATTCCTAATTCATGTGCTGGTTTTAAATTTCTTGCTATATCTTCAAAGAATATACAATATTGTGGCTCAATTTTGTAATTTTCTACTAATTTTTTATATGCCTCTTTCGAAGGCTTGGGAATAAATTCAGAGTCTCTAATATCAAATATTCCATCAAAAAGCTTATCTATACCAATTCTCTTTGTTACGTTTTCCGCATGAGCTCTAGAACCATTAGTAAATATAATTTTTTTCCCTTTTAGTTTTCTAATTTCGTTCTCTAAGAATTTGTCTTTATTTAAAAAATTGAGATCAACATCGTGAACAAACTCTAAAAATTCATCTGCATCAATTTTATGGTGTTTAATCATACCATTCAATGTGGTGTTGTATTCTTGAAAATAATTTTTTTGAATTTTTCTTGCTTCTTCTAGATCTACATTGAGTTTTTCAGAAATAAACTTTGTCATTTTTTTATCAACTTGTTCAAAAACTTTAGTAGCTCCATCATAGAGGGTATTATCTAAGTCAAACAACCAATATTTAATTTTTTTAAGATCTTTCATTTTCTTATAAGAGTCCCAGCTCCTTTGTCTGAAAATATTTCATGAAGTATTGAATGAGGTTGTCTTCCATCAAGAATAACAACACCTCTAACTCCATTTTCTACTGCATCTACACAATTTTTTATTTTTGGTATCATGCCTCCCTGAACAACTTTCCATTCTATAAGATTTTTAAGATCAAAAGGTTTTATTTCGGATATTAAATTTTTTCTATCGTCATAAACACCCTCAACATTTGTCATTAACAGAAGTCTTCTAGATTTAAGTTTTTTTGCTATAGCATTTGCCGCAGTGTCTCCATTTATATTATAAGTTTGATTATTAGCATCTAAGCCCAACGGTGCAACAATAGGAATTTGATTTTGATTCATTAGATCTTCAATAATATTTGTATTAATTTTATCTGGCATTCCTACAAAACCGAGTTCCTTTTTTTCTGGAATTACACTAATAATATTATTGATCTTAGTATTTATCGAGATTGCTTTTGAGCCTTTTTCTTTTAGAGAGTTTACAATATCATTATTAAAATCGATTAATACTTCTTCAACTATTTTTATTACTTCTTTATTAGTTACTCTTAATCCATTGATAAATTTTGTTTGAATTTTTTTTTTATCTAGTTCTCTTTTTATTCTTGGACCGCCTCCGTGAACAACTACAATTGAAAGTCCTAATTTATTTAATATATTTATATCTTCGATAAAATTGTTAAATATATTTCTATCTATTAAAGCATTACCGCCATATTTAATTACAATTCTTTCTTTTTTATATTTCGCAATATATTTTGGAACACTTTGAATATTAGGAGCATCCCCAGGCCAAAATTTTCTTATTTCCTCTAAAGAAATTTCTTTTGACATTTAATTCGTCTTAACTTTTGTCTTTTTCATTATTACCCATTGCTGAGCAATAGTTAGAATATTGTTTACAGTCCAGTACACCACTAAACCTGAAGGAAAAGAGGCTAAAATAATTGTTAAGAATATAGGAAAGAATGCAAATATTTTTGCTTGAACTGGGTCTGCAGGAGCAGGGTTTAATTTTTGTTGAACCCACATAGATGCGCCCATTAATATTGGCCAGATACCAATAATCAAAAAACCTGGTGGATCCCATGGAATTAGACCAAAAAAATTAAATAAAGACGTGGGATCTTGAGCAGACAAATCTTTTATCCAACCAAAAAAAGGCTGATGTCTCATTTCTAGAGATATGAATAACATTTTATAAATTGCAAAAAAGAAAGGAATTTGTATTAAAATTGGCAAGCAACCTGATGCTGGATTTATTTTCTCTTTTCTATAGAGAGCCATCATTTCCTGCTGAAGTTTTGCTTTATCTTCTTTATGTAATTCTTTTAATCTTGTCATTTCTGGTTGCACAGCTTTCATTTTAGCCATAGATCTGAAAGAGTAATTTGCAAGTGGGAAGAAAATTAATCTTATTCCAATTGTGATTAAAACAATAGCTGTTCCAAAATTACCAAAATATTTAAACAGATAATCGATTATAAAAAAGAGAGGTTTTGTAAAAAAATAAAACCAACCCCAGTCAATAACTAAGTCTAATTTATCAATATTTTCATTAGCCGCGTACGAATCTATTGTTTGAACTTCTTTTGCAGCAACAAATAGCCTTACTTCATTAGAATTATTTGAAGACGGAGCAATTGTAGTTGGATTGTTTAAAATATAGTTGGCTTTAAAAGAGTCCTTGTACAAGAAAGTTGATTTAAAATTCTCTCCTTTTTTTGGAACTACAGCTGTCATCCAGTATTTATCTGTAATACCAAACCAACCTTCATTGGCTTCTCTAACTATTTTATTTTCTTCAATATCATCATAGTCATCTTCTTTAAGTTCTTCATCAAAAACACCAATAAATCCTTCGTGAGAAATATAAAAATTTTGAATATCATCAGGTATTTTATTTCTTGTTATTTGTGCGTAAGGATATAAATCGATTGTTTCATTTGTATTATTTTGAACTTGCTGGGTAATTTTAAATAAATATTTGTTATCTAGTTCAATTCTTTTTTTAAATATAATTCCATCGCCATTATTCCATTCCAAAATAACCGGTTCATTGCTATCTAAAATTTTTTTTCCATTAACTTTCCAAATTGATTTTTTTGAAGGAACTTTTATTTTATTTCCAATACTTGTCCATCCAGTTTCAACATAAAATCCATTTTCGGTTTGAGCTGGATTTAGAAATTCAACATTTAAATTATTTTCTAAATTTTTTTTGTGTTTCTTGAAAGAAATATCATCTATTAAGCCACCTTCCAATGACATAGAACCAATAATGCTATCGTTTTCAATTTTAATTCTTTCAGAACTTTTTATAGAATCTTCTCTTGAAATCGTATCAACTTTTAAAGACTCATTAATATTTGGTGTTATGATATTTTCATTAGTTTTTTGTTGTTGTTGAAGAGTATTATTGTTAACAGGTTTAGGACTCTCAAAGAAAGCCGCCCAGAAAAGCAAAACAGACATAGATAGAGCTATTGCTATAAAAACATTTTTGTTATCCATTTAATTTTTCCTTAGTTAAATCTTTTTTATTTGGCACCAAATCTAAACCAGATCCACCACCCAAGATTTTAAAAGGATGGCAGCTAAATATTCTTTTAATACCCATGACAGAACCTTTTATTAATCCGTGAGTTTTAAGAGACTCTATGTAGTACTCCGAACAAGTTGGAAGATATCTGCATCTATTTCCTAAAAGAGGCGAAATAAAATATTGATAGAATTTTATTATATAAATATTTAAAAATATAATTATTTTAGTCATTTACTTAATTTTGTTAAAACATTTAATCATTGCTGGCATAAGAACAATTTGTTTTTCTGCGTAAGCATTTGATTTTCCAAAAACTATATAAGTATAATCTCTGTTAATTGCACCTCTTTTTTTAAGCAATTTATGAACAATAGCTTTTAATTTTCTTCTTATTTTGTTTCTTTTAACAGCATTGCCAATTTTTTTTTTCATTACAAAACTAATGAGTAAATTATTTTTATATTTAGGTTTATAAAAATTTTTTGCAGCAAATATTGAAAAGTATTCTGAATGAACTTTTTTTTCCTTTAATGCTTTCTTGAATTGGTTGCTTTTTTTTAAACTTTCAAGCTTAACCATTTATTTGATTATGTTGATATTGTTTTTCGACCTTTAGCTCTTCTTCTAGCTATAAGTTGTCTTCCAGTTTTAGTTGCCATTCTTGCCCTGAAACCGTGCCTTCTTTTTCTTACTAGATTACTTGGTTGATAAGTTCTTTTCATAAATATTTAAAGGTATATATTTTAATTGTTGTCTATTGTACAGGTAAATTATGAGCAAAAGTCTAAAACTATTTTTAGGAATTTCTTATATTCTAATCTTATTCTTTTTCCTATATTTGATCTTTTCTTATGTTGAAGTAACCAGATTGGATGATTTTTTATATTATAAAGAATCACAAATACATTTAGAAAAAATGATTGGTAAAAATCTTTATATAAATCTTCTGATATTCTTTTTGTTTTGTCTGGTCTGGGTATCCCTATTGGGATTCGGATCTCCTCTTTTGCTTATTTCAGGTATTTTGTTTGGGAAATGGATTGGAACTTTTATTTCAGTTCTATCAATTTCTATCGGTGCTTTGATTCTTTATTCAATAGCTAGTTTCTTTTTTAAAGATTTAGTTTTTAATTTATTGGAAAAGAAGTTTTCTAAATACATTCATCTTTTCAAAAAAAATGAATTTAATTATTTTTTAGCGTTTAGATTAGCTGGAGGACTAGGTATTCCATTTGGACCACAAAATGTTTTACCTGTTATTTTTAATATAAAAAAATCAAATTATTTTTTTGCAAGCTTTTTAGGATTCATACCAATGTTTTTTATTTGGAATACCATTGGTTCAGGATTAAATGAATATATAAAACAAGCAGATAATTTTAGTTTTGTTAGTTTATTTTTAAACAAAGAGATTTATTTACCAATAATTTTGTTTACAATTGTTATGTCAATATCATTGATAATTAAGAAAAAAATATTTGATGACAGAAATTAATAGAAAGCGTTTTTAAAAGCAATGGTTGAAAAATTAAATTGGTTAGTTTGGTTAATTCTAGTGATTTTATGGAATTTCGGTTTTCCAGAAGCCACACCTTTGCAAGACGTAATTGTTGCCGTAATTTTGTCCCTATTGTTTATAATTATTAAATTAATGCGATCAAGATACTTGCATAAAATCAGTTCAAGAAGTAAAAATAAGATCTAATGAAGGAGCGCTTAATATGGGAATTCACTACGATTATAAATCTACACGTGGCGATAAAGCAATGAAGAAAGAAGCTAAGCGCAAAGCACGAATTGAGCAAAGAAGAGCTAAAAAATCCAGCAATAGTTCTAAATCTTCAGAAGAAGAAAAAATGCACGATATAGACAGGCCTATCACGCTAGAAGATTTAACAAACCCAGATAAAAACTAATTTTAATATGAGATCTTTTGTTAAAAAAGATTCCTTATTAAGAACTCGTGAAACTTCATTAAAAAAAAATTTAAAAAAAAGAAAGAAATTTAAGAATAAAATCAAGAAAAGAAATGACAGTCTTATCAGATAAATGGATTAAAAAAGCAGCTCAAAAAGGAATGATAAAGCCTTTTGTTAGTAAACAAGTTAGAAAAGGAAAAATTTCTTTTGGACTTTCATCTTATGGTTACGATGCAAGAGTTTCTAAAGAATTTAAGATATTTACGAATGTGAATTCCGGCATTGTAGATCCAAAAGTTTTCAAAAAAGAGAGTTTTGTAACTAAAATTGGAAGAGAGTGTATAATACCACCTAACTCTTTCGCATTAGCGAGAACGATGGAATATTTTAAAATTCCAGAAAATGTATTGGTTATATGTTTAGGCAAGTCTACATATGCAAGATGCGGAATTATTGTCAATGTAACACCATTAGAGCCTGGATGGGAAGGACATGTGACATTAGAATTTTCTAATACTACTCCTTTACCAGCAAAAATTTATGCGAATGAAGGTGTTGCACAACTTGTATTTATCAAGGGCAATGAAAGACCTAGTATTACGTATGCTAAAAGAAAAGGTAAGTATATGAAACAAAAAGGCGTTACTCTCCCTAAGATTTAAAATCTTAAATGCAAAAATTATTGATTAACGGAAAAAAAGAATTATCTGGAAAGATTTCAATTTCTGGATCTAAAAATGCTGCTCTACCAATTTTGGCAGCAACTATTTTATTTGATCAAGTAAAACTAACAAATATACCTTTAGTTAGAGATATTTTTACAATGGTAGAGTTGTTAAAATTTATAGGATTAGAAACTAATATTTTAAAAAATAAAAATACAGTTCAAATAAATAATATAAATAAAAACATTAAAACATTAGCTCCTTATAAATTGGTAAAAACCATGCGAGCTGGAGTACTGGTATTGGGACCACTCTTGTCCAGATATAAGAAGGCTAAAATTTCACTTCCTGGAGGATGTGCGATTGGAACTAGACCAGTTAATTTACATCTTTTTGCACTAAAAAAACTTGGGGCAAAGATTAAAATAAAAAATGGATACATTGTTGCTGAAGTAAAAAATGGATTAAAAGGAGCAAATATTACTTTCCCTAGTATCTCAGTGGGAGCAACTGAAAATGCAATCTTAGCAGCATTCAATGCTAGCGGAAAAACAATACTTAATAATTGTGCAATAGAACCCGAGGTTAAAGATCTTATTAAATTTTTAAATACATTAGGCGGAAGAATTAAAATTGTTGGGAGAAAAATTTTAATTATTGGATGCAAGCAAATTAAAAAAAATATAACGCACGAAGTCATTTTTGATAGAATTGAATTAGGCACTTACATGATAGCTGCGGCTCTAGTAGGTAAAAAAATTGTATTTAATAAAATAGACCCAAGATTAATTCAAAATGAGATAGATGTTTTGAAAAAAATGGGAGTAAAATTAAAAGTTCAAAAGTCTACTATTGAAATTTTTAAGAGTAATAATATAAAAAAAATAAATCTTTCCACAAAACCATACCCTGGGTTTCCAACTGATCTACAGGCGCAACTAATGGTTTTAATGACTCGAGCTCAAGGAATATCAAAAATTAAAGAAAGTATTTTTGAAAATAGATTTATGCATGTTCCAGAATTAAAGCGAATGGGAGCCAGCATAGAGATAAAGAATAAAACAGCAATTATTAAAGGCCCTTCAAAGTTAACTGGAGCAGAAGTAATGGCAACAGATCTAAGAGCATCTGTAAGCTTAGTATTAGCTGGCTTAGTTGCAGATAATAGAACAATTATTAATAGAATATATCACCTTGATAGAGGTTATGAACTTTTAGAAAAAAAATTGAAAAATTGCAAAGCACGTATTAAAAGAATTTAAAGTGAAAGCTAAAAATTTAAAACTCATAGCTAGAACCGACGAGGATTTAAGAATTATTTCAGCTCATCTTCAAGACTCAATCGTAAGTATATCAAATATAGCAAACTTAAAGAAGAATAAAATTTTTTTAATGCAGCTTAATAGGTTTATGTGGGAAGATGTTGAAAAAGGAGTTTTTAGAAAAAATAAAAGAATTAGAACAGTATTAAAATTTGATAATGTTATAGAGGTTAATTCAAAGAACATAGGTCAAGCCAGCAAAGATAAATTTTTAGATTTTCTTGCTATTGAAAGCAATCAAATGCCTGACAACAACTATGAAATGAAATTAATATTTTCTGGAGACTCAGTTATCAGAGTAGTTGCAGAAGTAATTGAAGTTGCTTTAGATGATCAGGGAGAACCTTGGGATACAAAAAATAAGCCAAAACACAAAGTTTTATAATGCCAAAATATTTAAATGTAGATAGAAAAATTATAAAAATAGATATTGAAAGATTAGGTTCTTTAGTTATAAATCTAGCACAACATGAAAATTTAAGAGAGTCACGGAAACTTTATAACAATAAGATTAAAAAGGATTAATAATTGGCAAAACAAGAAACTTTAGAATTTAAAGGAAAAGTAACAGAATTGTTACCTAACGCTATGTTTAGAGTAAAACTTGAAAATAATCATGAAATATTAGCTCACACAGCTGGAAAATTAAGAAAGAATAGAATAAGAGTGCTAGCCGGTGACAATGTCATGGTTGAAATGACACCATATGATTTGACTAAAGGTAGAATAACTTTTAGATTTTAGGCCTTGTAGCTCAGTAGTAGAGCAGTACCCTGAAAAGGTATGTGTCGTTTGTGCGATTCAAACCAAGGCCACCACCAAACAACAATTATTTAAAGTTAAGAAAAATACAACCGAGCTTTGCTCCACTGTAGTATTCACTCTAAATGAAATATTATGACAATGCTTTATTTGGCCCAGGTTCAAAATTAACTTGGATAGGACCGTTCTCTTTATCGCCATCACATTTTCTTAGAAAATGATACATAGATATATCTTTCATATCTTTTGGAATAGTTATTTCGGAAGTGAAATTCTTATCAATATTGATAGCTATTCTCTTGATTGAGCTGCTTTCAAGTTTCCCATCTTTAAAATTGCGATAAGGAAGATAGAATACTTTTAAGTTTTTTATATCAAAATAATCATCAAGTTCTTGGGCAATTTTTTCAAATTCTAACACTTCTTTATGATCAACTAGATTTTCAAAATTTAATAAAGATTCAAAATTTCTGCTAGGGTTATTTTTGTAAAAGAATCCTTCTTCTTCGCTAATTAAGAATTGAGAGGTAGGAACGACTGATAAAAGTGGTGCTTCCTCATCCATGGTATCTAATGTTTCACTATACGTTTGACCAGATTCCATAACAACAGCTGCTGCAACAGGTTTGCACGTATAGATTTTATCTTTCGCAAGGGCAGTTGTAGAAATTAATATAAACACTAATAGGAAACGCATGCTCTTTTAAAACATGATCAGATGGTTTTATTAGGACTGAATTTTGTTTAAAAAAAGTTTTTTCATTAAAAAACTATACCAAACTCCTGACTCTCTGTGGACTTAGTTGGAGATGTTTTTTGATGCATTTTTAAAAAATTAATGTATATTTCCCGAAAGTTTCAGAGTAGAGCAGTACCCTGAAAAGGTATGTGTCGTAAGTGCGATTCTTACCAAGGCCACTACCAAGTTATGATTGAATGAGTAAAATTAAATCTGATATCGAAATAGCAAGAGCAGCAGATATTAAACCAATTGGTGATGTGCTTGCCAAATCTAATATTCTCGATGATCCTTTTGCTTTCAGTCCTATGGGACGCCATATAGCAAAACTTAATTTAGAATATATCTCCACATTAAAAGAAAAAAAAAGTAATTTAATTTTGGTTACCGCAATAACTCCGACTCCTGCCGGAGAAGGAAAGACAACAACTTCCGTTGGCCTTAGTGATGGCTTAAATAAAATTGGAAAACAATCGATAGTTTGTTTAAGAGAACCTAGTCTGGGACCTTCATTTGGAATGAAGGGTGGAGCGGCAGGCGGTGGTTATGCGCAGGTTATTCCAATGGAACAAATCAATTTACATTTCACTGGAGATTTTCACGCAATAACTTCAGCTCATAATTTACTTTCAGCCTTAATAGACAATCATATTTATTGGGGAAATAAATTAAATATAGATCCTGAAAATATAGTGTGGAAACGAGTAGTGGATTTAAATGACCGTGCTCTTAGAAAGATAGAAATTAACTTGGAAAAATTAAAAGCTAATACTCCTAGAAACGATAGCTTTGATATTACTGTTGCTTCAGAAGTAATGGCAATTTTCTGTTTATCGAATAGCATACAAGAATTAGAAGAAAAAATTGGCAATATTACTGTTGCATATTCAAAAGATAAAAAACCTATATATGCAAAAGATTTAAAAGCCCAAGGCCCGATGACAGTACTACTTAAAGAAGCTGTTAGGCCTAATGTTGTGCAAACTCTTGAAAATAATTTAGCTATTATTCATGGTGGGCCATTTGCAAATATTGCTCATGGATGTAATTCAATTCTTGCGACAAAAACTGCTTTAAAACTATCTGAATACGTTATTACAGAAGCAGGTTTTGGCGCTGACCTTGGAGCTGAAAAATTTTTAGATATCAAGTGCCGTAAAGCAGGAATTCAACCTAGTTGCGTAGTTCTTGTTGCAACAATAAGAGCTTTAAAAATGCATGGCGGAGTAGAGAAAGATGATCTTAAAAAAGAAAATCTAAAGGCACTTAAAAAAGGATTACCTAACCTTGAAAGGCATATTGAAAATATTAAGAAATTTGGTTTAGACGTAGTTGTAGCAATTAATCATTTTGTTACTGATACTGACAGCGAAGTTAAAATTATCCAAGACCATTGTTCAAAACTTGAAGTTAAAGTAAGTCTTTGCACGCATTGGTCAGATGGTGGAAATGGAACTAAAGATTTAGCTAATAATGTAGTTGAATTGTGCAAGAAGAGCGACAAAAGTAAATTTAAATACTTGTATTCCGATGAAACCCCAATTTTGGAAAAAATAGAAAAAATTGCAAAAGAAATTTATAAAGCCAAAGGAATAGAGGTAGATGAAAAGACCAAAGAACAAGTTAAAAAAATAGAGCAGGCTGGATTTGGAAAATTTCCAGTTTGTATTGCAAAAACACAATATAGCTTTTCTACAGATCCAAAATTAAAAGGAGCTCCATCAGGTCATACGTTATCTGTTAGGGAAGTAAGATTATCTAGTGGAGTAGAATTTTTAGTTGTTGTTTGCGGATCTATAATGACTATGCCAGGTCTTCCAAGATTACCAGCTGCTGATAATATTAGATTAAATAAAAAAGGTGAGATCGAAGGTTTATTTTAGATTACTTTTTTTTATATTTAGCCGCTTCTTCTGATCCACCAGTTGCACTCCCTTTACTATAAGAATGAGCACCCATTCCAGCAAGCTGGCCATTCTGAACGATTAAATAAGGATCTCTAATTGGTTTTTTATCGAAGAAACATTCAAGAATTTCTCTAACACCTGCAGCATATCTGTATTGAGCTGATAAAGAAGTTCCAGAAGTGTGTGGTGTCATTCCGTGATTAGGCATTGATCTCCAAGCATGATCATTTGGCGCTGGTTGAGGAAACCATACATCTCCTGCATAACCGCTTAATTGACCAGATTTAAGAGCTTTGGCAATAGCTTCTCTATTACAAATTTTTCCTCTTGCAGTATTAACGATATACGCACCTTTTTTCATTTTGCTAATTAATTTATCATCAAATAAATTTTCAGTTTCAGGGTGAAGCGGACAGTTTATTGTCACAACATCACAAACTTTAACTAAAGACTCCACAGAGTCGTGAAATGTAAGATTTAATTCTTTTTCAACAGAATCTGGCAATTTGTGTCTATCGAAATAATGTAGGTGAACATCAAATGGTTTCATTTTTCTTAATGCGTCTAAACCAATACGTCCAGCAGCAACTGTTCCAATATGCATACCTTCAACATCATAAGATCTTTGAACGGCATCAGCAATATTCCAACCACCTGCTTTTACGATTGCATGTTGGTTGTGGTAATCTCTAACCAACGATAAAATCATCATTACAATGTGTTCTGCTACTGATCTAGAATTACAATAAGTAACCTCAACTACATCTACCTTATTATCCATGGCAGCCTGTAAATCAACGTGATCTGATCCAATACCTGCAGTAATTGCCATTTTTAATTTTTTTGCAGACTCCATTTTTTTTCTAGTTAAATAATATGGCCAGAAAGGTTGCGATATAACAATATCAGCATCTACAAGTTCCTTGTCTGCTTTACAGCCTTTTGCGTCTTTGTCTGAAGTTACAACTAATGTATGGCCGTTTGATTCTAGAAACTTTCTTAAACCCAGCTCTCCTGAAACACATCCCAACAATTCCCCAGGATTAAAATCTATCCCTTTAGGCGTTGGCAGTGTCATCCCATCAGGATATTTATCTAGTTTTGGCAAACTAGATAAAGGGTAGCTTTTTGGCATTCCCCCTTTGGGATCATCGTATAAAACACAGAGTATTTTCATTTTTTTTTTTATTTATTTGACTATTAACAAAAGGAAAAGTCAAACTTTTCTTGCATTGATTTTTCTGGACACACCCTAGACTTCATTGATATATCCCGAGAAATATGAAATTTTCATTAGAAATAACAATGAAGACAGACCTTTCGGTCCTACCGAAAGTTAAGGATGTTTACATAACAATGCTACCCGGCAATGATTTTAGGGACGTGGCTAACAAGGCAAAAGAACTAGTACAAAATGGGTTCAATCCGGTACCCCACTTTCCAGCTCGATCAATTAAGAATTTAAATGAATTAAAAGACTATGTTTCTATGTGTAAAGATTTTGGGGTAAAACAAGCTCTTGTTATTGGAGGGAGTAGCGAGCCCACAGGAGATTACCACTGTTCGTTGCAAATATTAGAGAGTGGATTATTTGAGGGTTTGAAGATAGGAATCGCTGGACACCCAGACGGGTCTCCTGATATATCCGATTCAGATTTAGAAAAAGCCATGAAAGATAAAACGCCATTTGCAGATTATATAGTTACACAATGGCTGTTAGACTCTCAGCCTATAGCTAAATTTATTTCTAAACAAACTCTTCCAGTTCATGTTGGAATTACTGGGCCCTTAAAAATAAGCAGCTTATTAAAGTTTGCTAGTATTGTTGGTGCAAAAAATTCTCTAAATTTTCTTAAATCTAACGCAACTAAAGCTGTAGATTTATTGAAGCCTAAAGATCCAAATGATTTAATAGAAAATCTTAAAAAATTAACTGAGAATTTTCATATTTATACTTTTGGAGGCTTAAAGGAAACAAACAAGTGGTTAGAAAAAAATAATTATGCCTAAAAAAGTTCCAAATTCTTATAAAGTTGAAAAAGTAAATTACGACAAAGTAAGACACGAAACATCAGTAGATCAATCAGATAGACAAGTTCCATACAATCTAAGACAAAGCGGACCAACAAAAGTAGAGATGTTAATTTCAACACGTGTAAGAAAATCACCTTACTGGCATCTGTCAATGAAAGCAGGATGCTGGAGAGCTACAGTTTATAACCGTATTTATCATCCACGAGGTTACGTTAGACCTGAAAAAGGTGGAGCAATGGTAGAATACCAAGCGATTAAAAAACACGTAACTATGTGGAATGTAGCAGTAGAAAGACAAATAAGAGTTAAAGGACCTGATGCAGAAAAATTTACAGACTATGTAATTACAAGAGATGCTACAAAAATCTCAACAATGAGAGGTCGTTACGTTATTCTTTGTAATTATAAAGGCGGAGTTCTTAATGATCCAGTTTTAATGAGAATAGCCGAAGATGAATTTTGGTTTAGTTTATCAGATTCTGACATTGGTTTATATTTACAAGGTGTTAATGCAGACAAAAGATTTAACGTTGAGATAGATGAAATTGATGCATGTCCAGTTCAAATACAAGGACCTAAATCAAAAGCGTTAATGAATGATTTAATAGGAAATCAAGTTGATCTAGATAACATGCCATTTTATGGCCTGGCAGAAGCAAAAGTAGGTGGTAGAAGCTGTGTTATTTCCCAATCAGGATTTTCTGGAGAAGCTGGTTATGAAATTTATCTTCGAAATGCAACTTTATATGCAGAAGATATGTGGAATGCTGTACTTAAAGCAGGAAAAAAACATAAGTTGATGGTAATAGCTCCAGCTCACCACAGAAGAATTCAAGCAGGAATATTATCTTGGGGACAAGATATGGATCACGAACACAATCCTTTTCAATGCAACCTAGGTTATCAAGTATCTTTATCTGGAAAAGGTGAATGGAATAAACAATCAGACTATGTTGGTAAAGAGGCTTTAGAGAAAATGAAACAACAAATTAAAAATGGAGAAAAGCCTTACAAGTTGCAACTTGTTGGTTTAGAACTTGGAGGAAAACCAATAGAAGATTATGCAAATGATTTTTATCTAATATCAAATGCTAATGGCGGTAAACTAGTGGGCTACATAACATCACCTTGGTATCATCCTGAAAAAGGAAAAAATATTGCAATGGGTTATGTTCCATTTGAAGGAAACTTAAATAACAATGGTTTTCCAATTGGTAATTTTGGAAAAAAATATAAAGTGCATTTGCCAAAAAAATATTCTAGTAAACCTGTTGACGCTGTAGTTGTTCCAATTCCATTTACAGAGTCCTTTAATGCAAATACTAGAGAGGTTAAAAAATAATTAAAAAAGAATTTTATAAAATATTTAAACCACAGTTAACCCCAAAAAAAATGTTGGAGCTTGGAGTATTTGGTGGAGCATATTTTGTTGATGGCAGCATTAAAGAATTTCCTAAATTCTGGTTTACAAAAGCAAAAATAAGCAAAACTTTTGATGTTAATTTAAATCGTTTTAAAATTGAGTCTGGTTTATCCAGAAAAGAATGGATTAATAAAGGTTGGATTTTTAAGGAAGACCCTTTGGGTTGGTTTCAATGGTTTTGTAGATTTAAAAACGGAAGAAGAATTCCAGAAATGGATCAAATTCAAATTAAGAGATGGAAAGCTTTTGGTGATAGACACGCTCCTGCAATAAAAAAAAATTGTGAAGAAGGTGACATGCAATGCAGAAGAAGACAAAGACAAGCTTTATTGCAATGGGCTTATAATCCGTTTTTTTAAATTATACTGAACCACAACAATGTTTATATTTTTTTCCTGAACCACAGGGACATTTTTCATTTCTTCCAATTTTTTTATTATCCGAGGATATTTCTGTTGATTTTTCTTTTCTCTCTTCTTCATTTGGGACAACAATATTGAGGTTAAGTAAAAATTTTATAACATCATTTTTTATTTTTTCTAATAATCCTTCGAAAAGAGTGAAAGATTCTTTTTTAAATTCAGACAAAGGATCTTTTTGTCCATATGATCTTAAACCTATTACTTGCCTTAGTTGTTCTAAATATTGCAAATGTGATCTCCAAGCAAAGTCAATGATTTGTAAAAATATCTTTTTTTCCAAATCGTTATTTTCGTCACTACCAATTATACTTGTTCTTTCTTTCTTTTTAGACAAGTAAAGATTTTTAATTTTTTCATCAAATTGTTCTTTATTTAGCGATGCCATAGATATTAATTCTTTATCATTAATAACGTTTCCAGTAGTACTTTTCATAGAAGCAAGATAACCTTTTTCATCATTTGATTTTTGATAAATATTTTTTAACGTTTCTAAACTGATCAAAACTTCATTTAAAAAATCTTCTAATATTTTTTCAATGTTTTTATTTTTTAAAATTTTTAATCTTTGAGAAAATATTACTTGTCTTTGGTCATTCATCACATCATCAAATTTGATTAAAGTTTTTCTGATATCAAAATTTCTTGATTCAACTTTTTTTTGAGCTCTTTCCATGGCTTTATTAATCCATGGGTGGTCGATTGATTCATTTTCTTTAAGCCCTAATTTTTTTAGCATTCCATCAATAGAATCTCCGCCAAAAATTCTCATTAATTCATCTTGAAGACTTATAAAAAATATTGAACTTCCAGGGTCTCCCTGTCTTCCCGCTCTACCTCTTAGTTGGTTGTCAATTCTTCTGCTTTCGTGTCTTTCTGTGCCAACAATAAATAAGCCTCCAAGTTCTTTAACTTTTGATTCATCTTTTTTGATTTGTTTGATGTTATTTATTTTTCCATCTTCAACAAAATCTTTGTTGCCTCCTAATTTTATATCTGTTCCACGTCCAGCCATATTTGTTGCAATAGTTACCGCATTAACTTTTCCAGCCTCTGCTATAATTTTAGCTTCTTTTTCATGTTGTTTTGCATTTAGCACATTATGTTTAATTTTTTTTTTATTTAAAAAATCAGAAATTTTTTCTGATTTTTCAATGCTTGTTGTGCCAACTAAAACTGGCTGTCCTTTATTATTACATTCAATAATTTTATTAGTAATAGCATTATATTTTTCAGGTTCAGTTCTAAATATTTGATCGTTAAGATCTTTTCTTTGCATTTTTTTATTTGTGGGAATTGAAACAACATTTAGTTTATAAATGTCAAAAAATTCTTCAGCTTCCGTGATAGCGGTACCAGTCATGCCAGATAATTTTTTATATAATCGAAAATAATTTTGATAAGTAACCGAAGCTAATGTTTGATTTTCTTCTTCAATCTGAACATTTTCTTTAGCTTCTAATGCTTGGTGCAATCCATCAGAGAATCTTCTGCCGTCCAAAACTCTACCGGTGAATTCATCAATGATCTGTACTTTTCCATCTCTAACAATATAGTCTGTATCTTTTTTAAAAAGCAGATTAGCTTTAAGAGCCTGATTTATGTGATGAACAAGGCTTAAATTTTCAGGATCGTAAAAATTATTATTTTTAAGAATTCTTTTTTGAATAGATAATTTTTCAATTTTATCTATTCCTTGATCGGTTAAAATTGCATTTTTATTTTTTTCATCCAATTCAAAATCATTTTTTTGCAAATGTTTGATAAATTCATTAGATATTGGATAGAGATTAGTTTTATCTTCCAATTTTCCTGAAATGATTAATGGCGTTCTTGATTCATCAATTAAAATGCTATCAACTTCATCGACTATACAGTAATTGTGGTCTCTTTGAACCATGTCACCAAGCTCATACTTCATATTGTCTCTTAGATAATCAAATCCAAGTTCATTATTTGTGGCGTAGGTTATATCGCATTTATAATTTTCTTTTCTTTGTATGTCGTCTAAATCATTTGTTATACATCCAGTTGAAGTGCCCAAAAAATTGAAAACTTTACCCATCCATTCAGAGTCTCTTTTTGCCAAATAATCATTTACAGTAACAATATGAACTCCTTTACCAGTTAATGAATTAAGATAAGCGGGAAGTGTAGAAACCAGGGTTTTACCTTCTCCTGTTTTCATTTCAGCAATTTTACCTTCATGCAAAATTATCCCACCAGCCAACTGAACATCATAGTGTCTTTCCCCCAATGTTCTTTTTGCAGCCTCTCTAATCAAAGCAAAACTTTCTGGAATAATACTATTGAGAGAGCTTCCTTCTTGTACTGATCGTTTTAAATTTAATGTTTTTTCTTTAAATTCACCATCAGATAGGGATTGAATTGAACTCTCTTTACTGTTTATAGCAGAGATTAAATTCTTTGTTTTGTCTAATTCTTGTTGATTAGAGCTTTTAAATATTTTACTAAAAGTTCTTGTAAATACATTCATTATACTTCTATATATGTATTTATAATCTAAATTAAATAGTAATTATGACGATAAACTTAAAAAATTTCCTAAACGATAAAAATAAAATGTCGAAAATGGGGGAGTTTCAAAACCTTAAACAAATAGAAGGATTAGAAATGTCCTCTGTATCTGCAGATCTATATGGCAATGGAAGAGATGATTTATCATTATTTTATTTTAGCAAAGGTGCTAATTATGCAACAGTAACGACAACCAATAGCATAATTTCAGAGACAATAGTCTGGAATAGCAGCTCTCATAAGAAATCAATAAAAGGTTTGATGGTAAATACAAAAAACGCAAATACTTTTACCGGAAAACAAGGAAAAGAAAGTTTAGATATTATAGCAAAAAATTTATCAAGAATTTTAACTTTGAAAGAATCAAAATCAGAAAAAGGCACTTCTGAAACTGTAAGAATTAAAGATTTAATTTTTGCTTCAACTGGAGTTATAGGCGAACAATTTCCAGTCGATCAAATAAGAGATGCGTTACCTGATTTAGTGGAAAAACTTAAGAGTCAACATAACAAATTATTTTGGTTGAAAGTTGCCTCAGGCATGATGACAACTGACACAAGACCAAAAGTGGCTTACGAAGAACTTATAGTTGGAGACGAGTTAGTGAAGATATGTGGTATAGCAAAAGGTTCAGGAATGATTGCTCCTAATCTTGCTACGAT
The DNA here is from genome assembly GCA_902590845.1 of uncultured Pelagibacteraceae bacterium. Taxonomy (GTDB): domain Bacteria; phylum Pseudomonadota; class Alphaproteobacteria; order Pelagibacterales; family Pelagibacteraceae; genus Pelagilacustribacter. The sequence continues at coordinate 56,032 of CACIYJ010000003.1, forward strand.
GTTGTCATTTATTTTTACTAATGCAGATATAAATTCAAATTTATTAAAATCACTTTTAAAAAAAGCAGTTGCTAATACATTTAATGCTATAACTGTTGATAGCGACCAATCAACTAATGATATGGTTTCTATGTTTTCAACAAGAGCTATTAAAATAGGTCAAAATCTCTCTTTGAATGACAAGACTATTCAAAAATTTGAATTATCTTTAAAAAAATTATGTTTAAATCTAGCGAAACAAATTGTAGTTGACGGTGAAGGTGCAAAAAAATTTTTAACAGTAAAAGTTATTAATGCTAAGTCATTAGGCAGCGCAAAAAGCATTGCTTTTTCAATTGCAAATTCTCCATTGATAAAAACAGCTGTAGCAGGAGAAGATCCAAACTGGGGAAGAATTATTATGGGGATTGGAAAATCGGGAGAAATGGTTGATTCTAAGAAATTAAAAATTAAATTAGGAGATTTTATGGTTGCTGAAAATGGAAAAATTTCTGATAGTTATAATGAAGAAAAATTAAAAGAATATATGAAATGGGATTCAATTAAGATAGAAGTAAATTTGAAATTAGGGAGCGATGCATTTGAATGTTATACATGTGATTTTACACATGACTATATAGATATAAATGCAGACTATAGAAATTAAAAAAAATAAAAATTTTAAATTAAATGATAAAATATAATATAAAGTGTGAAAATAATCATGAGTTTGAAAGCTGGTTTTCCGATTCTGATGAGTTTGATAAATTAAATAAAAAAAAATTACTTGAATGCATCTACTGTTCTTCAAAGAAGATTAGAAAGTCAATTATGGCGCCAATGGTCTTTGGAAAACAATTAAAAAAAGAAGATGGTTTGAGCCTCTTAGATAAAAAGTTATTGAATGAAAAAAGCGAACTATTGAAAATTCGAGAATATATAGAGAAAAATTTTGAATTTGTTGGAGATAAACTCAGTCAAAAAGCAAGGGAAGTTTACTATGACAAAAGAACCAAAAAAAGCATTTATGGTACTGCCACATCGGAGGAGAGAGATGAACTGGAAGAAGAGGGTATTGATTTACTAAGCGTGCCTTGGGTTGATAAAGATAATTAATTTTTTGAACTACAAATAATATAATTCACAGAAAGATTATCAGATTTTTTCCATTTATTGAAAATAGGATTAAATTCTAATCCTTTAATATTGTTTGTTATAAATTTTTTATCACTTAGTTTTTTTTGCAATTCTTCTGGTTTAACAAATTTATTCCAATCGTGCGTTCCAATGGGTAGCCATCTTAATACATATTCAGCACCTATAATTGCTTTAAAATAAGATGTTAATGTTCTATTAATTGTTGCTGTGAACATTAAACCATTTTTTTTTAATAAATTATAACAGGACTGAAGATATAGATCTAAATTTTCAACATGTTCAACAACTTCAAGATTCAAAATTATATCAAATTTTTCTTTTTCTTTTAATTGTTCAGGTGATTTATCTAGATAGTTAATCTCTAGACTGCTTTCTTTGCTATGAAGAGAAGCAATCTTAATATTTTTTTCTGCAGCATCTATACCAGTTACATTTCCACCCAAGCGAGCCATTGGTTCGCTTATTAATCCTCCGCCACACCCAATATCAAGAATTTCTAAATTTTTAAGTAGAAGTTTTGTTTCTCTATCTAATTTAAAATGTTTTGTAATTTCGTCTAAAATATATTCAATTCTGATAGGATTAAACATATGTAAAGGTTTAAATTTACCATTTACGTCCCACCATTCATCAGCTAATTTTGAAAACTTTTGAATTTCCTCTTTATTTATTGTAGTCATCTATTCTTAATGTATTAATTATACTTAATTAAATTCTGTTTATATTATATTAAAATCTAATAATGGCAAAAAAAGTATTAAAATTTGGTGGAACTTCTGTAGGAACAATCGAGAGGATTCTACATGTGGCTAAAATTATAAAAAAAGAGCATGACTCAGGCAATCAAGTTATAGCTGTAGTTTCTGCGATGTCTGGTAAAACAAATGAGCTGCTAAAACAATCTAAAGTTATCTCTGAAGATTTTAATAGAAGAGAACTTGATGTGCTTTTGTCTTCAGGAGAACAGGTGACAAGCGCTTTGTTAGCAGGAGCATTAATTGAGTTTGGCATTAACTCTAAATCTTGGCTTAATTGGCAAATACCAATTTTAACAGAAGGCGAAAATTCAAATGCTAGAATTATAAATATGAATACTTCAAGTATAAATAAATTTTTATCAGAAAAGGGAGTTGCAATAATTCCTGGATTTCAAGGAATATCAAAAGCTGGAGATATAACTACAATCGGTAGAGGTGGTTCAGATGCTACTGCTGTGGCCATTGCTAAAATATTTGATGCAGATTTATGTGAAATATATACCGATGTAGATGGAGTTTATTCTACAGACCCTAATAAAATACCTGTAGCAAAAAAAATAGATAAAATATCTTATGATGAAATGCTTGAGTTATCATCGTTAGGGGCAAAAGTTATGCAATCATCGGCTGTGCAAACTGCTATGATGTACAATATTCCACTTGAAGTTAAATCTACATTTACAGATAGACAAGGGACAAAAATTTTCGATCGAGAAAGCATAGATTATACTAAGAGCGTTACAGGCGTAGCTTATTCAAAAGATGATGCTAAAATTACCTTGGTAGGGGTACAAGATAAACCTGGTGTTGCAGCAAATATATTTGAACCATTAAGCAAGAATCAGATAAATGTTGATATGGTAATACAAAATATTTCATCAGACCAAAAAATCACTGATATAACTTTTACAATTAAAAGAGACGATCTTTTGAAAACGATTGAGATATTAAAAAGCAATAAAAACATTCAATATAAAAGTATGAGCCATAATGATAAAGTTTCCAAAATTTCAATTGTAGGCGCAGGCATGGTTTCTACACCAGGTATAACTTACAGGATGTTTCGAAGTTTGGCTGAGGAAAAAATTAATATTTTAGCTATTTCAACCTCAGAAATTAAATTGTCAGTAATTATTAGTGAAGATGATACCTTAAAAGCTATAAAAAAATTACATACAGTTTTTGACTTAGATTAAAAATGGAAATTAGACCACATAGAACAATAAATAGAAAAAAAACTAAAGAAATTAAGGTTGGCAATATTTCTGTGGGAGGAGATTCTCAAATTAGTGTTCAATCGATGACAAATACACTTACGACCGATGTAAAAGCAACTATTAAACAAATTAACTCATTAGAGGAGGCTGGAGCAGATATAGTTAGAGTATCTTGTCCCGATGAGGATTCTACAAAAGTACTTAAAGATATAGTCAAAGAAGTTAAAGTTCCAATTGTAGCAGATATACATTTTCATTATAAAAGAGCTATCGAAGCAGCAAAAATGGGCGCAAGCTGTTTGAGAATCAATCCGGGAAACATTGGTTCTCGCGATAGAATTTTAGAAGTAGTTAAAGCTGCTAAAGACAATAATTGTTCTATAAGAATTGGAGTAAACGCAGGTTCATTAGATAAAACTTTGCTTGAAAAATATAAAGAGCCTTGTCCAGACGCACTTGTAGAGAGCGCCATGTATAATGTAAAATTATTAGAAGATAATGATTTTTTCAATTTTAAGATTAGCGTTAAATCATCAGATGTTTTTTTAACAGTCAAATCTTATAGGAAATTATCAGAGGTTTGTGATTATCCCTTACACCTAGGAATCACTGAGGCGGGAGGACTTATTACAGGCAGCATAAGATCGTCGATTGGAATTGGACAGCTTCTTATGGATGGTATAGGGGATACAATAAGAGTCTCACTTTCTTCAGATCCAATAGATGAAATAAAATCAGGTTATGAGATTTTAAAATCATTAGGCATTAGATCAAGAGGAGTAAATATTATTTCTTGCCCGTCTTGTGCTCGTCAAGCTTTTCCAGTGATTGAAACCGTCAAAGAGTTAGAAAAAAAACTATCTCATGTAAAGAAACCAATTACCTTATCTATAATAGGATGTGTAGTTAACGGTCCAGGCGAGGCAGCACAAACTGAAATTGGTTTAACAGGCGGAGGACAAGATAACAATCTTTTATATTTGTCAGGCGTACCACATACTAAAGTAGCAAGCGCAGAGATAATAAATAAAATCGTTCAACTTGTTGAAGAAAAAGTTGAAGAAAAAACTAATTAAATAATGATACCTATAAAAAAAGTGCAAGATATTATTGCAAAGCATGATGATTTAGAAAAAGAGCTATCATCAGGTAATATTGACACAAAATTATTTGCTAAAAAATCTAAAGAATATTCAAGTCTAGGGAATATTATTTCGTATGCTAAAAAATTTGTAAGGTTTGAAAGTGAAAAAAAGGACTTGGAACAGATAATTCAGGATCAAAATAGTGATTCTGAAATGATTGAGATGGCAGAAAAAGATTTAGAGGAGTTAAAAATTAAAAAACAAGATTATGAAAATAAATTAAAAATATTTTTGCTTCCAAAAGATGAAGATGACGATAAAAATGCAATAGTTGAGATTAGAGCAGGCACAGGTGGATTAGAGGCTTCTCTTTTTTGTTCAGATTTATTTAAGATGTATGAAAAAGTATGTTCAAAAAAAAAATGGAAATTAGAAATTATTAGTATTTCTAAAAGTGAGGCCGGAGGTTTTAAGGAAGTTATATTTTCTGTTAGTGGGAACAATATTTATTCCTACTTAAAGTATGAGTCTGGAGTTCATCGAGTACAAAGAATTCCTGAAACAGAAACACAAGGGCGAGTCCACACCTCTGCAGCAACAATCGCGGTGTTACCCGAAGCAGAAGAAGTTGATATACAAATTAAAGAATCAGATTTGAGAATAGATGTTTTTAGAGCAGGTGGTCCAGGCGGACAATCAGTTAATACTACGGATAGCGCCGTTAGAATTACACATATACCTACAGGTGCAGTTGTAAGTCAACAAGACGAAAAATCTCAGCATAAAAATAAAGCTAAAGCTTTAAAAATTTTAAGATCAAGAGTTTATGAGGCTGAAAAAAGAAAAAAAGATCAAGAGCGATCTAGCAACAGAAGAAGTCAGATTGGTACTGGAGATAGATCTGAAAGAATAAGAACTTATAATTTTCCCCAAGGAAGAGTAACAGATCACAGAATTAATCTTACTTTACATAAACTTGATGAATTTTTAAGCGGAGAAATTCATGAAGAAATGAATCAAGAATTAAGATTAAAAGAACAAGATATAAAACTTAAAAATTTAAACTAATGGAAATCTTAGAGTTAATTAATAACGGATCAAGACAGCTAAAAGATAAAAGAATTTACTCACACAAGCTAGACTCTGAAATTTTACTTTCTAAGGTTTTAAATAAAACTAGGGAAGAATTATTAATTAATCTAGATCAAAAAATTGCACCACAAGAGATTAGCGACTTTAATAAACTTGTTGATAGAAGATCTTCAAAAGAACCAATAGCTTATATTTTAAAAGAAAAAGAGTTTTGGAGCAAAAGTTTTCTTGTAAATAATAATACATTAATACCAAGACCAGAAACTGAGTTAATGGTTGAGAAAATAGTAAAAATTTTCAAAACAAAAGATATATCTGTTTTAGATATTGGAACAGGAACAGGTTGTATATTGTTAAGCATATTGAGCGAATTAAAAAACTCAAAAGGAATAGGTCTGGATATATCATCAAAAGCAATACAAATAGCTAATGCAAATTCAAGCAAACATAACTTAACCCAAAGAACTAAGTTCTATAAAAGATCTTTAAATGAAATTTACCACAATAAGTTTGATCTAATTGTGTCTAATCCTCCTTATATAATGAAAAAAGATATAAAAAATTTAAATGAAGATATTAAAAAATTTGAACCTAAATTAGCTTTAGATGGCGGAAATGATGGGCTTGACGTTATTAAAAAAGTTATCTACAAATCTAGAAGTATCTTAAAAATTAAAGGTATGCTCGCCTTAGAAATAGGAAATGAGCAATTTAAAAAAGTTTCAAAAATATTAAGAAGCAATAAATTTAAGACTAGATATTTAGTTAAAGATTATCGGGAAAATGTTAGATGTATATTATCAACACTAGAAAATTAAGATTATAATTAAAACTACAATCAATGAATAATAATAGAAGAAGAAATTTTAGATCTAGACCACAAAAAAATAATTTTAGACGCAGAAATGGTTCTATGAATTCAAGCAGTGGAAGCAATTTTAATAATGGAAATATGAATTTTAATAGAAATGGTTCTATGACGAATCCACATAATGTTGAAAAAACTATGCAGAAATTTCAACAGTTGGCAAAAGATGCTCAAAGTAGCGGAGATCCTGTATTAGTTGAAAATTATTTACAACATGCAGATCATTACTCAAGAAGATTGGCAGAATTGAACGAGAGAAGCAGAAGCAATTCAAACGGTGATACAAATAATAATCCAGTCGATACATCGGTCAAAGAAGAATCAAAAAGTTCAAACTAAATAGATTATAAATAAAATAATATTTATCTTAATGCAGATAATTTAAGATCAATTTTAATTCTTGCTAATTCAAATTCTTCTCTAGCTTTTCCTTTTAAAATTTTTCCTGACGGGAGTTTAAGTCTTTGTGAGTTTACTTTTTTACCATTTACAATTACTTCGTAATGAAGGTGCGGACCTGTTGACAGGCCTGTTGATCCAACATAACCAATAATTTGTCCTTGCTTAACTCTTCTTCCTTCTTTTATTCCTCGAGCAAAACTTTTCATGTGAGCATATACAGTTTCATAAGTAGAGTTGTGTTTTATTTTTACACAATTTCCACCACCACCACACCATCTTGCTCTTGTAACTTTGCCCGCACCAGAAGCCATAATCGGAGTTCCACTTGCAGCAGCAAAGTCTGTTCCTCTATGCATTTTATTGTATCCTAAAATTGGATGTTTTCTCATTCCATATGACGAAGATAACCTTGCACCGTTGATAGGAGTTTTCATTAAAGACTTAACAATGCTTTTTCCTTTTATGTTATAGAAACCTATATCACCACTACCATCTTTAAAATTATAAAGATTAATTTCAGCACCATTAACGAACATCGAAGCATAAATTATTTTACCAGTGTCTTGCACAATATTATTATCATCTTCAAATCTTTCGTATAAGATCTCAAACCAATCTCCTTTTCTAATATCTCTTTGAAAATCTACCTCAAAGCCAAAAATTCTTGCAAACTCTACTATGATGTTTGGTTCTATGCCAGATTTTATCGCTGCACTATATAAGCTGCTTTTTATTTCGTTTTTTATAACAATTTCTTTTTTGTAAAGCTTAAGTATATTTTCTTTTACAATAAAGTTATTTTTACTTTTTCTTATCTCAATATTTAAAGTATTATTTACAGGGTATAAAAGATTTACAACAGTGTTCGATCCATCATTTAATTTCTTTAATACAAGCGAAAGTGTTCTACCAGCATATATATTAGTAAGTTTTTTTTCTTTTAAATTTTGAGATATAATTTTTATATCATTTGCATTAATGTCAAGTTTCGTAAGAATTTTTTCAATGGAGTCATTGTTTTGAATTAAATATTTAACTTCTTTATATGGACTATTTATTTTAGAAATAAAATAGTCACTTAAGTTTGAAAATTCTTTAGATTCGACCAGTGAATTTAAGTTTTGATTCTCTATTTTGTTTTTTTGGTTTATTAAATTTGAGATTATTATAAAAATTGAAAAAAATAGGATTATTGAAAATAAATAAAAAAAATACTTCCAATTTAAAATTTTGTAGTTGTTATTTCTGTTTTTAAAATTCTTAGATATCTTCAAAAAATGATCAAAAATTTGATTTAACGCCATAGTTGTTTTCTATAAAAATTATATCGGGTTTGCAATGCAGAAGGTTAAAAAACGCTTATATTTATTGACTTTTATCACCAATATACGCCTTGACTTATAACATATTTGTAATAAAACCACCGCTCACCTCTATGCGTACATTTTTAAACAGCGCCAGAGGTGTGTAGATTTTAAAGTATAAAATCTTAGCTTTTTTAAATTGTAAATTTTTAAGAAGAGAAGTGTGGACGGCTAGGTTAATAAAGAAATTGTCGTACACACTTCAACACGTATAGATAATTCGAATGTTATTTATATGAAGCTAGTGTGCGCCGTTATTAAACTTGAGAGTTTGATCATGGCTCAGAACGTACGCTGGCGGCACGCCTAACACATGCAAGTCGAACGCAGTAGCAATACTGAGTGGCAAACGGGTGAGTATAATGTGGGAATCTGCCTTTTGGTTTGGAATAACACGGGGAAACTTGTGCTAATACCGAATAAGCCTTTACAGGGAAAGTTTTAACGCCGAAAGATGAGCCCGCACTTGATTAGCTAGTTGGTAAGGTAAAAGCTTACCAAGGCAATGATCAATAGCTGTTCTTAGAGGAAGACCAGCCACATTGGGACTGAGACACGGCCCAGACTCCTACGGGAGGCAGCAGTGGGGAATCTTGCACAATGGGGGAAACCCTGATGCAGCGATGCCGCGTGAGTGAAGAAGGCCTTTGGGTTGTAAAACTCTTTCGTCGGGGAAGAAAATGACTGTACCCGAATAAGAAGGTCCGGCTAACTTCGTGCCAGCAGCCGCGGTAATACGAAGGGACCTAGCGTAGTTCGGAATTACTGGGCTTAAAGAGCTCGTAGGTGGTTAAAAAAGTTGATGGTGAAATCCCAAGGCTTAACCTTGGAACTGCCATCAAAACTTTTTAGCTAGAGTGTGATAGAGGTAAGTGGAATTTCTAGTGTAGAGGTGAAATTCGTAGATATTAGAAAGAACACCAAATGCGAAGGCAACTTACTGGGTCACTACTGACACTGAGGAGCGAAAGCATGGGTAGCGAAGAGGATTAGATACCCTCGTAGTCCATGCCGTAAACGATGTGTGCTAGACGTTGGAAATATAT
>CACIYJ010000004.1 GCA_902590845.1 uncultured Pelagibacteraceae bacterium
CAGCCACTTAGTTTTATTTGTTTTTTTGAAAATGACTCCATGTAGAAACAAGCTTGAATTCATTAGTATCGAATTAAGCCTTTAAGGTCAAATTTTTATAAATAATAGTTTAGTTAAAAGTTTATTTGTCAATAAAACTATAATATAATTTATTTGTTTAAAAAAGATGTATTAAATTCAAATGTTATTTAAAAATACTAGCACATCGCACGTTATCAAAAATATTTTGTTCACTAAAAAAGAACCAGTGAGCATTGTGCATTTTGTTACAAATAGGTGTAATGCAAGATGCTCTTTTTGCTTTATCGATTTTGATGACCCTAAAACTTTTGCAGGCGAACTTACAATAGAAGAAATTGATAAATTAACAAAAAATCTTGGAAAATCTTTATTAAATATAAATATCACTGGGGGGGAACCTTTTGCTAGAAAAGATCTAATTGAGATAGCAAAAAAATATCTTACTAACACCACTATTCAGTCGATTTACATAACCACTAATGCAAGTTTGCCTGATAGAGTAAAAAAATTTGCAGAAGAAATCTCAAGATTTCGAAAAGGGGTCGAGCTTACTTTTCAAATCTCTATTGATGATTTGCCAGAGCAACATAACAAGGTTAGAAAGGTAAAAAACTTATTTTCTAATTGTATTGAAACATACGAAATATTAAAAAAGATGGGAAACAATATCAATCCTGTAGTCAGCATAACCGTCACCCATGAAAATTGCGATAACATTCAAGAGATTTTTAATTATTTACATATTAAATGTGGAATAGAGTCTATGAAATGCACTATCGTAAGAGATGAAGGTGTTTATAAAACTCCTTATGAAAAAAAGAAAAAAATATTTGATGCTTATAGTTGGCTAACTAACGAAATTAAGGAAAAAATTAAGACAAATAAAATAAGAAATTATAATACGACCTCAATACAGGGAAGAGTTCACCAAAAAAAAGACATCATATCTTGGGAGATGATAAAAAAAATGTACATGAATCCAAAATATATTAGCCCTTGTCACGCAGGTAGTTTATTTGGAATTATAACAGCCAATGGAAAAATTTATCCGTGTGAAATTTTAGAAGATAAGCTTTTGGGAAATTTAAGAGATAATGATATGAATTTTATGGAAATTTGGAATGGAAAAAAATCAAAAGATGCTAGAAAATACATTATAAAAACTAAATGCAATTGTACATATGAGTGTGCTCTATCATATAATATATTAGGCAACTGGCGCTACCAATCACAGTTAGCCTCATCAGCATTTAACCTAGATTAATTCTAATATTTTTGATGAATAACAAAAAATTTAATATTGTAATTCCTTCATTAACTTTAAGTTCTGAACTTATAAATTGTTTATTAAAATTTAATAACCAAAAGTATAAAAATTTTTTTGTTACTATAGTTTTAGACTACAAAAATAAAAAAAACATTCCTAAGTTAAACTATAAATTAAATATTTTGAAAGTTGGAAAAAGAACTATGTCATTTAAAAGGAATTATGGTGTTAAAAAGTTCAAATCTGATTTGATAGCCTTTATAGACAGTGACGCCTATGCAGATAAAAACTGGCTTTTAAATGGACTTAAAATTTTAACAAAAAATAAAAATGAAATAATAGGTGGACCAAGCATACCCTTTCCACACCAAACATTTATTGAAATGATGTGTCATTATGCTAAAAGATCATATTTTGTAACTGGATACTTAAATTTTAGAAAATATAAAGCTAAAAGCAGATATTGTGATTGGTTAGAGTCTTGCAATTTAATGATGCATAGAGATTTGTTTTTAGGAAATGGCGGCATGAATGAAAATATTTATGTAGGTGAAGATAAAGAATTTACTGAAAGATTTAAAAAAAAAAATAACTTAATAAAGGTTTTTTATACCCCAAAATTGTTTATTTATCATAAAGAAAGAACCCTACCAAAATTTCTTGTACAAAGGATGGTTTTTGGCGCCGATATTTACAATATAATTAATTTTAATAATAAGCTTAACTCTTTTCAGCCTTTACTTCCATTAGCTGTTCTTGTTTCGCTAGTTTTTATTCTAGTTATAGATATCAATAATATTTTAAAATTCAATATATTGATTTCTTTTATTGGGATTATTCAAGTATTAATTTTATTTAATATTTTTAGATATATTAAAAAAATTAAAAATATAATATTCGTTTTAATAATCGTAAACTTAGCCAATATATCTTATGCGATTGGCAATATACTTCAATTTACAGGTATTAAAAATTTGATTAATAGAAAAATTTATCTAAAATCTAGAAATAATAAATAAAAAACACATATCGAAGACTGGAAGATAGAGACGGAATATAATTCTTTTTTACTTCTTTAAAATCCTTGTGTATTAATATACTAACAATAACAATAAAAATAACACAGTGCCCTCGTGGTGAAATTGGTAGACACAAAGGACTTAAAATCCTTGCCCTTTTGGGAGTGCCAGTTCGAGTCTGGCCGAGGGCACCATTTTAAAAATGATTAAAGCAGTAATTATTTCAGATACCAATAAAAAATCTTTAACGATTAAGAAATTTTTAATAAAAAAAATTAAGACTAATTTAATCAAAAGATCGAATTTAGTCATTATTATAGGAGGCGATGGATTTATGCTTAAAACATTAAAAAAAAATAAAAAATCATCAAATTTATTTTATGGAATTAATTCAGGTAATTACGGTTTTCTTATGAATAAATTTTCAAGAAAAAATATTATTAAAAATTTATCTAAGGCTAAAATGATAAAAATCTCTCCTCTGGAGATGAAAGTTAACAGCAAAAATAGAACAAAAAAAAGTTTGGCGATAAATGAAGTATCTATTTTAAGACAAAGCAGGCAAGCAGCATCTATATCAATAAAAAATGGTTCAGGATATATTATTAGAAAATTAATTTCAGATGGAGTTTTAGTTTCTACTCCAGCAGGAAGTACAGCTTACAACATGTCAGTTCATGGACCTATATTAAGTTTAAATTCTAAAAAAATATCTATAGCTCCGATAAGCGCTTTTCGACCAAGACGTTGGAGAGGAAAAATTGTTAGCGATAAATCTAAAATTATTATTAAAAACTTGAATCCTAAAAAGAGACCTATTAGTGCTGTAGCGGATAATATTGAAGTAAGAAATGCCAGAACTATTCATATAAAAATTAATCATAAAATTAGATTTAATCTTCTATACGATAAAAATAGAAGTCTTCAAAAAAAAATCAAGCTAGAGCAATTAAGAAAAGAAACTTGATTAATGATCAATGTTATAAAAAAAAAAGTAAAAATTATTTATAAAACGATAATTATAAAATTTTTTTATTTAATTTATAAAAAACCAATAATAAAGAATAAGAAAAAAGATGATTCAGAAAAAATCTATGATTTAAAGATTGATAAAAATAAATATAGTATATTCGAATTTCAACACGGCAGAATTTATACTGACTCAAACGATACTACCGCATATATAACAGCAAATAATAATATTTCAGAAGCATCACTTCAATACAAAAAATTTGATTCTATAAATAGCAGAAATCAAAAAATTTCAAATAACGAAGTGCTTAAAAATGGAACCCCTAAATTAAAAAAAAAAATTAACGGAAATCTATTAAGTGTAATATCGGGCGGTGCATCAAGGGATAATTTTACTCATTGGTTTACAGATGTTATTCCAAGAATTAAAATTTATCAGCAAAAATTTAATTTAAAAAAAATAACTAAATTTTATGTACCAAGCATAAAATATAAATTTCAATTAGAGTCATTATCTTACTTAGGAATCAATAAAGAAGATATTATTACATCTGAAGATTGTAAACACATAGAGGCAAATAAAATTTATGCTACCACGCATCCATGTTTTCATAAACCAACAAGCGTTAAAAGATGGTCGTTAAAATATTTAAATAAAATTTATATTAAGAATAAAAGTTTAAAGAAATATCAAAAAATATTTATTGATCGTGATCAGTTTAAATTATTAGACTTAGATAATTTAAAAAAATATGCCGGATATCGTGTTCTAATGAATGAAAACGATATAAGAGATTATTTATCTTCGATTGGTTTTCTAATAATAAAGCCAGAAAATTTTACTTTTTCAGAACAAATTAAAATATTTTCTAGCGCAAAATATGTAATTGGATTGTATGGAGCAGCCATGATGATGCTAGCTTTTTGTAAAGAAAAAACAAAAGTTCTAGAAATAAAACCTCAAAAAGGTGGTGATGAGTTTAAAAATATATCAAAATTAATAAAGCTGAAACATAAACAAATTATTTTGAAACCAATTATTAAATCTCCAAATCCACAAAACGGCTTGTTAATCTGCCCAATTGATAAAATTAAAAAAGAACTTAAATTTTTAGGTTTAAAAGATATTTGATGGTGCCCTCACACGGACTCGAACCGCGAACCTATTGATTACAAATCAATTGCTCTACCAATTGAGCTATGAGGGCTTGGTGATTTCTTTAAGGCAAAATATTATAAAACTCAATATAAATAAACCGCTATTTCTATTTTATTGATTGATAAATATGATGACAAACCACAGAAACGGTATTTGAAATATTCAAACTCTCTATATTGTTATTCATTTTTACTTTAAATTTAAAATCTGAGTGCATTAAAGTTTTTGATTTTAAACCAAAACCCTCTGAACCGAATAAAAGTACATTTTTCCCTTTCCAATTATTGCTAGTAAAATCTTTGGTTGCTGAAACATCAAATGCACTAACCCAAAAATCTTTAGTCTTTAATAATTTCAATGAAGTATTTATGTTGGAAACTTTAAAAATTTTTAAATGCTCAGTTCCACCACTAGCACTCTTGTAGAGTAATTTGCTTTTAGATGGAAAAGATCTTTCTTTAACAATTATTCCATCGATATTAAATGCAACAGCGCTTCTTATTATTGAACCTATATTCCTTGGATCTGTTACTTCTTCTAAAGCAATTAGGTTGATATTTTTATTTTTATTCTCTAAAACAAATTCTTTTAATGTAATCTCTTCTAATTGTTCCACCTCAGCAATTAATCCTTGATGTGCTGTCTCATCTCTACCGCATAAATTATCTAATTCTCTTCGCGATTTATAAAAAACATGTGTATTTTTGAATAAATTAGTCGATTGATTTTCTCGATTTAATTTTTTTTGAGCGTCTTCTGTTAAAAAAACTCTTTCTATTTTTCTAGAGGGATTTTTCAAAGCTCCTACAACAGCATGTTTGCCAACTATTAAAAATGTTGTTTTTTTCATAATTTTTAAGTAATTTTTTTAAATAATTAGCATATTTCAAGGAAAAATGATTGATTGCATTTATTATACAAATGCTTATAAAACGCTTGTTGTTAAATACTTTTTAAGTTAGGGGGTATCCCTAGTAGTAAAATTTTAAGGAGGGGTACCAAAGCGGTCAAATGGGGCGGGCTGTAAACCCGTTGACTTCGGTCTTCGAAAGTTCGAATCTTTCCCCCTCCACCAAATTTAAGTATTTAATAATATAAGAGCGTGTTAAGTTTGGATATTGCGGGTGTAGTTCAATGGTAGAACGCTAGCCTTCCAAGCTGGATGTAAGGGTTCGATTCCCTTTACCCGCTCCAAAGTTAAAAATTAAAATATAAAGTGAGGATAAAATAAAATGTCAAAAGAAAAGTTTCAGCGAAACAAACCGCATTGTAATATCGGTACAATCGGACATGTCGACCACGGTAAGACAACATTAACCGCGGCAATTACTAAAGTGCTATCTGAAGCAGGAGGAAAAGCTAGCGCAAACTTTATTGCTTATGATCAAATAGATAAAGCACCAGAAGAAAAAGAAAGAGGAATCACAATTTCAACAGCACACGTTGAGTATGAAACTGAAAAAAGACATTACGCTCACGTAGATTGTCCAGGTCACGCCGATTATGTAAAAAATATGATTACAGGTGCTGCACAAATGGATGGAGCAATTTTAGTTGTAAATGCAGCTGATGGTCCAATGCCTCAAACAAGAGAACATATTCTTTTAGCTCGTCAAGTTGGAGTTCCTGCAATAGTAGTATTTTTAAACAAGATTGATACAGTTAAAGACAAAGAATTGGTTGATCTTGTTGAGGAAGAAATTAGAGAACTTTTAACTTCTTATAAATTTCCAGGCGATAAAATTCCAATTGTTAAAGGATCTGCATTAAATGCTGTTGAAGGCAAAGATGAAGCAACAGGTAAAAATGCAATTATGGAATTAATGAAAGCTGTTGATGAAACAATTCCTCAACCTAATAGACCAAAGGATAAACCTTTCTTAATGCCAGTAGAAGATGTTTTCTCAATTTCTGGCAGAGGTACAGTTGTAACAGGAAGAGTTGAAGCAGGTGTTATTAAAGTTGGAGAAGAAATAGAAATAGTTGGTATCACAGATACTAAAAAATCAGTTTGTACTGGTGTTGAAATGTTTAGAAAACTTTTAGATAGCGGTGAAGCCGGTGACAATATTGGCGCACTATTAAGAGGAGTTGAAAGAGACGATGTGCAAAGAGGTCAAGTTCTTTGTAAACCAGGCTCAATAACACCACACACAGAATTTGAATGTCAGGCTTATATTTTGAAAAAAGAAGAAGGTGGAAGACATACTCCTTTCTTTACAAAATATAGACCTCAGTTTTATTTCAGAACGACTGATGTAACTGGTGAAGTTACTTTACCATCTGGGACAGAAATGGTTATGCCAGGTGATGATGGAAAATTCACTGTAAAATTAATCACCCCTATTGCAATGAATGACAAATTAAATTTTGCAATTAGAGAAGGTGGTAAAACGGTTGGAGCTGGAGTAGTAACTAAAATTATAAAATAAACGCTTAGGAGCGTAGTTCAATTGGTAGAGCGCCGGTCTCCAAAACCGGAGGTTGTGGGTTCGAGTCCCTCCGCTCCTGCCAAAAGAGAAAGTTATGAAAAATCCTTTAAAATTTATTCAAGAAGTTAAGCAAGAAACTTTCAGAATAACTTGGCCTACAAAAAAAGATACGATGATGGGCGCTATTATGGTGTTTGCTTTAGCTTCTATAGCTGCAATTTTTTTTCTTTTTTTAGATCAAATCTTAAGATTTTTATTAAACTTAGTTCTAACTATAAATTTTTAATTTATGAATTGGTATATAGTTCAAGCATATTCTGGGTTTGAAAAAAAAGTTGTTGGTTTAATTAAAGAAGAATTAAAAAAAAACAAATTAGAAGAAAATCTAGGAGAAATACTAGTTCCTACTCATCAAGTTACTGAAGTAAAAAAAGGAAAAAGAACTAAAAAAGAAAAAAAATATTTTCCAGGTTATGTATTAGTAAAAATTGAATTAACTAAACAGATTTATCATTTAATAAAAAATCTCCAAAAAGTTAGTGGATTTTTAGGTTCTGCAGAAAAACCTACTCCTATATCTGATAATGAGATTAAACGTATACTTGGTCAAGTTTCAGAGAGCGCTGTTAATCAGAAAATTGGCATAACTTTTGAAATTGGTGAAAAAGTTAAAGTTTGCGATGGTCCATTTGCATCTTTTAACGGTTTAATTGAAGAAATTGATGAAGAAAAATCTAGACTTAAAGTGTCAGTTTCTATATTTGGTAGAGCAACTCCAGTAGATTTAGAATTTAACCAAGTGGAGAAAAATTAGATGGCAAAAGAAATAACAGGTTATGTAAAATTGCAGATCAAAGGTGGTCAAGCTAACCCAGCTCCTCCTGTTGGTCCGGCTTTAGGACAGAGAGGAATAAATATTATGGAATTCTGCAAAGCTTTTAATGAAAAAACAAAAGCTTTCATGGGAAAACCAGTGCCTGTTGTGATTACAGTTTACAAAGATAAAAAATTTGATTTTATAATTAAATCCCCACCAGCTTCACATTTTATTAGAGAGGCAGCAAAATTAAAAAGTGGTTCTAGTGAACCAGGAAGAGTTGTTGCAGGCTCAATTACAATGAAACAGGCAGAAGCAATTGCTAAAGAAAAAATGAAAGATTTGAATGCATTTGATATCAAAGAAGCAACAAAAATAATTTGTGGCTCAGCAAGATCAATGGGTATCGAGGTAAAGGAATAATGAGAAAACACTCTAAAAGATACAAAACACTTCTTAAATCGATTGTTAAGGATAAAAAAGTAGAATTAAAAGAAATAATTGATTTAGTTAAAAAAAATTCAACAACAAAATTTAATGAGTCTATTGATGTATCTTTAAGAATAAATCTGAAGCAATCTAAAGGTGGCGATTTAAGTTTGAGAACTGTTGTTAAGTTACCAAATGGATCTGGCAAAAAAAGCAAAGTTGCAGTATTGTGTGAACCAGACAAAATTGCAGAAGCCAAAAAAAGCGGTGCAGAAATCGTTGGTTCAGATGACCTAATTGAAAAAATTAGTGCAGGTAAATTTGATTTTACAAAATTAGTTTGCACTCCTGCTATGATGGGAAAAATTGGTAAACATGGAAAAGTTTTAGGACCAAAAGGATTAATGCCTAATCCTAAATTAGGAACTGTTACAAATGATATTATAAAAACCGTTAAAGATATTAAGACAGGACTAGTTGAAATTAGAAATGATAAAGATGGTAATTTAGCATCTACAATTGGAAGAAAAAGTTTTTCAAATGAACAATTATTAGAAAATTACAGGCATTTTGTTGATTCAGTAAAAAAAGAAAAACCTGATACCATTAAAGGTGAATTTATAAAAAATATTTTTATAACTTCTACAATGGGTATTTCTTATAAAATTAGAGCTAAATAATTATGATGAATAAAGAAGCTAAGAAAAATTATGTAGAAGAAATGAAAAAGAATTTTTCATCTAACGAGTCAGTTATGATAGCTCAATATCAAGGATTAAATGTTAATGAGCTAGACGAACTAAGAAAACAACTTCGAGAAAAAGGAATTCTTTTTAAGATTACAAAAAATAGAATTACAAAAATTGCAATTAAAGAAACTCCAGTAAAAGATTTAGAAAAATATTTTACAGGCCCGACTGCAGCAGCAATTTCTTCAGATCCAATTTCAACAGCAAAAATTTTAACTAAATTTGCTAAATCTCACGATAAGTTAAAAATTGTAGCTGGATTTATGGATGGCAAGGTTTTAGACCAGAAAGAAGTGGCTATAATCGCCACACTACCTTCGCTTGAAGAAGCTAGGGCCAAAATTGTTGGAATTTTAGCATCTCCAGCTCAAAAATTAGTAAGTATTTTGCTTGCACCTGGCTCAAAAATTGCTAATTTAGCGCGCGCAAAGAGTTTAAAAAATTAATTCATAGGATCCAACATGGCAGACTTAAATAAAATTATAGATGAGTTATCAACTTTAACAGTTGTTGAAGCAGCTGAACTTTCTAAACAATTAGAAGAAAAATGGGGAGTAACAGCAGCAGCACCAGTTGCAGCAGCACCAGCTGGAGGAACGGCAGCACCAGCAGGTGAAGAAAAATCAGAATTTTCACTTTTCTTAGCAGCAGCCGGAGATAAAAAAATTAATGTTATTAAAGAAGTAAGAGCAATAACAGGTTTAGGATTAAAAGAAGCAAAAGATTTAGTTGAAGGCGCACCAAAAGAGATTAAAGGCGGTGTAGCTAAAAAAGAAGCTGAAGAATTCAAGAAAAAACTTGAAGCAGCCGGAGCTAAAGTAGAATTAAAGTAAATAAAATTTAAGACTAAATTTTACTGTGCCATAAAAAGTTCAGTAGAATTTTTTTATTATTAATGCAATTATCTTTTACTCAAAAGAAAAATATTAGAAAAAATTTTGGCAAACTTGTTGAAGGTTTGTCAATTCCTAATCTTATAGAAGTACAAAAAAACTCATATACTGAATTTCTAGAGTCTAAAACTCTAGAAGATCAGATGAGCGATCTGTCAAAAGGTATTGAGAAGGTTTTTAAAAGCATTTTTCCTATAGAGGATGGAACTGAAAGATCTACGCTTGAATATATTTCTTATAAATTAGAGAAGCCAAAATTTGATGTTATAGAATGTAAACAAAGAAGCCTTTCGTATTCAGCAGCACTTAAAGCAAATCTAAGGTTAGTTGTTTATGAAATTGATGTTGAAAATAACACTAAACAGATTCTTTCAGCAAAAGAACAAGAAGTTTTTATTGGTGATTTACCATTAATGACTCCAAGCGCAACTTTTATAACAAATGGAGTAGAAAGAGTTGTTGTCAATCAAATGCATAGGAGTCCTGGTGTTTTCTTTGATCATGACAAGGGAAAAACTCACGCAAGCGGAAAACTTTTATTTAATTGTAGAATTATTCCAGGAAGAGGATCTTGGCTCGATTTTGAATTTGACCCAAAAGATATTTTATATTTTAGAATAGATAGAAAGAAAAAATTACCAATTACTTCAATTTTATTTGCATTAGGTTTTTCAAAAGAAAAAATTATTAATACATTTTATTCAACTAACAAATATATATTTAACCCTGAAAAAAAAATGTGGATTACAGATTTTAATCCAGAAAATTACAAAAGACCTATAAAATTATCATATGATTTAATTGACTCAAAAAATAATAAAAAGATACTTTTAAAAGGTGAAAAGCTTAATTTTATTATAGCAAAAAAACTTCAAGAAAAAGGTTTGCAGTCCATATTAATTTCTAACGACCAAATAGTTGGAAAATATATTTCTAATACTATCAAAGATAAAAATGGAGAAGATTTAATTAAAGCAGGTTTTGATATAACTGAAGAAAATCTAGAGAAAATCATCAATATAGAAGTAAAAAATCTTGATATAGTAAATATTGATCCAATTAATAAAGGCCCTTATTTATTAGAAACGCTTAAAATAGATAAAAACTCTAACAAAAATGAATCCTTAAATGACATCTATAAAGTTCTAAGACCCGGCGAAGCCCCTTCGTTAGAAGTGGCTGAAGAAATATTTAACAATCTTTACTTTAAAAAAGAACGTTACGATCTTTCGGAAGTTGGTAGAGTAAAACTTAATTCAAAGTTAAATTTAAAAAACAGTGATAAAAAAACAATATTAAGCACAGAGGATATAGTTGCTATTATTCAATTTATGCTTGATTTGAGAGACGGTAAAGGCGAGGTTGATGATATTGATCACCTAGGAAATAGAAGAGTAAGATCAGTTGGGGAACTTGTTGAAAATCAATTTAGAATAGGTCTTTTAAGAATGGAAAGAACGGTTAAGGAAAAAATGTCAACTTTTCTTGAAATTGAGTCCGCAATGCCACAAGATTTAATAAACGCAAAACCTATAACTACATCATTAAAAGATTTTTTTGCCACTTCACAACTTTCTCAATTTATGGATCAAACAAATCCATTATCTGAAATAACTCATAAAAGAAGAGTTTCTGCATTAGGTCCAGGAGGTTTAACTCGAGAAAGAGCTGGTTTTGAAGTAAGAGATGTTCATCCAACACATTACGGAAGAATTTGTCCAATTGAGACCCCAGAGGGTCCAAATATTGGATTGATTAATAGTTTAGCTACATATTGCAGAGTAAATAAGTTTGGTTATATAGAAAGTCCTTATAAAAAAGTTGTAAATGGAAAAGTTACTTCTGAAATTAAATATTTGTCAGCAATTGAAGAAGAAAAATATACAATTGCCCAGGCTAATTCTTCTATTAAAAGCAATGGATCTTTCGAAGAAGAGTTAGTTGCATGCAGAAAAAATCTTAACTTTGAATTATCAAACAGAGAAAGTATTGATTTTATTGATGTATCTCCTAAACAATTAGTATCGGTTGCTGCAGCTTTAATTCCTTTTTTAGAGAACGATGATGCAAACAGAGCATTAATGGGTTCAAACATGATGAGACAAGCTGTGCCTTTGCTGAAGCCAGAATCCCCATTAGTAGGAACAGGAATAGAGTCAGATGTTGCTTTAGATTCAGGAGTCACAATTGTTGCAAAAAGAAATGGATTAGTTGATAAGATTGACGGAAAAAGAATTGTTGTAAAAGTAACTGACGTTACGGATTTATCTCAATCTGCAGTAGATATTTATAATCTCTCTAAATTTCAGAGATCAAATCAAAATACTTGTATTAATCAAAAACCATTAGTTAAGGTTGGAGATCAAATTAAAAAAGGAGATATAATAGCCGATGGGCCCGCAACTAAACTTGGTGAATTAGCATTAGGAAAAAATGTAACTGTAGCTTTTATGCCATGGCAAGGCTACAATTTTGAAGACTCAATATTAATTTCAGAAAGATGTGTAACAGATGATGTTTTTACCTCTGTTCATATTGAAGAATACGAGTCAATGGCTCGTGATACCAAATTAGGAGCAGAAGAGATCACAAGAGATATTCCAAATGTTAGCGAAGAAAGCTTGAGAAACCTAGATGAGTCTGGGATTGTATATGTTGGAGCCGAAGTTAAACCTGGAGATATATTAGTTGGAAAGGTAACACCTAAAAGTGAAACTTCCTCAAGCCCCGAAGAAAAATTATTAAGATCAATTTTTGGTGAAAAAGCAACTGATGTAAGAGATTCTTCGTTGAAATTACCATCGGGAAGCACTGGCGTTGTTATAGATGTAAGAGTTTTTAATAGACATGGAATCGAAAAAGATGAGAGGTCAGTCGCAATAGAAAGAGCAGAAATTGAATCAGTTCAAGAAGATAAAAAAGTTGAAGAAGAAATATTAAATAGAAATATAAAACTTAGAGCAATAGATTTATTAAACAATCAAAGCATTAACAAACAATACAAAGAACTTAAATCAGGAACTACATTAAATAAGAATGATTTTGAAAATTTAACTTTAAAAGATCTTTGGAAACTTTCTTTTGAAAAAGAAGAATTAAACAAGAATTTAGAAAAATTAAAAAATCAATTTGATAATGCCTCAGAAGATATAAAAATAAGATTTGAAGACAAAGTTGGAAAAATTCAACAAGGCGATGACTTATTACCAACAGTAATGAAAGTTGTAAAAGTGTTTGTTGCCGTAAAAAGAAGATTAATGCCTGGAGACAAGATGGCAGGCAGACATGGCAACAAGGGCGTAGTTAGTAAAATTGTTCCAGTCGAAGATATGCCTTATATGAGCAGCGGGAAACCAGTAGATATTGTATTAAACCCTCTTGGAGTACCAAGCCGAATGAATGTGGGTCAAATCTTAGAGACTCATTTAGGTTGGTCATGCTCTGAACTTGGAGAGAAAATTAAAACTTATTTAAAAGATTTTGATTCTCAAATTGAGAAAATAAAAAATGAGTTAAAAAATATTTATGGAAAAAAATATTATGAGGAAATTATTTCTAAATTATCAAAAAAAGAAATAGCAGAACTAGTAGAAAATATTTCAAATGGCGTACCTATTTCAACTCCAGTTTTTGATGGTGCAAGCACTAAAGATATTACAGAAATGTTAGATCTGGCAAAACTACCAAATTCTGGTCAGACAAACTTATGGAACGGTCAAACAGGTGAAAAATTTGATAGACCTGTAACTGTTGGAATAATCTATATGTTAAAACTAAATCACTTGGTTGAAGATAAGATACATGCTAGATCTACAGGACCTTATAGTTTGGTTACACAACAACCTCTTGGTGGAAAAGCTCAACTTGGAGGTCAAAGATTTGGCGAAATGGAAGTTTGGGCATTAGAAGCATACGGAGCATCTTACACATTACAAGAAATCCTTACCGTTAAATCGGATGATGTCGCTGGTAGAACTAAGGTTTACGAAACAATTGTAAAAGGAAACAATAATTTTGAGTCTGGTGTTCCTGAATCATTTAACGTTTTAGTTAAAGAAATTAGGGCATTAGGTTTAAATATTGAATTAAATTAATATGGAAAAAAATTTAACAAAAAAATTTGAAAATCAAAATTTAGTTCCAGAAAATAATTTTGATAGTATTAAAATTACTTTAGCGAGCCCAGAAAAAATTAAGTCCTGGTCTTATGGTGAGATAAAAAAACCAGAAACTATAAATTATAGAACATTTAGACCAGAAAAAGATGGTCTATTTTGTTCAAGAATATTTGGCCCAGTAAAAGACTACGAATGTCTTTGTGGAAAATATAAACGTATGAAATTTAGAGGGATTATTTGTGAGAAATGCGGAGTAGAAGTAACAAAATCAAATGTTAGAAGAGAAAGAATGGGTCATATAGATCTTGCTTGTCCCGTAGCTCATATTTGGTTTTTAAAGTCATTACCAAGCCGAATATCATTAGCAATAGATATGAAACTCAAAGAAGTGGAAAAGGTTTTATATTTTGAAAGTTTTATTGTGATTGAACCAGGACTAACTACTTTAAAAAAAGGTCAATTGTTATCTGAAGAAGCTTTAGTTAAAGCTCAAGATGAATTTGGTGAGGATGCTTTTTCAGCTGGAATAGGAGCAGAATCTGTAAGAGAGATTCTGGTTAATCTAGATCTTAAAAAAGAGCAGAAAAAACTAAGAGACTCATTGTCTGAAATTAAATCTAAAGTAACAGAAGAAAGAACAATCAAAAGATTAAAATTAATTGAGTCATTTGTGTTATCAGGAAATAAACCTGAATGGATGATTTTAACTTCTGTTCCTGTGATACCGCCTGAACTAAGGCCGCTTGTACCTTTAGATGGAGGTAGATTTGCTACATCAGATTTAAATGATTTATATAGAAGAGTTATTAATAGAAACAATCGTTTAAAAAGATTATTAGATCTTAAAGCTCCAGATATTATTGTAAGAAATGAAAAAAGAATGCTTCAAGAGTCAGTCGATGCATTATTTGACAATGGAAGAAGAGGAAGAGTAATAACAGGAACAGGTAAAAGACCTCTTAAATCTTTAGCCGAGATGCTTAAAGGCAAACAAGGTAGATTTAGACAAAATTTATTAGGAAAAAGAGTTGATTATTCGGGAAGATCAGTGATTGTAGTTGGACCTGAATTAAAATTACATCAGTGTGGTTTACCAAAAAAAATGGCTTTGGAACTATTTAAACCTTTTTTGTATGCAAGGTTAGATAAATTAGGATTAGCAACAACAATTAAACAAGCAAAGAGATTGGTAGAAAAAGAAAAAAGTGAAGTATGGGATTCATTAGAACATATAATTAGAGAACACCCCATTTTGTTAAACAGAGCTCCAACTTTACACAGACTCGGAGTCCAGGCCTTTGAAGCAAAACTTATTGAAGGTAACGCTATAGAATTACATCCTTTAGTTTGTGCTGCGTTCAATGCAGATTTTGATGGCGATCAAATGGCTGTTCATATTCCATTAAGTTTAGAAGCTCAATTAGAAGCTAGAGTTTTAATGATGTCAACAAACAATATTCTAAGTCCTTCAAACGGGAAACCAATTATTGTACCGAGCCAAGATATTGTTTTGGGAATATATTATTTATCTCAAGCAGATGAAAATGATAAAAAACCAAAAGGTATTTTTTCTGGAGTAGAAGAAATTGAACAGGCATTAGAAAGTAAATCAATCAGCTTACATTCAAAAATTGTTTCAATTTTTAAAACAATAAATGAAAATGGCTCAACTAAAATTGAAAAATATACTAGCACAGCCGGTAGATTCTTATTAGCAAACGTTTTACCTATTAATCACAATATAAAATTTAGCTTGATTAATAGATTGTTAACTAAAAAAAATGTTTCAGAAGTTATAGATACTATTTTTAGATTTTGTGGACAAAAAGAAACGGTAATTTTTTGCGATAGAATTAAAACTCTTGGATTTAAGCATGCGTTTAAAGCGGGTATTTCTTTTGGTAAAGATGATTTATTAATTCCTAAAACTAAAGAAGATTTAATAAATAACACCAAGAAAAAAATAGAAGAATATGAAAAACAATATTCAGATGGTTTAATTACCAGAGGAGAGAAGTACAATAAAGTAGTAGATATATGGTCTAAATGCACAGATACAGTTGCGAATGAAATGATGAAAGAAATTTCTTCAGCTGAGAAAATTTACGAAAATGATAGAATAGAAACAAACTCAGTTTATATGATGGCTGATTCCGGCGCGAGAGGCTCACAAGCACAAATGAAACAATTAGCAGGAATGAGAGGACTAATTGCGAAGCCATCAGGTGAAATTATTGAAACACCTATAATTTCCAATTTTAAAGAAGGATTATCTGTATTAGAATATTTTAACTCAACGCATGGAGCAAGAAAAGGCTTAGCTGATACTGCTTTAAAAACAGCTAACTCAGGTTATCTTACAAGAAGACTTTGTGATGTTGCTCAGGATGTGCAAGTTACCAAAGCAGAATGTGATCCTAAGAAAAGATCATCAGTAACTATTTCTGAAATTATTGAAGGAGGAAATATTTTAGTTAGTTTATCAGAAAGAGTTCTTGGTAGAGTTATAGCAGAAGATATAAAAAATCCTGTGACAGGTGAAATAATTATAAAAAAAGATAAATTGATAGATGAGTTTGATTGTGAAAAAATTGATGCTGCAGGAGTTAAATCGGTAAATGTTTATTCTGTTATCACTTGCGCTTCTACTAGAGGTGTCTGTCAAGTTTGTTATGGCAGAGATCTTGCTAGAGGAAAATTAGTTAGTATTGGTGAAGCAGTTGGGATGATCGCAGCCCAATCTATCGGGGAACCAGGAACACAATTAACAATGAGAACTTTTCACGTTGGTGGTACAGCGCAGATTAAAGAGGAGTCACAGATAGTTTCTCAAACAAAAGGTAAATTAAATATAATAAATAAGAATCTTATTGAAGACTCTAAGAAAAATATAATTGTTATGGGTCGAAACACTCAGTTAAGCATCGAAGATGAGAGCGGAAGACAATTAGCAATATATAAAGTTAACTATGGTTCAAAATTATTTTTTAAAGATGGTAGTATGATAGATAAAGGAAAAAAAATAGCCGAATGGGATCCTTATACACTACCTGTAATTGCTGAAACAGGCGGTATTGTTAACTATATGGATTTAACAGAAGGAACTTCATTAACAGAAACATTAGATGATGCTACAGGTTTATCATCCAAATCAGTTACAGATTGGAAATCATTATCTAAAAACTCTGAATTAAAACCTCGTATTACTCTTAGAAATGATAAAGGTGAAATTATTAAAAAAGCAGATGGAAATGAAGCAAGATATTATTTAGTTCCAGATACTATTTTATCTGTAAAAGATGGTCAGAAAATTTCTGCCGGAGATGTATTGGCAAGATTACCCAAAGAAACATCTAAAACAAAAGATATTACTGGCGGTTTACCAAGAGTGGCTGAATTATTTGAAGCAAGGAAACCAAAAGATAGCGCAATTATAGCTGAGAATGATGGAGTTATAGAATTTGGAAAAGAAGTAAGAGGTAAACAAAAAATTTCTATTGTTGCTTCAAACGGTGAAACTTCAAATTATTTAATTCCAAAAGGAAAACATGTTAATTTTAACCAGGGAGAAAAAATTAAAAAAGGTGAATATTTACTTGATGGAGCCCCATTACCACACGATATTTTAAGAGTATTAGGTGTTGAGAAATTAACAGAGTATTTTGTAACTGAAGTTCAAGAAGTTTATAGACTTCAAGGCGTTGTAATTAATGATAAACATATAGAAACAATAGTAAGACAAATGTTAAAAAGAGTAGAAATTAAAGATCCAGGAGACTCAGCGCTATTGTCAGGCGAAGTAATAGACTTACTTGATATCAATAAAATTAATGATGAGTTAAGAAAAGAGAAAAAGAAACCCGCTGTTTTTGAGAGAGTTTTGTTAGGTATTACAAAAGCTTCTCTACAGACAAATTCATTTATATCTGCAGCTTCATTTCAAGAAACTACTAGAGTGCTTACAGATGCCTCAATTAAAGGTAAAACAGATACATTGGAAGGTTTAAAAGAAAATGTAATTGTTGGAAGATTAGTTCCAGCAGGGACAGGTCTTACAAAGATTGACTGGGATAAGCAGGCTAAGGAACAAGATAAAATTAGATTAGAAGAACTTAAAAAACAAGAGCTAGAAACCGCACCAACAGCTACTGAATAGATAGTTTGAATACTAATAAAATATTCAATAAATATTGACTTTTACAATTCCAATGCTAGTTTACGGCACATTTTGAATGTTAGAAGTAAGGCACTTTGTAGCCTTAAACACTAACTAAAAAAGCGCTATTAGGCTATCTTTACTTCCATTTCAAAATATTATTATGCCAACAATTAATCAGTTGATTAAAAAAAGTAGAATTAAACCAATTGCTCGGAATAAAGTTCCAGCTTTAGAGCGTCAACCTTTAAAGCGTGGTGTTTGCGTAAAGGTTTATACTACAACTCCTAAAAAACCAAACTCTGCACTAAGAAAAGTTGCAAGAGTAAGATTATCAAATGGTTTTGAAGTTACTGCTTACATTCCAGGAGAAGGACATAATTTGCAAGAGCACTCAGTTGTTTTATTGAGAGGTGGGAGAGTTAAAGATTTACCAGGAGTTCGTTATCATATTTTAAGAGGTAACTTAGATACCCAAGGTGTAACAAATCGTAAAAAAAGAAGATCTTTATACGGAACCAAGAAACCTAAATAATATTATGTCACGAAAAAGAAAAGCACCTATTAGAAAAGTTTATCCAGACCCTAAATTTCATTCTGAAATTGTTTCTAAATTCATAAACTCTATTATGTATGATGGCAAAAGATCTACAGCAGAAAAAATTCTATATGATGCTCTAGATAAAATTAAATCAAAAAATAATGAAGATCCATTAAAAGTTTTTAATACAGCAATTAGCAATGTTAAACCTAATTTAGAATGCAGATCTAGAAGAGTTGGAGGCGCTACTTATCAAGTGCCTGTTGAGGTGAAATCAAAAAGAGGGCAAGCTTTAGCTTTAAGATGGTTAATGGATGCTACTAGAAAAAGAAAAGATAAAACAATGGCTGACAAATTATATGCAGAAATTTTAGACGCATCACAAAATAAAGGATCAGCAATTAAAAAAAGAGAAGATACACATAAAATGGCAGAGTCTAACAAAGCTTTTGCACATTTTAGATGGTAAAAAAATATGGCTAAATATTCATTAGATAAATATAGAAACATCGGTATCATGGCCCACATTGATGCAGGAAAGACAACCACTACTGAAAGAGTTTTATATTACACTGGAAAAAGCCATAAGATTGGAGAAGTTCATGATGGAGCCGCAACAATGGATTGGATGGAGCAAGAACAAGAAAGGGGCATAACAATCACTTCTGCAGCTACAACATGTTTTTGGAGAGATCATAGAATTAATATTATAGATACCCCTGGCCACGTAGATTTTACAATTGAGGTTGAAAGATCATTAAAAGTTTTAGATGGCGCTATATGTGTATTTGATGGGGTGGCAGGCGTGGAACCACAATCAGAAACAGTTTGGAGACAGGCTGATAAATATAAGGTTCCAAGGATATGTTTTGTTAACAAACTTGATCGTACAGGAGCAGATTTTTATAGATGCGTGGACATGATCAAAGATAGATTAGGCTGCAAACCTTTAGTTTTACAATTACCCGTTGGCGCAGAATCTGATTTAAAAGGTGTTGTGGACTTAGTAAGAATGAAAGCTATTATTTGGCAAAATGAAGATCTAGGTGCAAAATTTGATATTGTAGATATACCAGCAGATTTAAAAGAAAAAGCAGATCAATATAGAAAAGAATTAGTAGAGACTGCAGTTGAAGAAGATGAAAAACTAATGGAAGCTTACCTAGAAGGTAAAGAACCATCTGAATCTGATTTAATCAAATGTATAAGAAAAGGAACTTTAGGTTTTAGTTTTGTACCAATTACTACAGGGTCAGCTTTTAAAAATAAAGGTGTTCAACCATTATTAGATTCAGTAATTGATTATCTTCCTAGCCCAAAAGATCTTAATTCAATTGAAGGAACTAAACTAGGGTCCGAGGAGAAAGTTCAAATGAAATTTGCAGATAACGAACCTTTTTCTGCATTAGCATTTAAAGTGGCTAACGATCCGTTTGTGGGATCTTTAACTTTTATTAGAATTTATTCTGGAACTATTAAAGCAGGAACATCAATTTATAACTCTTCAAAAGAAAAAACTGAAAGAGTCGGGAGAATGCTTCTTATGCACGCAAACAGCAGAGAAGACATTAAAGAAGCAACAGCTGGGGATATTGTTGCTTTAGCAGGACTAAAATATACAATTACGGGACACACTCTTTGTGAAGAAAACAAACCGATTTTATTAGAACCTATGGAATTTCCAGATCCCGTTATTGAGATAGCTGTAGAGCCTAAAACAAAAGCTGATCAAGAAAAAATGGGAGAAGCTTTAGGCAGGTTAGCAAAAGAAGATCCATCTTTTAGAGTAAGCTCCGATGAAGAATCAGGTCAAACAATAATTAAAGGAATGGGAGAATTACACCTAGATATCATTATTGATAGAATGAAAAGAGAGTTTAAAGTCGAAGCAAATGTTGGCGCTCCTCAAGTAGCATACAGAGAAACAATTTTAGGCACTTCAGAAGTTACTTATATTCATAAAAAGCAAAGTGGTGGTTCAGGGCAGTTTGCTAAAGTAACGTTGAGCGTGGAGCCATTAGAACCAGGTAAAGGAAGAGAAGTAGAAAATAAAATTAAAGGCGGTTCCATACCAAAAGAATTTATACCAGGCGTTGAGAAAGGTGTTTTAAGTGTAGCTGAAAGCGGAATTTTAGCTGGGTTTCCAGTAATTGATTATAAAGTTACAATTTTAGATGGCCTACATCACGATGTTGACTCAAGTGTATTGGCTTTTGAAATAGCTTCAAGAATGTGTTTTAGAGAAGCTTGTACGAAAGCAAGCCTAAAACTTCTAGAACCAATGATGAAGGTAGAAGTTGTAACACCAGAAGATTTTATGGGCGATGTGATTGGCGATTTAAATAGTAGAAGAGGACAAGTAGCCTCAACAGAAGCAAGAGGTAATGCTACTGCCATAAATGCCACTGTTCCTTTAGCAAACATGTTTGGATATATAAATAACTTAAGATCATCTACTCAAGGAAGAGCTCAATACACAATGCAATTCAGTCATTATGACAAGGTTCCTCAAAATGTACAGGATGAAGTAACTAAAAAATTAGCTTAATTATGGAAAATCAGAATATAAGAATACATCTAAAAGCATATGATAATAAGATCCTCGATCTTTCAACAGAGGAAATAGTTAACACTGCTAAAAGAACAGGCGCACAAGTTAAAGGACCTATACCTTTGCCAACAAGAATAGAGAAATATACAGTTTTAAGATCTCCTCATATCGACAAGAAAAGTAGAGAACAATTTGAATCAAGAACACATAAAAGATTAATAGATATAATTGAACCAACACCTCAGACTGTTGAAGCTTTAATGAAATTAGATTTGGCTTCAGGGGTGGATATAGAAATTAAAATATAAAAATGAGTATAGGATTAATAGGAACAAAAATAGGAATGACTCGTGAATTTATGAAGAGCGGGCAGTCTGTTCCTGTAACTGTTATTAAGGTTGAAAAAGGTAGGGTTTTAGACGTAATCACAAAAGATAAAAGAGGTTACGATGCAGTCAAAGTTGGTTTTTTTAAATTAAAAAATTCAAAACTAACTAAACAGATGAAAGGTTATTTTGCTAAGAAAAACACTGAGCCAAAAAAGATATTAAAAGAATTTAGAGTTAAAAATAACGATCAATTTAAGGAAGGAAATGAACTTGGATTAGAGATATTTAAAGATAAAAAATTTCTAGACGTAAGATCAAAGACGATTGGTAAAGGTTTTGCAGGCGTTATGAAAAGATGGAATTTTGGTGGATTAAGAGCTTCACACGGTGTTTCAGTATCTCATAGATCTCATGGTTCTACAGGACAAAGACAAGATCCTGGTAAAGTGTTCAAAGGAAAAAAAATGGCTGGCCATATGGGCGATAAATTAAGAACTATGTTGAATTTAGAAATCATTAAATTAGATCCAGAAAAAAATTTATTATACTTAAAAGGATCAATTCCAGGTTCAAAAAACACAACGGTCTTTTTAAGAGAGTCTGTTAAAAATATTACAAAAAAAACAATTAATGAAAAATATGAGGCTAGATTAAAAAAAGCTGAAGCCAAAAAAGGTAAAAAATAAATATGAAATTTCCTTTATTAAATATTGATGGAAAAAAATCTGAATCGATTGAAGTATCAGATAAGGTAGTTAAGTTAAAAGTAAATCATAAATTGATTAAATTTGTGATTGATTGGCAATTAAATCACGCAAAACCCAGGACTGCTAAAACCAAACAAAGAAATCAAATCAAAGGTTCAACAGTGAAAATTGTTGCACAGAAAGGTAGTGGAGGCGCACGTCATGCAAGTAAAAAAGCTCCTTTATTTGTTGGTGGTGGTGTTGCACATGGACCAAAAGGAGCAGTTTATAAAGTTAAAAAGATTAATAAAAAAGTGAGAAAATTAGCGCTTGCGCAAACATTATCGAAGAAAAATTTAGATAAAAATTTATATATATTAGCAGATGTAAAGAAAGAAATTAAAAAGACAAAAGAGTTTAATAAATTTCTAGAAAAGAACAAATTGACTAATGCATTAATTATTTCAGACTCAGACTCTTTAAAAAATATTAATAAATCAGCAAGAAATATTAGAAATGTAAAACTAATAAAACAAGAAGGAGCTAATATTTATGATTTATTTAAATATAAAAATGTCATAATGACCTCTTCATCAATTAAAAAAATAGAAGATAGGATTCTAAATGAAAAAAATTAATCATATAGATTCAATCAGAAACCCAATTATCACAGAAAAAGCTACTATTTTATCTGAACAAAACAAAACTGTTTTTAAAGTTCATGGCAAAGCTAATAAAAAAACTATTAAAAAAAATATTGAAAAATTATTTAAAGTTAACGTGGTTAAAGTAAATATTATTAATAGAAAAGCAAAACTTAAGATGAAACAAGGAAAAAAATCATACAAGAGTGGTTATAAAAAAGCGATTATAACCTTGAAAAAAGGTCAAAGTATTGATCTGACAACTGGAATTTAAATATGGCATTAAAAACTTTTAAACCTTATACAAAATCAACTAGAGGCACAGTAGTTGTAGATAAAAGCGCTTTGTGGAAAGGTTCTCCTTACAAACCATTAACACGTGGTCAAAATTCTACGGGCGGTAGAAATAATTATGGTCGTATAACATCTCGACATATGGGTGGTGGTTCTAAACACAAGTTTAGAATTATTGATTTTTTTAGAAAAAAGAAAGATATAACCGCAACAGTCGACAGAATTGAATATGATCCAAATAGAACTTCTTATATAGCTTTAATAACTTATGAAGATAAAGAAAAAAAATATATAATTTGTCCTCAAGGATTAAAACAAGGTGACAAAATTGAATCTGGCAAAAATGCTGAAATCAAAATAGGAAACTCTCTAGAATTAAAAGATATTCCTCCTGGAACCTCTATACATAATGTTGAATTAATACCAGGAAACGGAGGCAAACTTGCTAGATCCGCAGGTTCTTCAATAACATTGTCGGGTTACGACGGTGATTATGCAATATTAAAATTATCATCTGGCGAAACAAGGAAAGTTAATAGCGCTTGTACAGCTACTATTGGGGTTGTTTCAAATCCAGATCAAAAAAACATTAAGATAGGTAAAGCAGGAAGAAATAGATGGAGAGGGAAAAGACCTCAAACAAGAGGCGTCGCCATGAATCCTGTTGATCATCCGCATGGAGGCGGAGAAGGTAAAACATCTGGAGGAAGAAGTCCTGTATCACCATGGGGTCAATCTGCAAAAGGATTAAAAACAAGAAGACCAAAAAGAAGCGATAAATTAATCATAACAAGAAGAAAGAAAAGAAAATAATGACTAGATCTGTTTGGAAAGGACCTTTTGTACATCCAAGTTTATTAAAAAAAATTGATAAACTTAAAGATACTCCGAATAAAAAACCAATTAAAACTTGGTCAAGAAATTCTACAATTATTCCTGATTTTGTAGGCCACAGTTTTATGATTCATAATGGAAAATCTTTTATACCTATAACTATTTCTGAGGAAATGGTTGGTCACAAACTTGGTGAATTTGCCCCAACTAGAACTTTTAAAGGACACACACCAGCTGATAAAAAAGCAGCAGCAACAGCAGCAACAGCAGCAACAACCGCTGCACCAGCTAAACCAGGAGGCGATGGTGCAAAAAAATAATACAACAGTTAAGGCAATAAATAAAAACGTAAGGTCAAGTCCAAGAAAATTAGCTTTAGTATTAAATTATATTAAAGGAAGAAAAGTAGATTTAGCTTTAAGAGATTTGGAATTTACAAGAAAAAGAATAGCAAAAGATGTTAGCAAAACTGTTAAGTCAGCAATATCAAATGCAGAAAATAATCACCAATATGATATTGACAATTTATTTGTTAAAGAAGCTTATGTTGGAAAGTCGATTGTAATGAAACGATTTAGACCAAGAGCAAAAGGAAGAGCTAGCCCAATTAAAAAACCATTCAGCAGAATAACAATTATACTTGAAGAAAAAAAAGAAAAAAAGGAATCTAAATAATGGGACAAAAGATTAATCCAATAGGTTTAAGACTAGGAATCAATAGAGGGTGGGATTCCACTTGGTTTGCTAAGAAGAAAGATTTTGGAAAATATTTAATAGAAGATTTTAAAATAAGAAATTATATTAAAAAAAATATAATTAATTCAGGTGTTTCTGAAATTATAATAGAGAGATCTTCGAAAAAGTGTACAGTTTCAATTCATACTTCTAGGCCAGGCTTTGTTATTGGAAAAAAAGGCGCTGATATTGAGAAAATTAAAAAAAATATCATGAAAATTACTAGTGGTGATGTCAATGTGAATATTAAAGAAATTAAAAAACCAGAGCTAAATTCTAATTTGGTTGCAGAAAATATAGCTCAACAACTAGTTAAAAGAATTGCTTACAGAAGAGCAATGAAAAGAGCTATGCAATCAGCGATGAGATTGAACGCAAAAGGAATTAAAGTGATGCTGAGTGGTAGATTGGCAGGAAATGAAATAGCTAGAACAGAATGGTTGAGAGAAGGAAGTATACCGTCTCATACTTTGAGAGCTGATATTGATTATGGTTTTGCTGAAGCTCTAACTACCTATGGGATAATTGGTGTTAAAGTTTGGATTTATAAAGGTGAGTTAATGGCAAAAGACATAGAAAAAGAAAAAAAAGAAAGGGTTAAAAGTGCTACAGCCAGTAAGAACTAAATATAGGAAAGCATTTAAAGGAAGAATTCACGGCAAAGCTTCAAGAGCTATAAAATTGAATTATGGACAATTTGGCCTTAAAGCAATGGAGCCAGAGAGAATTATTGGAAAACAAATCGAAGCAGCTAGAGTTGCTTTGACTAGATATATGAAAAGAACCGGCAAAGTATGGACTAGGATATTTCCTAATATACCAGTGTCAAAAAAACCGACAGAAGTAAGAATGGGTAAAGGTAAAGGTTCGCCAGAATATTATGCATGTAGAGTAAAACCTGGAAGAATAATTTTTGAAGTAGACGGCGTTACAGAAGAAGTAGCAAAAATTGCTCTTTACAAAGCATCTGCAAAATTGCCAATCAAGACTAAATTTGTAAGAAGATAATTTTATGGTTAAAAAAAAGGAAGATAAAAAATTAACAAAAGATCAAGCAGAAAAAAAAATACAAACTTTGAAAAAGGATTTGTTTAACATTAGGTTTAAAAAAATTAATAACCAGATTGAGAATCCTGCTCAATACAATGAAATAAAAAAAAATATAGCCAGATTATATACAACGATTAAGAATACAAAATGACAAAAAAAGTTTTAAAAGGAATAGTAACCAGCGCAAAAAACAACAAGACTATTGTTGTTGAAGTGACTAGAAAATTTAAGCATCCTTTTTATGAAAAAATAATAAAAAGAACAAAAAAATATCATGCTCATGATGAAAAAAATAAATTTAAAGAAGGAGAAAAAGTTTCGATAATAGAATGTAAACCAATTTCAAAAAAAAAAACTTGGCAGGTAATTAAATAATGATTCAGGTACAAACAGAATTGATGGTAGCAGATAATACAGGCGCTAGAAGAGTTGAGTGTATTAAAGTATTAGGTGGCTCAAAAAGAAGATACGCTTCTGTTGGGGATTTAATAGTAATAAGTGTTAAAGATGCCATACCAAAAGGAAAAGTTAAAAAAGGAACAGTTCACAAAGCAGTAGTAGTAAGAACAAGAAAAGGAATTTATAGAGATGATGGTTCGAAAATTCAATTTGATGTAAATGCGGTTGTATTAACTGACGAAAAAGGTGAGCCGATAGGAACTAGAATTTTTGGACCAGTTACAAGAGAGTTAAGAACAAGAGGTCATACAAAAATTATTTCTCTTGCTCCGGAGGTGCTTTAAAATGATTTTAAAAAAAGGAATACAGGTAAAGATCATATCAGGAAAAGATAAAGGAAAAACTGGAGAGATTTTAGCAATAAACAGAAAATTAAATAAAATTAAAATTAAATCAATTAATATGATTAAAAAACATTTGAAACCAACTAAAGAAAACAAAGGTGGAATAGTTTCTAAAGAGAGCTTTATTCATCAATCAAATGTTAAAAATTTAGATCAAAATAAAAAAGAAAAAAAAGTAGGTAAAAAATGATACCAAGATTAAAGATAACATATGAAAAAGAGATTATAAGCAAATTAATGAGCAAGCTTAATTTTAAAAATAAGCATGAAGTTCCAAAGATTGATAAAATAATACTAAACATGGGACTCGGTGAAGATGCGTCGGATGGAAAAAAACTTAAATCTTGCGTTGATGATATGGCCTTAATAGCTGGTCAAAAACCTATAATTACAAAATTTAAAAAATCTATATCTAATTTTAAAACAAGAAAAGGTTCTAATGCTGGGGTAAAAGTAACTTTAAGATCTTATAGAATGTATGAATTTATTGATAGATTAGTAAATGTTGCTCTTCCAAGAATAAAAGATTTTAGAGGATTGACATCTAAAGGAATAGATAGCTCATCCAATTATTCTTTTGGGATAAAAGAACATATTGTATTTCCAGAAATCAACTTTGATAAAGTCGATAAGATAAGAGGTTTGGATATAACAATTGTAACGACAAGCAAAACCAAAGAAGGAGCTTTGGAATTGCTTAAGGAATTTAATTTTCCATTAAATAACAAAAAAAACTGAGGTAAATATGGCTAAAACAAGCGCAATACAGAAAAATTTAAAAAGAATAAAATTGGTAAAAAAATATGCCAATAAAAGAGCTGCATTAAAAAAGATAATTAAAAATAAAAAATTAGAATTATCAGAAAGATTTGCAGCACAATTAAAATTAAATAAATTACCTAAAAATTCCGCAAAGATAAGAATAAGAAATCGTTGTGAAGTTTCGGGTAGACCTCATGGGGTTTATAGAAAACTAAAAATATCAAGGATAGCACTCAGAGACATGGCATCATCTGGTAAAATTCCTGGAATAACTAAATCAAGCTGGTAGGAGAATTATGACATTAACAGATCCAATAGGAGATATGTTTTCAAGAATTAGAAACGGTCAAATGAGATCGCTTAATTCTATAGACATACCTTCATCTAATTTTAGAAAAAATATTTTAAAAATTTTAAAAGAAGAAGGATATATTAAAGATTACTATATTGAAAAATCAGAAAATAATAAAACTAATTTAAAAATAAACCTTAAATATTATGAAGGCGACCCAGTGATAAAAGAAATCAAAAGAATCTCAAAACCAGGAAGAAGAGTTTATTCAAGAGCAAATAGTATTCCAAGAGTGATGAACGGATTAGGATTGGCAATTCTTTCAACACCAAAAGGTGTAATGAGTGATACAGAGGCTAGAAAAAATAATATCGGCGGAGAGATAATTTGTAGGGTATTTTAATGTCTAAAATTGGAAAAAAAAATATAATTATACCAAAAGAATCTTCTATTAAAATAGAAGGAGCTAATTTAACCATTAAAGGACCTAAAGGTTCTAAGACTTTGACTATAAATGATAAGATTTTTTCATCTAAACTTAGTGAAAATGAATTTCAAATATTACCTTTAAACAAAAAAAAAGTAGATAAAAAAACATCTATAATGTGGGGTACTTACAGAAGTCTAATCAACAATGCTATTACAGGTGTTTCAGCTGGGCATGAAAAAGTATTAGAGTTAAATGGCGTAGGATTTAGAGCAAATATTAAAGGTGAAAATTTGAATTTACAGATTGGTTTTAGTCATGATGTTAATTTTAAAATTCCAAAAGATATTAAGATTAGCGTAGAAAAACAAACAACAATAAAAATAAATGGAGTAGACAAAGATTTAGTCGCTAAAATTGCTGCAGATATTAAAAGCCTTAAACCTGTGGAACCTTATAAAGCCAAAGGAATTAAAGAAAAAGGGCAGTTTGTGCTAAGAAAAGAAGGTAAGAAAAAATAATGAAAAGAATTAATAATAAAATTAAAAGAAAATTAAGAAACAGAAAAAAACTTAAAGAAGTTAATGCAAATAGATACAGAATTTCTGTTTCTAAATCATTAAACAATATTTCTGTTCAGATTATTGACGATAAACAAAAAAAAACTTTAGTTTCTGCTTCATCAATTGAAAAAGAGGTTAAGAAAAATAAGATAAAAAAAATAGAAAAATCTAACCTAATAGCAGAAATGTTAGCTAAAAGAGCTAAAGAAAAAAATATTAATGAAGTTTACTTTGATAGAGGTGAATATAGATATCACGGTAGAATAAAAGCTTTTGCAGAGACATTAAGAAAGAATGGATTGAAATTTTAATATGGCTGATAATAGAAAAATAGAGAGTGATATAAAAGAAAAATTAGTTGCTATAAATAGAATTACCAAAGTAGTAAAAGGTGGGCGAAGATTTGGATTTGCTGCTTTAGTAGTTGTCGGTAATCAAAAAGGATCTGTTGGAATTGGTCAAGGTAAATCTAAACAAGTTCCTGATGCTATAAAAAAAGCAACAGAAGTTGCAAAAAGGAATCTTATTCAAATTCCTCTTAAAGAAGGAAGAACCTTACATCATGATGTGAAAGGTAAAAACGGTTCTGGAAAAGTATTTATGAGAACGGCTCCAGCTGGAACAGGAATTATTGCTGGTGGCGCCATAAGATCAGTATGTGAAGTTTTAGGAATTCAGGATGTAGTGGCAAAATCTCTTGGTTCAGCTAATCCACATAATGTTTTAAAAGCTTGTGTTAATGGATTAAAATCTCAAAATTCTCCAAAAATTTTATCTGCTATAAGAGGAAAAAAAATATCCGACATTGTTTTAAAAAGAGAGGCTAAACAATGAAATTAAATAGTCTTGTAAAAAATAATAAGAAAAAAATAAGAGTTGGCAGAGGTATTGGTTCTGGTAGAGGAAAAACTTCTTCAAGAGGCCATAAGGGACAAAAATCTAGGTCTGGTGTAGCAATAAAGAGTTTTGAAGGTGGTCAAATGCCTCTATACAGACGGTTACCGAAAAGAGGTTTTAAAACATTAGGTAAAAAAAATATGGCGATTTTAAATTTATCTAAAATTCAAAATATTTATGAAAAAAACAAAAATGAACTTAAGAGTTCTTTGGATTTAAAATCTTTAAAAGACAGAAAAATTATCAATAAAAAATATTTAAAATTAAAGATATTAGGCACAGGAGAATTAAAGACAAAAATAGATATTACTGCTCACTTTGCATCAAAACAGGCTCAAGAAAAAATCACAAAAGCTGGTGGTAAATTAAATATTATTAAAAAATAATTCAATATGTCTAGTGAAAATTTAAATACAGCAGGAGCTTTTAGCCAGGCAAAAGATTTAAAAAATAGAATTTTATTTACCGTTTTACTTTTAATCGTATATAGATTGGGCACATATGTTCCTCTTGCAGGGATAGATCCTCTAGCATTAAAAGAAATTATGGCATCAAGTCAAAAAGGTTTGCTAGGAATGTTTAATATGTTTTCTGGTGGAGCTGTAACTAGAATGGCTATTTTTGCTTTAGGTATAATGCCTTATATTTCTTCATCTATTATAGTTCAATTATTAACTGGAGTTTCTGATTATTTTAAAAATTTAAAAGAACAAGGTGAAATTGGAAGAAAAAAAATTACACAAATTACAAGATATGGAACAGTTCTAATTGCTTGCTTACAAGGTTATGGAGTCTCAGTTGGTTTGGAGAATGCTGGAAATTTAGTAATTGAACCAGGGGTAGGATTTAAGATCATTACTACAATTTCTTTAGTTGCGGGAACAACTTTTTTAATGTGGCTAGGTGAACAAATAACTCTAAGGGGAGTTGGAAACGGTATTTCATTAATAATTTTTTCAGGAATCGTAGCAGAAATACCTAGAGCTTTAGCTTCTACATTTGAATTAGGAAGAACCGGCGCTCTATCAGCTTTAATGATTGTAGGAATATTTATTTTAGTCATACTTACAGTATTGTTTATTGTATTTTTTGAAAGAGCAATGAGAAAAATTTTAATAAATTATCCTAAAAGACAAGTTGGTAATAAAATGTATGGAGGAGAGTCTTCTCATTTGCCATTAAAAATTAATACAGCTGGAGTTATTCCGGCAATATTTGCTTCTGCTTTATTATTATTGCCAATCACACTTACAAACTTTGGATTTACTGAATCAGATTTATCTATTAAGATTTCTTCAATGTTTACCCAAGGTCAGCCTTTATACATGCTATTGTATGCATCAGGCATTATATTTTTTGCATTTTTCTATACATCAATTGTTTTTAACCCAAAAGAAACAGCAGAAAATTTAAGAAAATATGGTGGATACATTCCAGGAATTAGACCAGGAGAAAGAACAGCTGAATACATTGAAAGTATTTTAATCAGATTAACAACTGTTGGATCTTTATATCTTACTTTTGTTTGTTTAATGCCTGAATTTTTAATTGCTAAATATCCAATTCCTTTTTATTTAGGAGGAACTTCAATTTTAATTGTTGTAGTTGTTGCAATGGATACTGTAACTCAAGTTCAGACAAGATTAATGAGCTCTCAGTATGAGTCATTAATTAGAAAGACTAAATTTGGGAAATAATTAGTTTTATGAATCTAATTATATTTGGCCCTCCAGGTGCTGGCAAAGGGACACAATCAAATTTTATTGTAAATAAATATGATTTATTTCAATTATCAACGGGCAGAATCCTTAGAGAAGAGGTAAAAAATAAAACAGAACTAGGTATTAAAATTGATTCATTAATGAGCTCAGGTTCATTAATTGAAAATAAAATTGTAAATAAATTAATTGAAGGATTTGTTTCAAATATAAAATATAAAAATAGATTTATTTTTGATGGTTATCCCAGAAATATAGAACAAGCAAATAATTTAGACGCTTTATTGCAAAAATACGAACAAAAAATTGATTTAGTTTTAGATTTATCAGTTTCACTTGACATAGTTAAAAAAAGAATTTCTGGAAGATCTGCATGCTCTATATGTGGAAAAATTTATAATGATTTTTTTAACACCCCTCCAAAAAATTCAAGTTGCTGTGATTCTAAATTTTTACAAAAAAGATCTGATGATACTTTAGATATAGCTGTAAAGAGATTTCAAACTTATGAAAAAAACATGGATCCTTTAATAAAATTTTATAAAGATTTAAATTTACTTAAGTCAGTCAATGGAGAAAGGACAATATCTCAAATTAGCGCTGAAATTAGCGGAATTATTGACTCCATCGAGGGTTGACTTTAAGCATTTAGGCAATATAAATACGCATTTGGAACTTTAACTTATTACAATATGGCTCGTATAGCAGGAATTAATATTCCACAAAATAAAGTTGTAAGCATAGCTCTAACCTATATTCATGGAATAGGTCCATTTTCTTCAAAGAAAATTTGCGAAAAATTAAATATACCTTCTTCAAAAAGAGTTAATGAATTGACTGAAGAACAAGTATTGAAAATTAGAGAATTTATAGATTCAAATCATAAAGTTGAAGGAGATTTAAGAAGAGAAGTTTCAGTAAACATTAAACGTTTAGTGGATTTAGCTTGTTATAGAGGCACAAGACATAAAAAAAAATTACCTGTACGTGGCCAAAGAACTCAATGTAATGCGAGAACTCGAAAAGGCAAAGCAATTGCAATTGCAGGAAAAAAATTAACACCGCTTAAAAAATAAATTTATAAATATTAATGGATAAAAAAGTTAAAAAAATAGAAAAAAAAGTTGACGAAAAAAAAACGGAATTAGTTAAAAAAGAAAGTACTTTTAAAAAAAAGAAAAAAGTTAAAAGAAATATAACATCAGGTATTGCTTACGTTTATTCAACTTTTAATAACACAATTATTTCTATAGCTGATGAAAGTGGAAATGTTGTTTCATGGTCATCAGCTGGAGCAAAAGGTTTTAAAGGGTCTAGAAAATCTACTCCATATGCTGCACAAATTGCTGCAGATGACGCGGGTGCAAAAGCTTATGAACAAGGTTTAAGAACACTAACCGTTCAAGTTAAAGGACCAGGATCTGGACGAGAAACAGCTTTAAGGTCATTACAATCAAAAGGATTTAAAATTTTATCAATAAAAGATACAACACCAATGCC
This sequence comes from uncultured Pelagibacteraceae bacterium, assembly GCA_902590845.1. Taxonomy (GTDB): domain Bacteria; phylum Pseudomonadota; class Alphaproteobacteria; order Pelagibacterales; family Pelagibacteraceae; genus Pelagilacustribacter. Next base: position 32,659 of record CACIYJ010000004.1, read on the forward strand.
ACACAATGGAGCAAGACCACCAAAAAGAAGGAGAGTATAAATGCAAACCACATCAAGCATTATAGATAAAAACTGGAAAGCTTTAATTAAGCCAGATAAATTAGAAATTACAAGCAATGAGGATAAAACGATCGCAAAAGTTGTTGCCGAACCGCTAGAAAAAGGATTTGGACAAACAATTGGCAACTCATTGAGAAGAATTTTATTATCATCAATACAAGGAGCAGCAGTTAGCGCTATTCAAATTGATGGAGTTCTTCATGAATTTTCTTCAATTAAAGGTGTTAGAGAAGATGTTACAGATATTGTATTAAACGTTAAAAATTTAGCAATAAAATCTTCATCAACAAGTATAAAAAAAATTATTTTAGATATAAAGGGCCCTAAAGAAGTTAAAGCAAAAGATATTACCCTTGTACCTGAAGTAGAAATTTTGAATCCAGAACAAACTATATGTAATTTGGATGAAAAAACTAATTTTCATATGGAATTAATGATTAGTAGCGGAAAAGGTTATGTGGCAGCTCCAAAGAATAGATCTGAAGAAAGCCCTTTAGGATTGATTTCAATAGATTCATTATTTAGTCCAGTAAAAAAAGTTTCATTTTCAGTAGAGAATACGAGAGCAGGTAGTGCGCTTGATTATGATAAATTAGTTATGACAGTTGAAACTAACGGAACTATTGCTGCAGAAGATGCAATAGCGTATTCAGCTAGAATATTTCAAGATCAATTATCAATGTTTGTCAATTTTGAAGATCCTAAGGAGATTGTCAAAGAAGTTAAATCTACAGAACCAGAATTTAATAGAAATTTATTGAAAAGAGTAGAAGAATTAGAACTTTCTGTCAGATCTATGAACTGTCTTAAAAATGATAATATAATTTATATTGGTGACTTGGTTCAAAAAACGGAACCGGAAATGTTAAGAACGCCAAATTTTGGAAGAAAATCTCTTAATGAAATTAAAGAAGTTCTAAATACGATGTCACTATACTTAGGAATGGAAATACCAAATTGGCCTCCGGATAATATTGCAGAGTTATCTAAAAAACTTGAAGAAAATAATTACTAATGAGACACGGAATTGGTTATAGAAAATTAAACAAGACAGGTGAGCACAGAAAAGCTTTATTTAAGAATATGCTTAATTCATTAATTAAATATGAACAAATAATTACTACATTGCCTAAAGCAAAAGAATTAAAACCACAAATTGACAAAGTTATTACAATAGGAAAAAAAAACATATTAAGTAATAAAAAAAGACTTTTTTCAAAATTACAGGACAAAAAATCAGTATCAAAAGTATTTGATGAACTATCAAAAAGATATAATTCAAGAAACGGAGGTTATTCTCGAGTATTAAAAGCTGGTTTTAGAAGAGGCGATGATGCGCCAATGGCTGTGATTGAATTAGTTGATAGAAATCCAGAGGCTAAAAAAGTTGATAAACCAAAAAAAGTTGAAAAAAAAGAAAAAGAGAAACAAACAGATCAAAAAAAAGTAGCAAGCAAATAGTTTCAGCTCTACATGCTAAAAACCTATACTGTTGAAAAAGATTATCAAAACTCACGTTTTGATAAATGGTTTAAAGCAAAAATAATAAATCTTCCTCAGTCATTAATTGAAAAAATTATTAGATTAAATAAAGTAAAAATTAACAGAAAGAGAGCCAAATCATCTTACAGAGTACAATCTGGAGATATTGTAGAAGTGTATGATATTTCAAAATTCAAGGTAAATGATAGACCTAAAATATTAAAATACAAACCATCCAGAAAAGAAGCAGATGTTTATGATAACTATATTATAGAAAACAATGAAAATTTTATAGTTATAAACAAACCAGCTGGTATTGCAGTTCAATCTGGAACAAAATCATTTAAAAATATCATAGATGTATTGAAAGACACAAAATATTTTGAAAATTACAAACCGTATATAGTTCATCGACTAGACAAAGAAACTTCCGGCGTTTTGATTGTAGCCAAAACAAGAGAATACGCCCAATTATTTACTTCTCTCTTTAGAATAAGAAAAATACACAAGACATATGTTGCTTTGACTTATGGAAGAATTTCTAAGTCTAAAGACACATTAAAAGATGATTTAGTTTCTTACGATAACAATAAAAAAGTAATACAAAAAGCAATTGCCCATTTAAAAGTTTTAAAATCCTCCGACGATTACTCTTATGTCGAGCTAAACCCGATAACTGGAAGAAAACATCAATTAAGAAAGCAACTCTATAATATTGGAAATCCTATTGTTGGTGATGATAAATATTTTATCAATAGAAGAGGTAATAAAAAAAAAACAAGAAGTAAAAATCTCATGTTACATGCTTATAAAATTAAATTTATGATAAAAAATATTCAATATAATTTTAAAGCTGAATATAATAAAGATTTTGAAGAATTTCTAAAAAGAAAATTTTAAATTTTATCTATATTTTTTATAAATATATTCATCAATTTTTTTTCTACATTCTTAACTATTGCTCGATTTTCATTATATATAGATGTTATTTTTTGATTATCCAGTCCGCAAGGAATAATTTTTAAGTATTGGTTAAGATTATTATTTATATTTATTGAACACCCGTGATAGGCAACCCATTTTGAGATTCTTAAACCAATAGCAGCTATTTTTTTTTTATTTACCCAAATACCAATGTTTTTTTTATCTTTTTTTCCTTTAATTTTGTAAATCTTTAAAAATTGAATAATACTCTTTTCAATTGTGCTTATTAATTTTCTAATATCTTTTTTTCTTTTATTTAAATCTAAAGCAAAATAGATAATTTTTTGACCTGGGTTATGAAGTGTGATTTTTCCGCCTCTATTTGTATTAATGATTTTAATTTTTTTATCTATAATTTCCTTATTATTAGATCTTATACCTGCTGTATAGGTGATAGGATGTTCTAAAATCCATAACAATTCTTTACCTTTATTTATTTTAAGTTCTTCCACACGTTTATTAAGAAATTTCATAGCAATTTTGTAGGAAATACGTCTTTTACTTATTTTCACTTCTATGCTCATTTAGTTTGTAATTTATCATTTTATGGACTATTAGTCTCAAAAAACAATCAGAGGTGTTTATGACTTTAGTTAAATCAACAGGAGATAAAAAGGTCAATCTCGATTTTAATAAAGAATTTATTAATACTTTTTCTGAAAAAATACAATCTTCAGATATAAAATTTATCAATCAAACCCTTAAAGATTTGCATGAGTCAGATGTAGCAAATTTAATAGAAAATTTATCTAACGAGACAAGAATTAAGCTTATTGAGCTAGAAGAATTTAATATTGATCCTGATATTTTTATTGAATTAAATGAGTCTATTCAGAGTGAAGTTCTTCAACTTTTATCAACCGAGTCAATAATCAATATTATTAAAAGACTAGAGTCAGATGATTCAATTAAAATATTAGAAAATTTAGAAAAAAATAAAAAAGAATCAGTTTTAGAAAAATTACCACCTAAAGATAAATTTCTTTTAGAAGAAGGATTAAGCTATCCAGAAGATTCCGCGGCTAGAATTATGCAAAGGGAGTTCACAGCAGTCCCTAGTAGCTGGAGTGTTGGGCAAACCATAGATTATTTAAGAGAAAACAAAGATCTTCCTAAAGAATTTTTAGAAATTTTTATTGTTGATAATGATTTTAAACCTGTAGGAACTGTCCCTTCATCAAGAGTATTGAGAACTTCTAGAGATTCAAAGATGAATTCTATTATGACCGAAATGCCGGTTTTAATTTCAGTTAATATGGATAAAGAAGAAGTCGGTCATACATTTGAAAGTTATAACTTGGTTTCTGCAGGAGTAGTCAATAAAGACAACAAATTAGTAGGAATGATCACAGCCGATGACGTTGTTACAGTTGTTCAAGAAGAAGCTGAAGAAGATGCATTAAGATTAGCCGGTGTTGGTGATGAAGAAATTACAGATGGAGTTTTAAAAAAAACCAAAAGAAGATTTAGCTGGCTCCTGCTTAATTTGTTTACAGCAATTATAGCATCAATAGTTATAGGTTTTTTTCAGGAAGATATCGAAAAAGTTGTTGCTCTTGCCGTATTGATGCCCATCGTTGCTTCAATGGGAGGAAATGCTGGAATGCAGACTCTTGCTGTTACCGTTAGAGCAATCGCAAAGAAAGAAATTTCTTCAGGGAATTTTTTAAAAATTGTCACTAAGGAATTTGTTATTGGTATATTAAATGGAGTAATTTTTGCAATCATAGCAGGAGTTATTGTTCAGTTTTGGTTTGAACAAATGGATTTATCAATTTTGATTGCCGTTTCAATGATACTAAATATGATAGTGGCTGGTTTATTTGGAATATTAGTTCCTGTATCTTTAAAAAAGATGAATATTGATCCAGCTTTAGCTTCAAGTGTATTTGTTACTACAATAACAGACGTGATTGGTTTTTTATCTTTTTTAGGCTTAGGATCTTATTATTTTCTTAATTAAATATTATCAATTAATCGAATTTTATTAAGATAAAAAGCAATAAAAATTTTAAATTTTTCTCTTTTATTTTTAGGTCGTTTAAGAGTCTTTACATTATATAGCTCTACATAGTCTATTTTTGTTACACCTAGATTTATTAAATCTTTTTTTATTTTAAGAAGCTTAAAATTAGAAATTTTTTTTTGAATTAATTTTTTTTTAGTCTTTAAATACTTAAAAACATTTGAAGCAATTTTAAATTGATTCTCATTCAAACGATTATTTCTAGTGGAGCATGCCACTCCATTTTTTTCTCTGATTGTTTTACAATGAATTACTTTTGTATTAATTTTTTTTTTCAAGATATGTCTATTAATCAGATATGATTGTTGGAAATCTTTAATTCCAAGAAATATATATCTAGGTTTTATTATTTCTAAAAATCTATTAACAACATTTAAAACTCCTTCAAAATGACCTCTTCTTGATTGACCACAAAGTTTTTTTGAAGATTTATCTAAAAATATTTTATTTTTTGCTCGAAAAGAAAAAATATTTTTTACATTTGGAATGTACACAAAATCAACATTTAAATTTTTTAGTATTATTAAATCTTTTTTTAAATTACGAGGATAGCTAAGAAAATCTTTTTTTTCATTAAATTGTTTGGGATTGACAAAAATTGAGACTAAGATTTTACCTTTAAAAGTTTTCGATTTTTTAATTAAAGAGATATGGCCCCTATGTAAACCTCCCATTGTAGGCACAAAAGATATATTTTTGATATTTAAAATCTTTTTTTGTAGTTTATGTTTACTTTTAAATATTTTCATTTATTCACTGTAATGATAATAACTATTATGAGAATCATATGATAAAACAAGCAATTATTCCACTAGCAGGTTTAGGAACAAGATTGTTGCCTTTAACCAGTGTAATTCAAAAAGAGCTACTACCATTAAACGGTAAGCCAAATTTAGAGTACATAATGGAAGAATGTATTGAAGCTGGAATCAAGCAGTTCATTTTTATAGTTCCTAAAAATAGACCTACTATAAAAAATTATTTTTTCAATGATAGTTTTTATAAAAGATTAATAAAGAAGAAAAAAAAAGACAAAAAATTAAAAGAAATTTTCAGAAGAATTAAGAAGTACCAAAAGATGATAAAATTTGTATATCAAAATAAACCCGATGGAACAGGAGCCGCTGTCTTGAAATGTAAAAAATATTTAAAAGATAAACATTTTTTGATGCTTCTCGCAGATGATTTAATTGTTAAAAAAAATTGTTCAAAAGAAATGATTTCTTTACATAAAAAAACAAAGGGATCTATAATAGCAACTAGAAAAGTAGAAAGAAGAACAGTCTCGAGATGGGGAATCTTAGGGGTTAAAGACAAAAAAAAGCATTCATTCTCAATTAATGAAGTAATTGAAAAGCCTAAATTGAAAGAAGCACCATCAAATTATGCCATAATTGGAAGATATATTTTACCTAAAAAAATTCTTTCTGTTTTAAAAAATCAAAAAAAAGGAAAAGGTGGAGAGATACATATCACAGACGCAATCAAAACCTTAATCGAAAGAGGCGAAAAATTTTATGGAAATATCTTTAAAGGAAAATATTTGGACTCAGGAACTCTTGAGAGCTACATCAAGTCAAACTTAATAATTTCAAAATTATAATAATATTATGAAATTATGTATGATAGGAACAGGTTATGTTGGTTTAGTAAGCGGCACGTGTTTTGCTGATATAGGAAATCAAGTATATTGTGTTGATAAAGATGTTTCAAAGATAAAAAAATTAAATTTAGGTATCTCACCCATTTATGAGCCTGGTTTAAATGAGTTAATTAAAAAAAATTATACAGCTAAAAGATTAATTTTTACAACAGATTTAAAAAAGGCTGTTAATTCTTCAGATATAATTTTTATTTGTGTTGGTACTCCAACCAAAAAAGGTTCTCTTAAAGTAGACTTATCTTACGTTTATAAATCGATTAAAGAAATCATTTCTTCAACAAAAAACAAGAAAATTATTGTAACAAAATCAACTGTTCCTGTCGGAACAGGCGATGAAATAGAAAAAATAATTAAAAAACTAAAAAAGAAAAATTTTGAAGTAATTTCTAACCCTGAATTTTTAAGAGAAGGTGATGCGATTAGAGATTTTAGATATCCTGATAGAATAGTTATTGGATCAAATAATAAAAAGATATTTAAAAAAATGAGAACTCTTTATACTTCTTTAATAAGCAAGGGTGCTAAATTTTTTACAACATCTAGAAGAGGAGCGGAATTAATTAAGTATGCTTCAAACGCTTTTCTGGCTACAAAAATTACATTTATAAATGAAATATCAAATTTATGTGAAAAAACTGGAGTTAATGTTGAAGATATATCTTTAGGTATAGGCTCTGACAATAGAATAGGAGGTAGATTTTTAAGAGCAGGCCCAGCTTATGGAGGGTCATGTTTTCCAAAAGATACAAAAGGTTTAGTTGCTATTGCAGATAAAAATCAAATAAATCTTTCAATTGTTAAATCAGTTATTAGATCTAATCAAAATAGAGTAAATTTACACACTAAAAGAATTCATAAAATAGTTGGCTCTAATATCAGAAATAAAAAGATAGCTTTTTTGGGAGTTACATTTAAACCAAATACAGATGATATGAGAGACTCGACCAGTCTAAAAATGATACCTTACCTTTGTAAAAAAGGAGCACAAGTTTCCTATTACGATCCTTCAGGTAAAAAAAAAGAGTTTTCAAAAATTAAAAATTGCAAATATGAAAACAATATAAAGAATAACTGTAAAAATGCAGACTTAATTATTTTACTCACCGAATGGGATGAATTTAAAGCAATAGATTTTAAAAAGATTAATAAAAATAGAAATTTGAAAATTTATGATCTGAGAAATTTATATAATTTAGATCAAATGAAAGATAAAAAGATGAAATATTATTCTGTAGGAAGACCTGATATTAATTAATTTCAAATATAGCATCAACTTCAACAGCCACACCTAACGGTAAGCTGTTTGAACTGATTGCTGCTCTAGTATGTAAGCCTTTATTATCAAAAACTTTTGCAATAATCTCTGAAGCTCCATTTATAACTTTAGGTTGGTCTGTAAAATCATCAGTAGAGTTAACATATCCTGTTAATTTTATGCATGATTTTACTTTTGATAGATCATTGTTACAGGCTTTTTTAACTTGTGAAATTATAGCTAAACCACATCTTTTTGCAGCCTCATAACCTTGGTTAACATCCAAATCTTTTCCAACTTTACCTTTTATAAGATCGCCTTTATCATTCATTGAGATTTGTCCTGATATATAAAGTAAATTTCCAATAATTTTACTAGCTGCATAAGCGCCAACAGGATCTTTTGGAGCAGGAAGTTCGATATTTAGTTCTTTAAATTTTTTCATTGTTACTTTTTCTTTTCTTTTATTTTTTTTTGTCTTTCGATCAATTTTTTTTTGCTTTTTTCGATAGAATTTCCAATTTCATTTTTATTTTTATCAATTTGTTTCTTACTTTTGTCTAAACCCTTTTTTTGATAATCCTTTGTTTCTTTTATAAATTTTTTACTTTTGCATTTTAGATCAAATGTTTTACATTTTAATTCATCAGCAGATATTGAGCTATTGAAAGTAAAAATTAAAAATATAGAAAATAATAATATTTTTTTCATTTTTTTTTTCTTTTTTTTTTTGTTTTATCATATTCTTTTCTTTTTTCTATTAATATTAAAGCCTCTTCCATTGTTAATTCATTTGGATCCTTTTCTTCGGGAATAGTTGCATTTAACGATTTATATTTGATATAAGGTCCAAATTGACCTTTCATCACTCTAACAGGCTTTTTGTCTTCTGGATGTTCTCCTAGATCTTTTATCATTGAAGAAGATATTCGGCCAGGCTTTGCCTCTGCGATCATTGTAATAGCTCGATTAATACCAATCGTAAAAATCTCTTCAACATTTTCTAATCTTGCTGATTTATTTTCACATTTTAAGTAAGGACCAAATCTTCCAGAATTTAAAGTTATATCTTTTCCTGTATCTGAATTTTGTCCTAAAACTTTTGGAAGCGAACAAAGAAATTTTGCTTGCTCTAAATTAACACTATCAACTTCAATTCCTTTAGGGATTGAGACGTTTCGAAGATGATCATTTTCTTTTTTCTTCTTTTTTCTTCCTTTTTTTGGAGTCTCTTCAACATTTTCTAATTCTTTTTCGTATTGTAAATAAGGACCAAATCTTCCATTTTTTAAATATATATCTTTACCATAATCATTTTGTCCTAATAATTTTGGTTCAGCTAAATTATATTGAGCAGCAGCTTTTGCTTTTGATAGAGGTCTTGTAAATTTACATTCAGGATAATTAGAGCAACCAATAAACGCTCCTCCTCTAAAACTATTTTTAAGGCTTAATTCACCGTTAGAACATAATTTGCATTTCCTATCTATGGAATCATTGGAATCCCTATCAAATATGAGAGCTCCTAAACTTTCATTTAATAGATCCAATACTTCACGTGTTCTTTTTTCTTTTACTCTTCCAACGTTTTCATAGAAATCTTTCCAAAAATTATTCAAAACTTCCACCCATTCAATTTTTCCACTGGTGATCTCATCTAGTTGATTTTCTAGGTCTGCTGTAAAATTATAATCAACATATTTAGAAAACAGTTTTTCAAGAAAAGCTGATATCAATTTTCCTCTATCTGTGGGGTGAAATCGTTTATTTATTTGTTCTACATAATTTCTAGTTGATAATACTGATATAATGCTTGCGTAAGTTGAAGGTCTTCCAATACCCAATTCTTCCATCTTTTTCACTAAACTTGCTTCTGAGTATCTAGGTGGCGGATCCGTAAAATGCTGTTCATCGTTTAATTTAAGTATGCTTATTTCTTCACCAGTCTTAACTTCAGGTAATATATTTTTAGCATCTTCATCTGTTTCTTGAACTTGATAAACTTTTAAAAATCCTTCAAACTTAATTATAGATCCACTTGCCCTGAAATTTATATTGTTATCTTTAGATGATATAAGGATAGTATTTCTATCAAATTCTGCAGGATTCATTTGAGAAGAAAGAGCTCTGCTCCATATTAATTCATAAAGCTTGTATTGATCTGCATTAACATATTTTTTTATGTCACTTGGTTTTCTTTTAACATCTGTCGGTCTTATAGCTTCATGAGCTTCTTGTGCATTTTTTGCTTTCTTTCCAGTGTAGCTATTAGGTTGATCAGGTAAAAATTCATTTCCAAAATCTTTTTTAATTAAATTCCTAAACTCATCTATAGCTTCTTGAGAAATGTTTGTTCCATCAGTTCTCATATAAGTAATTAATCCTGTAGTCTCTCCCTCAATATCAATTCCTTGGTATAATCTTTGAGCTATCTGCATAGTTCTAGAAGCTCCAAAACCAAACTTGCCAGAAGCTGTCTGCTGTAATGTCGAAGTAGTGAATGGTGCTAATGGGTTTCTCTTAAATACTTTTGTATTGACATCTTTTATCGTAAATTTTGATTTATTAATTATATTTATAGCTTGATCGATTTCATTTTTATTTTTAAATGTAAATCGTTCTATTTTTTTTCCATCATATAAACTTAATTTAGATAAAATATTTTTATTATCTTTATTTGTAAAATCTGAAGTTAAAGTCCAATATTCTTCTGGTTTAAATAATTCAATTTCTTTTTCTCTTTCTGTTATTAATTTTAATGCGACAGACTGAACTCTTCCTGCTGATTTTGATCCGGGTAATTTGGTCCAAAGTATTGGAGATATATTAAAACCAACAAGATAATCCAACGCTCTTCTTGCTAAATAAGCTTCTACTAATGGCAAATGTATTTCTCTAGGATTTTTTATTGCTTCCAATATTGCTTTTTTAGTTATTTCATTAAACACCACTCTCTCCAAATCTTTACCTTTAAGTAATTTTTTTGATTCCAAAACTTTTTTTACATGCCAAGCAATTGCTTCTCCTTCACGATCTGGGTCAGTAGCTAAGATTATTTTATCAGAGTCTTCAGCAGCATTAGTTATTTCTTTGAGATATTTTTTTGAAAACGAGTCAATTTCCCATTGCATTTCAAATTTATTTTCAGGATCAACAGACCCATTCTTGGAAGGTAAATCTCTTATATGTCCATAGCTAGCTAAAACTAAATAATCTTTTCCTAAATATTTATTAATCGTTTTAGCTTTTGCAGGACTTTCAACTATTACTAAATTCATTATTTTATTTTACTTTCAAATAAAATTGAATTTGTCAAATTTTATATTCAAAAGTTAGCAAAGACAGGAATTATAACTTGATTTTAGTCTCTTTAGAATCTTTCAATCTAATAATATTTTCTCTATGCGTGTAAAGAATTATTATAAAAGTTATAAATAAAAAAATACTGAGTGTATTGTTATCTAAAATTATTGAGTAAGCAAAAACTGTTAAAGCAGCAATCATTGATGCTAATGAAGAATATTTAAAAATAAATGATATTAGCAACCAAGTTACGGCAAAAATAATTCCAAAATTAAAAGATAGCGCTAAGATGATTCCTAGATAAGTAGCTACACCTTTTCCACCTTTAAATTTTAACCAGACAGGAAATATATGACCGATAAAACAAATTAAAGCTGAAAAATAAATTAAATCATTGAAATATTTTAAAGTAATTATAACAGAGAGATATCCTTTTAAGATATCAAATATAAGCGTAGCAATAGCTAAAGATTTTTTTCCTGTTCGCAAAACATTAGTAGTACCTATGTTGCCAGAGCCAACATCTCTAATGTCTTGATCTAAAAAAATCTTAGTTATAATTAAGCCAAACGGTATTGATCCCAGAAAATAAGAGTAAAACAAAACTACGATTATTTCTAAATTCATTATCGATTAAACACCAGTTCACCATTTAAAAAAGTCATTAAAATTTTACCTTGTAATTTTCTTCCTTCAATTGCTGTATTTTTAGATTTTGATTTTAATTTTTCTGCCTCGACCACCCAAGGAGCATCAAGATCAAGGACACAAATATCTCCATCCGAACCTTTTGCTAAGGTTCCTTTATTAATTTGTAAAATTTTTGCAGGATTAATAGTTAATGTTTCAATAATTTTATTTAATGGAAGCGATTCATTATGATGCATTTCTAAAGCAAGTGGTAGCAAAGTTTCAATTCCAATAGCTCCTGTTGCTGCTTGTGAAAATGGTAATCTTTTACTCTCTTCATCTTCAGGAATATGATCAGACACTATCACATCGATTAAATTTTCTCTTATTCCTTGAACAAGCGATAATCTATCTTCTTCCAATCTTAAAGGAGGTGACAATTTCAAAAAAGTTTTAAATTCACCAATATCATTCTCATTTAATGAAAGATTATTAATTGAAACACCAACGCTAAATTTTTTCCCATTACTCTTATTTTTTTTAATAACCTCCAATGATTTCTTGGATGAGATTTGATTTATATGATACCTGCACGGGTATTCACTCAATAAAGAGAGATCTCTTTCAATAATAATTTTTTCTGCTATTTGAGAAACACCTTCAAGGCCTAATCTTGTAGCTATTTCTCCATCATTAATACAAGAATTTTTTGATAACTCGTAATCTTCAGCGTGTTGCATAATTAAAACTCCAATATCTGAAGCGTAATCCATAATTCTTGCCATCAGCTCTGTATTTTGCACAGTTTTGTTTACATCACTAAATCCAACTATTCCTCTCAAAGAAAGTAAACCAAACTCAGTCATTAATTTTCCTTCAGTTTGCTTTGTAATAGATGCGCACGGGAAAAGGTTAACAGTAGCTTTATCTCTTCCTCTTCTTATTATAAAGTCTACCATTGAAACATTATCTATAATTGGTTTGGTATTTGGCATTGTTACAATTGAAGTAACTCCTCCAGCTAAAGCTGCCTGACTTAAGGTTCTAAAATTCTCTTTATATTCATATCCAGGCTCACCTACAAAAGCTTTCATGTCTACTATTCCCGGTATTAGCACATTTCCTTTAATATCGAATATCTCAGCCGAAGATTCAGCGTCTGATTTTTTAACATTTTTACCAATCGCTTTTACCTTGCCATTTTTGTCTAAAATTAAAGAGCCTTTTTCATCCATTTTTTGTGAAGGATCTATAATGCGAGCATTTATAAAAATTTTTTCTTTCATTTATTTACAATATATTTTTAAGCAAGCCATCCTAACGGCAACTCCTAATTCAACTTGTTCTTTTACTAAGCTTACATTTATGTCATCTGCTAATTTAGTATCTATCTCTACACCTCTATTCATTGGACCTGGGTGCATGATCAATGCATCTTTATTTGCATACTTTAATTTTTCTGGAGTTAAACCAAAGAATTCGTAATACTCTCTTTTAGACGGAAGAAAAGATCCTTGCATCCTTTCATTTTGCAATCTTAACATCATAACTATATCACAACCATCTAATCCTTTTTTCATATTGGTAAAAGGTTTTGAGCCTAATCTTTCAATTGATTTTGGCATTAAAGTTTTTGGAGCTATAACATTTACTTCTGCACCCAACATATTCATTAAGTAGATATTTGATCTTGCTACTCTTGAGTGAAGTATGTCTCCACATATTGCTATCTTAAGTCCTTCAATTTTACCTTTTCTGTTTATAATTGTTAAAGCATCTAGCAATGCTTGCGTAGGGTGTTCTCGTCTACCATCCCCAGCATTTATTACTGCACAATTTACTTTCTGGGATAATAAATTTGGAGCCCCAGAGTCTTGATGTCTAATAACAATAAGATCAGGATGCATTGCGTTTAATGTCATCGCTGTATCAATAAGAGTTTCACCTTTTTTAAGAGCTGAGTTACTCATATTCATAGTCATGACATCAGCGCCTAATCTTTTTCCAGCTAAATCAAATGAGCTTTGCGTTCTAGTAGATGGCTCAAAGAATAAATTAATTTGAGTTTTTCCTCTTAATAAATCTAATTTTTTTGAACTACTTCTGTTTAAGCTTATAAATTCTTTTGCTTCCTTTAAGATTTGTTTAGCTTCTTGAACTGATAGATTTTGTATACCCAGAAGATGTTCTGGAGGGTTTTTAATAGCTGAAGTTTTTTTTCTTACTGCCATTAAAATCAACTCTATAGGCCTTTTATGATATTAGATCAAGTATTTTCTTTTGTTAGATAATCCAAGGCTCCTTGCAGTATAAATTGTGCAGAATTTTCATCCAATTTTTTTACTTTTTTACTCGTATTTATTGATAAATCACGTGATAAATTAAAAGCTCCTTGGCTTGAAAACCTCTCATCCCATAATGTGATATTTTCAGTAACATCTTTTGATAAGTTAATAGCCAAGTCCTTAGCTGATTGAGATGATTGACTTGCAGATCCATCCATATTGATTGGATTTCCAATTATAATTCCCTTAATTTGATATTCGTTAATAATTTTTTTTATTTCTTTAATAAAATCAGGATAATTATTCTTAACGATAGTGGTATAAGGAGTCGCGACTATTTTATTTTCATCAGAAATCGCTATACCAATACGTTTTCCACCAGGGTCAATTCCCATTATTCTAGATTTTTTATCTAGTTTTTTCTTAAAATCTTCAATATCCAGCATGTTTATGTTATGTTTTATGATATTAATTTCCTGTATAATTAACATAATTCACAAATGTCTATAGATAAAGATAAAATTAAACATATTAGTAAATTAGCTAGAATCTCATTAGATTCAAAAAAAACAGATACTTTAGCTAAAGATCTATCTTCAATTTTTAAATTTATTGAACAATTAAACGAATTAAATACTGACAAAACAGAACCATTATCTTCAATTTTGAACGAACCATTAAGATCCAGAAAAGATGTTGTTAATGATGGAAAAATTAGAGAAAAAATATTAGAAAACTCACCTCAAAAAAATGAGGAATTTTTTGTTGTGCCAAAAGTTATTGAATAATGTCTGAATTAACAAAAAAAAGTTTAACTGAGATAGCAAATCTAATTAAAAAGAAAGAAATTAAATCTGAAGAAGTGACTCAATCTTTTATAAAAAATATTGAAAAAGATAAAAAATTAAATTCTTTTATTACAAAATGTTCTGAATTAGCATTAAAAAAAGCTAAAGATTTTGATAAAAAACCAAAATTAAATAATCTTTTACCTGGAATTCCTATAGCCGTTAAAGATCTTTTTTGTACAAATGGAGTAAAGACTACAGCTGGAAGCAAAATGTTAGAAAATTTTATTCCAAATTATGAGTCAACTATAACAAATAATTTATGGAATGAAGGAGCATTTTTATTAGGAAAATTAAATTGTGATGAGTATGCAATGGGGTCTTCAAATGAAACAAGTTATTTTGGAAACGTAATGAATCCAATTGCTGAAAATACTGTTCCCGGCGGATCATCAGGCGGTTCAGCAAGCGCTTTAACAGCAAACTTAACTCCTGCAACAATTGGTACTGACACCGGTGGTTCTATTAGACAACCAGCTTCATTTACAGGCACGGTTGGTTTAAAACCAACTTACGGACTTTGTTCTAGATGGGGCATTGTTGCGTTTGCATCTTCACTAGATCAAGCTGGACCAATGACAAAATCTGTAGAAGATTGCGCTTTAATGTTAGAAGCAATGGCGGGTTTCGATGAAAAAGATTCTACATCTATAAATAAGAAAAAAGAAAATTATTCAAAAAATTTAACTGACAAGATTAAAGGATTAAAAATAGGTATACCCAAAGAATATAGAGTAGAGGGCATGCCTAAAGAAATAGACAAACTTTGGGAAAATGGAAAAAAAATATTAAAAGACTCGGGAGCTGAAATTATCGACATCTCTTTGCCTAATACAAAATATGCTTTACCAGCCTATTATATAGTTGCTCCTGCGGAAGCTTCTTCAAATTTAGCAAGATATGATGGAGTTAAATATGGTTTTAGATCGAGCAAAGGAAACAATTTAATAGAAATGTATGAAAATACTAGATCAGAAGGGTTTGGAGACGAAGTTAAAAGAAGAATTTTAATTGGTACTTATGTTCTTTCATCAGGATATTACGATGCTTACTATTTGAAAGCTCAAAAAGTAAGACAATTAATTAAAAATGATTTTGATCAAGCATTTAAAAAAGTTGATACTATTTTAACACCATCTACTCCAAGTTCTGCATTTAAAATCGGTGAAAAAAAAGATGATCCAATATCAATGTATTTAAATGATATTTTTACTGTTCCAGTAAATTTAGCAGGTATACCTGCTATATCAATACCAGCAGGCCATGATAATAATAAATTTCCACTTGGCCTTCAATTAATTGCAAAACCTTTAGATGAACAGAAACTTTTAAATATTGCTTTTGCAGTCGAAAAGAAAATTAATTTTAAACAAATGCTTAATAGATGGTGGGAAAAATAAATAATGAGTGAAAAATCTGAAAAATATTTGCTCAGCGGAGAAAAAAGTAAATGGGAAGTAGTAATTGGTCTTGAAGTTCACGCTCAAGTGACTTCAAATTCAAAACTTTTCTCTGCTTCTTCCACAAAATTCGGAGCAGAACCTAATACTCAAGTTAGTTTAATCGATTCTGCTTTCCCAGGAATGTTACCCGTGATTAATGAATATTGTATTCAACAAGCTGTTAAAACAGGTTTAGGTTTAAATGCCAAAATAAATTCTTATTCGGTCTTTGATAGAAAAAATTATTTTTATGCTGATTTACCTCAAGGTTATCAAATTTCACAATATAAAAATCCTATAGTAGGCGAAGGTGAAATCACTTTAGATTTGCCTAATGGAAGTAAAAAAGTTGGAATAGAAAGACTCCATTTAGAGCAAGATGCAGGGAAAAGCATTCATGACCTTGATCCGAGCAGCACATTTGTTGACTTAAACAGATCTGGAGTTGCTCTTATGGAGATAGTGAGTAAACCCGATTTACGATCACCGGATGAAGTTAATGCATATGTTAAAAAACTAAGATCTATTATGAGATACTTAGGTACTTGTGATGGAAATATGCAAGAAGGATCTTTAAGAGCTGATGTAAATGTTTCTGTTAGAAAAGAAGGCGATACAAAACTAGGAACTAGGTGTGAAATCAAAAATGTAAATTCAATAAAATTTATGCAAATGGCAATTGTTTATGAAGCTAAAAGACAAGTTGAACTTTTAGAGTCAGGTAAATCAATTGATCAAGAAACAAGATTATTTGATACAAAGAAAAACGAAACTAGATCTATGAGATCCAAAGAAGACGCTCATGATTACAGGTATTTTCCAGATCCAGACTTATTGCCTTTAAACTTAGATAAAAAATTAATTGAAAAGATAAAAAAAGATTTACCCGAGCTACCAGATGAAAAGAAAGAAAGATTTATCAAAGAGCATTCATTAACGACATACGAAGCTAATGTATTAGTTTCTGAAAAAGAAATATCAAATTATTTTGAAGAAGTGATTAAGACTTCTGATAAAAAACTAGCAAAGAATTGGATCATGGGTGATCTTTTTGCTTCTTTAAATGAAAAAAATATTTCTATATCAGAATCACCAGTAACAGCAAAAAAAATGTCACAATTAATAGATTCAATAAGCTCAGGTGTTATTTCTGGGAGAACAGCCAAAGAAGTTTTTGAGATTATGAAAGAAACAGGCGAAGATCCGAAAAAAATTATTGAAAGTAAAGGCCTACAACAAAAGAGTGATCCTAAAGAATTAGAGAAAATAATAGATAAAATTTTATTAGACAACAAAGATAAAGCTGAACAGTATAAATCTGGAAAAGATAAGTTATTTGGGTTTTTTGTAGGTCAAGTAATGAAAGAATCTGGCGGCAAGGCTAATCCTCAATTGGTTAATGAGATTCTTAAGAAAAAACTTAAATAAACTTAAATGGGCTCCAATCTTAAAATTACTGAGAGTATTGAAAGATATATAGAAGAATATAGCCAGTCATTACACCCAGTTCAAAAAGAGATCATTTCTTACAATGAAGGTTTAGGTGAAATCAAAAAAATGCAGATCGCTGTATCTCAGTGCTATTTTCTAGAATTAATTATAAAAGTCACAAATTTTAAAAATATTCTTGAAGTGGGTACATTTACCGGTCTAAGCACATTATCAATGGCTTTAGGTTTGCCTAAAGATGGAAAAATTGTTGCTTTAGATAAAGACGCCAAAAAAAATCAAGCAGCGGTTAATTTTTTTAAAAAAGCTGGTCAAGATAATAAAATTAAAACTATTATAAAACCTGCTTTAGAGTCATTGAAAGAATTAAAAGACAAGAATGAGATTTTCGATTTAGTTTTTATAGATGCTGATAAAGAAAATTACCAAAAATATTACGATTATGGACTTCAATTAATAAAGAAAAACGGTTTAATTATAATTGATAATGTTTTATGGCATGGAGAAGTGGCTGATCCAGAGAAGAATGATAAATTTACTAATATAATTAGAGAGTTTAATAAATATGTTAAAGATGATAAAAAAACCGAACAAGTAATGCTGCCTCTAGGAGATGGTTTTACAGTATGCAGAAAGTTATAATGTTTAATGTATTTGGATTTTATAAGTTTAAAAAACTTACAGCTTTAAAAAAAAATAAAATTATTCTTCAGAATTTTTTTAATAAGACAAATATACGCGGTACATTAATAATTTCAAAAGAAGGATTAAATGGAACTATTTCAGGAAAATCAAAAAATTTGATTGTTGCTAAGAATAAGATCAAAAGCTTATTAAAATTTAGTAATTTTGATAGTGAAAATTTATCAAAAAGCAAATTCCAACCTTTTCATAGACCAAAAGTTAAAATAAAAAAAGAAGTAGTTCCTATGGGTATTTATATATCTCATAAAAATAGAAGAAATGATCATGTAGATCCTAAAAAATGGAACAATCTTATTAAAGACAAAAATACTTTTGTTTTAGATGCTAGAAAACCTTTCGAATATGAGGTAGGTAGTTTTAAAAAAGCAATAAATCCTAAAGTGAAACATTTCAGAGAGTTTCCAAAATATTTAAATAAACTTGATAAAAAAAAACCAGTAGCCATGTTTTGTACAGGAGGCGTAAGGTGTGAAAAAGCCTCTGTTTATCTTGAGCAAAAAGGTTTTAAAAATATATTTCAATTAAAAGGCGGTATTTTAAATTATTTAAAAAAAATTAAAAAGAAAGATAGCATGTGGAGAGGAGAGTGTTTTGTTTTTGATAATAGAGTTTCAGTTAAACACAATTTATCAGTAGGTTCTTACTTTATTTGCAGTGGTTGCAGGAACCCTATTTCATTAAATGATAAAAAATCGAAAAAATATGAAGAAGGTGTTTCTTGCCCTAGATGTTATGACACACTCGCTAACACACAGAAAAGTAGATTTAGAATGAGACAAAAACAGATTATGCTTGCTAAGAAAGCTGGAAGAAAGCATATATTCCAAAAAGAATTTAAATAGAGAAAAAATTGTCTAAAAAATTAAACTTAACCAAAGATCCAATTTGGTATCTGCTTAGAAAAGTTACTATACCTGCTAGTGTAGGATCGTTATTTCAAACCTTTTATAATTTAGTAGATACATGGTTTGCAGGTAGAATTTCTGCAGAGGCTATAGGAGCGATAGCTAAATCATTTCCAATATATTTTGTAATAATAGCTGTTGGTGTTGGTATTGGTGCCGCTACAAACGCAAGTATTGGTAATTTGATTGGGGCAAAAAAAAATAATCAAGCTTCGTTGCTTGTTGCTCAATCAGTAGTTTTCGCAATTATAATATCTATTATCGTTACTTTATTTGGTCTAAATGCTTCTAATTTTTTATTAAGTGTAATGGGTTCTGATCCACAAAGTATTATTTTAACAAGAGAATATTTAGATATTATTTTTTACGGTACCTTTATTGTAATGATTCAAATTTCTTTAAATGGAACTTTGAATGCCCAAGGTGATACAAAAAGTTACAGAAATGTTTTAATTTTTAGTTTCTTTTTAAATATAATTTTAAATCCTATATTTATTTGGGGATATGGTTTTATCCCAGCTTTTGGTATTGGTGGACTGGCTATTGCCACAGTTATTTCACAATTGATAGGAACTATTTATTTAGCTTACAAAGTTAACTCATGTAAATTAAGAAAATATTTATATATTCAATGTTTTATTCCTAAATTAGATTTACTGAGGGACCTATTTTCTCAAGCGGTGCCTATAATGTTTAGTATGTTGTTTATAGGTGTTGGTATTTTTAATATTTTATATTTTATAGGTCAATTTGGTGAACTGGCAACCGCTGGTTATGGTGCCGCATTAAGAGTTGAACAAGTTTTTTTATTACCAGTCATTGGCTTAAACACAGCTGTTCTTTCTATCGGAGGTCAAAATTTTGGTGCAAAAGAATATTACAGAATAAAGGAATTATATTTCAAAGCTCTTTTATTTGGATCATCATTCATGGCTGTAGCTGGAGTAATTTTATTTTTTGGCGCAGAATTTTTTGTATCTCAATTTACAAATAATGCTGAAGCAATATACCATGGTGCAATTTATCTCAAAATTGCTGCTTTAATAGGACCAGTTTATCCTGTCTTTTTTATTACTACCGCAGTATTTCAGGCTCTGAAAAAACCTATTTATAGTTTGTATCTAAGTATTCTCAGATTAACAGCATTTCCATTTTTATCTTTATGGTATGTAATTAATATTAAAGCGGGTGATTATAATGATATTTTTTATACAATAATGGCCACTAATTGGTTAATGGGAATAGCTGTATTATCTTTTATTCCTTTTTTCTTAAGAAAAAAATTAAAGATAAGTTTTAAAAAATTATTTGTATTTTAATTTTTTTTCTAACTTTCTAACAAAATAAGAAACTAGCAAAATAAGCATTAAATATTCTAAAATCAGAAAAGTATAAATTTCTAGCGGCCTATAGGTAGTTGTAACAAGCTCATTTGCCTTTCTAGTTAAATCAGCTATTCCAATAATTGATACCAATGAAGACATTTTTAATACATAAACAAACTGATTTCCTAAAGCAGGTAGCACAACTTTTATAGCTTGAGGAAGAATAACAAACCTCATTTTTTTCCAAAAATCCATTCCAAGCGATCCAGCTACTTCATGTTGACCTTTATTAATTGAATTAATCCCAGCTCTGAAAATTTCAGCTTGAAAAGCACTTTCACTGATTGTTAGTGCAATTATGCCTGAAACAAAAGGGGAGAAACTTATACCTAGCATTATTGGTAAGCCATAATAAATCCAAAGTATTAAAACTAATAAAGGAATAGCTCGTATAATTTCAACATATGCAATATTAAAATAACTTAAAAACTTATTTTTAGAAAGAGAAGGTAAAGCAACCAGTAAACCTATAATCATTGCAAGAAATATTGAAACAACAGAAATATAAACTGTTGTAGTTATTCCGCTTATTAAAAATTTAAGATTAGTTAAACCTTCAATATTGTTAGGGTTTAAGATATACCAGCCCCACTCATAGTTGGAATTACATCCTTCAAGAAATAAAAAGAGAGCTATATATTTAATGAACTTCACGATTTAATTATATTGATTATTAGAATTTATTTAAACTTAAATTATAGACTTTTGAGATTGTATTTTGCTAATAAAGTTTTAAAGAAACCTGATTCTTTTTTATTCTTAATCCACTTACTAACATAATCATTCCAAACTTTATCATTTTTTGCGACCATCATAGCTAAAAAAGCTGGATTTTTTTCACCATCAGGAACTATTGCTAACTGAGGATATTTAATAACTAATTTATTAGCTTCGGTTGAGCTTGTTATGTTTCCATCTGCTCTTCCAGCAAGAACTTCTTGAAAGTCTCTTGCGGGTGCTTCAACTGATTTTAGTTTAGATTTAGGAAAAAACTCTTTAGCCTTTTCTTCTTGCGATGTTCCAAGTGTAGTAGCGATTGTAACATTTTTATTATTTAAAGAGTCCCATGTTGAGAATTTTTTTAAATTTTTTTTAAGAACTAATGGCACTGTACCATATTTATAATAAGTAATTGTAAAACCTGCTACCTCAGCTCTTTTAGGGGTTTTCGTCACACTTGTTGAAATGTCGTATCTATTAGCTGTAATTCCTGAAACAATTGTTTTCCAGTCAGTCGGAACAAATTTAACTTTAACACCCATATCTTTTGCTAGCTCATTCATAACGTCAATATCAAATCCTTTATATTTGTTTGTAGCTGGATCTTTCATTGACATAGGATCCCAGTCACCAGTAGTACCAACTCTTAATTCATTATTATTTAAAACTTTTTGTAATATAGAATCGGCGTTTGCATTATTTAAAAACACTGCAAAAACTAATATGAAAATAATTCTTAACATCTCTCGAATTTATTTGACTCATTTGCTTAATTCAATATAAAATTTGTCACGGGGTGTCTAAAAGACTGAGATCATACCCGAAGAACCTGACCGATAATTCAGTGAGGGAAATATGAAAACATATTTATCAACAGAGATAACATTTATAGTAATTCTAGTTGTAGGATTATTTTTTATTGTATTGGGATATTTAAATTCTAAAAAAATTCCTGATAACAGAAATTATATAGTAGGTAATAGAGACGAGAAAATATTTTCATTAACGGCAAGTTTAACAGCTTCGGCATTAGGAGCTTGGATTTTATTTGGGCCAGCATCCGCAGCTACCTGGGGTGGAATAGGGGCTGTTATTGGATATGCTTTAGGGACAGCTGCACCAATGCTATTTTTATATAACTTTGGACCAAAAATAAGAAAAGAATTTCCTAACGGTCTAACATTAACAGAATTCATTAAAAAAAGATTTGGTGTAGAAATACTTAAAATAAGCTTATTTTTAATATTATTTTATTTAACAATATTTTTAATAGCTGAGGTGACAGCAATAGCATCTTTATTGAACTTTATATCTCAAGTACCGTTATGGATCACTGCAGGTGTTACTTTAATTATTTGTTTGCTTTATATATTGAGAGGTGGATTTAAACTTTCAATTATTACAGACAAATATCAGTTTAGTTTTATTATATTAATCATTCTAGGATCAGTATTTTTGATTTTAGGAAATATTGATTCATCAAGCTACGAATTGATTAAAAGAAATTCACCTAATTTAATTGATAAAAATTATTTACCTAATTATACAGCAGGATTAACTTTTTTCATTGCTGTCGCAGCAACAAATTTGTTTCATCAAGGAAATTGGCAAAGAGTTTTTTCTGCGAAAAATAATTCTATTTTAAAGTCAAGTTTAGTTTATTCATCAATAATTATTTTCTTCATTGTTTTTTGGATGGGTTATTCAGGCTTAATATCCCATTCTTTAAATTCAAAAGTAATACCCGATCTTGCTTTTTTTGATCTAATATTAAATGAAAGAAGTTCAATTATAGTTATTGGTATTTTAATTTTGGCAATGTCACTAACACTAAGCACTATTGATACATTGATTAATGCTATCTCGAGTTTAATTATTGTTAATGGAGATCAAATTAACAAATCATTAGGAGGTAAAGAGATTAAAAGTAAAGCCAATTTAATAATTTTACTTTTGAGCGTATTAGTTTTTGTTTTAGCATCTAAAGGCTACAGTATTTTGTATTTATTTTTATTAGCTGATTTATTATGTTGTGCCGCAGTGATTACTATATTTTATGGTTTTTTTAATAAGAAAATTAACTCAAAATTAGCAGCATCTTCTATTTTTTGCGGACTTATATTCGGGTTACTTTTTTTTCCAAGCATGGATTTTCAAAGTAGTATTCTAGTTGGAAATTTAATATCAAAAGATTTGTTTAATTCTTTAATTGTTGAAAATTTATTATTTATTTCTTTCGCTATCTCAATTGTTATTCCTTTAACAATGATATCGATTTATTCTTTACGTAATTCATTTAAATAAATTATTACTGCTATCCAGATAAAAACAAAGCTTATTAATTTATGAATTACTAAAGGCTCATTAAAGTAATAAAGCCCTATAAAAAATTGCGCTGTAGGTGTAAGGAAAAAGATCATGCTTGCTGGACCTATACCTATTAGATTGAATCCTTTGGTGTACCAAAACAACGGTATTAAAGTCATAAATCCTGCCCAGAATAAATAAAAAGATAAAGTAGGCTCATTAATGGAAAAAATATTTAAGTTATTAATTACCAAGTAAGAAAATAATACAAGAACTATTGGAGTCATTAATAATGTTTCAATTAAAAGACCTATATCTGATGAAACATTAATTTTTTTTCTGATTAATCCATATAAGCTAAAAGTAACAGCCACCGTTATACCTATCCAAGGAATACTTTTTAAATGATATAAAAGATACAAAAGAGAAAGTATAACTAACGAAACAGATATAATTTTATTTCTATTGTAAGGTTCATTTAAGAAAATAATTCCAAAAAAAACACTTAAAATTGGAAAAATATAATAACCTAAACTTCCATCTAAAAGATTATTTGTGCTAACTGCATAAAGCCAAGTAAACCAATTTATTGATATTAGTAAACCTGTTATTAGAAATATTATTAAATTTTTAGGCTTTCTTATTAGTTTATTAAACTCTGGCCATTTTGAATAATAATTAGTGGTTATTATTAAAAGTAACGCTGTCCAGATTGTTCTATGAATTGTTAATTCTAAAGGCGATGCAAAAGATACAAATTTAAAATAAAATACACCTATAACACCCCACCAAAAAGATGCTCCAATAGTAAATAATGAGCCTTTAAATAAATTTTTCTTCATTTGACCATTTTTTTGATTGATTTATAAGTTAATTATTTAATAATTAGTACTAAATAAACTTGGTTGTCTGGAAGAGTGGGTGAGCGGTTGAAACCAGTTGGTTGCTAACTAACCGTACGAGTAACATCGTACCGAGAGTTCGAATCTCTCCTCTTCCGCCAAAAACTAATTAAAGAAACTATCAATCGTAACAGGTTCTTTGTTTAACATATATTTGTAGACATTGATGTTTTCTAATACTCTTTGAACATAATTTCTTGTTTCTTTAAATCTAATTAACTCAATCCAATTAACATATGATAATTTTCCTTTTGATGGGTCTCCATTAACTCTTCTCCAGGTTTTAACTCTATTAGGTCCAGCGTTATAAGCTGCTATAGCAAATGGGTAGACACCATTATAATCTTCAATTAATGAATTAAAATAGTAAGAACCTAATTTAATATTATATTCTGGATCTCGAGTTAATCTACTAATGCTGTAAGGTAGCTTTGCTTGCTTAGCAACAATTTTAGCAGTGTATTTCATTAATTGCATCATTCCTCTTGCGCCAGCCCAACTATTAGCTCTTGTGTCAAATTCACTTTCTTGTCTTATAATGGCTAGAATAACTTCTGAATTGGGCATTGTTTTACTATTAATTTTTTTGGGAGTAGCTATGATTGGATAATTATATTTATTATAAAATCTTTCTTCATAAGAAGCTTGTTTTGATATCTGGATTGCAAAATCATATCTTCCAACATCTGTGGATAGTTTGGCTGCCAAAACTTCACTACCTTTTTCTATATTTAAAGCAGCTAGATGTTTAAGAATATCTTTTGCATATTTGGTTCCATCTAATTCCTTAAGAAGTATTACATGATTTATTAATCTATTTTTTTTGAATTCTTTTTCATATTCTTTATCAAAGTTAGATTGATCAATTAATTCAAAGTTTTCACCTGGATTTATTTCATTAAATGATAATTGACCATAATATGTCATTGGAAATTTAGCGCCTTCTGTAAAATATTTATTAGCTGTTTCTTTGTTTCCTAATTCTTTATAAGCAGTCCCTAACCAATAAGCACCTCGAGCTAAACTAATTGGATAACCAACATTATTATAAAAATTTTCAAAATGACTTATTGCATACTCAGCTGAATTTAAAAAAGATAAAGCTATCCAGCCAGAAAGCCATTCGGCTTCTGCAAAAGATGGACCTGATGATAAAGAATGTTCACTAGAAATCTTGTAGGCTGTTTTATATCTTTTTTTATAAATTAAAGATCTTGCCACACTTTTTCTTTGTTCCCACCATAAGTCTGGCCTTATCATTTGCCTCTCAGTTCTATTTGCATTTTGATATAGAATTTCCAGAGAGCCCTCTAATCTTCCTCTTCTATTTCTCCATCTGAGTCTATCAAATTCTAACCCTGGATCTTTTTTAAGATGAGTTGGCACTTTAGATATTGCATTATCTACACCGTAGGAATTGCTCATCAATATCTGTCTTGCATTATAAAGAGCTTTTTCATCTTTTGGTAAATATTTTAACATTCTTCTTAAATCCCAATATTTTCTTTCCCAAGCTAAATAATCAGCTCTTTTTAAATGATCTTCTGAGGTTAAAAATTTTTTAAATTTTGCTCTATAATATCCTAAATCATTTTTGCTTATTTCTGCTGTTGTCCAACCATCTTTAATTAATTTTTCCACCTCTGCTGTTTTGCCTTGTTCTAAAAAAGCCTCAGCTAATTTAATTTTTCCCAAACCTCCTAGTGGTGGGTTTTTTTCAAACCAGTTAATTATGGATGTTGGTGAACTGTTTTTTAAATAGATTTTTTGTTCAGCAAGATATTTTATTCTATTAATTCTTGGATAATCTGAGTTTCTCTCAATAAATTTTTTATAGTCATTAAATGTTGCTGCATTACCTGTTGTTTTTAGATACATCCATGTAATTAGAGTTCTAAAATCTCTATCTTTAACTTTTTCAGCGCTTTTCATGGCACTATTCCATTTTCGTGATTTAATAAATTTAATCGTTTCTTTGGCTCTGGCAAAATCTTTTGAATTTAAAATTGTGGATTTTTCCGCTTCTTTAGATGAAGCTTTGTAAGTTACAGGTTTTTTTTTCGGATATAGAAAACTTTTATCAATTTTTACTATTTCTTTTTTTGGCACTATCTTTTTTTTTATTTCTTTTTTTTCTTTTACAATATTTTGTTCAGAAATAGTTGATTGTAAGACTGGTTTTTTTTGAGGTAAATTAGTTGTTGTTTTTGAAGTAATATTTTTTTCAATTTTTTTAAAAATTGATGGTTTTTTTAATGGTAAAATGAATTCATTTTCAGAATAGGCTTTATTAATAATTAAAAAAAATAATAAAAATACTAGACTAATTAATTTATAAGGCATAAGTTAAAATTAATTATCTTATATTGTTTTATGCTTAAAGGATCAATTGTAGCCTTAATTACCCCATTCAAAAACGACGTTCTAAACGAGGATGTTTATCGTAAATTAATTCATTATCACATAAAAAATGGAACAAAAGGGGTTGTTCCTGGAGGCACAACAGGTGAGTCGCCAACATTATCCCATGATGAGCATAAAAAAATCATTGAGATCGCAGTTCAAGAATGTAATGGAAAAATTCCTGTAATTGCTGGTACCGGCTCAAACTCTACATCGGAAGCAATTGAATTGTCCAAATATGCTGAGAAAGCAGGATCAGATGCATTACTCGTTGTCACACCTTATTATAATAAACCAACACAAGAAGGTTTGTATCAACATTATAAAAAAATTAATGATAATGTAGGCATACCTATTATTATTTATAACATTCCTTCTCGTTCAGTAATCGACATGTCTGTAGAAACAATGACAAAATTATATGAACTAAAAAATATAGCGGGAGTAAAAGATGCGACCGGAGATTTAAAAAGAGTTGATCAACAATTAAAATCAATGGGAAAAGAATTTATACAATTAACTGGTAACGATGATAATGCTCTTGAGTTTAATAAAAGAGGCGGAACAGGGGCTATAAGTGTAACTGCAAACATAGCAGCTAAATTATGTTCTGATTTTCAAAATTCTTGCGCTAATAATTTTAAAGAATCTGAAAAGTTAGATAAAATTTTGCAACCAGTTCACACAGCAATGTTTATAGAAAGCAATCCATCGCCAGTTAAATATGCAGCTTCGATTCTAGGTATGTGTGATCCAGATGTCAGATTACCTTTAGTTCAAGTTAAAGAAGAAACTAAAAAAAAAATATCTGAAGCTCTTAAAGTAGCAAATATACTTTAATGAAAAAAAAAACAGTTTCCGGTCAAAAAATTATATGCTTAAATAGAAAAGCTAGTTTTAATTATTTTTTTATTGAATTATTAGAAGCCGGGATTGCTCTTAAAGGCTCCGAAGTTAAATCTTTGAGAGATGGAAAAGGAAGTATAGCAGACTCTTATGCTATAGATAAAGCAGGTGAATTGTTTTTAATTAATTCACATATACCTCTGTATAGGCAATCTTCATATAATAATCACAATCCCAAAGGAGAGAGAAAATTGCTTTTAAAAAGAAAAGAAATCAACAAACTTATAGGCAGAATAAACCAAGAAGGCTTAACTATTGTGCCTACAAAGTTATATTTTGTGAAAGGAAAAGTTAAAGTTCAAATAGCTGTAGCTAAAGGAAAAAAACTTTATGATAAAAGACAAGTCAAAAAGACCAGAGATTGGAATCGTGAAAAAGCAAGATTGCTTAGCAGAAATAACAAATGATACATATTAACATTGGATCAAACCTAGATTCAAAATACGGAACAAAATTTAAAAATATTTCTATTGCGATTAATTTGTTGATTGGTTTAAAATTAAAAATAAAGAAAATCTCAAATTTTTATGAAACTCCCTCTTATCCAAATAAAAAACTACCTAAGTTTGCCAATATTGGTTTATTGGCTGAATATAATTTTTCTTATACTAAATTAATAAAAGAAATTTCATTCATTGAAAAAAAGATTGGTAGAGTCAAATCAAAGAAAAATGATCCTAGAGTTTGTGATATCGATATAATTGATTTTAACGGCTTGATAAAAGTAAATAAATTATTAAAATTACCTCACCCTAGATCTCATAGTCGTAATTTTGTGCTTTATCCAATCAAAGAAATAGACCCTAAATGGATCCATCCTATTTTTAAGAAAAATGTTGATTTTTTAATTAATCAATTAAGCCAAAATTCAAGGATTGAGATTACAAGATTGCGTAAAAGTGTTATTATTTAAACATGATTAATAACAGCGAATTAATTGATAAAATTAAATCATATAACAAGTTTTTAAATTCAGAGTCTTTGAACAAAGCTTATAATTTTGCTTTAGACGCACATCAAAATCAAAAAAGAGAAGAAGGCGTTCCGTACATCATTCATCCTGTTGCTGTAGCCAGTATTTTAACAGAATTAAAGCTTGATAGCGCTACTATTACAACTGGCTTGTTGCATGATACTATTGAAGATACTAACGTAACTTACGAAACTGTAAAAAAAGAATTTGGAGAAGAGGTCGCAAATTTAGTTGATGGAGTAACTAAATTATCAGCCTTAGAAGATAAAGCGTCAGATAATTCAAAAGCAGAAAATTTTAGAAAATTAATATTAGCTACATCTAAAGATATTAGAGTTTTACTTGTTAAATTAGCAGATAGACTCCATAACATGCGAACAATTCATTTTGTAAAAGATAAGGAAAAAATTATAAGAAAAGCAAAAGAAACAATGGAAATTTATGCTCCGTTAGCAGATCGTATGGGAATGAATAGAATAAGAGATGAGTTAGAAGATCTTTCATTTTCTGTTTTAAACAAACCAGCTAGAGATTTAATATTAGATAGATTAAAGTTTATAAAGAGCAATAGGGAAGACACCTTCAAACTAATTGCTGCAGAATTAATCGAATTATTAAAAAATAATGGAATTCATGCAAAAATTACAGGAAGAGAAAAAACACCTTTTTCGATATGGAGAAAGATTCAAAAAAGAAAAATATCTCTAGAACAGCTTACTGATATTATTGGATTTAGAATTTTAGTTAATAATGTTGATGATTGTTATAAAACATTAGGTATTTTTCATAGCAAATTTTCAGCCATACCTGGAAAATTTAAAGACTATATTTCAACACCAAAAATAAATAAATATAAATCAATTCATACTTCGGTAATAGGACCTAAAAAAAATAGAATTGAAATCCAGATAAGAACTAATGAAATGAATGAATTCGCAGAAAGAGGAATTGCCTCACATTGGAAATACAAATCATCAGAAAAATTTTCAGAACTATCTTGGAAAGAGTATGATTGGTTAAGAGATTTAGTAGAAATTATTGAAACTGGAAATAGTCCTGAACACTATTATGAATTTACAAAACTTCAAATGTTTCAAGAAAACGTTTTTTGTTTTACCCCAGAAGGCGCAGTAATTAAATTACCAAGAAATGCTACGCCAATAGACTTTGCTTACGCTGTTCATACCAAGGTAGGGGATAGTGCAATTGGTTGCAATATAAATGGAAGAGAGTCCACATTACAAGCTGATTTAAAAAATGGTGATATGGTTGAAATTATAACTTCAAAGAATGCTTCACCTTCTCTTCATTGGTTGTCTTCATCTAAAACCGGAAAAGCAAGAGCATCTATCAGACGATATTGGCAAGATAAATCTCTAAAAAGTTCAAAACCTAAAGAAAAAAATTATACCAGCACTATTGTTGTTGACCTGCCTCATAAACCCGGCGCTCTTGGCAATATAAGCTCTCTTATAGGTATTAATAAAGGCAATATATTAAACGTAGAAATGATAGAAAAAAAAAAAGATCATTTACAATTTTCTTTTGATATACAAATTAAAGATTTAAAAAACTTTACAAACTTGATAAGTCAAATAAAGCAGAGCAATTTTAATTTTAAAATAGTTCGCCATAAACAGAAAAAAAATGCTTTCATACAAAGAATCTTTGAAAATTTTAAAAGAAACTAAAGCTTTAATTGATGGACATTTTATATTGTCTTCTGGCTTACATAGTCCGAAATATGTTCAATGCGCACAATTACTTAGCAAGCCTAAAAAAGCATCCCAAATATGTAATTCTCTTGCTGAAAAAATAAAATCATCATTTGAAGATTTTGATTTAATTTTATCACCAGCAATGGGTGGAATTATCATAGGATATGACATTGGAAGAATATTAAATAAAGAAACTATATTTTCAGAAAGAGTAGATGGAAAATTTAAACTAAGACGAGATTTT
>CACIYJ010000005.1 GCA_902590845.1 uncultured Pelagibacteraceae bacterium
GTTAATTGAAGGTACTACTGTAAGCACGAAACATGGGCCAATTAAAACAGATCACATACTTTTTATTGCATCGGGCGCTTTCCAATTAGCAAAGCCATCAGATCTTCTCCCTGAATTACAAGGTAGATTACCGATAAGAGTAGAATTAAATGCTTTAAATGAAGATGATTTCAAAAGAATATTAAAAGAACCAGATAATAGTTTAATTAAACAATACAAAGAATTATTAAAAACAGAAAATGTCAATCTTATATTTACAGATGATGGAATAGATATGCTGGCAAAAATATCTGCCGAGGTTAACTCATCTGTTGAAAATATCGGAGCCAGAAGACTTCACACAATCATTGAAAAAGTTCTAGATGATATAAGTTTTAATGCTACTGACAAAACAGGAGAAACTATTACTATAGATAAAAAATATGTTAACGAAAATCTAGGTAGTCTAGTTAAGGATACTGACTTATCAAAATTTATTCTATAATTTTTTAAGTTTAATTATAATCGCCCCATCGCCACCATCTGTTTTATCAGCGTTTAAAATTGACACTATGTGTTTTGATAAATCTAAATTTGATTTAATATACTCTGGTACAGAATATTTTAACTTACTTAAATCTCTGGAAGCATAAACATCTTGTTCAACGTTAGAATGAATACCTTTTCCTGTGATTAATAAAATCTCTTTATAATTTTTTTTTACACATAATAAAATTATTTCTTTTACCTTCTTGTTTGCTTCAAGCAAAGTAAAGCCATGCAAATCATATTTGAATCTGCTGTGATTTGATTTACTGTCGTTTTGAATATTATCTTTGTCAGTAATGTCGTTTGGACTTTTAATATAATTTTTCCAGGTATTAATATCTTCTTGAGAAATATTCTTCTTTTTTATCACTTGCTGACAATTTCAGATAAATACCAATTAGGGCCTTTTTTTAATATATTTCTTGTAAATTTCCAATAATCTATAACCTGTTTTATCTTATCTGGATTTCCTTCGATTATTTTATCATTTTTATCTTTTTTTACTGAGATAACCTCCGAAACAAACTTCACTGAAGCAAAAAGTTCATTCTTAATTTTCTCATATTTCTCAACACTAGACTCTTTCACGCCAATAAATGTAAACTCAGATTTTATATTCTGTTTATTTCTTGCCTGTATAGCTTGTTCAAAATTAACGGCCATATCAGGTGTAAGCAAACTTCTTAATTTTTTATTGTCGCCATTGGCAAACGATGTAAGAATTGTTTCGTAGGCAATTTCTGCACCTTGAAGAAATTCCTTTTTTTCTTTCCCTTCTAATACATCATGATTTTTTTTAAAATTTTTAACATTATTATTTGGTACATTAAATTTTTTCTCTGCAAAATCTGAATAAATTTTAGGTTCATGACCGGTCTTCCTGCCTAATATACTTCTCAGTCGCAGGATTATAAATCCAGCGATCATTCCAAGTAAAATAATATCTATATATCCAAAATTATTACTCATAGTTTGATAAATATACATTAATAATATAATTTTGTATCAGACAAATGAACTCATTTTTTCTACTATTTATTGGTGTACCAGCGCTAGAAGTTTTTCTAATGATTAAGATCGGAGGAAAAATAGGAGCTCTCAACACTGTATCGTTAATTTTCTTAACGGCAATTATTGGTGTTTATTTTGCGAAACTAGAAGGAATTAAAACTATGAGATCAGGAATCATGAATTTATACCAGAACAAAGTGCCAGTCTATGAAATGATCTCTGGAGCATCTATTGCGGTAGCGGCTCTACTTCTTATAATTCCTGGTTTCTTTACGGATACAATAGGTTTTCTACTTTTAATACCTTTCACAAGAAAAATTTTAATTAGTTTTTTTGTAAAAAAAAATAAAATATCAACCAAACAAGAAAACATAAATACATTAGATGGTGAAATTATAGAGGATAAAGATAAAAAAGATGAGCTATAAAATAATTGGCAAGTACATTAAAGATTTAGATTTTAAAATACCTAATCCAAAAATTTTCTCCTTATTATCTAAAAATATTTCAAATTATAAAATAAACATTGACATTAAAAGCAATCAATTAAAAGACAGAATTATTGAAGTTGAAATAACTTTAAATCTTACACCGGTTAAAGATAATTTTGAGAAAATTAATACAAAGATAATATACTCTACTATCATTGAATTAACAGATGGAATAACTGATAAAAAAGAAATAGAAAAAATAATATTAATCAATGTTCCATCAGAGGTTTATCCTGAGCTAAGAAAGATATTTGTATTTGTTTTTGAAAATTCAGGATTTAAAGATATTAAGATTAGTAATAATGTTGATTTTCAAAAACTTTATAATCTTAAAAAAACTCAATAAAAATTCTTTTTAAGCTCAGATTTTAAAAATTCTTTATGTTTTTTTAATTCTATTTCAGATATTTTTAATATTTCTTTATTGTATATTTTCTCTGTATTAGTAGATTTAATTGCATCTTGACCAACAGAGGAAAAATTAAGTTTAGGTTCCTTTACATCTAGAAGATTAATATAAACTTCTCTTAATAACTCGCAATCCAACAATGCATTGTGTTTGGTTCTTCTAGATATATTAATGTTAAATCTTTTACATAATGAATCTAAAGAGTTCGATGTGCCAGGAAATTTATTTCTTGCAACTTCAAGGGAGTCAACGGCTGACGCTTTATCAATTAATTCTTTTTTTATTGCACCTAGTTCGCCATTTAAGAAACTCAGGTCAAAATTTGCATTATGAATTATTAATTTTTTTCCTCTAATAAAACTTAAAAACTCGTCTGCAACCTGGTCAAAAGTTGCTTGGTTACTTAAAAACTCCTCTGAAAATCCATGAATTTTAAATGCTTCTTCAGGCATATCTCTTTTTGGATTTATTAATTTATGAAAAATTTTATTAGTTGGGATTAAATCTTTAGTTTCAATGCATGCTATCTCAACAACCTTATGGCCATCCTTAAAAGAAAGTCCTGTTGTTTCTGTATCTAAAAAGATTTCACTCATATAGCTCAATTATATTTGAAAGTTTCTTTTTTAAAATAAATAAAGATTTATTATTAACAACTATATGATCACAAAATTTCATTTTCTTGCTATCTTTTAGTTGATGTTTATCTAATAAAGAGAATAATCTAGCGCTACCTCCCTTTAAGAGATATCTTTTTAATCTTAAATTATTTCTTGATTTTATAAAAATTATAACATCAAAGTACTTTTCAAGTTTATTTTCAATTAATAAAGGAATTTCAAAAAATAAAAATCTCTTACTTTTATTTTTTTTTAAAAAAATAAACATTTCTCTTCTTACCAAAGGATGTATTATCTTTTCTAATTTTTTTAAATTTTCTTTTTTTTGTAAAATCTTTTTTTTTATTTCCTTTTTAAAATCTTTATTTAACTGAAAGTTTAATCTTTTTGCGATAAGTCTCTTAAAACTATTTTGTATATATAATTTTTTTACCACTTTATCTGCACTAAAAAGCGGGCCTCTTCTATCTGAAATAATTTTGCTCGCAGTTGTTTTTCCTGATGCTAAAGAACCTGTAAGACCTATTTTAATCATTTTAATTTTGAGATTAACAAATCAATCAACTGATCATCTATTTCAGGGTTAATTTTATTCCATAAATAAAAAGATTTTTGCCCCTGATAAACAAACATATCTAGGCCATTAAATGTTTTTATTTTATTTTCTTTTAGAAATTTTAAGGTCTTTGTCTCTATAGGATTATAGATTGTATCTATATAAATCAAATTATCTTTAACATTATCAAAATTAAATTCGAAATCATCCCCATTTTTCAATCCAAGACTCGTTGCGTTAATAATAATATCAAATTTACTAATTTCTTGTTTTAAAGATTTCCACTTTAAGACATTTAAAGAATTAAATTTTTTCTTTAAAAAAATAGATTTCTCATGAGTCCGATTTATAATCGCTATATTCTGTATTTTAGATTTTTGTAATGAAAAAATGACAGATGGAGAAACACCTCCGGCTCCGATCACCAAAGCTTTCTTGTTTTCTATGTCAGGAATTTCTTTTAAATAAGCTGCTTGTAAACCAAAAACATCAGTGTTTTCTCCGACAAGAGTATTTGTATCATCTAAAAAAATTGTGTTAACTGAATTTGTAGATTTAGCATCATTAACTAATTGGTCAACAAATGAGATTATTTTCTGCTTATAAGGCAGGGTTACATTGATCCCGCTTAATTCTTTGTTTTTTATCTTTTTAACAACACTTTCTATTTCTTGTTCTTTTATATTTAATAAAGAATAATTTGCTTCAATATCATATTTATTAAACCAATAGTTATGCAAAACTGGTGACAATGAGTGTGTTATTGGATTACCAATAATTCCAAATAATTTTTTGTTCATTTTTTATATTGTTTAATATAGTTCATTATCTGTTTTATAGGCAAACCCATAATTGAGTCCTTATCTCCTTTAATATATTCAAATAGATTTAAACCGTCAGCCTCTACTTGATAAACTCCATACATTAATAAAGTTTCGGTTTTAATTTTATCTAAGTATTTTATTAATTCCTCTTCTTTAAAGTTTTTCATTTTTAACTCTGACTGATCGGAATGATTCCAAATCATTGCACCATTTTTTGAAATACAAACGGAACTAATAAGATGATGTTTAGAATTATTTAATTCTTTTAGAATCTCTAAAGCCTCTTTCCTAGATTTTGGTTTATTAATTAATTTATTATCTAGTGAGATAACACTGTCAGCGCCTAACACAAGATGATCGGGATGTTTATTGCTAACCTTTGTAGATTTAATTTCAGCTAAATTCTTTGATATAATTAATGGAGTAGCATTTTTAGACAAAAGAGTTGCTTTAATTTGTTCTTCATCTACATTTGACACAACAATATCTGCCTTGATGTTGTATTTATCTAAGATCTGTTTTCTCACACCGCTTCCAGATGCTAAAATTATCTTCATTTATTTTTATTTATCTCAAAAATCTTTAAAATAGATGCAGCTGTTTCTTCAACCGATCTTCTGGTTACGTCAATAATTGGCCATTTATATTTATTAAAAAGTTTTTTGGATTGATTCACTTCTTCTTTTATAAAATTAAGATTTGTATATTCTTTAATATTGTTTTCCTTCATTATCGCAACTCTATTTCTTCTAATATCTGCCAATCTCTCTGGGTCAGCCACAAGACCAATAACACACGTTTTATTATTTTGAGATTTTAGATCGTCTGGAATTTTCTGATCTAAGACCAGGGGAATATTAATTGTTTTATATCCTCTATTAGCTAAATAAATTGAAGTTGGTGTTTTATTAGTTCTGCTCACACCTAAAAGCACAATATCAGCATTAACAATATCATCTAATTTTTTTCCATCATCATGTTGCATGGTAAATTGAATAGCCTCTATTCTTCTGTAATATTCATCATCTAACACATGTTGCGCACTAGGTTTGTGGATGGCTTTTTGATTTAATAGTTTGGAAAAACTTAGTATTAAATTTCCTAATACACCAAAACAAGGAACGTCATTCTTGTCGCTAGCATGAGAGATATATTTAGCCAATCTTGTTTCAACAATGGTATATAAAATTATCGCATTATCTAGTTCGGAACATTCTTTGATTATCTTATCAATTTGTTGCTCTGTTCTTACAAAAGCAAATTCTTTTTTTTTATATTCAAAATTAGCAAATTGAGATTTTAAAGATAAAAAAATTCGATCTAATGTTTCCCCAGTAGAGTCAGACACAAGATATACATTGTATTTTTCGTTCATGTCTCTGTTAGTAATTGTTTAGTAAGCTTAATATTTTCATTATTTTTTAAATTTATAAAAAATAGTTAACAATAATTAACATTATTCTAACATTTTGTTAGGTGTTGACATTATAATTTCACAATTGTTTATAATTTAAATAAAATCATAGAATTTCTACTATTAATAACATGATTTATTCAAATCAGATTGTATAAAATATGTATAAATAGTTATATTAATAATTAACAAGATCTACTACACAATCTATATTTATAAACTTAAATTATATAAATATGAGCACTCTTAAGAAAATATTAGTTGATAAAGATAAATCTTGTAAATCTATATGGTTTATGAGACAAGCAGGACGTTATTTGCCTGAATTTAGAAAAATTAGATCGCAAAATCAGAATTTTATTAAATTATGTTTAGATAGTAATTTAAGCTCCGAAATTACTTTACAGCCTATTAAAAGATATAATTTGGATTCCGCGATAATTTTTTCAGATATACTTTTAGTTCCCTATGCTTTAGGTCAAGAAGTTAATTTTATTAAAGGTCAAGGACCGGTTTTAAGCAATTTTGAATTAAAAAAGTTTTTAAATAATGATAAAATTAATTTTAAAAAAAAATTATATCCAATTTATCAAGCAATTAAACAAACAAGGGAAAAATTAGATAAAGAAAAGTCTTTAATATCTTTTGTTGGAGCTCCATGGACTTTGTTAATTTACATGATGGGTTTAAAAGAAAACAAGAATAAAATTAATTTATTAAAAATTAAAGATAAGAAGTCCGAAGTTGATATAATTTTAAATAAACTTAATGAATATCTATGTGCACACATTGAAAATCAAATAAATGCTGGAGCAGATGTTGTTCAAATTTTTGACTCCTGGGCTGGTTTGTTAACTGATAAAAATTTAAAGAATTTTTGTTACACACCTAATTTAAAAATAGTAGAGTTTTGTAAGAGTAAAAAAATACCTGTGATTTGTTTTCCCAAAGGAATTAAAGAAAACTATTTAGAATTTAACAAAATAGTGAAACCAGACGGGTTAAGTTTGGATTATGAAATAGACCCAGTTTGGGCAAAAAAAAATTTAACTAATGTGGTATTGCAAGGGGGAATGGACCCAAAAAGATTGCTTAAATCTGAAGAAGAAATATATAAAGAGGCCAAAAAGTATTTGGACATTTTTATAGATGTTCCTTATATTTTTAATTTAGGCCATGGTTTGGTTCCAGAGACAGACCCTGATAAATTAGGGAAATTAGTTAAGTTTGTAAGGGAGTATAAATGGTAACCAACGAACATCCCAAGTTAAATTTTGGTAAAACCGGCGTTCTACTTGTTAATCTTGGAACGCCAGATTCAACAAATTGGTGGGATGTTAGAAAGTATTTAAAAGAATTTTTGTCGGACAGAAGGGTTATAGAAGTTAACCCAATAATTTGGCAGCTTATATTAAATATATTTATTTTAACTTTAAGACCAGCAAAATCAGCCCATGCTTATAAAAAAATATGGTTTAAAAAAACAAATGAATCACCACTCTTATATTATACTCGAGCACAAGCAAACAAATTAAAGGAAAAGATTGAAAGCAAAAACACAATAATTGATTTCGCTATGAGATATGGAAATCCAAGCATAAAAAGTAAATTAAATTTATTAAAAGAAAAAGGTTGTGAAAATATTATAATTTTACCTCTTTATCCTCAATATGCCGCGGCAACAACAGCAACGGTTTGTGATGAGACATACAGATCTCTAATGAAAATGAGGTGGCAGCCAAGCCTTCAAATAATACCACACTATGAAAGCGAGCCGTTATACATCGAATCTTTGATAAACAGCATAAGAAATAAAATTAAAACCATAAATTGGAAACCAGATTTGATTATGGCTTCCTATCACGGAATACCTAAATCTTATTTTGATAAAGGTGATCCTTATCAATGCTATTGTCAGAAAACAACTCGATTAATAAAAGAAAAATTTTCAGACTTTGAAATTCAGACAACTTTTCAGTCAAGATTTGGTCCACGAGAGTGGTTGAAACCATACACAGATAAAACGCTTGAAAGTTTACCAGGACAAGGAATAAAAAATGTTTTAGTAATTTGTCCGGGCTTTGCTTCAGATTGTGTGGAAACTTTAGAGGAAATAAACATTCAAGGAAAAGAGAGTTTCTTAAAAAATGGAGGAAAGAACTTTGATCTTATTCCGTGTTTAAATGATAATTCAGATCATATTCAACTGTTCGAAACCCTAGTAAAAAGGTATTTGGTAAAAAAATAATATGAATTTTTATTTATTATTTAAGTCTCTGCATTTAATCGCGGTTATATCTTGGATGGCTGGCCTTTTGTATTTACCCCGGATATTTGTCTATCATTCTGAAGCCAAAGATGATTCACAAAGAGAAACATTTAAAGTAATGGAGAGAAAACTATATAATTTTATCATGATGCCGGCTATGATTTTATCTTGGTTATTCGGTTTTTTACTTATTCATTCTTTAGGTTTCTCGATCTTCTTAGAATTATGGATGCAAATTAAAATTATTTCCATTTTACTCTTAACTTATTACCATTTTTATTTAGGAAGACATTTAAGCTTATTTTCATT
Source organism: uncultured Pelagibacteraceae bacterium (assembly GCA_902590845.1). Lineage (GTDB taxonomy): Bacteria > Pseudomonadota > Alphaproteobacteria > Pelagibacterales > Pelagibacteraceae > Pelagilacustribacter. The sequence goes on from CACIYJ010000005.1 coordinate 8,432, forward strand.
GAATAATAACAAAAATTCATCAAAATTCTTTAGAATTATAAATGAAATTCCAACAATATTATTAATTGTTATTGTTTTTGTTGTTGTTTTTAAACCTTTATAAAGGGGGTTGAATTATTCTTAAAAATACTTATATTTACGACACTTACCTACAAGTCAAAAAATTAATCACATGAATCTACAAGAGTTAAAGCAAAAAAATCCTGCAGAGCTTATTAGCGAAGCTGAAAAACTTGGTATTGAAAATCCAAGCACTTTAAGAAAGCAAGAAATATTATTTGCTATACTAAAAAAACTTGCAGAGAAAAATGAACAAATAACGGCCATAGGTGTTCTAGAGGTGTTGCAAGACGGCTTTGGTTTTTTAAGGGCTATTGAATCTAATTATTTACCAGGTCCAGATGATATATATGTTAGCCCAAGTCAAATAAGAAGATTTGGTTTAAGAACAGGCGACTCCATAGAAGGCGAGATTAGAGGTCCAAAAGATGCCGAAAGGTATTTTGCATTATTAAAAGTAAATAAGATCAATTTTGATGATCCGGAAAAGGGAAAGAATAAAATTGCTTTTGACAATCTAACCCCGCTATATCCAAATGAGAGAATTAAATTAGAAGTCGAGTCTACTAAAGTAGAAAAAAAACCTGACAACACAGCCCGACTAATTGATTTGGTTAGTCCAATTGGGAAAGGACAAAGATCATTAATTGTATCTCCTCCTAGAGCAGGCAAAACAATTATTCTTCAGAATATAGCTCAATCTATAACTGCAAATCACCCTGAGTGTTATTTAATGGTTTTATTAATTGACGAAAGACCAGAGGAGGTAACTGATATGCAGCGATCAGTTAAAGGTGAAGTTGTAGCTTCAACTTTTGATGAGCCAGCTTCAAGACACGTTGCGGTTGCTGAAATGGTTATAGAAAAAGCAAAGAGATTAGTAGAACATAAAAAAGATGTTGTTATATTGCTAGACTCAATAACAAGATTAGGAAGAGCGTATAATGCAGTAATACCAAGTTCTGGTAAAGTTTTAACCGGTGGTGTTGATGCCAATGCGCTTCAGAGACCAAAAAGATTTTTTGGTGCCGCAAGAAATGTTGAAGAGGGTGGGTCGTTAACAATTATCTCAACTGCATTAATAGATACTGGAAGCAGGATGGATGAAGTTATTTTTGAAGAATTTAAAGGAACAGGTAATTCCGAACTTATTTTGGATAGAAAAGTTGCTGATAAAAGAATTTATCCAGCTCTAGATATTACAAGATCAGGCACAAGAAGAGAAGAGCTGCTTTTTGAAAAAGATGATCTATCAAAAATGAATGTTCTTAGAAGAATTATTAGTCCCATGGGTACAATGGACGGCATAGAATTTTTAATTTCTAAATTAAAAAATACTAAAAATAATTCTGATTTTTTTGATTCAATGAATAAGTCAGCTAATTAATAATTCTAATTTATTGGATAGTCTGATTGTTAGAATTTACTTCATGCAAGTAAAAATTCATTATATCTTCTAAAGTTTTTACTTTTTCTTTTAAAGACACAGATTCTAGAAGTTTTTGTTTTTCTTCATTTGTTATTGGGGCAATCATAGCTAAAGTATTTATTTTTTGTACTTTTTTTATCTTATTAAATTCTCCCCAATTTAATAAAAGTCCACTTTTCTTAAAAAAAATTTTAGCTTTTTTCATGAGAGATTCAGTATTAATTTCTTCTAATATAGGTTCTAGGTCCAAACTAAATTTTTCATAACCAACTTTAAATTCTCGATATAATTTAGAATTTTTTACTTCTTCCAATACTTGGAATCTAGTAATTCCTGTTAAATTAATTAAAATTCTTCCATCCTTACTTTTCTGAAAATTACTGATTTTACCTAAGCATCCCACTTTATATAATCCTTTATCTTTTCTTTTTGATTGAATCATACCCATTAATTTATCTTTACGAATTGAATCATTAACTAAATCTAAATATCTTTGTTCAAAAATATTTAATGGTAGACTTGTTTCAGGAAAGTAAATAACCCCACTTAGTGGAAAAATTGGAATTTGATTTGGAAAAGATTTCATATTGGTTTAATTATAGTAGAAATCTTAGATTATCGATAGCGGCATTTTTATTAAGGTTGACCAAATTCAAATTAGTATAATATACTTAATTAATTTTGCGGGCATAGCTCAGTGGTAGAGCGTCTCGTTGCCAACGAGAAGGTCGAGGGTTCGAACCCCTTTGCCCGCTCCATTTAAATGAATATGAGTGAATTGGCAGATAAAAAATGTGTTTCATGCGAAGGTAATACCCCTCCATTTGACGTAAAAGAAATACATAAATACTTGAAAAAAGTAGATGGATGGCATGTTAAAAGTGATAATGAAAAAAGTTATTTTTTAATCAAAGAATTTAAGTTTAAAAATTTTTTAGAAAGCCAGGATTTTACAAATAAAGTCGGCATCATTGCAGAGAATGAAGGACATCATCCAGATATTTCTTTTGGCTGGGGTTATTGTAAAATAAAAATTTTTACTCATGCAATTAAAGGATTGACCGAGAGTGATTTTATTTTAGCTGCTAAAATTGATAAAATTTAGCTAGTGATTAAAATGACGAATTCCAGTAAATACCATTTTAATTTTAGCTTTATTTGCTGCACTAATAACTTCTTGGTCTTTAACTGATCCACCTGGTTGGATTATAATTTTTACCCCAGCTTTGATTAAAATTTTAATTCCATCAGCAAAAGGAAAAAATGCATCAGATGCAGCTATAGAATTTTTAATTTTAGAAAGTTGGAATTGCCTAGCTTTTTGAGATGCTATCTTACAACTATCCAATCGACTTGGTTGACCAGCGCCAATTCCTATGGTTGAAAAATTATTCGTTAAAACAATGGCATTAGATTTTACATGTTTACAAACATTAAATGCAAATTCCATTTCAAAAATCTCTTTTTTTGTTGGTTTAATTTTGGTCACACATTTCAATTTTTTTTTATCCAATATTAACTCATTTTTGCTCTGAACTAAGAATGAATTATTAAAAGATTTGATGGTTGTTAGATTTTTAATTTTAAATTTAGAGATATCAATAATTCTTAAATTTTTCTTTTTCTTTAGAATATTTAAAGCATTATTATCAAAACTTTTAGCCAAGATAACTTCGAGAAAATTTTTATTTATTTCTTGTGCAATTTTTTTATCAATTTTAAAATTACAAGCAATTACTCCTCCGAAAGCGCTGATTGGATCACAGGCATAAGCATTTTTAAAAGATGTTAATGAAGATTTGTTTTTAGCAACACCACAAGGGTTGGCGTGTTTTATGATAACCGTAGCGGACTCTTTTTCGATAGACGATAAGATTTCTAAAGCAGCGAATATATCATTATAATTATTAAAACTAAGTTCTTTGCCGTTTAGTTGTTCGAGCCCAAGATCTTGATCATTGTAGTCATTTATATATAAAGAACTTTCTTGATGAGGATTTTCTCCATATCTTAGATTTTGAAGTTTTTTACCAAAAATTGTTTTTCTTTCAGGGAATTTTATTTTCAATCTTTCATTAAACCAATTGGCAACCATAGAATCATAGTAGGCTGTTAATCCAAAAGCTTTTGATGACATTAGTTCTCTAAATTTTAGAGATGTCCCTCCATTATTTTGTTTCATTTCTTTTATTAGACTTTGATAATCATCTTTATTTGTAATGATTGTTACATTTTTAAAATTTTTTGCCGCAGCCCTAACCATTGTCGGCCCGCCAATATCAATATTCTCAATTATTTTTTTTTGATTTTTTGAATTAATTGCTGTTCTTTGAAATGGATAAAAGTTGACTATAATTAAATCTATAGCTGGAAATTTTTCCTTACTCATTTCGCTTTGATGTTTCTTACTGTATCTATCATGAAGAATCCCGGCATGTATCTTAGGGTGTAGTGTTTTAACTCGCCCATCAAGCATTTCCTTAAAACCAGTATATTTTGAAACTTCCACGCAATCATAGCCAAGTTTTTTGATTGAACTATATGTTCCTCCTGAACTTATAATTTTAATCTTAAATTTTTTTAGAACTTTAAGAATAGAAACTAATTCATTTTTATCTGAAACAGAAATAAGAGCATTTTTAATTTTTTGTTTCATAATTAAATATTTTTTTTAATTTCCCAGTGGATAGTTTTATTTTTATTAACTAAATTACCAGATACTGTTACACAAGTATTATCTAATATTTTATTTCTACCTAGAAATATACTTTTTTCTAATAATATAGACCCATCTATTATTGTGAAGATTAATGATTTTTTTTTAGAGATTTGAATTAATACACTATTTCCACCCATTGTTTTTACAGCAGTTAAACCAGGGTACAGATGAAATCTAAGACTATAATTAAGAGGCTTACCATCTTTTTTCTTTATTATCTCATCATAGCCTATTAATTTACCATTTAGTTTGTCGATAGATATTTCTCTTTTATGTATACAACCAAATTTCTTTTCATAGCCATTATGTGAGGCAATAAATTTAATTTGATTTTTATCTTCTACAAAATCTAAATTATTGATTTTAAAAGTATTTTTAATTGAGTTTCCGAATATCCTATTAATAAGTTTATTTCTTTCAAATCTTGTTATGGAGGTATCATTCAAGGTCAGAGTAGATTGTGCAGATGTTAAGCGGCTTAAAAGCTCAGCTTTAGATGATATGTTAGATCCAAATCCACAATTAGTAATAATTTTTTCCCCATCCAAATAATATTCAAATGATAGAGGTCCAGATTGATAGCTTTTAGAGAAACTTTTTTTAGGAGGTTCTCCAACATCAAAAAAAATTGCACTATCTTTAATATTAAATGTATGAATGCCGCCAATGATATTCTTTTTATCTTTAGATTTGTAATCTAACTCATTAAGGAATTTATTAAATTGTTCTAAATTATCTTCTGTTCCACCGTTAAAAAGAGGAGTCTGATTGTTAGGAGTTAGAATATTTTTTATGCATCTAAGATTTTTATCGATTATTGTATCTAGAAACTCAGGTACATATTGCTGAGCATCTTTGATGCATTCTTTGCAGAGCATTAGATATTTTGAGAAGAAAATTAAATCACTAGGATTTCGAGTTAGTGGAAAACCATCGTTGTCAAAATAATTTTTAACTAACTTTTCTAATTCTTTTATTCCAGTATTAAAATTATTTATATATTCCTTAAAAACCAAACCAGATATAAGTAAAGCAGTTAAGATTTCCACTCTCTTAGAATAATTTTTTTCAAACTTAATATTTTTTTTTAAATGATTGGTTTGTACAATTATGCTATTTAAAAAATTTCTTTTAAAATAAAAAGAACCGTTATTAAGGATAATATCAACATTTAAAATCCAGCTAATAATTCTTTTGCTGAGAACAGAACTTTCCCATACATTTTTTTTGTACTTTGAGTGTTTTAACACCCAAACATCAATTATTTTTTGTAATGATTTTCCGTCATTTTTTCTGTCAATTAAATTTAACCATAAAAAACTATGCAGTTCTTTTTCTTCCCAAGCGTTTTTTTTATTAAGCCAAAAGACATTTGGATCAATTTCACCAATTTTAAAAGAATATTTTTTATAATTTGTTATTGAAGAAAGTAGAAATGGGTTTGGATGAAAATAGAATTGCTGAGGAGTTTTAGATACTAAGGATTTATTATAATAGCTAGTTGAGAAGTAAATCTTTTTTATAAATTTTATTAGACTTATTTGAATAGCTAAAAAGTAAAAATAGATACTTTTTAAATTAAACATCTATTAATTTGTTCTAAGAATTCTTATATTCTTTTTGAGATCACCTTGATTTTCTTTAAAGATAGTTGAGCCAGAAACAAGTACATTTGCTCCAGCTTTTTTTGCTTCAGTACAATTTTGAAAATTAATTCCACCATCTATTTCTATTTCAATTTTCAAGTTTTTTTTATCAATTAGCTCTTTAATTTTTTTTGTTTTATCTAAAACTTCTGGTATAAATTTTTGACCTCCAAAACCTGGTTCGACACTCATAATAAGAATTAGATCAACTTGTTCTATATGCTTTTCAATTAATTCTATCTTTGATTTAGGTTTTAAGGATATACCAACTTTTTTTCCTTCTTTTTTAATTAAATTAATCGTATTCGATATATTTGGAGTAGCTTCTGGATGAAAAGTAATAATATCTGCACCAGCTTTTGAAAAATCTTTAATGAAATTATCTACAGGAGATACCATTAAATGAACGTCAAACACTTTTTTTGTGAGTGGTCTTAATTTTTTGATTACTTCTGGTCCAATTGTTAAATTTGGAACGAAGTGCCCATCCATAACATCAATATGTATGTAGTCAGCGCCAGCTTTTTCTAATGCTATAACTTCCTCACCTAATTTACTAAAATCTGCTGAAAGTATAGAAGGTGATATTTTGATTAGGCCGCTCATTCTTTACTTATATTTTAATCAATAAATTTGTCAAAAAAATAAGTTGTTAATTAAAAAGTTGGTAAAGTTGTTTTGAAAAATCACTTTCTAATGGAAAAGCTAACATTCCCCACACATCATAACCAAGCAAGTATGGCATAGCATAAAATCTAAATAAGTAAAAAAACCATGCAACATAAAGAGCGATAAATCCGCCAAATAGAAAGCTAGGGGTAATAGGTTTAAATAATTTAATTATTGGATTGGTATATTTTACGAAGACCCTCATAAAGAAAAAAGTTGAATCCTCTCTTTGAAAGATGTTCATGGCTGCTCTTCCAATTAAAGTCCACATTATCATTCCAAGTATATAGTCTAAAACAATTATCCAAGTAGGTATCATATTTTTAAGAATATCATGATTTAGGCAAAAAAAAAGGGGCGATAAATTCGCCCCTTTTAATTTTTAAAAGTTTATTAACTAGTGTTGTCTACCTAAGACAGCTTTACCTGTAGGTACTCTAGTTGCGTCAACCATCGCTTGAGTAGCTGCATCTGGTTCTTTAGTTATTAAACTAACTATAACCATTACAACTAAACAAACTGGAGCACCGATCATTCCAAATCTTAAATGATCTATACCCAACCATGGATCATGCGCAACACCCCAAATAGCAACAGAGAATTTAGGATACACATACAATAAGTATGCCCATCCAGAAAGTATTCCTGCCATTATTCCGGCAATTGCACCTGCTCTAGTAGCTCTCTTCCACCATACACCAAGTACAAGTGGGAAGAATAGGCCTGACATTGCAAAGTCAAACGCCCAAGCAACCGAACCTAAGATACTTGTTAGCCTAAATGAAGCTATGTAAGCACCTGCGGCACCGATTATTACTAGAAGTACACGAGCAACGATTAGTCTTTTTGCCGTATCAGCTTTTGGATCAATGATTTTGTAGTAAATATCATGTGATAAAGCATTTGATATCGCAAGAACTAATCCGTCTGCAGTTGACATGGCAGCAGCCATACCACCAGCAAACACAAGTCCTGAGATTACGAACGGTAGTCCCGCTACTTCTGGAGTAGCTAATACTACAACGTCACCTCTCATGAACCATTCGTTCAACTGAAGTATACCGTCACCATTAAAGTCTGCGATGAACACTTGTTTAACTGCTGACCAGTTTTGTACCCACGCTATCTGCTGAACCTCGGCAATAGATTTTCCGATAATTCCAGTAGGTAAATTAGGGTCCATTAAAGCAAGTTTAGACAGAGTTGCTAACATTGGTGCTGAAGAGTAAAGCAAGAAGATAAAGAATAACGACCATGCTACTGATTTTCTCGCTGCTTTAACAGAAGGAGTTGTAAAGTATCTCATAAGAATATGAGGTAACGATGCAGTTCCTACCATCATACAAATCGCTAACGATAAGTATTTCCATACAGCCATTCCGCCTTCAGGTACTCCTGAGTGAGGTCCAGAGATATATTTTAATCCTCCTGGTACTCCCGCTGCTTTAATATCTGCGGCACTGTTTTTAACTAGTCCAAATTGTTGTTCAAGCTCACCCAATCTTGCAACTTCATCACCTAACATTAAGTGAGGGAATACTCCTCCACCTACTTTAGAACTAATCCAGAATACTGGAATTAGATATGCGATGATTAATACGATGTATTGAGCTACCTGTGTCCACGTTACGGCTCTCATTCCACCTAGCATTGAACAGATAAGAATACTTATTAATCCTACCCATACTCCTGCTTCGAATGGAATACCTAGCGCTCTTGAAGCAATTGTTCCCGTAGCGTTAATTTGAGCAGTCACATAAGTAAATGAAGCTATGAAAAGCACAAATACAGAGCAAGCTCTTACAAGATTACCACCGTATCGTGTTCCGATAAAATCAGGAACTGTGTAACATCCAAATTTTCTTAGGTATGGAGCTAATAGAGTTGCTACAAGCACATAACCGCCTGTCCAACCAACTAAGAAGGCCATATAAGTATAACCACCAAAGTAAACTCCACCCGCTAAGGCTACAAATGATGCACCTGACATCCAGTCAGCTGCAGTTGCCATCCCGTTAAATACGGTTGGCACTTGTCTTCCAGCAACATAGTAAGCATCTACTTGAACGGTTCTTGATAAATAACCAATAAAGGCATAAATCAAAACTGTAAAAGCAACGAACATCACTCCGATGTTTTTTGCAGATACACCCGCTTGTTCAGCAATAGCCATTATCAAAATGAATACTGCGAAACCTCCAGTGTAGAGACCGTATATTTTTGGAAGATTTTTTATAAATCCACCTTTAAAGTCCATTAGTCCTCCTCTCTTTCTGAGAACCCATGTTCTTCGTCGATCTTCTCTTGTTTATTGGCAGTCCAGAATAGCATTATAACGAACGCAAGAAGTGATCCTTGTGCCGTCATATAATATGCTAAAGGGTACCCAAGAAAAGACATCGTGTTTAGTTCAGAACCAAACATGAAGATAACTAATGAGAAGAAAGCCCAAAGAACCAATGTTACGATCATATGGTTTTTGGTTTTCGCCCAATATGCGTCTTTGTTTGACATTTTTCCCCCTTTTGTAACTTTTTACGTAAAAAGTATTAATTAATGCGAGAGATCATACCTATATGAAGTTTAATTAAAAGGGAAAAAACCTTTCATAAAACTCATAATGACGTGCTACAAGGTGATAAAATAAGGGATTTTTATAATACAACGTGAAATTGAATTTAGAAAATATAGTAAATACTTTAAAAACCATGGGGGAATATCTTTTTCCTTTAAGAAAAATTACTAATAAATTTAAGTCAATTAATTCTAAAGAAGATTTGCAAAATTTTGTTCAAGAGAGATCTGCGCATGTAACACAAACTACACTTTATGGTTATTTAAAAACTAGAATCGGTACAAGATTTGCAATTATGGTAGAAGACGAAAAATTTTCTAATTCAATTAATATTGCAAAATGGAACATATATGTTGCCGCAATATCAGATCTAACACTTTATGTATTTTCTTATTTAATTGATAAAAAGAATTTAAAACAGAATGATGCAGAAGAAATATTTATTAATATAATTAATAATGAACTTAAAAACGGATTAGACGAAAAGATTTATGAAAATGGAAAAAAAGAATTTATTTCAAAAGTAAAATCTGTAAATTGGCAAAGATTTCATTCAGAAAATCCATTTAAAGATAGTGGACTAGCTCTTTATAACTGGTCTCCAATTGCTGATGAATTAAAAGTTTTAGACAAGGAAATAGTTTTAAATTCAATTAAACTTAAATGGAATCTTGTGGAAAATGAATTTAAAGATTTAACTAAAAATCTTGCCTTTAATAGTTAGCCTTTGTTTTGTCTATTCTGGACTAAAGACTCGACAACACTTGGGTCTGCTAACGTGGTTGTATCTCCTAAATTATCAGGGTCGTTAGCTGCAATCTTTCTTAAAATTCTTCTCATAATCTTTCCAGATCGTGTCTTAGGCAAACCGGGAGCAAATTGAACTACATCCGGATAACAATGAGCTCCAACAATTTTTTTAACCCATTGTTTCAAATCTCTTTCCAAATCACCTGATTCTTTTTCATCCATGTTTAAAGTTACATAACAGTATAATCCATTCCCCTTTATGCTGTGCGGAAAACCAACGACTGCTGCTTCAGCAACTTTTGGATGTGCAACAAAAGCGCTTTCAATTTCTGCTGTACCAAGATTATGACCTGATACAATAATTACATCATCTACTCTTCCTGTAATCCAGTAATATCCGTCCTTATCTCTTCTACATCCATCTCCAGTAAAGTATTTTCCATCAACTTGAGAAAAATAAGTATCAATAAATCTTTGATGATTACCATATACTGTTCGCATTTGACCAGGCCAAGATTGTGCCATGCATAACCTTCCTGTTCCTTCGCCTTTTATAACTTTTCCATCTTTATCTACTAGTACAGGCTTAATTCCATAAAAGGGTTTAGTTGCAGAACCTGGTTTTAAATCTATAGCACCAGGTTGAGGAGCAATTAATATACCTCCTGTTTCAGTTTGCCACCAAGTATCAACTATTGGGCATCTAGAGTCCCCAACGGTTTTGTAATACCACATCCAAGCTTCTGGATTTATAGGCTCTCCTACAGTACCTAATAATTTTAATGATTTCCTACTTGTTTTTTTAACTGGTTTGTCTCCTTCTCTCATCAAAGCTCTAATTGCAGTTGGCGCTGTGTAAAAAATATTGACCTTATATTTATCTACAATTTGCCACCAACGAGAACTATCCGGGTAATTTGGTATACCTTCAAACATAATAGTTGTGGCTCCATTTGCTAGAGGGCCGTAAATTATATAACTATGTCCTGTTACCCAACCAATGTCGGCAGTACACCAATAAACATCGTTACTTTTATAATCGAAAATGTATTGATGAGTCATTGATGCATAAACCATATACCCACCTGTAGTATGCAAAACTCCTTTGGGTTTTCCAGTAGAACCAGAAGTATAAAGTATAAATAATGGATCTTCGGCATCCATCTCCTCAGGGTCGCATTTGTTTGAAGCTGAAGAAATCATTTCTTTATAAGAAACATCTCTTTCATTATTCCAATCTACTTGATTACCAGTTCTTTGAACTACCACGCATTTCTTGACATCAGGACATTGTGTTAAAGCTTCATCAGCTATTTTTTTTAATGGAATTATTTTACCACCTCTAACACCTTCATCTGCTGTTATTAAATAATCAGATTCACAGTCATTTATTCTTGTCGCTATGGAGTCAGGAGAGAAGCCGCCAAATATAATTGAATGTACAGCTCCAATTCTTGCACAAGCTAGCATCACATAAGCCAACTCAGGTATCATTGTAAGATAAATTGTTACTCTGTCACCTTTTTGAACACCAATACTTTTTAATCCATTTGCAGCCTTACAAACATTTTGGTGTAATTCCTTATATGAAATCTTTTTCGAGTCAGACGGATCATCACCAACCCAAATGATAGCTGTTTTTTTTGCGTTTTTCTTTAAATGACGATCAATGCAATTTGAAGAAGCATTTAATGTGCCATCATAGTACCATTTAATCTTAACTTCTTCTTTACTATATTTAATGTCTTTAATTTTTGTATATTTTTTTATCCAAGAAATTCTTTTGCCTTCTTTACCCCAGAATTTTTCGTTTTCTTTAATAGAAAGCTTGTATTTTTTTTTATACTTAGACTCATTAACGTACGCATGGTGAGCCCAACTATCGGAGACTTTAATTAAGGTATTACCGTCACTATCTTTGGATTGAGTTGGTGCTTTAAAAGTTTGTCGTTTTCTTAAAACTTTTCTTTTTCTAGACTTTTTAACTCTTCTAGTTTTTTTTCTAGACTTTTTTACTTTTCTAGATTTTTTTCTAGACTTTTTTACTCTTCTCTTCTTTTTCTTTTTGGCCACGGAATTTCCTTGATTAAATTTTCCTAATCTTACCCATCTTACATATGATTTTCCAGCTTTTATAGTCTATAGGCATGACTGACAATCTGCTTTGCTTAATAAGAGGTAGATGGGAAATAGCCTTGGTTTTTTTAATTTTCTCTAGAGAAATTGGCAAATTAAACTCTTCTACAAACCTAACCTGAACAGCTACAAATCTCTTTTTTGTGTCAGTTTTATCAGGAAAAGCTTTTTTTATTATTTTAACAATACCAACGATCTCTTTGCCAATGTTTGAATGATAAAAAAAACAAAGATCTCCTACTTTCATTTTCTTTAAATTATTTCTAGCTTGATAATTCCTAACCCCATCCCACGTAGCTCCTTTTGAGCCTGCTTTTTTTTGTTGCGATATGGACCAGAGATCAGGTTCAGATTTCATTAACCAATATTTCATTTAGAAAGGAGAGGGCGTATTACCGATTTTAACTTCGATTAGTACAGTTTTATTTAAGGAGATAGCTTTTTTAATTATTTTTTCTAATTTTTTAGGACTATCTGCTTTCATTCCAATTGCACCATATGAATCTGCTAACTTCATAAAATTTGGATTCTTTAATTCAGAACCTATAAATTTTCCATTGAACATTTCTTTCATATCTCTTTTTACGTTGCCATAAGATCCATCGTTAAATACTATTGCTATTACGTTTATTTTAAATTGAACTGCTGTTGCAAGCTCTTGAGAATTAAATAGAAAACCACCATCTCCGGAAATGGAAACTACTGCCTTGTTTGGTTTAGCCACTTTTATGCCTAAAGATGTTGGAAAAGCTGAACCAAGATTACCACTGTAAGATGATGTAAAATAACTTCTTGGAAAATATGTTTGATAGTGCATTCGAGTATAATACGCAACTGTAGTCATGTCAGTGACCAAGATTCCATCATTAGGTATTCCGTTTCTCAAAGCTTTTACATAGGAGGCTAATGGCTCAATTCGATTATTTGGATTTTCATATCGGTCAAATCTCATTTTACTAAATGTAATCTCTTTATTTTTTCTAGGTTTAGTTTTAGTTTTGATTATTTTTAAAATTTTTTTTAGTACTTGAGAACAATCACCTAGCAAACCCAAAGTATTTTTATGGTTACGTCCAATTTCTTTTGGATCTATGTCAATTTGTATGACTTTTTGAGAAAGTTTTGGTTCAGCGCTGACAAAACGAGTACCAACAGCCAAAACAACATCACAAGTATAAAAGAAATCACGGAGAGCATCTTTGCTATTGCCAGTCGATCTTCCATGAGGTGTTCCAAGAGATAAATAATGTTTATCAGAAATAGAACCTTTTCCCTCCGGTGTAGTTAATACGGGTATTTGCATATATTTAGCCAACGCTAATAATTCTTTTGAGGCTCCAGATATGTGTATTCCACCACCTGCCCATATCACCGGATTTTTGGCATTTATAATTATTGATGCTGCTTTTCTTAAAGATTTTTTTTTAATAGAAATTAAAGGAACTTTAATTTTCTTATAATTTTTGAAAGAAGAAAATGCCGAAAGAGTTTCTGGGGGGATTTCTATTTCAATTGGCCTAGGTCTTCCGCTGCGAAGTTTAACGAAAGTTTTTTTAATTGTATCAGGAATTTTTTTTGCATTTACAATTCTAGCTTGCCACTTTGTTATAGGCTTTATAATATCCATTTGGTCATTAATTTCGTGTAGAATTCCTTTGTCTTTAGATATTTTGTCTTTGTTTATTTGTCCTGAAACGATTAACACTGGAGAAGATGCTGCATAAGCATTAGTAATGCCGGCGGAAGCGTTTTGCAAACCAGGGCCCGGCACAACCATTGCCACTCCAATTGTACCTCCGGCCCTTGCATATCCGTCTGCCATATATGTTGTTGCTTGTTCATGTCGTGTTGTAATAAATTTCAAATTTGGATATTTCAGAATTGGAATAATGGCATGATAGATTTGAATTCCAGGAAGACCAAATATTACTCTGACGCCCTCTTTATATAAACATCGAATTAAAGTTTGACCTCCAGTCAAATTTCTAAGTTTTTTTTTATCTTTTTTATTTTTCATAGAATCTTTAAAGTTTTAAACCAGGACCCTTCATGTATGGAGCATTACTATCAAGTGGCCATCTAGATTTTGCTGAAATATCAATACTATCAATTAAATTTTTTTTAAATCTTTTTATTCCTGCCCACGCTATCATCGCTGCGTTATCTCCACAGAATTTTAAATCAGGATAAATAGCTTTACAATCCATCTCTTTTGACAATGTTGTTAAATTTTCTCTAATTGATTTATTTGCAGCCACACCACCAGCCACAATTAATTGAACTTTTCTTTCTTTAGTTTTGTTTTTAAATTCTTGAATTGCTATTTTGGTTTTCTTATACAAAATTTTATTAATTGTACTTTGAAAAGATGCGGCAAGATTATATTTTAATTTTTCATCACCATTTATTTTTTTGGATTCTCTTAACACTGCTGTTTTTAAACCAGCAAAAGATAGATTACATCCAGCTTTATTAATTATCGGCTCAGGCAATTTAAAGTAATTTTTTTCACCTAATTTAGAAAATTTTTCTACAGCAGGTCCGCCCGGATATCCTAAATCTAACATCTTTGCTGTTTTGTCGAAAGCTTCTCCAAGCGCATCATCTATTGTTGTACCTAATTGTTCATAATGATTTACATTTCTAACAATTAAATATTGTGTATGACCGCCTGATATTAAAAGAAGTAAATAAGGAAACTCAATTTTATTTTCCAATCCAGGACTGAGCGCATGACCTTCTAAATGATTTACGCCGATAAATGGTTTGTTAGAAAATGCTGCTATTGATTTTCCGATATTAAGCCCAACTGTAAGACAAACAATTAACCCTGGCCCAGCAGTTGCTGCAATCCCATCAATTTCTTTTAAGGAAATCTTGCTATCTTTTAAAGCCTTATCAATAATGAATTCTATATTTTCTAAATGAGCTCTTGCAGCTAGTTCAGGAACAACCCCACCAAATTCTTTATGCTGCTCTATTTGACTAGATACCACATTAGATAATATGTCCGCGGTACCTTTTTCATTTTCTCTAATTACTGCAGCGGCTGTTTCATCGCAGCTTGTTTCAATTCCTAAAAAAGCAATCTTTTTTTCCATTATTTATACGTTAAAATTTAAAATAGTATAAAATATATTCATCAAATATATAAACTAATAATGACAAAAATTACAATCGGCGCCAGAGGAAGCAAATTATCCTTAGCTTACGCAGAAAAAGTTAAGAATCTTATTTTAGAAAAATCAAAAGATCTAAATGATGGTGATTTTGTTATAAAAACGATTAAAACTTCTGGCGACATACATTCTGATATAAAATTGTCAGAGATCGGTGGAAAAAATTTATTTTGTAAAGAGATCGAAGAAAACTTATTAGAAAATAATATTGATATTGCTGTTCACTCTTTAAAAGATATGGAGTCTGAACAAAATGAAAACTTAATGATCGGGGCATACGTTAAAAGAAATGATCCTCGTGATGTTCTTATCTGTAATAAAATTAAAAATTTTAATGAACTGTCTAAGGGAGCAAAAATTGGATCAAGCTCAAGACGAAGAGAACTTCAACTAAAAAAAATTAATAAAAATGTTTCAGTATTAAATATCAGAGGAAATATTGACACCAGGATTCAAAAACTAGAAGATAAAAAATTAGATGCAATTGTTTTAGCTGCCGCAGGGGTAAAAAGCTTAAACTTAGAAAATAAAATAGGTTTAATTTTTGATACGAATGAAATTCTTCCAGCAGTCGGGCAAGGAATTATTGCTGTTCAATGTAGGAAAGATGACGGACCAATTAAAGATACTATAAAAAAAATCAATGATACAGAAACTAGTCTTTGTGCAATAGCAGAGAGAAAAATGCTTCAAACAATAGGTGGTGATTGCGAAACAGCAATTGGTGGATTAGCAGAAATTACCAATAATAATCTTCTATTAAAAGTACAACTATTTTCAGATGAAGGTGATGAAAGTTTTGATTATAAGTTTACTGGTCGCGACGTAGATGCTGTCAATATTGGTAAAACTGTTGGAGAAAAATTGTTAAACTTAGCTGGTAAAAAATTTAAAAGAAGATGAATATTTTAATAACAAGGCCGTTAATTGACTCGGAAAACCTAATGGGAAAACTTTTTTCTTTGGGTCATAAAATAATTCATATTCCAACTTTAAAAATATCACCTACCAAGATAGAATCAGTAGATATAAATCAATATGACGCTCTTATTTTTACTAGTGCAAATGCAATTAGGAATCTTAAAGTTGTAAGTGAAGAAAAAAGTAAGCTATGTTTTTGTGTTGGGTCTATTACTGAAAAAATAGCAAGACAATCAGGTTATCACAATACTCTTTCGGCTGGCGGCACTGTAAACGCATTAAAAAATTTAATTATCAATTCTAATCAAATTAATGAAAAATCTAAAATAGCTTATTTTTGCGGAGATAACGTAGCTTACGATTTAGATTTAGAGCTTAAAAAAGAAGGTTTAAAAATCAGCAAGATTATTAATTATACATCTGAAAAAATTACTGATTTAAATGATCAAAATAAAAAAATAATTGAAAATCATGCTCCTGACGTAATATTCGTTTATTCACTGCGTAGTGGAGAGAGTTTTATAGAAATAACAAGAAATCATTCTCTTTATCCATTAATGACAGGGTCCAAAGTTATGTGTATAAGCGAAAAGGTGGCTAGTGTATTTAAATCTGATGGATGGAGAAAAATTGAAATTTTTAGTCCCGGTGAGGAATTGACAAGAATAGATCAAATTAAAAATGAACATTATTGAAAATTTTTTAACATTATTTACTGAAGTGTGGAACAAAGGTATTCTCGGGATAGATATTTTTCAAATACTAATTGGCTTAGGAATTTTTTTAATTTTTTTACTACTTAGAGGCTTTATTAGTAAAATTATTATTAATCGTTTAAAAAAAATAGCAAAAAAAACTACAAATAAATTAGATGACACTTTTGTTGAAGCAATGGAAGGCCCTGCTCGATTTTTTCCAATTGTTGTAGGTTTTTTTATTGCAAGTTACTATTTAGAATTTAGTCCTGAGTCACAATCGTTTGTAGACAACTTAAATAAATCACTTATTACAATTTTAATTTTTTGGTTGATACACCAGTTTATTCAGCCTGTTACCTATCTATTAGGAGGTTTAGAAAAACTTTTAACAAGAGAGCTAATTGGATGGATAGTTAAAGCTTTAAAAATACTTATTTTTATTTTAGGCGCAGCTGCAGTTTTAGAACTTTGGGGAATCAAAATAGGGCCAATAATTGCTGGATTAGGTTTGTTTGGTGTTGCGGTAGCATTAGGAGCTCAAGATTTATTTAAGAATTTAATATCAGGGATTTTAGTATTAGTAGAAAAAAGATTTAAAGTTGGTGACTGGATTATTGTTGAAAACATTATAGAAGGAATTGTTGAACGAATAGGGTTTAGATCAACTGTTGTAAGAAAATTTGATAAATCAATAGCCATTATTCCAAATTTTCAATTTGCAGAAAATGCTGTAATTAATATAAGTGAAACAACCAATTGGATAATTAGCTGGGTTATTACTTTGCAATACAATACAACTGTTGAACAACTTAAAAAAATTAGAGATGAAATAGAAAAATATGTTACCACTCATAAGGATTTTAAAACTAGCCTAGGCCATGCTGTTAGAGTTGATAAGTTTGCAGATAGTTCTATAGATATGTATATAAGATGTTTTACAGTTACAGATGATTGGGATGAGTGGCTTGCAGTTAAAGAAAGGTTAGCAATAGAAATTAAACAAATTGTAGAAAAAAATGGTGTTTCTTTTGCTTTTCCGAGTCAGTCAATTTATGTGGAGAAAAAATAATGAAATCTATTTTAATTTTAATTGATAACGTTGTTTATATTTATATTTGGATTTTAATTATTAATGCCGTCCTTAGTTGGTTAATAGCTTTTAGTGTTCTAAATACTTCAAATCGTTTAGTTCATTCTTTGCTGGATATAAGTTATAAAATGACTGATCCACTTTTAAGACCCATAAGAAATTTTTTACCTAATCTGGGCAGCATAGATATTTCTCCGGTAGTTCTCATTCTACTTTTGATGTTTGCAAGAAATTTAATCTTTGAGTTTTTTGCACCAGCGATGTTTTAAATATGATTATTGATGGAAAAAAAACAGCTGCAGAGCTGAGAGAAGAATTAAAAAAGAAGATAGCAGAACTTAAGTCTACCTATAATGCTGTTCCGGGATTAACTGTAATTTTAGTTGGAGAAAATCCTGCGAGTAAAATTTATGTAAAAAATAAAGAAAAATTTGCAAAAGAAGTTGGATTGAATTCTGAGGTAATTAAATATCCGGCAGATCTAGAAGAAAAAGTGTTGTTAAATAAAATTAAAGAACTTAATAAAAATAATAAAGTTTCAGGCATATTAGTTCAATTACCTCTTCCCAAACATATTAATAAAAGAAAAGTTATAGAAACTATAGAACATGGAAAAGATGTTGATGGTTTTCATCCTATGAATGTTGGTAATTTATCATCGGGTTATGATAGCAGCATTCCGTGCACACCTCTTGGGTGTAGTTTATTACTAAAAAAAGCTGAAAAAAATTTAAGTGGTAAACATGCGGTGCTGATCGGACGGTCAAACTTGAACGGAAAACCAATGACTCAATTACTTTTAAAAGAAAATTGTACTGTGACTATTACCCACTCAAAAACGAAAGACCTAAAAACAGAATGCCTTAGAGCGGATATAATTATTGCGGCAGTAGGAATACCTAAATTGGTCAAAGGAGATTGGATAAAAAAAGGCGCTATTGTTATTGATGTTGGAATTAATAAAACAGATACAGGCATAGTAGGAGATGTTGATTTTGATGAAGTTTCCAAAGTAGCAAAAGCAATTACACCAGTTCCTGGCGGAGTAGGACCCATGACGATTGCTTGCTTACTTAGTAATACGGTTGAATGTTTTAAGAAGGCTCAGTCCTAAAGTTTTTTTCTTTGCAGATTAATAAATCTTTCAACTTTTGATTTTTTAAAAGACTTATTTTCTTCAAAAGAAACTTTTTTTACAGAATAAGCTTTACTTTTACTTTGTCTCGATACAATTGTAACATTTCCTTTATACAGTTTAAGTTTAACCAATCCGTTTACTTGATTTTTTTTAAGATCAACAATTTTCTGCAATTTAAATCTAGCTTTTGAATACCAAAAACCATTGTAAATAAGTTCTGCATATTTTGGCATCACTTCATCTTTTTTATGCATAGTTTGTTTATCTAAAGTAACAGACTCAATTGCTCTATGGGCAACCATTAAAAGAGTTCCACCTGGAGTTTCATAAACACCTCTAGATTTTATTCCAATAAATCTATTCTCCACCAAATCAACTCTTCCAACTCCATTTTTTCCAGCAATGATATTTAATTTTTCAAGAAGTTTTGCTGGTGGTAATTTTTTATTGTTTACTGAAGTAGGATCTCCTTTTTTAAAACCTATGGTTACATAAGATGGTTTATTCGGAGCTTTTTCTGGCGATACTGTTCTTTGAAAAATATATTCAGGAGCTTGTTTTCTTGGATCTTCTAAAACTTTTCCTTCGGTTGAAGTATGATAAAGATTATCGTCTACTGAAAAAGGCGGCGCACCTTTCTTATCCTTAGGTATTGGTATTTTATTTTTTTTTGCATATTTAATTAAATCGGTTCTTGATTTTAATTTCCAAATTCTCCACGGGGCAATGACTTTTATTTTTGGTTCAAAATAATAATACCCAAGCTCAAATCTAACTTGATCATTTCCTTTACCTGTTGAGCCATGTGAAACTGCGAATGCTTTAAATTTTTTTGCAATAGCTATTTGTCTTTTTGCAATTAATGGTCTTGCTATAGACGTTCCCAATAAATAAACCCCTTCATAAATCGCATGTGACCTAATCATTGGAAATACATAATCTTTAACAAAAGTATTTTTTAGATTTTCTATAATGATTTTTTTAACACCTAATCTTTTTGCATTTCTAATGATTTTTTGCTTATTCATATCTTGACCAATGTCTGATGTGTAAGCAATGATTTCAGCTTTATAGTTTTCTTGAAGCCATTTTAGAATTATCGAAGTATCAAGCCCGCCTGAGTAGGCTAAAACAATTTTTTTCATTTAACTGCAAGTTTTTTTTGCGGCGTTATATGCTTTAGTAAATCCCATCATTGAATAATGATCAGTCGTTTCAGCACCCTTAGCTGTTCTTGCTTTAACAATTACATTGGTTGCTCTTTTCATTAGCTTAATAAAGTTTCTTTCTTCCTGATCATCAAGCAACCATGCAAAATTTTTCTGTGAGAAGAAAGAATATCTTTTTTTTCCAGAGCTAGCAGTAACCGTTGATGATTTATAATCATGCCCACTTGTTAAACTAACTTCATCTTTGATGTTTTCTGAAGGTCTGAAAGTTACAAATAATTTTGATTTTTCTCTTTTAATTGAAGCAGGAGCTCTTTTTGTTGGTATAGTTTGTGCAAAGCAAATTTTTCCCTTATCAGTTTGAGCTGTAAAGCTTTCCCAATTTTTGTATTTTCCAGTTGATCTCGGAGTATTGGCAGTCGCATTAAAAGAGAACAAGACAAGAAAGATTAAAATAAAAAATTTTTTAAATAACATAAATTTATTTTTATACTAAAAATAAGCTATTTCAATGGTTTGAATTAAGGTGAAGGATTTGGATTATTATTGTGTATTAAATTGATCTTCTCTATCATTTCTTCAGTAAGTTTGATGTTAATACTTCCAATATTTTCTTTTAATTGCTCCATTGTTGTGGCTCCAATAATGTTGCTCGTAATAAAAGATCTTGAATTTACAAATGCATGAGCAAGTTGAACCATCGTAATATTATACTCTTTTGAGAGTTTATAATATTCATCATAAGCTTTTCGAGCTAGAGGATTTAAATGCCTTTCCCATCCCTTAAATAAAGTGAGTCTTGTGTTTTTAGGCATTTGATTATTTCTATATTTACCTGATAGGGCGCCAGAGGCTAAAGGATAGTAAGCAAGTAAACCGCATTTCTCTCTTATAGAAATTTCTGACATACCTATTTCGTAAGTTCTATTAACTAAACTGTAAGGATTTTGTACCGACATCATTCTCGGTAGATTTTTACTTTTAGAAAGTTCTATATATCTTGATAAACCGTATGGAGTTTCATTAGATATTCCAATGTATCTGATTTTTCCACTTTTAATAAATTTTTCTAATGCTTGCAAAATAGATTCAAAATCATTCCACTCACGCTCTTTCTCATTAATCGTATAGTCTCTTCTGCCAAAATAATTTGTAGATCTTTCAGGCCAATGTAATTGATATAAATCTATGTAATCAGTTTTTAATCTTTTTAAACTTCCTTCAATTGCTTCGCCCATTTTTTCTTCAGAGAAACTATTTTCTCCACCTCTTATCCAATCACAACCAGGTCCAGCTATTTTAGAAGCTAAAATAATTTTGTCTCTATTTTTTCTTTTTTCAAACCAGTTGCCAATCATCTTTTCAGTCTTGCCATATGAAACAGAGTCCGGAGGCACTGAATATATTTCAGCAGTATCAAAAAAGTTTATTCCTTGATCTATAGAATAATCCATTTGTTCGAATGCATCTTTTTCTGAATTTTGCGTTCCCCATGTCATAGTTCCAAGGCAAATTAAACTGACGTCTAAATCTGTATTTCCTAATTTTTTAAATTTCATAAAATCCTGATATTTTAGGTTTTTTTTAAAGCAATTATTGACTATTGAAAAGTTAATAAAAACTCTTATATTAAAGTTATGGAATTTAATAAACAAACTTCTACAACAAGATCTTCAGCATCAGAAGCTATTATCGACCAAGGTTTAAGAGCCTACATGTTAAAAGTTTATAATTACATGGCTTCAGGAGTTTTATTAACTGGTGTTGTTGCTCTCTTATTTTTTAAAATGGCGGTAGTGACTTCAGATGGTGGACAAATCATTGGATTAACTAATTTTGGAAACACAATTTACGCATCGGGTTTAAAATGGATAATAATGTTAGCTCCGTTGGCTATAGTTTTTTATATGAGCTTTGGAATTGCCAAAATGTCTGCCGCAAAAGCTCAGACGACCTTTTGGGTTTTCGCAGCCTTAATGGGAGCTTCTCTTTCTTCAATATTTTTAATTTATACAGGAGCAAGCATAACTAGAGTTTTCTTTATTACTGCAGGAACGTTTGGAGCAATGAGTATTTATGGTTACACAACTAAAAAAGATTTAACGAAACTAGGTTCTTTTTTAATGATGGGTCTTTTCGGAATAATTATTGCATCAATCGTTAACATTTTTATGAAATCTTCTATGATGTATTTTGTAATTTCTATTATCGGAGTTTTAGTATTTGTTGGGTTAACTGCTTACGATACTCAAAAAATTAAAAACATGTATTTAGCAAGTGATAGTGGTGAGTTAATGGGTAAAAAAGCAGTAATGGGCGCTTTAACACTGTACTTAGATTTCATTAATCTATTTATTATGCTTCTAAGACTTTTTGGCCAAAGAAGATAATTATTTTACTAATCTTAGATTGTTCCAGCTAGTTTTATTAATCAGCTGATTCAAATTTTCTGACTTTTTAAGAATATTGCCGTTCTTATCTTTTATTAAGAATTTTTCATTGTAATAATTAGGCTTGAGATTTTTCAATATTCTTAAAACTGGTTGGTCAGATGCTCTTTGATAGACATCAAATGATATTTCTTTAGATCCAGATGAAAAAGAATAATCTTTCCAAGTTCCGTTCGAAACCATTTTTGCATATAAATTTAAAATACATTGAAGTTCTCTTTTGACAAAAAATTTTTCTTTTTCTTTTTTTAAATCATTATTAATAACTAGCTTTATATTTCTCATATTTTGTGTTTGTTTATCATCGGCAACTGTAGAAAAGTAAATATAAAAGTTAAAGGTAATATACCCCAGACTTTAAAATTTACCCATGTAGTTTCTGGTTGAGTTCTCCAAACCAGTTCGTTTAATATTGCTAAAAATATAAAAAAATAAGCCCATCTATTGTTTAATTTATCCCATCCTAATTCGTCGAGCTGAAAAGCTGTTTTGAAAAAAAACTTTAGAAAATTTTTATTAAAGAAAGTTTTTCCAAAAATTAATGTGATCGCAAAAATGACGTTAATTATTGTTGGCTTCATGTACAAAAAAACTGGATTATTAAAATATAATGTTAATCCTCCGAATAAAGAGATCACGATGCCTCCTACAAGCGGAATATAAGGTATTTTTTTTTCTAAAAAATAAATTGCTGCTACTGCAATGATTGTCGAAATAATTAAAGGCGGTATTGCTACACTAAGATTGTTGCCACTTTTGTAATAGATTGTAAAGAAAATTAATAAAGGTCCAAAATCAGCAATAAATTTTAAAAATGACTTATTCACACCATATGTTTAACATATAATAAATTTTTAATAAATTAGATATTGATTTTAATAAAAAAATTATTAATTATTAGATATGACATCTAGCAATAATGCAAAATTTTCAATAGGAGAAGTTGTAAAGCATAGGCACTTTGATTTTAGAGGTGTTATTTATGATGTGGATTTTGAATTTAACAATTCAGAAGAATGGTACCAGTCTATACCCAAGGATGTTAGACCTAGAAAAGATCAACCTTTCTATCATCTCTTAGCTGAAAGTAATGATGTAACTTATGAAGCCTATGTTTCAGAGCAAAATTTATTATTAGATAAATCTAAGGAGCCAGTTAAACATCCATTGATAGAAGAAATTTTTTCCGGCAAAAAAGGTTCAAGCTATTTTAAGCTTTCAAATTAAATAAGTTCAATATTGCCTCAAATTTAACATTATTCATTCAAATCTATGACATAGATTTATATTAATTTTAGGTGTTCTTGCCTAATTGGGAATTAACTCATACTTCTTTAACTCCCTCTCAATTCTCAATTAGGCTTATATTCACTCTTCACATAAAAATAATATTATAGTAGTCAGATGATATGTTTGATCTGATAAATCCAAGTAGAATTTTTCATTGGATCGAAAAATTGATTAATTTTATTAACTCAATTTTTTTTATCCTTTTAATTATTGCTTTAACATTTGCTTTAATATTGTCACCACCAGATTATTTACAAGGTGACAGTGTAAGAATAATGTATGTGCATGTACCTTCTGCCTGGATAGGTCTAGCTTCATTTACAAGTATAGCCTTATTATCAATATTAAACTTTATTTTTAAGATAAAAAATTTAAATTTAATTACAAAAAGTATCGCACCACTAGGATTAATGTTTACATGTTTAGCAATTGTTACAGGATCATTATGGGGCCAACCAACATGGGGTACTTGGTGGGCTTGGGATGCCAGGATAACTTCAATGGTAGTGCTTTCAATTTTTTATATCCTATTTATTCTTGCTCATAAGTTAATTGAACAAGAAGACAAAGCTAATAAAGTTTCAAATATTATTGCAATTATTGGATTAGTAAATATCCCGGTTATCAAATACTCTGTTGATTGGTGGAATACTCTTCATCAACCTTCAAGTATTAAACTAGATGGGACTAGCTCCATACACCCTTCGATGTTATTGCCATTAATGTTGATGTTATTAGTCTTATTGTTATATTGTGCGTTAATTTTGCTAATGAAATACAAGACAGAAATCATTAGAATAAAGAAAAAAAACATTAAAAGAATATGATTCAAAACTTTATTTCAATGAACGGATACGGTCTTTTTGTGTGGTTGTCATTTGCTATTACTTTTTTAGCTTGTGCAACTATTTATTACAAAACTTATAAGACCTTAAAAAAATACGAAAAAGATTTTGCAAAAGAATTGGAACAGCTTTCAGCATCAGAAAGAAAATTAGTTTTAGAAAAATCTAAAGTTGCTTCTCAGGTTTTAGCCTCGTACAACAAATCGATCTAAAGCATTTTAATGCTTACAAAAAAAGTTAAAAAGAGAGCATCTTTTTTAAGTTTACTATTAATTTTTCTAATTATTGCAGTCTTTTTTATTTTAAAATCTTTAACTAGTAATATTCTTTATTTTAAATCGCCTACAGATATTCAATTAAGCCAGGATATTATTTTTAGCAAAAAAATTAGAGTCGGCGGAATGGTAAAAAAAAATTCTATTAATATTAATAACAAAGAAATTAAATTTATTATTACAGATTTAAAACATGAACTTGCTGTGAGTTATAGCGGGACAGTGCCAAATCTGTTTTCTGAAGGCAAAGGTGTAGTAGCAGAAGGAAAGCTTCAAGATAAAAATTTTTTTATTGCAGATAGAATATTGGCCAAACACGATGAAAAATATATGCCGCCAGAATTAAAAGATCTAATGAAGAAAAATGTTAAGTAATATAGGAAATACATTACTATTTTTAAATATATTGTTAGGAATATTTATAATTTATTTTTCATTTAAAAATTTACAAAATAAAAAGATTTCAATAAGTAAAAACATTTATCATATTTGTTTATTTCAAAGTACATTTATAATAATTTGTTTTTTAACTTTAGTAGCTGCTTTTATTATTTCTGATTTTTCAATAATTACTGTTTATCAAAATTCTCATTCGCTAAAGCCCTTTTTTTATAAGATTTCTGGAACCTGGGGTAACCATGAGGGCAGCTTATTGTTATGGGTGATTATTTTAACAATTTTTTCTTTTCTTTTTCTTTTGTATAATAAAAGTCATTCGAGAAATTATAGAATTTATAGTTTAATCATCCAGAATACTTTAATACTTGGTTTCTTATTTTTTCTTTTATTTAATTCAAATCCGTTTAGTGCAATTTCACCCACGCCTAAAGAAGGCTTGGGTTTAAATCCTATCTTACAAGATCCTGCTTTAGCTATTCATCCACCATTGCTTTATATTGGTTTTGTAGGCTCATCGATTTATTTTTCAGCCGCAATAGCTTCTTTGTTAACTAATTATTCGGGAAGATTATTTGCTCACTCGATTAAAAATTGGGTTTTAATTTCATGGTCTTTTCAGACACTTGGAATTTTAGCTGGTTCTATCTGGGCATATTATGAATTAGGTTGGGGAGGTTTTTGGTTCTGGGATCCTGTTGAAAATGCATCTCTTCTACCATGGTTTGCAATGACTGCTTTATTACATTCATTGATAGTATTAGAGAAAAGAAATTTTTTGTATTTTTGGGTAATTATTCTTTGTCTTTTAACTTTTATTCTAAGTGTTACTGGAACTTTTCTTGTTAGATCAGGAATTTTAAATTCAGTACATACTTTTGCTAATGATCCATCGCGAGGACTTTATATCTTAGTATTTTTAAGCTTAATGATTTTTGGTTCAGTTTTACTTTTTTTTAATAAATTTAAAAATAGCAATTATAATTTAAATTCTAATAGCAAAGAAACTTTTATTTTAATCAACAATTGGTTTATGATTTTTTATCTAATCACAGTATTATTAGGAACAGTTTACCCTATCTTTACCGAAGTGTTAACTGATCATAAGGTTTCAGTTGGGCCACCTTTTTATAACACTGTAATAATACCTATCGTCATATTATTTCTCTTTTTTATGTCTGTGGGTCCACAGACTCAGTGGATTAAAAATAAATTTTATAACCTAAATTTATTATTTAAAATTTTAATAGCATCAATCTTTATAAATTTCTCTATTATTTATTTATTTAAAAGTTATAGTTTAATATCTAATTTTATAATAATTTCAGCTGTCTTTCTTATTATTGCTTCTTTAATAGATTTATATAAATTATTCAAAATACAAAAAATGGACTCTTCCAGAGTAATATCGCATCTTTCTTTTGGTTTTTTGATATTATTTATAGGACTTAACTATAATTTTTCTTTAGAAAAAGATTTTAATTTAAAGTTAGGCGAGAGAAAAAAATTTGACAATTATTCTTTAGAATTTAAAGATCTGCGATTAGAAGATTTTAAGAATTACAAAGCAGTTATTGGAGAGTTTAAGATAAATAATTCTCAAAGAAATTTAAATCAATCTCTTTATCCCGAAATAAGGATTTATGAAAATCCGAGCACAATAACTTACGAAGCCTCTATAAGATCTGGTTTGTTAAAAGACTATTATATAACAATGAGTAACATTGATAGATCAGATTACTATAATATTAAATTTCAAAAAAAACCTTTTATGATGTGGATTTGGATATCTGTTATTTTTATTTCATTAGGTGGTTTTCTACGGTTGTTTCAAAATGCAAAAAAAGATTATTAAACTATTTATACTTTTATTAATTGTATTTGTTATTGGAGTATTTTTTATCAGTTTAAATAAGCATTCAATTTATGATACAAGAAGTTTAATTGGGCAGAAAATAACAGACATTAGATTAGATCACTTTAGCAAAAATAAAACAATTACAGGAGAAGACCTGAGTAAGAATAATTTTACTTTAATTAATTTTTGGGCATCTTGGTGCAAACCTTGTCGTGATGAACACTCTATTTTACTTAAGTTAAATAGAGAAAAAAATTTAAAACTATTGGGTGTAAACGTTAAAGATAAAAAAAATAATGCCTTAAAATTTTTAAATGATCTTGGTAATCCATATGATGAATTAGCGCGAGATGAGCTTGGTAAACATTCAGTAAATTTTGGTATTTATGGAGTACCAGAAAGTATATTAATTAATAAAGATCTCATAATTATAAAAAAATTTATCGGACCTATTTCTAAAAATGATTATGAATATATTAAAAATACTGTAAGGAAATAATGAGAACAAAAATAATAATTTTTTTTATTATATTAAATTTTAATATTGTTGATGCTAAAACTTTTTTAATAGATTCAAATAAGGTTTTTAAAAATTTACGTTGTTTAATTTGTCAAGGGCAATCAATCGCTGATTCAAATTCAGAATTTGCTCAAACAATTAAATTAATTGTTAGAGATCAGATCAAAGATGGTAAATCGGAAAAAGAAATATATGATTTTTTGATTGAGAAATATGGTGAATGGATTGTCTATAAACCGCCATTAAATAAAGTTAATTTTTTATTATGGTTATTGCCATATTTAGCTTTTGTAACTGGTGGAGGAATAATTTTTTTATTGCTCAAAAAGAGGTACAATCACTAGCCAAAAGGCATCTATACATATGAGATATTTAATTGTATTTTCTGATTATGAGATTTAAGTTTTTAATATTTTTAGCTCTACTTACTTATATGCTGAATCCAGCTTTAGCGGATACAGGAAATAAAAAAGAGATATCTGTTTACACAGGTACATTTGATGTTATCGATAAAGAAGGTGATGATCAAACAACTTTGTTTGGCATAGAGCATAAAAATCCAGATTTATTTAGAAATACTTTTTTAGGAAAAATTTCTCCCGTTTCCGGAGGATTTATGACTGGAGATAGTTCAGTTTATTTATATACAGGCATCGAAGGCCAATATGGTGTTGGACCATTAAAAATTTTACCAAGCTTTACACCTGGATATTATGAAAAAGGTGACGGCAAAGATTTAGGAAGCGTCTTAGAATTCAAGAGCGAGATTAAAATAGGTTTTGATATTTTTGAAAATTCAAAACTAGGTTATAGCTATAGTCATATTTCAAATAATGATTGGGGAGATTCGAACCCAGGCACAGACAATCAGCAGATCACATTTTCTAAAAACTTTTAATAACAATGAATTTAAATGATTGTTATAATTTTAACGATTTTAGAAAATTAGCAAAAAAGAAACTACCTTCTCCAATTTTTCATTATATTGATGGAGGATCAGATGATGAAACGACTCTTAGAAGAAACACTGAATCTTTCAATAATTGCGACTTAGTTCCAAATGTTTTAACAGACGTAAGCAAGGTAGATCTATCCACCACTGTTCTTGGACAGAAAATTGATTTTCCACTTTTTCTTGCTGCTACAGCTATGCACCGCCTCTACCATCACGAAGGAGAAAGAGCTACTGCAAGAGCCGCTGAAAAAATGGGTACCATGTTTGGTATATCCACAATGGCAACAACCAGCATCGAAGAAATTGGAAAGCTAACAAAGGGTCCAAAGTTATTTCAACTTTATATTCATAAAGATAGGGGGTTGACGGATAATTTGATCGAAAGATGTAAACAATCTGGTTTTAACAGTATGTGTTTAACTGTAGATACAGTAGTGGCAGGCAATAGAGAGAGAGATCATAGAACAGGATTTTCTACTCCTCCAAGATTAACTTTAGGTAGTCTCCTTAGTTTTGCATTACATCCAGGCTGGACATTGAACAATTTGTTACATAAAAAATTTGAATTAGCAAACATTGTTCATATGACTGACAAAGGAAGTAAAATTGATAAATCAGTTATGGATTATATAAATGAGCAATTTGATCCTTCTATGAGTTGGAAGGATGCAGAATATTGTGTAAAAAAATGGGGAGGACCATTTGCTCTTAAAGGCGTTATGTCAGTTGAAGATGCAAAGAGAGCAATTGATATTGGTTGTAGCGCAGTAATGATTTCAAATCATGGCGGAAGGCAGCTGGATGGTTCTAGAGCGCCTTTTGATCAATTAGCAGATATAGTTGACGCAGTTGGAGATAAAATAGAAGTAATTTTAGATGGCGGAGTCAAAAGAGGAACCCATGTTTTAAAAGCATTGGCACTTGGAGCAAAAGCATGTAGTTTTGGCAAAGGATATTTATTTGCTTTAGGAGCTGGAGGACAAAGAGGCGTTGAGTCTATATTACAAAAAATGCATGATGAAATTAAACGCGATATGATATTGATGGGCTGTAGATCTTTAAAAGAACTTAACAGATCAAAGATTATTTATAGAAAATGAAATTAGCTAAAAACTTAGATAGACTTGGCACTGAATCAGCATTTGCTATTTTAGCAGAAGCTAAAAAACTTGAAGCACAAGGGAAAGAAATGATTCATTTAAGCTTGGGTCAACCTGATTTTAAATCACCAAAACATGTTGTTGATGCCGCAAAGAAAGCTATAGACGATGGTCATCATGGATATGTTTTAGCTAGCGGAACTCTGGAGTGCAGACAAGCAGTAACAAGAAAAATTAAAAAACTTTATAATAAAGAAGTTAGTCCTGAGAGAGTTATGATAATGCCTGGAGGGAAACCAACAATGTTTTTTGCTATCTCGATGATAGGTGAACCGGGTGCAGAAATTATATATCCTACACCAGGATTTCCAATTTATGAGTCTATGATTAATTATACTGGCGCAAAAGCTGTTCCTTATGATTTAACAAAAGACAAAGATTTAAAGTTTGATCCGGAAAAGATTTTATCTTTAATTACAGATAAAACCAGATTATTAGTTTTAATAAATCCTAATAACCCTACGGGAAGCTTTGTTGAGAAACCTGCAATAGACTTTTTGGCTGAAGGTTTAAAAAAACATCCACATGTAGCAATTTTAAGTGATGAAATTTATAGCAGACAGATTTATGACGGTAAACAAATGCCAACACTTTTTAATTATCCTGATCTTCAGGACAGGTTAATCGTTCTGGATGGTTGGAGTAAAGCATATGCTATGACTGGCTGGAGAATGGGATGGAGTGTATGGCCAGAAAAATTAATTCCTCATATTACTAAATTAGCTATTAATAGTTTTTCGTGCGTTAATGTTCCATCACAGTTTGCAGGAATAGCCGCATTAGATGGATCTGATGATCCAATAAATGAAATGATGAAAAAATTTGATGAAAGAAGAAAATTAATTCATAAATTATTAAATGACTTACCAGGTGTCGAAGCTAGTATGCCCGGTGGTGCCTTTTATATATTTCCTAAAGTCATAGGAACAGGCATGGATGGTTCTGAATTTTCTAAAAAATGCATGCATGAAGCAGGTGTTGCGATAGTACCTGGCACTGCATTTGGAAATACATCAAAGGATTATGCGCGATTTAGTTTTGCGGCATCAAATGAAAATATTGAAAAAGCATTAGAAAAAATCAAAAAAATGCTTAAGTAGGTCATTTAGGTATTTTGACCATTATCATTTAAATCTATAAAGTATTCATTATGAGCACCTTACAAATGCCAAAAGTAGAAAAATCAATCATCTCTAATAGAGATAAGATTGTGTCTGATTTAGCAAAAATAGTTAAGTTAGAGAATATTTTATCGCATCAAGATGAGATGAGGCCTTATGAAACAGATGCCTTAGCAGTTTACACACAATCTCCAATGTTAGTCGTGCTTCCTGAAACGGTAAAAGAAGTAAGTGAAATTTTAAAATATTGCAATGAAAATAAAATAAAAGTTGTTCCTAGAGGAGCCGGCACAGGATTATCAGGCGGCGCATTACCATTAGAAGATTGTATTTTACTAGCGATGGGAAAATTTAATAAAATTTTAGAATTAGATTACAAAAATAGATGTGTAGTAACCCAACCATGTGTAACTAATTTAGCTATAACTCAAGCCGTACAAGACAAAGGATTTTATTATGCACCAGATCCATCCAGTCAAATTGCATGTTCAATCGGTGGAAATGTTGCAGAAAATTCTGGAGGCGTACATTCATTAAAATATGGAGCCACAACAAATAATTTATTAGGCATAGAAATTGTATTAATGGACGGTACGATTACAAGATTTGGAGGAAAGGTAATGGACTCCGAAGGTTATGATTTCTTAGGATTAATGACTGGCTCGGAGGGTTTGCTTGGCGTAGTAACAGAAGTTACAGTAAAAATTTTAAAAACACCCGAAGTAATTAAAGCAGCTTTAATTGGATTTCCGTCAATTGAAGATGCAGGGAATTGTGTTGCACAAATCATTGCCAAAGGTTGCATTCCTGCTGGTATGGAAATAATGGATAAAGCTTTACTTAAAGCTACTAATGATTTTTGTAAGGCCGGCTATCCGACCGATGCAGAAGCTATGATGATCATTGAATTTGACGGAAGCGAATTTGAGGTAGAGTCCCACATTAAAACTGCAGAAAAAATTGCTCAGGAAAATAATTCATCAAGTATAAAAACAAGTAAATCAAATGAAGAAAGATTAAAGTTTTGGTCTGGAAGAAAGGCTGCTTTTCCAGCATGTGGAGATTTAGCGCCAGATTATCTCTGTATGGATGGATCAATTCCTAGAGGAAAACTTGCAGAAGTTCTTAAAGAAATCAATAATTTATCGAAAAAATATAAACTTCCTGTCGCCAATGCGTTTCATGCTGGCGATGGAAATTTACATCCATTAATAATGTTTGATGCAAGTGACAAAGATCAATTAAGAAGATGTGAAGAATTTGGCGCAGATATCTTAAAATATTGTGTTAAAGTAGGTGGAGCACTTACTGGCGAACACGGTGTGGGTATCGAAAAGAGAGAATTAATGTGCGAAGCATTTAACGACACAGATATCCAACAGCAATTGAAAATTAAAGTAGCTTTAGACCCGAATTCTTTATTAAATCCAGGAAAAGTTTATCCTATTTTAAGAAAATGTGCTGAGGAAGGAAGGGTTCATGTTCATGGAGGAAAAACAAAATTCCCTGACATTCCAAGATTTTAGTCAATCTGTACTAAAACCAGAAACTAGAGAAGATATTTCTTTAATAATTCAAGAATGTTACAAAAAAAATATTCCAATCGAAGTTAATTGCTTACAATCGAAAAAAAATATTGGCAGAAACTTTCAAGCGGAAAAGACATTAAATCTTTCAAATTACAGGGGAATCATTGAATATAAGCCCGAGGAACTTTATATAAAAGTTAAGGCAGGCACCTCAATTAAAGAAATTAAAATCGAACTGGATAAACATAATCAACAATTAGCTTTTGAACCTAATGATTTTGGTCTTTTATTTAAAGGGAATCAGGATGAAGGCTCAATAGGCGGTGTCGTTTCATGTAATTTTGCTGGTTCGAGAAGATTTAAAGTTGGGAGCGTAAGAGATCATGTTCTTGGATTTCAAGGAATTAACGGAAGAGGAGAAACTATAAAATCTGGAGGAACTGTTGTAAAAAATGTTACAGGTTATGATCTTAGCAAAATATTATCTGGTTCTTTTGGGACTTTAACTGTACTAACTGAGATCTCTATTAAAGTTCTTCCAAAGCCATCGTCTAGTAAAACTTTAGTAATTAAAAACCCTCACTTAATGAAAGCTTTAGGTTATTTAAATATATCTCTTTCATCTTCAAGCGATCCATCTGGAGGTGTATTTTATCCAGAATATTTTACTAATCATTTTACTTTTAACGACTTAACTCATGAAGGTCCTTTAACAGCTATAAGAATCGAAGGACCCAAAGAATCCATTGACCATAGAATAAAAAATTTATGTAAAGAATTAGAACTTAATATAGATGAAAGTTTGGTTTTAGAAAACGAACAGTCTAAAATTCTTTGGGAAAAAACAAGGACACTAGAAGTTTTTTCTAAAATGAAAAGCAATTTATTGAGAATAGTTGTTCCTCCAAGTGAGACATTTGCAGTTATAAAACAAATTAAATCTCATGAACCCAAGTATTTTATCGACTGGGGAGGTAGTTTAATTTGGCTTCAACTTGACAAAATTAATACCAAAATATTAAACGATATCAGGAAAATAGTGAATAGAGCTAGCGGGTATTTAACAGCAATAAAGATCGAAGAAGATCTAAAAGCATCGGTTGATATTTTTTCTGTGGATCCTGTAAAATACAAAATATCAGAAAAATTAAAAAAAAGTTTTGACCCTAAAAGAATTTTAAATCCAGGAAAAATGTATTCAGGAATATAATGCAAACAGATTTTACAGATAAACAACTTAGTAACACAGAGACAAAATCAAGTGAAAAGATCTTAAGAAAGTGTGTCCATTGTGGCATGTGCAATGCTACTTGTCCAACATATGGAATTAATGGTGATGAATTAGAGGGACCTAGAGGTAGGATTTATTTAATTAAAGATATGTTAGAGAACAATAAAAAAGCCAATAAAAAAATTGCAAAACATATCGATAGTTGTCTTTCTTGCTACTCATGCATGACAACTTGTCCATCAGGTGTTAATTACATGCATTTAATTGATCATGGAAGAAATCATGTAGAAACAACTTATAAGAGACCATTGTTTGATAGATTAATACGAAATATTCTTTCATATACCTTGCCTAGACCAAATGTTTTTCTAGCACTTACAATATTAGCGAAAATAGTAAAACCTTTTAATTTTTTATTTCCAAGTTTTATTAAAAATTCCTTAAATCTTATGCCAAACAGGATTCCTGCAAGAAAAATAAAAAATAAAAGAATTCATCTATCACAAGGAGAAAAAACAATTGCTAGAGTTGCCCTTTTAACTGGATGCGTACAAAGAATTATTTCACCAGAAATAAATGATTCTACAATTAGATTATTAAACAGACATAATGTTGAAGTTTTAGTTTTACCGGAGATAGATTGTTGTGGTTCTTTAAATCATCATCTAGGTAAAAAGGAATTAGCTCATTTATCATTTAAAAAAAATATAAATTTGTGGCATGAGGAATATTTAAAAAACGGATTAGACGCGATTATAAGCAATACATCTGGATGCGGAACCACTTTAAAAGATTATGGTTTTATTTTTAGGGATGACAAAGCATTTACCAAAAAGGCAAAAAAGATTTCTGCATTAACAAAAGATATAACAGAGTTTTTAGATGAGAATCTAAAGCTAGATTTTAAAGAAAACGATGAAAAGAAATATAAGATTGCATATCATTCAGCATGCTCAATGCAACACGGACAAAAAATTCATGAACAACCAATGAATATTATAAAGAAAACTGGCAATACAGTCTTGAGCATTCCAGAAGGACATCTATGTTGTGGATCTGCAGGCACATATAATATTCTACATCAAAAAATGGCTAAATCTCTATTAAGAAATAAAGTAAAGAATATTTTAAAAGTTTCCCCAGATTTTATAGCTACAGGAAATATTGGTTGCATTAATCAGATATCCAGCGGTATAAGTATACCAATTGTTCATACTGTAGAAGTTATTGATTGGTTTACGGGAGGACCAAAACCACAAAAGTTAAAAAATTTATGAAAAAGATTTTAGTTACAAGAAAATTATTACAATCAAACGAAGAAAGATTGAAAACTTTATATGATGTAAAGTTAAATTCTAATGATGAGCTTTATTCTCAAAAAAAATTAATAGAGTTAAGCGAAGGTTGTGATGGTATATTGTCAGCGTTAACTGATAAATTAGACGAAGATACAATTAATAAATTACCTAAAAGTGTAAAAATTCTTTCTAATTTTGCGGTTGGTTTTGGAAATATAGATATAGAAGCAGCTAAAAAAAGAAATATTGTAGTAACCAACACACCTGAAGTTTTGACAGATGCCACAGCAGAGATAGGCATACTTTTAATTTTGGGCGCTTGCAGAAGAGCATCGGAAGGAATTGAAGGAGCCAAAGCATCAAATTGGAAGTGGTCTGCAGATTATTTAATAGGCAAACAACTCACTGGTACAAGGTTAGGTATTTTAGGCATGGGGAGAATTGGAAAAAAGATTGCTAAGATTGCAAAATCTCTTGGCATGGTAATTCACTATCATAATCGTTCAAAGTTGAACCCAGATAAAGAAGATGGAGCTACCTATCATAAAGATTTAAAAAGCTTATTATCTGTTTCGGATGTTTTGTCCGTGTGTTGTCCAGCGTCAAAAGAAACAATAAATTTAATTAATAAAGAAACCTTAGAATATTTACCAAAAGGAGCGGTCGTAACAAATGTTGCTAGAGGAGATATTGTAGATGATGAAGCTTTGATAGATGCGCTTGATAGAAGAAAAGTATATGCAGTAGGTTTAGATGTATATAAAGGAGAACCAAATTTAAACTCTGGATATTTAAAACACAAAAGCGCTTTCATTCTTCCTCACCTTGGTAGTGCAACAAAGGAAACTCGTACAGCAATGGCGAATCTAGCTATTAATAATCTTGAAGAATTTTTCAAAACAGGAAACTGTAAAAATAAGATAAATTAAACATCTTATTTACTACTTAGAGTTGAAAACATCAAAAGATTTTTGATTTACATCAAGACTCTTAAAATTTTATATGCTTAAATATTTTTAATTATTAATAATTAAGGGGGACATATGTCAAAAAAAACGATCAAAGGAGTAAAAACTCCTTCAAGACGTAAGTTCTTTAAAGCAGCAGCAGCGACAGGTGCAGCAGCGGCAGCAACAGTAGCAATGCCAAATATTGCTTTCGGTGCTCCGAAAACTTTAAAGATGCAAGCAGCTTGGCCTTCAGGAGCAAATATTTTCTTCGAAATGGCTGGTGACTATGCAAAAATGGTTGGCGACATGTCAGGTGGGGAGCTAAAGATTGATCTTCAACCTGTAGGAGCCGTAGTAAAAACAAAAGAGATCGGACAAGCAGTAAGTTCTGGTGTACTAGATATGGGTCACTGGGTAACAGCTTATTGGTATGGGAAAAATGCTGCCGCTTCTCTATTTGGTACTGGTCCATCGTACGGAATGTCATCCCAAGAAGTTATGGGATGGATAGAGTACGGAGGAGGTAGAAAACTTTATAACGAATGTCTAGCTAAAGTTGGTTTCGATTATATCGGTTTCTTCCACATGCCTATGCCCGCACAGCCTTTTGGTTGGTTTAAAAAGAACGTAACTAAAGTGTCGGATGTTAAAGGAATGAAGTACAGAACAGTTGGTTTAGCGACTAACGTATTAACAGCAATGGGAATGGTTGTAAGACAATTACCAGGTGGTGAAATTCAACCTGCAATGAAAACAGGATTGATCGAAGCTGCTGAGTTTAACAACCCAACTTCTGACTCTCAATTTGGTATGCAAGACGTTTCTAAGCACTATCACTTAGGAAGTTTTCACCAATCTCAAGAGATGTTTGAAATAGCAGTGAACAAAAAAACATTTAATGGTTTATCGCCTGCACATCAAGCGATACTAAAAAATGCTGCTTATGCTGCGAATACAGACAATTATTTCAAAGCGTTAGTGAGATACTCAGCTGACTTATCTATGTTGATGAACAAACACAAAGTAAATGTTTATCAAACTTCAGATGAGATATTAGCTCAACAATTAAAAGGATGGGACAAAGTTATAGGTGACTTTGTTAAGAAAGATGCATTCTTTAAAAAGATTGTAGATTCTCAGAAGAAATACGCTAAGAGAGTAATGAAGTACTTACTCATGAATCAGCCGAACTACAAATTGGCTTATGAAAATGAGTTTGGTTCTATAGCAAAAGTTAAAATTTAA
Source organism: uncultured Pelagibacteraceae bacterium (assembly GCA_902590845.1). Lineage (GTDB taxonomy): Bacteria > Pseudomonadota > Alphaproteobacteria > Pelagibacterales > Pelagibacteraceae > Pelagilacustribacter. The sequence continues at coordinate 45,734 of CACIYJ010000005.1, forward strand.
TTAACTTTAAAACAAATTTAAAAGGGGGCTTTTATGCCCCCTTTTTTTTATAGTAATTTAAACAGATTTAGCATAGCTTGAATTTAATTATGATGAGGGGTTACATACATTTTGCAGATCAATTAAGCGCATCAATAGGTAAAGCATTTTCTTGGTGCATAGTAGTACTAATGGGAGGAACTTGCTATGAAGTAGTAATGGCTTACGTTTTTAATGCGCCTACGCTTTGGAATTTTGATTTTAGTTTACAGATGTATGCTGCTATTTTTATGATGGCTGGAGCATATACATTATCAACAGAAGCCCATGTAAGAGGAGATGTAATTTATAGATTTTTTAAACCTAGAACCCAAGGGTGGATTGACTTAGTTTTATTTATAATTTTCTTTTTTCCAGGAGTTATTGCTTTAGTTTTTTATGGATATGAATATGCGGCATTGGCTTGGAAAATAAAAGAAACAAGCTGGAACAGTCCAGCACAAATCAATATTTACATGGCAAAAACTTTTATTCCGTTAGCAGGATTGACTCTTACAATACAGGGAGTAAGTGAAGTTTTTAGATGTATTATTTGTATTCAAACAGGACATTGGCCAGCTAGAATGGTTAGCGCGGAAGAGACAGAAAAAATTTTAATGAGAAAATCCCAACAGGAAGACCAAACAGATGTTATTTAGTTTAACAAATCCTGAGATAGCAATTTTCATGATGGGAATTTTCCTGTTTGCAGTTTTATTAGGATTTCCAATTGCATTTACTTTATTGGCAATGGGAGTAGGTTTTGGATATTTTGCTTATTACGATCCTGCTCAAATGGAGCATCTATTTGATAATAGGATCTTTACATTATTAGTTTCTAATACTTATACAATAATGGATAATAATGTTCTAACCGCCGTACCCTTATTTTTATTTATGGGTTATTTAGTAGAGCGTGCAGGAATTGTATCAAAATTGTTTTTTGCAATTAGACTTGCTTCACACAGATTACCAGCTTCAATGGCTGTTGCTGCTTTAATTACTTGTGCTTTATTTTCAACAGCGACAGGAATAATAGGTGCCGTAGTGACTTTAATGGGTCTTCTTGCTTGGCCTGCAATGATTAAGGCAGGATATGATAAAAAATTTGCATCAGGAGTTATATGTGCTGGCGGTTGTTTGGGAATCTTAATTCCTCCAAGTATTATGTTAATTGTTTATGCCGTTATCGCGCAACTATCTCCATTAAGATTATTTGCTGCCGCTATTTTTCCAGGACTAATGTTAGCTGGTCTCTATATTATCTATGCAGTTACTGCAGCATTTCTAAATCCTTCGATTGCTCCTAAACCCAAGGAAGAAGATATACCACCTAGAGCTGAAATTATAAAAGAAGTTTTGGTTTCATTTTTACCTTTGTTTTCATTAATTATTTTAGTTCTTGGAACAATTTTAGGTGGTTTAGCAACACCTGCTGAAGCGGCTGCTGTAGGCGCTTTTGGAGCTATTGTGCTTTCAATTTTTTATAAAACCTTGAAATGGAAAAATTTTAAAGAGTCAGTTTTTTTAACAGCCAAGACCACTGCTATGATCATGTGGCTTTTCGTGGGTTCTTGGACATTTGCTTCAGTGTTTTCTTATTTAGGAGGCCATGAAGTCTTTGAACATTTTTTTAAGTCAATGGATTTAGCGCCTTGGCAATTTTTAGTAATTACTCAGATAATTATTTTTATATTAGGCTGGCCTCTTGAATGGACAGAAATATTAATAATATTTGTGCCAATATTTTTACCACTAGTAGAATTTTTTGGAGTAAATCCATATTTTTTTGCAATGCTAATAGCTTTGAATTTACAAACTTCATTTTTAACTCCACCGATGGCCATGTCGGCATACTATCTTAAAGGCGTGCAGTCACAAAATGTTGAGTTAATGGATATTTTTAGAGGCATTATGCCATTCCTAGGTATAGTTATTTTTGCTATGTTTTTGATGTATATTTTTCCAGGTATTGCACTTTGGTTACCAGAAACTTTATTTGCAAATTAGGTAAATTAATATGATAGATATTACCTCTTTATCAGCTACGGAGTTAGTTGGAAAACTTCGAACCGGTGACATTTCTTCAGTAGATCTTTGCAAGACTTATATAAAGAGGATCGATAAATATGAAAAAGATGTTAAAGCGTGGGCATTTTTTGACAAAAAAGTTTTATTAGAAAAAGCTGAAGAAGCAGATAATTATAGAAAATCAGGAAAACCAATAGGTTTATTACACGGTTTGCCCGTTGCTGTTAAGGATATCGTAGGAACCCTTGATATGCCGACAGAATGTGGAACTGTATTTAGAAAAAAAATGTCAAGTTCACAAGATTCTGAAGTAGTAAATTTACTTAAAACGGCTGGCGCAATCATTATGGGTAAGACTGAAACAGCAGAACTTGCATATATTCATCCTGCCAAAACAAGAAACCCACATGATTATACAAGAACACCCGGAGGATCATCAAGCGGTTCGGCAGCTGCAATAGCTGCACATATGACTCATTTATCTATAGGATCACAAACCGGAGGATCTATTATTAGACCGGCATCATATTGTGGTGTTGTTGGGTATAAACCATCATACGGTTTGATTTCGAGAAGTGGGGTGCTAAAGACTTCTGAAAAATTAGATACCATAGGCATGTTTGGTAAAACAGTCGAAGATGTTGCATTATTAGCAAAAACATTGATTAAAAAAGATTTATATGATCCCGCCACCATTCATTTTGCTGCAGATGACATGCTTGAAGTGTGTAAAAAAGGTCCGATTTTTGAACCTAAATTTATTTTTTATAAAACCGACAAATGGAAAAATATTGATAAAGAATCACAAAAAGCTTTTGAATTTTTAATTAAAAATTTTAAAAAAAATATAGAAGTTTTTGATACGCCGGCTTATTTTAAAGATATTCCTGGATACCATCAAATTATTCACGAAACAGATCTCGCAAATAATTTTCAAGTTTACTATAAAAAAGATAAAAATAAACTTTCGAAAGAGATGAGAGATGCTATTGGAAGAGGAATGAAGTATTCAGCAAAAGAGTATACTGATGCCATTGATTTTATGAAACAAAGCTATGAGTCTTACAAAGAAGTTTTTGAAGATTATCATGGCGTGATAACTCCTTCTGCAAGTGGAGTAGCAGACAAAGGCCTTACATCTACAGGAAGCGCAGACTTTCAAAAAATATGGACCTACTTGGGATTGCCAACTATTTCATTGCCTTTACTTACCGGTGAAAATAACTTACCATTGGGTGTCCAATTAGTTGGAGACAAGCTTGATGACTTAAGATTTTTAGGTACAGCTAACTGGTTGCAGAAAAATTGTAAAGATGAAAGATAAATTAACAAATATAATTGGCTGCGGTTTGTGTGTTGCTTTCTTAATTGGTCTAGCCACTACATTAACAAGATCAATGTTGATTGGTTTTAAAGATGTTCTTCCAGTTTACATACTTATGGGCTTAGTAATTGCAATGATGCTTTATGAAGCCTTCTACGATAAAAAACAATAATTTATTTCCTTATTTAACTATTATTCATTCAACTAGGCAAATTAATTAAAAATGAAATATTTATATGTATCGCTTTTATCTTTATTGACAGCGTATTTATTAGTTTTAATTTTTATTTATTTTAATCAAAGAAATTTACTTTATCATCCAGGAGAAAATAATTATTTAGATGATAAAGCCCAATTTAGTTATAAGGAAGTTTTGATTGAAGTTGATCAAGATATTAAACTTAAGTCTTGGTTAATAGATAAAGATTTAGAAAAGTATAAAACTTTAGTTTTTTTTCATGGCAATGCAGGAAATTTATTTAATAGAGTGCATAAATTAAATGAGTTTAATAAATTAGATATTAATATTCTTATAATATCCTGGAGAGGCTTTAGCGGTAATTCTGGAAAACCAACTGAAAAAAATCTTTATCAAGATGCTCAAAAAAGTATTGAATGGTTAAATAATAAAGGAATTAAAAATGAAAAAATAATTTTATATGGAGAGTCATTAGGAACAGGAGTAGCAGTAGAACTAGGACAAAAAAATATTTTTAATAGTATAATTCTTGAATCACCTTTTACTTCGATGGTAGAAACTGCAAAAATTTATTACCCTTATCTACCAGTAAGTTTATTACTTAAAGATAGATACAATTCCATAAATAAAATTGATAAAATAACAAAACCTGTTCTAATTATGCATGGCATGAAGGATGATATTGTTCCTTATGTTATGAGTGTTGAACTTTTTAATAAAGCTAATAAACCAAAATATTCATTTTTTCCAAAAGATGATAATCACATGATGGATTTTAATGATGAGTTGCTAGATAAAATAAGATTATTTATTAAACAGCACTAAGATCGCAGGCCTAATAAAGCTTTGGAAAAATATTCCGCATTAAACGGATGAAGATCTGAATCTTTTTCACCCATTCCTAAAGCTACTATAGGTAAGTCATATTTTTTACAGATGGCTAATACAACACCACCTTTTGCTGTACTATCTAATTTTGTAATTATTAATCCAGTTAAATTATGTATTTTACTAAATTCTTCAACTTGATTTAGAGCATTCTGTCCAGTTGTAGCATCTAAAACTAAAATTACTTCATTTGGAAAAGAAGAATCTATCTTTTTTAAAACATTTATAATTTTTTTATATTCTTCCATTAAATTTTTTTTATTTTGCAGTCTTCCAGCTGTATCTATCAAAGCAATATCAATTTGATTTTTTTTTGCAAATTCTGCTGTTTTAAATGCTACAGAAGCAGGGTCGCTATTTATTTTTGATTTAATTATATCTACTTTTACTTTTGCTGCCCAAACTTGTAATTGGTCGATTGCTGCAGCACGAAAAGTATCAGCAGCCCCAAATACTACAGACCTATTATTATCTTTAAAATATTTTCCAAGTTTTCCGATCGTTGTTGTTTTTCCAACTCCGTTGACACCTGAAACTACTATTACAGCGGTATTAGCGTTTCCCATGAGACTTAAATCTTTTTGATATTTTAAAAGATTTATAGCCATTTTATCTGCTATCAATTTTAATATTTCTTGATGATCATCTAATTTTTTATCAATCTTAAAATTTTCAAAATCTTTTCTCAGTTCTTTAGCTACATCAACACCTGTATCGGCACTTATAAGCAAATCTTCAAATTCTGATAAAACATCAGTATCTAATTTTTTTTTTGAGAAAATATTTTTAAATCCATCAGAAAGCCC
>CACIYJ010000006.1 GCA_902590845.1 uncultured Pelagibacteraceae bacterium
CAATTAGTATTTAAATTTCCTTTTAAAACGAAATATTATGAGCAAGACTATTATGTTTCTAGCAATAATTTTTCAGCATACCGATTAATCGAAAGTTGGCCAGATTGGCCAGGCAAATGGGTAAATATTTTTGGCCCCAAAGGTTGTGGTAAAACACATCTTTCTAATATTTTAAAAAAAAAAATTAATTTAGTTCAAATATTGGATGCTAAAAATATAGATAACGAAATAATATCAAAATTTGAAAAATTAGATTGTCTAATAATAGATAATTATGAGAATAATATTGATGAAAAAATTTTTTATTCAATATTAAACCAATCAAAACAATTAGATAGCTATGTAGTTATAAATTCTATTTTTCCGATAGGAGATATCAAATTTGAATTGAAAGATTTGAAATCTAGAGCTGAGAGTTTCGTAAATTTAGGCATTGAATTGCCAACAGATGATTTATTAAGAGTAATAATTTCCAAATCTTTCTCAGATAAGCAAATAGAAATAAACCCCAAAATATCTGAGTATATTATTAAGAATATAGAACGTTCATATGAAAAAGTATTTAAATTTATAAAAGAAATCGACGATTTGTCTTTATCTTCTGGAAAATCGATAAATATTAATTTAATAAAAAAAGTATTAATTGATGAATAAATATAGATCTCATAATTGTTCTGAGTTAACAGAAAAAGATTCTGGGAAAACGGTCTCTTTATCTGGTTGGCTGCACAGAAAAAGAGATCATGGAAATTTATTATTTATAGATTTAAGAGATCATTTTGGATTAACTCAATGTGTTATAGAAAATAATAGTAAATTTTTTTCTGTATTAGAAAAACTTAGACCCGAGTCTGTTTTAACTATTACAGGACAAGTTGTTAAAAGAGAAAAAGGAACTGAAAATTTAGAATTATCAACTGGTAAAATTGAGATTAATACTCAATCAATTAAAATTTTATCAGAGTCAAAAGATTTGCCAATGCCAGTTTTTGGTGAGCAAGACTACCCAGAAGATATTAGATTAAAATATAGATTTTTAGATTTGAGGAGAGAAGAAATGCATAAAAATATTATATTAAGATCTAAAGTAATATCTTTTATAAGGTCTGAAATGTTGAAATTAGGTTTTCTTGAATACCAGACTCCAATTTTAACTTCATCGAGTCCTGAAGGTGCTAGAGATTTTTTAGTACCTAGCAGATTAAATCCAGGTAAATTCTATGCTTTACCTCAAGCGCCTCAACAATTTAAGCAGTTAATTATGGTTTCAGGATTTGATAAGTATTTTCAAATTGCACCATGTTTTAGAGATGAAGATGCAAGAGCTGATAGAAGCCCAGGTGAATTTTATCAACTTGATATCGAAATGTCTTTTGTAGAACAAGAAGATGTTTTTAAGGTAGTAGAAACTTTAATGATAAATTTATTTAAAAATTTTTCATCAAAAAAAATAATGAACAATAAATTTCCAAGAATTTCTTACCAAGAAGCAATGCTTAGGTATGGTACTGACAAACCTGATTTAAGGAACCCTTTATTGATAAATGATATTACAAATATTTTTACTAGGAATGATGTTAAATTTGATATTTTTAAGAAATTGGTAAAATCAGGTTCTAAAGCAAGATGCATCGTTACTAAAAATACAAAAGATAAACCAAGAAGTTTTTTTGACAACATTGATAAATGGGCAAAAGAACAAGGTGCATCTGGTTTAGCTTATTTTACAATTGAAAAAAATGAGAAAATTTTAGGCAAGGGGCCTGTAGGTAAATTTTTTAGCGAAGATTCTTTAAGAGAAATAATGAAAATTTGCAATGCCGAGGTGGGAGATAGTATATTTTTGTCCTGCGGCAAAATAAGTGAAGTTGAAAAAATTTTATCAATTTCTAGAGATAAAATAGCAAAAGATTTAAATTTAATTGATGAAGAACAATTTGCATTTTGTTGGATTGTTGATTACCCAATGTATGAATTAGACGAACAAACTAAAAAAATTAAATTTAGTCACAATCCTTTTTCAATGCCGCAAGGAGAAGTAGATAAATTAAATTTTAATAATCCTCTAGAAATAAAAGCATTCCAATATGATATTGTTTGTAATGGCGTTGAGTTGTCTTCAGGGGCAATCAGAAATCATATGCCTGAATTAATGTATAAGCTTTTTTCAATAGCAGGTTATGACAAAAAAAAAGTTGAAGAAAAATTTAGCGGAATGTTAAATGCGTTAAGCTATGGAGCGCCACCACATGGAGGAATAGCTCCAGGCGTAGATAGGATTGTAATGTTACTTGCAAACGAGAAAAATATTAGAGAGATAACGCTATTTCCCATGAATCAAAATGCTCAAGATTTAATGATGAAAGCTCCTTCTGAAGTTGAAGAAAAACAATTAAAAGAACTTGGAATAAAGATTGATATTAAAAAAAATTAATTTTTAGATTTTAGATTGATTCTTACATCAGAAAGATCAACCAGTTTTTCTTCGTAATTACTTCTTACAAAACCTTTTGAGGTTATATTTTTAACAATTTTTAGGAATTTATCATCTGCATTCTCATTAGTTATATCTTTAGTGCTTGCAATTGAAGGGGTATGAGCTAGTTCTTCTTTCCCTAAATATGAGATAGCAAGTTCTCTAAACACATAATCTAAAATTGAAGATGCGCTTAAAATTCTATCATTACCAATTACATTTCCAGACGGTTCAAATTTGGTGTCAATAAAGGCATCCACATATTCATCAAGCGGAACTCCATATTGCAAACCAAGAGATATTGCGATCGCGAAATTATTCATCATAGCTTTAACTAATTCACCTTCTTTATTTGTATCAATAAAGATTTCGCCTATTTTTCCATCATCATATTCACCAGTATGTAAATAAACTTTGTGATCTCCAATTTGTGCTTTTTGAATATAACCTTTTCTACGGTCAGGCATTTTAAATCTTGCATTATTTTTTACTTTTATTGGATTAATATCATTAAAAATATTTTGATTTTTAGAATCTGTAACTTTTTCTGAAATAGATGAAGACAACAAGCTATCAGTTTTTTTGATTTTTTCTGAAGATTTTTTGCTATTTCCAACCTTTTTTGTTTTACGGTTGTTTAGTTTGACATCAATAACCTCAACTTCTCCATCGTTTCTCGAATCAATTTTTGCTAACTCTTGATCATTAAGATTATCTAGAGTGTGAACTGTTTTAAAGGTACACGTATAATAAGTTTCAACTATAAATTTTTTCATTTTAGAAAAGGAATCTGTTTATTAAAGATATATAGCAAATATATTAAGTGTCTGATATATATAATTATACACTTATTAATTGTGTGGATTTATAAAAATCAAAAAAAATGAATTTAAAAATATTTTTTACTTGGTGGAATAGACAGACGTTTGGAACTTTTCTAAAGACATTATTTTTTGGAGAATTTGTGGGTAAAGATGAATTTGGAAATAAGTACTATAAAAATAAAGAGAATGAACGATGGGTGATATACTCTAACAATATTGAAGCCACAAAAATTACCTCCGATTGGTTTATGTGGATGCATCATACAATAGACAAAATTCCTAATAATAATGAGAAAAAATATAACTGGCAGAAAAATCATTCAGAAAATAAAACAGGATCTAAAGATAGCTACAAACCAACAAAGATTAAAAAAGACGATAAATTAAAAAAATATGAAACTTGGAAATAGTACATTTGTTTTATCAATTTTTCTCTTGTTTTTTTGTTGTTTACCATCTCTTGCTGAGGATAAAATTTTAAGCGGACCTTTAATTAATTTGAATGAATTAAAACCGAGTTTTGAAGAAACTGACAATTCAATAGACGATGTAATAAAGAATGATTCAATTAAGAATAAAAAAAAGATTTTACCAAAAAATAATTTATCGAACGCAAAGCTTATTGGTTTAGATAAAATTACCGCTAAAACTTCAGAGATTATAATAAATTTGGGTGAAACAAAGAAATTTGGCCCGCTTGAAATTAAAGTATTAAGATGTGGAAAAATTATTTCAGAAAATAAAAATGATAGCGTTGCTTACCTACAAGTTAAAGATGTGTCAGAGAATGAAAATGAAAAAGTTTTTATTTTTAATGGCTGGACGTTTTCATCTGATCCAACGATAGCTCCTTTTGATCATGCGATCTATGATTTACAGTTAGTAAACTGTAATAATGTTTAGTAGAATTTTTCTTTACTCAGCCAATTGGTATCAAAATCAGAATTTAAAAACTTTTTATGATTTAATATTTTTTTGTGAAGATCTATAGTGGTTGTAATTCCTTCTAAGACAAACTCATCTAATGACCTCAGAGTTCTTTGGATAGCCTCGGATCTATTTCTTCCTTTGCAAATAACTTTAGCTATTAAACTGTCATAGTAAGGTGTAATTTTACAACCTTGAAAAATTGAACCATCTACTCGTGTTCTAAAACCAGAAGGTTGATGGAATACATTAATTGTGCCTGGACTTGGTTGAAAATCTAAAGCTGGATTTTCTGCATTGATCCTACATTCAATAGAGTGACCTCTCGGCATTATATCATTTTGTTTTAAAGCAGTCTCGCCGTTAAATGCGATCCATAGCTGTTCTTTAACAATATCTATTCCAGTTTGCACTTCTGTAACAGGATGTTCAACTTGAACACGTGTATTCATTTCAAGAAAATAAAATTTTCCATTTTCATAAATAAATTCTACCGTTCCAGCGCCTTCATAACCAATTTGCTCGACCATTTTTACTGTTTTTTCCAACAAGTCTTTTCTTTGTTCATTAGTTAAGACTGGACTTGGAGTTTCTTCAATTAATTTTTGATGTCGTCTTTGAACTGAACAATCTCTTTCTCCTAAGTGGACTGTTTTGTTTTTTCCAGACATGATTTGCACTTCAATATGTCTTGGGTGTTTAAAATATTTTTCAATATACAGCTCATCGTTTCCAAAATATTTTTTTGCTTCATTTTTTGCTGTTAAAAATAAATTTTCCAATTGACTTTCTTCATCAACAATTTTCATTCCTTTTCCACCACCACCACTTGCCGCTTTTATCAATACCGGGTATCCAATTTCTTTACATATAGATTTTGCTTCGGAGAATGATTTAACTCCTCCTTCAGAACCTTCAATTACCGGCAAACCATATTTTTTTGCTGTTCTTTTGGCTTCAATTTTATCTCCCATTTTAGAAATTAAATCAGCGCTTGGTCCAATAAATTTAATGCCATGTTTACTAACTATCTCTGCAAATTTTGCATTTTCAGATAAAAAACCATAACCAGGATGAATAGCTTCTGCTCCAGTCAAATCTACAGCCGACATAATTGAAGAAACATTTAGATAACTATTTTGAGGTTGATGAGATCCTATACAAACACTTTCATCTGCTAATCTTACATGCATAGAATCCGAGTCCACGTCTGAGTGTACAGCTACAGTTCCAATGCCCCATTCTTTACATGCTCTTATTATTCTAACAGCAATTTCACCTCTGTTAGCTATCAATACTTTTTTGAACATTATTTTTTATTTTAGAACAATTAATGTCTGACCAAACTCTACTGGCTGGCCATCATTTACAAGGATTTTCTTTACTGTGCCATCACTTGTTGAAGGAACGTGGTTCATTGTCTTCATTGCCTCAACTATCATAACTGTTTGACCTTTCTTAATTTTATCTCCGACTTGAATAAATTTTTTTGCACCAGGTTCAGGAGACAGATAAGCTGTGCCAATAATTGGAGATTTAACCCTTACCCCATCACTTTCATCCGACTCATTAAGAACTGCCTTATTAGACGAAACAATAGCTGCAGATTTAATTTGTTCTATTCCTTTAGAAGCTTTTGAAACTTTAATTTTTGTTTGACCCTCTTGATATTCAAGTTCTGTTAAATTAAATTCACTTAAATGCTCGACTAGTTCTTTAATTAATTTTTTATCTATTTTCATTACTTTAAATAAGTTTTCATTGCTGTTAATGCCATTACATATCCATCAGTTCCAAAACCACATATAATGCCAGTCGCTATTTTACTTATTAGTGATTTATGCCTGAATTCTTCTCTATTGTAAATATTAGTAATATGCAATTCGATTATTGGCATTTTAAGTATTTTTAATGCATCATGTATTGCTACAGAAGTATGTGTATAACCACCAGCATTTATAATTAAGCCGTGATGTTTTTTTCTTGCCTTTTGAATTTCCTCAACTAACTCTCCTTCAATATTTGATTGAAATAAAGAAAGGTCAATATTATTTTTTTTAGCAAATTCTTTACAATTATTTTCAATATCTTTTAATGTAATATTGCCGTATTTTTCTTTTTCTCGCTCCCCTAAAAGGTTGAGGTTTGGCCCGTTAAGAATTATAATTTTATTCATCATTAATTATATAAGTTACTTAGTTAACTCAATTATGGCAAAAATACAATTAAATGGGAAGAAAATCACAATAAGACCCAAAGTAACTATTTATGAATTATTAAAAAATTTTAAGCTTAATAATAAAAAAGTAGCTATAGAGCATAACGGAATTATTATCCCAAAAGCAAATTATAAAAAAAAATATTTGAAAAATGACGACAAATTAGAAGTAGTACACTTCATAGGAGGAGGGTAATTTGAAGAGAGATATTTTTAAAGTTGCAAATATAAAGTTGAAATCTAGATTAATTGTTGGAACTGGAAAGTATAAAAATTTTAAGGAAACAGCTCAAGCAGTAAAAGCTTCTGGAGCTGACATGGTTACAGTCGCTGTAAGACGAGTAAATATTATTGATAAAAAAAAACCAATTTTAACTGATTATCTTAATCCAAAAAAAATAATTTATTTACCTAATACTGCAGGATGTTTTAATTCTGAAGAAGCTTTAAGAACACTAAGGCTTGCAAGAGAAATGGGCGGATGGAAATTAGTTAAGCTAGAAGTCTTAGGAGATAAAAAAACTTTATATCCAAATATGATTGAGACACTTAAATCAACAAGAACACTTGTTAAAGAAGGTTTCAAAGTAATGGTTTATTGTACCGATGATCCATTATTAGCTAAAAAACTAGAAGATTATGGAGCATCAGCGATTATGCCGCTAGCGTCTCCAATTGGTTCAGGCTTAGGTTTACAAAATAAAGTTAATATTTCTATAATAATTAAACAATCAAAAGTTCCTGTGATTGTAGATGCTGGAATAGGAACAGCATCAGACGCAACTATTGCAATGGAGATGGGTTGCGATGGTGTTTTAATTAATAGCGCAATCGCAAATGCAAAAAATCCAATTAGAATGGCTAGCGCATTTAAAAATGCAGTAATTTCTGGGAGAGAATCTTATTTAGCAGGTAGAATGAAAAAGAAATTCTTTGCCACACCAAGCTCTCCAATAGATGGTTTAATTTAATTTTTTTTTCTTCCTTTTAACCCATAATGTTCGTGGTTGCTTAATTTTTTTTTTTACAGTTTTAGCTTTTTTTAACTTTTTTAGATCTGTTTTATCGTCTATTTTTTCTTTATTTTTTGAACTTTTTTTTATTTCATTAATTTTATCAATTTTTTCAAATGTATTTATAATTTTTTTTGATTTATTTAAAAGTTCAATCTTATATTCTGGTATAATTAGCGCAGTGTCAGCTATAAGATTAATTTTAAAAGAATATTTTTTCTCAAAATATTCAATTTCTTTTGATAATTTGTTCTCAATATAAATCTTAACTTTTTCAGGAATATGAGCTTTTGTAATTTTTGCTTTATTAGTAAACGCTAGAAACTCAATTGTCTTTATAACTTTTTGTGCAAAAGAATCTATAGAAAGTATAGTTTCCCAGTTAATTGAACCTTCTCTAAGTCTTTGTCTTGTCATCTCAAGCAAACCAAAATTACTAATTTTGCCTACTTGAATCCGAGCTCTATCTTTTCTTATGCTTTCTCTCATTTTTTTTTCTACTATTCTTCTATTATAAAAATTCAACATGTCTATAAAATCTATTACGATTAAACCAGACAAGTCTCTAATTTTTATTTGGCGAGCTATTTCTTCAGCTGCTTCAAGATTCGTATTTAATGCTGTTTTTTCAATATTCATTTGTTTTGTTGATTGTCCAGAATTTATATCTATTGCCACAAGTGCTTCAGTTGGATTGATCACCAAATAACCACCAGATTTTAATTTTACCTTAGGTTCAAAGATATTATTTAATTCTTTTTCGATATCTGCATCGTGAAAAAGCGGAATCTTTCCTCGATATTTTTTTACATTCTTTACATTTTTAGGCATTAATTCTTTCATAAACTTTTTTGCCTTTTGATAAGCTTCATTACCATCAATATATACATTTTTTGTCTCATTATCGTACGTATCTCTAAGAGTTCTTTTAATAATATCCCCTTCTTCATAAACCAAAGATGGAGCATTAGAATTTAATGCTTTCTCTCCAATTTCTTCCCAAGTTTTTAATGTATTCTGAAAATCTTTTTCTATTTCATTTCTTGTTTTGTTGGCGCCAGCAGTTCTAACTATAACACCCATGCTTTTTGGAATTTCAATTTGATTTAAAATTCCTCTAATTTTTTGTCTATCTGAAGAATTAAATATTTTTCTGGATATACCTCCTCCTCTAGGAGTGTTTGGCATTAAAACTATATACTTACCAGCTAGAGAAACGAATGTAGTTAAAGCAGCTCCTTTTTGACCTCTTTCTTCTTTAATAACTTGAATCAATATGACTTGGCCTGGTTTTATTACTTCTTGTATCTTATATCTCTTTAAACCGTATGAAGTATTTAATTCTTCTCTATATTCTTTTTTTACATCTTCATCAGTTTTAATTAAATTTTTTTCTTCTGATTTTTCACTTTGATTTTCTTTATTTTTCTCATTAGATAGTTCTTCTAAATTTTTATTTTTAAGATTTTCTCTTATTTTTTCTTCAGCATCTTTTATTTTTTCTTTGTCTTCAAAAGGAATTTGATAATAATCTGATTGAATATCGTTAAATGCTAAAAAACCATGTCTAATTCTACCAAAGTTAATAAATGCAGCTTGTAGAGAAGGCTCAACTCTGCTGACAGTCCCAAGATAAATATTATTTTTAAAGTTTAACTTGTTTTTATCTTCAAACTCATATTCCTCAATTGAGGAGTTTGATTTAAGAACGATACGGGTTTCATTTGGATGCGAAGCATCAATGTATAAATTTTTTTCCATTTTAATTGGATTCCTTTTAATCTGTTGAAATTTTGAATTTTGATTTTTAACATAGTTATATACTATACAATTTTATTATTAATTGCACTTATAATAATATAATAAGATTATAATGCCCTAAGATAGCCAGATTTTATTTGTTAGACTGTTTAAGATGTTCAAATTTTTAAATTTTTCAATTAAATTTTTTATCATATTTGCATTAATTTGTTTATTTTTTACTTTTTCTACGTTTTGGTATTTTTCTATTGGATTGCCAGATTATAAAAAATTGTCTAATTATCAACCTCCAATCTCAAGCAGAGTATACTCTAATAATGGAAAATTAATTGCCGAATATGCTTTGGAGAAAAGACTGTTTATTCCATTTGAATCAATTCCTAAAAAAGTAATTAATTCATTTTTATCCGCAGAAGACAAAAACTTCTTCAAGCATCCAGGTGTGGATGCAAAAGGAATACTTAGGGTTCTATTTAAAAATTTAAGAAATATTAGCGAAAACAAAAGATTGGAAGGAGCTTCTACTATTACTCAACAAGTAGCTAAAAATTTTTTACTTACAAATGAAGTTTCTTTAAATAGAAAGATTAAAGAAGCAATATTGGCTTTTAGAATAGAGCGAGCTTATTCAAAAGAAAGAATTTTAGAGTTATATTTAAATCAAATTTATTTAGGTCAAGGAACTTATGGGATAGCAGCAGCAAGTTTGGAATATTTCGATAAATCTGTGAAGGATTTAAGTTATACCGAAGCTGCTTTATTAGCAGCTTTGCCTAAGGCTCCGAGTAGATACGATCCATTTAAGCATCCTGATGTTGCAAAATTTAGAAGAAATTTGGTGCTTCAAAATCTAGAAGATAACAATTACATTTCCAAAAAACAGCTTAAAGAACTTAAAGATTCTAAAATTATATTGAAAAGAAGAAAAATAGAAATTTTGAATGAAGCTAACTCATACACAGAGGAGGTTAGAAGATCTATTAAGGAAAAATATGGATTCAAAAAACTCTATTCGGAAGGATTGTCTATTCGGACTCCTTTAGATGCTAATTATCAGATACAAGCGATTATTTCTTTAAGAAATGGAATAGAAGCATACGATAGAAGGCATGGATGGAGAGGAGCAATAACAAATAAAATAAAGAATCCAAGTTGGAAAAAAATAGTAAAAAATTTAAAAATAGATCCAACTTTAAATTGGAAAAAAGCAGAGATTTTAACAATTAATGAAAATGGAATAAATTTTGAAACATTTAAAGGTCTTAAAGGTAATATTTCTTTAAAGAAACTTAAATGGGCAATCCCAAATAAAAAAAATATTTTTGATAGATTTAATGTTGGTGACATTATTTTTGTAAAGAGGGAAAATAATATTTGGGATCTAAAACAATATCCAAAAGTAAATGGAGGAATAGTAGTTCTAGACCCACATACTGGAGATGTTAAAGCTTTAGTTGGAGGATTTAATTTTAAATCTAGTGAATTCAATAGAGTTACTCAAGCTAAAAGACAACCTGGATCTGCTTTTAAACCAATTGTATACGCAGCTGCATTAGAAAATGGATATTCTCCTAATTCAATTATATTAGATGCTCCTTTTGTAGAAAGCCAAGGTGTTGGCTTAAAAGATTGGAAACCGGAAAATTATGGAAAAAAATTTTATGGGCCTTCAACGTTAAGAAAAGGAATTGAATATTCTAGAAATTTAATGACTGTTAGAGTTGCTAAACAATTGGGTTTAAATAAAATCTTAGACTTATCAAATGAATTGGAAATTTACAATGATATCCCAGAATTACTATCTGTTTCACTTGGTGCAGCAGAAACATCTTTGTTAAACCTTACTTCAGCTTACGCTTCATTTGCTAATGGAGGTAGAAAAATTAAACCAAATTTAATTAATAGAATTCAAGATAGAAGAGGCAAAACAATTTTTAAATTGGAAAATAAAAAATGTATCGGTTGTGATAAATTGTCAAATGATTTAAAAGTTCATCCAATTATTGAATATAAAAACAAACGAGTATTTAGCGAAGAAACAGCTTATCAAATGACTTCAATTTTAGAAGGTGTTGTAAAACGAGGAACAGGGAAAAAACTAAGAGATTTAAATGTTCCTTTGGCTGGAAAAACTGGGACTACAAATAAAAATTATGATGCATGGTTTATTGGTTTTTCTTCGAATCTTGTTATAGGAGTATATGTAGGTTATGATAATCCAAAAACTTTAGGTAGATACGAAACAGGTTCAAAGGCCGCTCTTCCAATTTTCAAAGAATTTGTTAAAAATTCTCTTTTTAAAGAAGATTTTAAAGAATTTGAAATACCAGAAGGAATTTATTTAACTTCTTTGAATTATAACACGGGATTGAAAGCTTCATTCGGTGAAAAAAATACAATTATTGAAGCTTTAAAAGCTAGAGATATTAACAATATTGATAATAACAAATTAATTTCAATTAGTAGTTATGATAAACTTATTAAATACAGACAATTTTACTAATGCAAAATTTCGAAAATAAATTAATTAAAGTTGAAAAAACTCTGAATAATATCAGGGGGTATCTTTGAAAATAATAATATTGAGTTAAAGTTACAAGAGATAGAAAAAACTCTTTTAAGCCAAAATTTTTGGAAAGATAAAGCAAAAGTTAAAAAAACTGTAAAAGAGAAAAAAACTTACGAAGATATTTTAAATTCTTATCAAAGCTCTCTTCACGAAATTAATAATTTAAAAGATTTATATAATTTAGCTTTAGAAGAAAAAAACGATGAAATTTTACAAGACTGTGATGTTAAGATTGATCAATTATTAAAAACGAGTAAAGAAATTGAAATTAATTGTTTCCTTTCTGGAGAAAACGATGATTTTGATATTTATCTTGAAATACATGCGGGAGCAGGTGGAACAGAAAGCCAAGATTGGGCAGAAATGCTAAGGAGAATGTATTTAAGATGGTTTGATAAAAAAAAGTTTAAATATGAGATAATCAGTGAGCACAAAGGTGAAGAAGCTGGAATAAAATCATCAACTTTAAAAGTAGATGGAGATTACCTTTATGGATTGATGAGAGCGGAATCCGGAGTTCATAGATTAGTAAGAATATCTCCTTTTGATAGTGGAGCTCGTAGACACACAAGTTTTGCAAGTGTTTGGGTGTACCCAGCGGTAGACGACGATATTAATGTTAAGATTGATGAAAAAGATTTAAGAATTGATACTTATAGGTCGAGCGGCGCAGGAGGACAACACGTAAATACAACTGATAGCGCAGTAAGAATAACTCACATTCCAACAAAGATAGTTGTTCAATGTCAAAACGAAAGATCTCAACATAAAAATAAAGAAACTTGTTATAAAATGCTTAAAGCAAGACTCTATGAGCATGAAATGCAGAAAAGAGAGCAAGAAAATCAAAAAGAGTTAAGTTCTAAAACAGATATTGGTTGGGGGCATCAGATAAGGTCTTATGTCTTGCAGCCATATCAACTTGTAAAAGATTTACGGAATAAAGTTGAGAATACTAATCCATCAGATGTTTTAGATGGCAATATTGATCAATTTATTGAAGCCGGGATAACAAACAAATAATGAGAAAAATATTTTTTACAACAAGTATAATTTTATTTTTTCTTTTAGTCTCTTTAATAGTTGTTTTGTCCACGATAGGATTTGAGACTGATAGATTTAATCAATTTATTTCTAATAAGATTACAGAAAACAATAAAAATATTTCGTTAAATTTAAAAAAAATCAAATTTAAATTTGATATTAAAGATTTTGACTTATTTTTAGAAACTAGCAATCCAAGATTAATTTATAAAAATTCAGAAATTCCAGTTGAAAATGTAAAGGCTTATCTAGATTTCATTTCATTAATTAAATCAAAACCAAAAATTAATAAGATAAATATATTATCCAGAGAAATTAACGTTGATCAATTAAAAAAGATTATTATTAAAATAAAACCTTCCAGTTTAAATAGTTTAATAATTAATAAAGTCAAAAATGGTAAATTATTTATTAATTTAGAATTATATTTTAATGACAATCTAAACTTAGATAATTTTATTGCTAGAGGCGAGGTTAAAGAAATGAATGCAATTATAAGTAATGATTTCAGTTTAAAAGATACAAGCTTTAATTTTTTCGCGGATCCTTCAGATATTTTAATTAAAAATGTTACAAGTAAGACAGATGGTCTTTTAATCAAGAATGGAAATTTACAAATAAAGAAAAATCAAGAAATAAGAATCAAATCTGATTTTGTTACTGAAATTAAAATAGATAAAAAAAATATTATTAGTTATTTACCATTCTTAGAAAATATTGAATTTATAAATAAAGAATTAAGTTTTAATGCTAACCTAAATAATTTGTTAGATGTTACTTTTGATAAAACATTTAAAGTGATTAATTATGTTTATACAGGCAAAGGGAAAATTAATAAATTGTTTTTTAAATTTGATAAATCTATTAAAAATTCATTTTTAAAAGAAGAAATCAACAATTTAAGTTTTAAAAATTCTGATTTTAGTGTTCGTTATAGCTCAGACAAAAAAAATAATATTAGCTCTTCAGGGAGTTATAGTGTTGATGATCAAAACTATCAGAAGTATGATTTTAAAAATGATTTTTTCAAAGAAATCTCAAATATTAATTTAGATTTTGAATTTGCTCAAAAATTAAGCATTGATTTTATAAATTATAAAAAAGATTATGATAAAATTGCTAAAATTTTCTTAAACATCAGCACAAAAAAAGATTCAATTAATTTAAACAAGTTACAGTACATAGAAAATAAAAATTTAATTTCAATAGAAAAACTTAGAATTAATAAGAAAAATATAATTTCATTAAAAAAAATTAAAGTTAAAACTTTTAACAAAAACGATCTGAAGAATGATTTTACCTTAGATTTTGGAAAAAAAATAAAAGTTTCTGGTAATAAATATGATGCTAACAATTTGAATAAATTTTTAAATCAAAAATCAAAGAACAATATTCTAAAAAAAATAAGTAAAGATATTGACATTGATTTAAAAAATATTGACACACCATTATCCAAAAAACTTAAGAACTTTAAGTTAATAGGAACTATAGAAAAAGGAAAATTTGTAAAAATTTTATCCAAAGGAGATTTTGGAGATAATAAATTTTTAGATATTTCTATGAAAAATGATAAAAAAAATAAAAAAAAATATTTAGAAATTTATTCGGATTTACCCCAGCCTTTGCTTTCAGAATATACTTTTTTTAAAGGTTTATCAGAAGGTATTTTGACATTCTCATCAATAATTGAGGGCAACACATCTTCTTCAATATTAATTATTGATAACTTTAAAGTAGTCAATGCACCAGGTGTTGTAAAACTTTTATCTCTTGCTGACTTTGGTGGTCTTGCTGATTTAGCTGAAGGAGATGGTTTATCTTTTGAAAAAATGGAAATTAAAATGAATAATGATAAAGGGTTTTTAAAATTAAATGAACTTTATGCAGTAGGACCAAGTATCTCTGTTCTTATGGAAGGGTATAAAGCAGAAAATGGATTGACTAGTTTAAAAGGCACTTTAGTTCCAGCTAAAAATTTAAATAAACTCTTGTCAAAAATACCTGTCATTGGAAAAATTATAATTCCGGAAGAAGTCGGTGAAGGCTTATTTGGAGTTAGCTTTAAAATGAAAGGAATGCCAGGTAAAATAAAAACTACAATTAATCCAATCAAGACATTGACTCCGCGTTTTATTACTAAAGCGTTAGAAAAACAAAAAAAATCTAAATAATTTTAAGAAGGTAGTGTTTCTTTTTACCAAAAGAAATCTTTAAAACTTTTTCATTGTTGAAATCGCTTAGTTGAATTAGTTTATTTTCTTCAGTTAAAATTTCATTATTAATTTTTAAAGCATTGCTTTTAATTGCTCTTCTAGCCTCACTCTTTGAAGACATAATTTTATTTGCAGATAATAGGTCTAAAATCTTAATTCCATGTTCTAAGTCATTCTTTCTTATTTTAATTTCTGGAAGATCTGTTCCGGAACCACCAGACTCGAAAGTTTCTTTCGCTGTTTTTTCTGCTTTAATAGCAGCAGATTTACCATGTAGCATCGAAGTAGCTTCATTTGCCAAGATAATTTTCAATTTATTAATATTTTCATTTTTTAATTCTTCAATTTTGTTTAATTTTAGATCTGTAAACATTTTAATAAATTTTATTACATCTCTATCATCTGTATTTCTCCAAAACTGCCAATAATCATAAGAGGATAAAAATTTATCATCAAGCCAAACAGCACCTTTTTCGGTTTTTCCCATCTTAGCTCCAGATGCCAAAGTTATTAAAGGAGTGGTCAATCCAAAAACTTGATTGCTAGAATGTCTTTTAATAAGCTCAACACCGTTAACAATATTGCCCCATTGATCCGAACCACCTATTTGCATTAAACAATTTTTAGTTTTATTAAGTTCAAGAAAATCATAAGCTTGTAAGATCATGTAATTAAACTCCATATAACTTAACGATTGTTCTCTATCTAATCTTAACTTAACACTATCAAAGCTTAACATTTTATTAATTGTAAAATGTTTTCCAATTTCCCTTAAAAATTTTATATAATTTAATTTTCCAAGCCATTTGTGATTATTTACAAAGATTGGTTTTAATTTAGGGTTGCTTGTTTTTAAATAAATTTTAAAAACTTTTTGAATATTCTTGATATTTTTCTCTATCTGTTTTTCTGAAAGTATTTTTCTAGTTTCTTCCTTTCCAGAAGGGTCTCCAATTTTTGTTGTACCTCCACCTAATAAAACAATTGGTTGGTGACCATGTTTTTGTAAAAGCCTTAAGCACATTATTTGCAATAGACTTCCCACATGTAAACTGGACGCTGTACAATCAAAGCCAATATATGCTTTGATCTTTTTTTTATTCATCAATAGTTCTAATTCTTTGGAATTAGTACATTGATTGAAATATTCTCTTTCTTTAAATTCAGATAAAAATGAATTTTCCATATTTTTTAAAAACAGTGTAGAATCAATATACTTTATTTGAATTAATTAAAAAATACCTATGAAAAAGATTTATACAGCCCTTGGAACAATGAGCGGTACATCAATGGATGGTGTTGATGTATCAGTTATTCAATCAGATGGGGAGAACAAGTATAAGGTAATTAAAGACAAATATTTTGAATACCCCCAAGCTATTTATAAACATTTAACAAAACTTAGAGATAAAATTAAAAGGCTTAAAGATTTAAAAAAATATTTAAAAGAAATCAAAAATATTGAGAAGGAAATCACCTTATTTCATGCTAAAGCAGTTAATCAAATTTTAAAAAAAACCAAGACAAATATTGATTTCATAGGCTTTCATGGCCAGACTATTTATCATAATGCAAAAGAAAAAATTTCTAAACAACTAGGAGATGGAAAACTTCTTTCAAAAATTACAAAAAAAACCGTCGTATATGATTTTAGACAAAATGATTTAAAAAATGGAGGAGAAGGAGCGCCCTTAACTCCAATATTTCATAAAATGTTGCAAAAAAAATTTAATATTAAACCAGTAAGTTTTTTTAATATAGGAGGAATATTAAATAGAACAACTATTTGGGATGACGGAGAATTATCTGCAAAAGATGAAGGTCCAGGCATGTGTTTAATAGATAAATGGATAAGAACTAACTCTAAAAAAAGATACGATAAAAATGGAAATATAGCAAAGTTGGGAAAAGTAAATGAAATAGTTCTTAATAAATATCGGAATTCTTTTGAATCATCCGACGATCCTAACCAAAGATCATTAGACATTAGTGCTTTTGATATTTCATTTGCCAAAGGCTTATCTTTAGAAGATGGAGCAGCCACATTAACTTTTCATACAGCAGAATATTTTATTACTCATTTAGAACTTAATGAAGCTGGCATTCCACCGGGTACTGAAAAAGAAAAAATAATTTTATGTGGAGGTGGAAGAAAAAATAAATTTTTAGTCAATATAATTAAATCTTATAGTAAAAATGTAAAACTTATAGATGACTATGGGATTGATGGAGATTTTGTCGAGTCCCAAGCTTTTGCTTATCTTGCAATAAGATCATATTTAAAATTACCAATTTCTTTTCCTGAAACAACAGGATGCTTAAAAGCGTGTACAGGAGGAGAAATAATTAGGTTTTAAATAAGAGCTGTTTTTTCTTTAATATATTTTTCGATTTCTGCAGTTAATTCTTTTTCTTTATTTTTAAAAAAATGGTTAGAATTTTTTATTTTTGAAAAGATTACTTCAACACCCTTTTGACTTTTAATTCTATTGTCTAGCTCAATTATACTTTCTTTAGTAACTAGTTCATCATTATCACTATATATAACTTGACCAGAAGTTGGACAAGGAGCTAAAAAAGAAAAGTCATAAACATTAGGTTGTGGCGATAAAGTTATAAAATTATTTACTTCAGGTCTTCTCATAATAAGCTGCATACATATTAATGAACCAAATGAAAATCCTGAAACCCAACATTGGCTGTAATCTAAATTTTGCCTTTCTATCCAATCTAATGTAGCGGCTGCATCTGATAATTCTCCCTGACCATTATCAAAAATCCCATCACTTTTTCCAACACCCCTAAAATTTACTTTAATAACGGAAAAACCATTTTCTAAAAAAACATTATACATCAATTGAACAATTCGATTATTCATTGTTCCGCCATACTGAGGATGAGGATGTAAAACAATTGCCACAGGCGAGCCGAATTTTGGGTTTTTATAATATTTTGCTTCAAGTCTTCCGGCAGGCCCTGGAACAAAGATTTCTAGACTTTTAGGTTTCATTTTTTAATAATGATTATTATTTTCAAAAAAAGATAAAACTTATAACACGTTTTGCTGTGTCAAATAAATTTTTTTAATTCCGACTATTTTAGTAGGAATTAAGTTAAAATTATTGTATTACAACATTAATTTATGAAACTTACTTCAAAAGGAAGATATGCTGTTATGGCAATGGCAGATTTAGCGTCTAATACAAGTGTTGGACCAGTCAGCTTAACAGAGATTTCTTTTAGACAAAATATTTCTTTAGCATATTTAGAGCAAATTTTTATCAAATTGAAAAAAAATAAACTTGTAAAAAGCTCAAGAGGAGCAACAGGCGGATATCTTTTAGAAAAACCTGCTTCTGAAATTAAATTATCAAGTATAATTTTTGCAGTAGATGAAGAAGTTAGAGTACTTAACTGTAAAAAGAATTCTAAAAAAGGATGTAATAACAAATCAACAAAATGTATTACACATAATTTGTGGGATGAATTGGACCAACATATTCATGGGTTTTTTGAAAAAGTAAAATTACAAGATCTGGTAAAACAGAACCCTAATTTATAAATGAAAAATGAAAATATAAATCATAATCAAGATTATAAGTATGGCTTTACTACTGATATAGAAAGCATCAAAGCTCCAAAAGGTCTTTCAGAAAAAACAATAAGATTTATTTCTAAGATAAAAAAAGAACCTAAATGGATGTTAGACTGGAGACTTAAAGCATTTAATAGGTTAAAATTTTTAAAAGAACCTGACTGGCAAAAACCTAAGTTTCCAAAAATAGATTATCAAGATTTGTATTATTACTCAGCCCCAAAAGGCATGACAGATAAACCAAAAAATTTAAATGAAGTAGACCCAAAACTTATTGAGACTTACAATAAACTTGGCATTCCGTTAAATGAACAAAAAAAATTGAGTGGAGTTGCGGTTGATGCGGTATTTGACTCAGTTTCGGTCGCCACAACATTTAAAGATGAGTTGACAAAAAAAGGTATTATTTTTTGTCCAATATCTGAAGCAATTCAAAAACATTCAGATTTGGTTAAAAAATACTTGGGTTCAGTTATACCAATTAGCGATCATTATTTTGCAACTCTTAACTCTGCTGTTTTTACTGATGGATCTTTTGTTTATATTCCTCCCAATACTAGATGTCCCATGGAACTATCTACATATTTTAGAATTAACGCATCAGAGACAGGACAATTTGAAAGAACTTTAATTATTGCAGATAAAGGAAGTTACGTTAGTTATCTTGAAGGCTGCACAGCTCCTATGAGGGATGAAAATCAATTACATGCAGCAAATGTAGAGCTTATTGCATTAGATGATGCTGAAATTAAATATTCAACAGTTCAAAATTGGTATCCAGGAGATAAAAATGGAGTGGGAGGTATTTACAATTTTGTTACAAAACGAGGTGCATGTAGAGGAAAAAATTCAAAAATTTCTTGGACACAAGTTGAAACTGGATCGGCAATTACTTGGAAATATCCTAGCTGTATTTTACAAGGAGATAATTCTATTGGAGAATTTTACTCAATAGCGATTACTAACAATCATCAAAAAGCAGATACAGGAACAAAAATGATTCATCTTGGAAAAAATACAAAAAGTAAAATTATTTCAAAAGGAATATCTGCTGGTAAAGCGGATAATACTTACAGAGGATTAGTAGATATAGGGAGAAAAGCTTTAAATTCTAGAAATTATACTCAATGTGATTCTTTATTGATGGGAAATAAATGTGGTGCACACACTGTTCCGTATATCAAAAATAAAAATTCATCATCGACCATTGAACATGAAGCAACAACATCAAAAATAAATGAAGAGCAATTATTTTATTGTAATCAAAGAGGATTAGATCAAGAAGAAGCTGTAAGTTTAATCGTAAATGGTTTTTGTAAAGATGTTTTACAACAATTACCAATGGAGTTCGCTGTAGAAGCTCAAAAATTAGTAGGTATCAGCTTAGAAGGAAGCGTAGGG
The DNA here is from genome assembly GCA_902590845.1 of uncultured Pelagibacteraceae bacterium. Lineage (GTDB taxonomy): Bacteria > Pseudomonadota > Alphaproteobacteria > Pelagibacterales > Pelagibacteraceae > Pelagilacustribacter. Next base: position 20,042 of record CACIYJ010000006.1, read on the forward strand.
TAATGTTAGAAATTAAAAATTTAACAGCTTCCATAAATAATCGAGATATTCTTAAAGGTTTAAATATAAGTATAAAACCCGGAGAACTACATGCAATTATGGGTCCTAATGGTTCTGGTAAAAGCACTTTAGCAAATGTGCTTTCAGGAAAAAATGGATATAAAATTTCTGGTGAAATAAGATATGAAGGAAAAGACCTTAAGGAAATGTCTGTTGATAAGAGGGCTCAAAAAGGAATCTTTTTAGCTTTTCAATATCCTATAGAAATACCAGGAGTTAATACAAATAACTTTCTTAAGACATCATTAAATAAAGTTAGAAAGGCAAGAGGAGAGAAAGAAATAGATACAATGTCTTTTTTAAAACTTTTAAAAGAAAAGTCATCTGAACTTGGAATAGATGAAAAAATGATGTCCAGACAGCTTAACCTTGGATTTTCTGGAGGAGAAAAGAAAAAAAATGAGATTTTACAAATGAAAATTTTAAAACCAAATTTTGTTATATTAGATGAAACAGATTCTGGTTTAGATATAGATGCATTAAAAATTGTTGCTAATGGAGTTAATTCATATCGAGATAAAAAAAAATCTTTCTTAGTAATAACTCATTATCAAAGATTATTAGACTATATTAAGCCGGACTTTGTTCATGTGTTATCCGATGGAAAAATTGTTAAATCTGGCTGTATGGAATTGGCGGAAGAATTAGAAAAAAAAGGTTATAACAAAATAAAATGACAAACAGTTTTCAAGTTAACTCTAAAGAGATCAGCAAGATAAAAACAACAAGTAAAAGAGAAAAAGATTTTAGAATTAAAAATTTAAATTTTTTTAATAAAAATGGATTTCCAAATAAAAGACATGAAGATTGGAAATTTTCAGATTTGAGAGAGATAATTTATAAAAATTTTAAAAAATTAAATACAAAAAATACAAGTGTTAAAGTTAAAAAGATAAATTTTATAAAAGATTTTGACCATAATTATGTAGCCATTGTAAATGGAGAATTACATTCTAGCAATTTTAAATTTGAAGATAAAAATAAAATTAAGATTAAGATTTTTAAAAATAAAAATTTTTCACAAGAAAATGAGAGCAATCCTTTGATTTGTTTAAATCATGCTTTGGCTAACAAAGGATATCATTTAGAAATAAAAGATAATTATAAGTTTAAAAAAACTGTAATTATTTATAATTTATTTACCAAAGATTTAAAAGACAGCATTCTAAATAGTAGAAATAAAATAAAAGTTGGAAAAAATTCAGAACTACATACTATTGATTTTATTATCAATGAATCAAAACATAAATTTGTAAATAATGTTTATGAAAATGTTGCTTTAGCAAATAATGCTGTTTATAAAAATATATGCATTCAGAAAGATAAAAGCCAAGGATATTTTCATAAATTCTCAAAAAACCAACTGTTATCAAAATCAAAATACTCTACTTTTATTTTTCCGTCTGGATTAAGATTTAATAAATTAGATTTAGAATTTAATTTAGAAGGCAAAGATAGCGAATGTAATTTACAATCTGCATCATTTTTAAATAAAGATGATCATCAGGAAATTAAAACTAAAATGAATCATTTAGCACCTAACTGTAAAAGTTATCAAAGAGTCAAAAATGTTCTAAGCTCAGATGGAAAAGGTGTTTATCAAGGTAAAATTTACGTAAAAAATATCGCTCAGAAAACTGACGCCTATCAACTAAGTAAAGCAATGATTTTAAGTGATAATTCTGAATTTGACTCCAAACCTGAATTAGAAATTTATGCTGATGATGTTAAGTGTTCACATGGATCTACCTCTGGAAAGGTGGATGAAGATGCAATTCATTATTTAATGACACGAGGCTTAGATAAAAAAGAATCAACTAAATTATTAATTAATGGTTTTTTAAATGAAGTCATTGAGATGATTAAAAGTAATTCGGTTAAAAATTTTGTTAAAGGTAAATTGAAAAAACAAATTTATGGATATTAATTTTATTAAATCTCAATTTCCTATTTTTAAAAATAAAATTAATGGAAAACCATTAATATATCTTGATAATGCTAATTCATCACAAAAGCCTTTAAGGGTAATAGATAGAATTTCTAAGTTTTATTCAAAGGAATTTTCAAACGTTGGAAGAAGCGTTCATAGTTTGGCGGTAACAGCAACAAACAGATTTGAAGAAACCAGAGATCTAGTTAAAAAATATATAAATGCAAAATCAAGAGAAGAAATCATATTTACAAAAAATGCTACTGAAGCAATTAATCTAGTCGCATCAACTTATGGAGAAAGATTTATTAATAAAGGAGATGAAATTTTAATAACAGAGTTAGAACATCATTCAAATTATATACCATGGCATTTTATAAGAGAAAAAAAAGGTGCTGTTATTAAATTTGCTAAGTGTAATGATAGAGGAGAAGTAGAGATTGATGAAATTAAAAAATTAATAACAAATAAAACTAAGATTATTGGGATTACTCATTTGTCAAATGTAACTGGAGCGATTCTTCCAATTAAAAAAATTGTAGACTTGGCAAAAACAAAAAATATACCTGTACTCGTTGATGGTTGCCAAGGAGCTCCGCATTTGAAATTAGATATGCAAGAGCTAGGCTGCGATTTTTATGCTTTCTCGTGTCACAAGATGTATGGCCCAACTGGAGTTGGGATTTTATATGCTAAAAAAAAATGGTTAGATAAATTACCTCCTTATCAAGGAGGAGGAGGCATGATTGAAGAAGTTAATAAAGATAAGATTACTTTTCCCGGAAGCCCAACAAAGTATGAAGCAGGTACTTTACAAACTGCAGAGGTAGTTGGTTTTTCAGAGTCAATAAGATTTATTGAAGATATTGGAATAAAAAATATTATGAAACATGAAAAAGAAGTTATGGAATATGGTTTAGAGAACTTAAAAAAAAACAATTCAGTTAAAATTATAGGGAATCCGAAGGAGAAAGGATCTATAATTGCATTTACTATAAAAGGTATTCACCCTCATGATATTGCTACTATTTTAGATGAAGATGGAGTTGCAATTAGAGCCGGACATCATTGCTGTCAAATTTTACATGACAAAGTAGGTGTCGCGGCAACCGCAAGAGCATCTTTAGGCATTTATAACACAAAAGAAGATATGGATTTTTTGTGCAATGCTATAGAGAAATGTAAAAAAATTTTTGAAAAATAAAATGGAACTTAAAGAATTATATCAAGAGATTATTTTAGATCATGGAAAAAATCCAAGAAATAAAGGTAAGTGCGATAAGTTTAATAAAGATGCTAAAGCTTACAATCCTCTTTGTGGAGATAAAGTACATATTTATTTAAAATTAAATAAGGAAAAGAAAGTAGAAAATCTAAGTTTTGAAGGAGAAGGATGCGCTATATCTTTAGCTTCTGCATCGATTCTTACCGATATAATAAAAGGAAAAGATTTTATTACAGCTAAAAAGATAACAAATGAATTTTTAAATATGATTAAAGATAAAACAAGTGTTAGCAATGACATTTTAAATGAAGATCAAAAAACAACTATTATGTCTTTATCTGGAGTAAAAAAATTTCCAATGAGAGTTAAATGCGCAACTATGGTGTGGCACACTTTTATATCTGCTTTAGAAGGAAAAAATATAAATGAGTAAATTAAAAGAAAAAGTAATTTCAGAAATAAAAAAGATATACGATCCAGAAATACCAGTGAATATATATGAATTAGGATTGATATATAAAATAGAGATTATTGAAGAGAAAAAAGTCAATATAGACATGACTTTAACAACTCCTAATTGCCCAGTCGCAGATAGTTTGCCAAAAATGGTTAAAAATAATATACTAAAAATTGATGGTGTTTCAGACGTAGATCTTAAGTTGGTTTGGGATCCTCCTTGGACCAAAGATAAAATGTCAGAAGCAGCTAAATTGGAATTAAATTTATGAGTGAAAAAGTAATTAAACTTAGCGAAAAAGCCGTAAGTAGAATTAAAGAGATTATGTCACAAGCTAAAAACTCAACTATTGGAGTTAGAGTAGGTGTAAAATCAGGAGGTTGTGCCGGCATGTCCTATGTCATGGAATATGCAAAAGAAGTTAGGCCTAACGAAGAAGTTATTGAAGATAAAGGAGTTAAAGTCTTAATAGATCCAAAAGCTATAATGTATCTTTTAGGTACAGAAATGGATTATAAAAAAGAAAAATTTTCATCTCAATTTGTTTTTAAAAATCCCAATGAAACAGAACGATGTGGTTGTGGTGAGTCTTTTAAAATTTAAAAATTAGCTACTATAGTACATCTCAAATTCAATTGGATGTGGTGTGTGCTCAAATTTGTAAATCTCTTGGAATTTTAAATCTATGTATGAATCAATTTGATCATCGGTAAAAACTCCACCTTGAGTTAAAAATTTTCTATCTTGATCAAGATTTTGCATTGCTTCTCTTAAAGATCCACAAACTGTTGGAAGTTTCTTAACTTCATTTTCAGAAAGAGAATATAGATCATCATCAAATGATTTACCTGGATCAATTTTATTTTTTATACCATCAATACCAGCCATTAACATCGATGCAAAAGTTAAATAAGGGTTGCCCGCAGCATCTGGAAATCTTATTTCACAACGTGCAGCTTTAGGATTCATTATTATTGGGATTCTACAAGAAGCAGATCTATTTCTTGCAGAATATGCTAAAATTACTGGTGCCTCAAATCCAGGAATTAATCTTTTATAACTATTCGTTGTAGCATTTGAAAATGCATTTATTGCTTTAGCGTGTTTTAGAATTCCCCCAATATAATGAAGAGCCGTTTTAGATAATCCTGCATATTCTTTACCCATAAATACCGGAGTGCTCCCTTTCCAAATTGATTGGTGGCAATGCATACCGGATCCATTATCTCCTTTGACCGGCTTTGGCATGAAGGTAGCTGTTTTGCCAAATGAATGTGTTACCATTTGTACAGCATATTTATATAGTTGAACATTATCAGCCATATCAGTTAGCGTACCAAAATACATTCCTAATTCATGCTGACTAGGAGCGACTTCATGATGATGTTTTTCAACTTTAACACCCATGTCTTTTAAAGCTTTTAAATACTCACCACGCATATCTTGCGCACTATCAACTGGTGGAACTGGAAAATATCCGCCTTTAATTCCTGGTCTATGACCCATATTTCCGTTTTCATATTTTTTACCAGTATTGTAAGGACCTTCTGAACTATCAATTGTGAAACTAGTTTCGTTCATATCATTTTTAAATCTAACATCATCAAATACAAAAAATTCAGGCTCAGGACCAAAGTAAGCTTTGTCACCAATGTCTGATTTTTTCAAATATGCCTCTGCTTTTTTTGCAGTTCCTCTTGGATCTCTTTCATATGGATCTTTTTTAACTGCATCTAAAACGTCACAAAATATATTTAATGTTGTATGTGAGTTAAAAGGATCAATAATTGGTCTATCTAAATCTGGTTTTAAAATCATATCGGACTCGTTAATAGCTTTCCATCCTGCTATAGATGAGCCATCAAAGAAAACACCTTTATCAAGCATATTTTCATCAACAACTGTAGAGTCTATTGTTAAATGCTGCAGCTTACCTTTTGGATCAGTAAATCTTAGATCGACAAACTCTACCTGTTTGTCTTTGATTAATTTTAGAACATTTTTAGAACTCATATTGCAAATCCTTACTATATTATTTTAAAATTGCATTAATATTTAAAAACTGTATTGAACATATCTAATATATAATCAGTTAATTTCAAGATATAGATATTAACATATAGCAGATATGCATTTAATTCATAACACAATATATTACATAATCCGAATGTACTTGAAATGAGAGAAGCTAAACCAATAGATTTATTTCTTTTAGTATTGCTTGCGCTAATTTGGGGATCTGCCTTTTTTAATATTAAAATAGCTACTTATACCTACGACACTTTTACCTTGGTTTTTGTTAGAGTTTTTTTTGCAACAGTACCCTTGGTTCTTTGGTGTTTTTATAAAAAAATTAAAATAATGGCATTTTCAAAAGATTGGAAAATTTACGCTATTGTTGGACTCGTAAACATTTCACTGCCATTTTTACTTATCGCTTATGGTACAGATAAAGTTCAAAGTTATTTATCTGCAATTCTAATGAGCTCGACACCACTCAGCGGAACAATATTAGCTCATTTCTTTACACCTAATGAAAAATTTAATTTAATAAAAGGCATTGGGGTAATTATTGGTTTTCTAGGAGTTGCTATTTTATTTTTTGACAAAATAGTGATTTCAGACAGCAATCTTATCTATGCTTTAATAATACTTTTTGCATCCACATTATATGTGATTGGAGGAATAATAACTTTAAAATTTTTAAAAAATAAAGGAACTGAGAATGTTACTACCTCTACTGTAATTTGGTCATTAATTTCTCTTCTACCTTTCTGCCTTTATCAGGAACCATGGAACAATCTGAACCCTTCATTGGAGTCAACCTTGTCACTTATCTATTTAGGAATATTTGCTACAGGAATTGCATGGATGTTGAGATTTCATATTTTGATAACAAATGGATTAGTTTTTCAAGCACATGTGGCTTACCTAATACCAATATTCGGAGTTATATTTGGGTATTTTTTAATGGATGAAATAATTACTTGGAGAGTCTTAATTTCATTGATTATAATAATTCTAAGTATTTACATTGTAAAAACAAATAACAAGGGTATAGAAAAATAAAATGCAGACAGATTCGATTGAGCTAGGTTTTTTATCAATTTTTGCATTGATAACCTTTTTTATTTTTTTAATTACTAGTAAATATTCTCATAAATTAAATGATGGAATTCTTTTAGATAAAGATTTTTTAAAACCTCAGGCGTTTCATAATGAAGCAATTTCACGCAGCGGAGGAATAGCAGCATTATTATCTCTGTTCATATTTTTGAGTATCTACTACCTTCTTTTTTCGGAAATTCTTTATCAATATATTTTTGTATGTACCAGCTTGTTCTTAGTTGGTTATTTAGACGATATTAAAAAAAGAGTCAGTTCAAATATAAGATTAATATTGATGATTATATTTTTAATTATTTTTATAAATCTATTATCAATAGAAATCAAAAATATTGACTTAATTTTCTTAAGCTCATGGTTAGATAATAAAATTTTTTCTACAATTTTTGTGCTTTTATGTTTTTTATTTATCGTGAATGGAGCAAATCTAATTGATGGTTTCAACGGACTTTTAGTCATTAATTCATTAATTATAAATTCTGTTTTATTGTATATAAATTTAAATAATAATATATTTGAATTTTCAATTTTTTTAACTGCTCAGATTATAATTTTACTTTGTTTTCTTCTTTTCAATTTTCCAAGAGCTAAAATTTTTCTTGGCGATAGCGGATCTTATCTATTTGGATCTTTAATAGCTTTAAATATAATTTTTACGAACAATTTAGATACCACTCTTTCCGCATTTTTTTTTTGTATCCTGTTATTCTATCTATTTTATGAGGTGTTTTTTTCTTTTTTTAGAAAATTATTACAAAAAAAATCACCTCTCTTACCAGATCAAAACCACTTACATATGTTGGTATATAAATATTTAGAAAAAAATTATCCTTCAAGAAACAACAATCACTTAACATCTCTATATTTAAATATAGTTTATTTGATTTTAGTTTCACCGGGAATATATTTCATGCACAATCCCTTGTTTAGCAGGTGTTGGTTTTTTGTTTTATTGGCCTTTTATACTGTATTTTACTTGCGATTATACAAAACTATTAAATAGTGTTTTATAAATGCTTAAAAGTTAATTAATATGTATTTTTATGCCTGATAAAGATTTTGTAACAAAATACTTAAAAGATTTTTCATCATTAATTATACCTAGCGATGAAATAATTGAAAAAATTATTTTCATTAAAAAAATTTTATTAGACATAAAAAAAAATAATTCAAAAGTTATGATTTTTGGTAATGGAGGGAGCGCAGCTATAGCCAGCCATGTTAGTGTTGATCTGACTAAAAATGCTGGAATAAGATCTGTGAATTACAATGAAGCAGATCTTATAACGTGTTTCTCAAATGATTATGGGTATGAGCGATGGATAGAGAAAGCTATTGAATTTTATGGCGAAAGTAGAGATACTTTAATTTTGATTTCTTCGAGCGGAAAGTCACCAAACATGATTAACGCATGTAAGGCAGCAAAGAATAAAAAGATTTCGAAAATTATTACATTAACTGGCCATGAGAAAGACAACCCATTATCAAAGTTAGGCGATATTAATTTATGGATAGACAGCAAAGCTTATAATTTTATAGAAAATACCCACCAACTTTGGTTATTAACTGTGTGTGATCTGATTATTGGCAAAAGAGAATACCCACCTAATTAAAAGTTTATTCAAAAAATGGAAAAAAAAGATTTAATAAATTTTGAAAAAGAAATAGCAGAACTTTTCAATAATAAAAAAATTAGAGCTCCCATTCATCTTTATTCTGGTAATGAGGATTTTTTAATAAATTTTTTTAAAAAAATAAAGAAACAAGACTGGGTTTTTTGTTCATGGAGATCTCATTATCAATGCCTGCTTAAAGGAGTTCCTGAAAAAAAACTTAAAAAAGAAATCTTAGATGGAAAATCGATATCTCTTTGTTTTCCTGATTATAAAATATATTCATCTGCAATAGTTGGAGGCAATTTACCAACAGCTGTTGGCGTTGCTCTCTCATTAAAAAGAAATAATAGCAATGACAAAGTTTACACTTTCATTGGAGATATGACATCAGAAACTGGTATTGCACATGAATGTATAAAATATAGTAGAAATAAAAAATTACCAATCCATTTCATCATCGAAGATAATAAAAAATCAGTATGCACAGATACCAGAACCGCTTGGTCTCAAACAAAACTTACCTATGAAAATGTTTCAGATGATTATGTGACTTATTATAAGTATGACCTGGAATATCCTCATGCAGGCGCTGGAAAGAGAGTTCAATTTTGAAAAAAAAGTATTTTGATGAATTAAAAAGATCCATGGATTTTTTAGGTTCCCAAAAAGATACAATTTTTATTGGTCAGGCAGTTGAGGTTCCAGGAACTGCAATGTCAAATACATTGTCTGATGTCCCTAAAAAAAAATTATTAGAAATACCAGTTGCTGAAGAAATGCAAATGGGAATGACTTTAGGTTTAGCTATGGATGGCAATATTCCTATAAGCATATTTCCAAGATGGAATTTTTTATTGTATGGAATGAATCAACTTATCAATCACATCGATAAGTACAATATAATGACAGGTAAAGAAAAAAATATTAAAGCAATTATAAGAACAGGAGTTGGCTCTCAAAGACCGCTTCATCCTCAGCATCAACATATAGGTGATTTTACAGAGTCGATAAAAAAAATGTGTACAACAATCGATGTTATAAAATTAAATAAACCAGACGATATTTTTCCAGCTTATGAGAAAGCATTTACCAGAATAGATGGAAGAAATACTATAATTGTTGAGTTTGGAGATTATTACAACGAGAAATAAAAAATGATTATAACCAAAACGCCATACAGAATATCTTTTTTTGGAGGAGGTAGCGACTATCCGGAATGGTATAAAAAATATGGTGGGATGGTTCTATCAACAACTATAGATAAATACATATATATTTCATGTAGATTTTTACCTAAATTTTTTAAACATAAGTATAGAATAGTTTGGTCAAAAATTGAGAATGTAAAAGACATCAATCAAATTCAACATAGAGCGGTTAAAAGGCTTCTGCAGCATTTAAAAATCAAACAAGGTTTAGAGATACACTATGATGGAGATTTGCCAGCAAGAAGCGGTATGGGATCGAGTTCATGTTTTGCAGTTGGGCTAAGTAAAGCTTTATATAAAATGAAAGATCAAGAATTATCAAAAGACCAACTTGCTAAAAAAACTATTGAATTTGAACAAAAAATTATGAGAGAAGTTGTGGGATCTCAAGACCAGACAATAGCTTCTTATGGCGGTTTTAATAAAATAATATTTAGTAAAAATAATAAAATTAAAGTTCAAAGAATATCATCTAGTAGAAACATTGAAAAATTAAACAAGAATTTAATTTTAATTTATACCGGAATAAATAGAACAGCGCACAAAATTGCAAATACTTATGTTAGAAAATTAACAAAAAGTAAAAAAAATCATATAGAAAAAATAATGAGTTACGTGAATGAAGGTAAGAAGATTTTAGACTCAGGTAACGTAGATGATTTTGGAAGGCTTTTAAATATTTCTTGGGTAGAAAAGAAAAGTTTAAGCAAACTTATTACAAATAATAAAATTGATGAATTGTACAATGAAGCTATTAGATACGGTGCTCTAGGAGGCAAGCTGCTAGGTGCTGGTGGCGGAGGATTTCTACTTATGTACATGAAAAATAAAAATGCAAAAAAATTTTTTAAGAGATATAAAAATATAATTAATGTGCCCTTTAATTTTACAAAAGATGGAAGCCAAGTTATACTGAACAATCTATGAAAATAAATCATCCTTTAATGAAAAATAATTTTACGCGTTCTGACATGAATGCAGTTAAAAAAGTTATAAATGTAAAAAATTTGATTTTAACTCAATCAAAAAATGTAAGACAGTTTGAAAAAAAATGGTCAAAATGGCTTGGTGTTAAACATTCAACTTTTGTAAACTCAGGCGCATCAGCAAATTTTATTACTTTGGCGATACTTAAATATTCTAATAAAAATAAGAATAAAAATGAAATTATAGTACCATCACTTACTTGGATTTCGGATGTAGCCTCAGTAGTTATGAACGGATTTAAACCTGTTTTTGTTGATGCTAATTTAGAAAATTTATCAATGGATATTAATCAAGTTATTAAGAAAATATCTAAAAAAACTTTAGCTGTTTTCATAACTCACACGTTAGGTTTTAATGGACTTAATGAAAAATTACTTAAAACTTTAAAAAGAAAAAAAATTCATTTAATAGAAGATGTTTGTGAAAGTCATGGCGCAACTTTTAAAAATAAAAAACTTGGAACTTTTGGATTAATTTCGAATTTTTCATTTTATTATGCTCATCATATGACCACCATAGAAGGAGGCATGATTTGCACAAATGATAAGAAGATTTACGAAATGTCTAGGATTCTTAGATCTCATGGAATGTTGCGAGAGTCCGGAAACAAATCTTTTGAAAAAAAAGTAATAAAAAAGAATAAAACTTTGTCACCACAATTTACTTTTTTATATCCTGCTTTGAATTTTAGAAATACTGAAATAGGAGCCGCAATAGGCTTAAACCAATTAAAAAATTTAAGTAAAAATAACTCTAATAGGTCAAATAATTTTAAATATTTTCTTAACCTCCTAGATGGAAATAAATATTGGAAAGCATTCGACTTGAAAGGAAACAGTAATTATGCATTTCCAATAATTTTAAACACCAAAAATATTAGTAAAAGAAATTTATTTGAAAAAACTTTAATTAAAAACGGAATAGAATTTAGGAGAGGTACAGCAGGAGGAGGAAATCAATTACGTCAACCTTATATAAAAGAATTTTCTAAAAAAATTAATTTTAGTAACTTTAAAAAAGTAGACCATATTCATTTTTTTGGTTATTATATTGGAAATTATCCTTCTCTTAAGAAAAATAAAATAAAACAAATTACTACAGTTTTAAATAAAATTAACATTTAAATGGAAAAAAAATCAGGTATTGATTGTGTATTTGTAATACCTTCAAATTCTAAAAAATCTTACCAAAAGTTATCAGAAACCTATTCTGCAATAGAACCTCCAACCTGGGCATTATTGTTAGCGCAATCTATAAGATCTGTAAATTTTAATCCAAAAATTTTAGACGCAGCAGCTGAAAATCTTAGTGAAGAAGAGATTTTTAAAAAAATTAAATTAATGTCACCAAAACTTATATGCATGGTTGTTTATGGACAAAATGTTAACGCAGGAACAACAAACATGAGTGGGGCAGTTAATGTTATCAATTATTTAAAAAATAATAAAATTGGCAAAAGTATTTCACTAATTGGCTCACATGCTCAAGCCTTACCAAAAGAGACTTTGGAAAAAGAAAAAAATATAGATTTTATTTTTACAAATGAAGGAGTTTATGCTTTAAGAAATGTCCTTAAATTAGAAAACTTTACTACATCAACTCTAAAAAGTATAAAAGGCATTGCCTATAGGGAGAACGATAAAATTTTAATAAATCAACCAGAAAAAGTTGTTCCTACAGAAAGAATGGATATTGACTTACCAGGTTACGCTTGGGATTTACTGCCATTTAAAGATAAACCATTAGATTTATACAGAGCTCCAATGTGGCATGCTGAGTATGATTTTAAAAAAAGAAGTCCTTACGCAAGCATTCAAACAAGTTTGGGATGTGTTTTTAAATGTAATTTTTGCATGATCAATATTGTTAATAGAAATAATACTGACGAAGTTGGAGTAGCTTCAGATTTTAGCGGTATGCGTTTTTGGTCACCAGAGTTTATCATAAAAGAATTCGATAAACTTATTTCAATGGGCGTGCGAACGATAAGAATAGTAGATGAAATGTTTTTACTAAATCCTAAATACTATTTACCTTTATGCAAAGAGTTAGCTAAAAGAAACAAAGACGACTCTTTAAGAATATGGAGCTATAGCAGGATCGATACGGTTAAACGTCATGAAATTTTAAAATTAGTAAGAAGTGCAGGAATAAAATGGCTAGCACTTGGAATTGAAAGTGGAGAGAAATCTGTTCGACTTGAGGTTGATAAAGGAAAATTTGAGGATGTAGATGTTAAAAAGGTAATAGAAGAAGTGCATGAAGCAGATATTAATGTAATGGCTAATTATATATACGGGTTACCAGGAGACACAAAAGAAACAATTGAAAAAACATTTAAATTGAGTTTAGAATTATGTACAGCAGGATGGAACACATACGGCGCTATGGCGTTACCCGGAAGTTTTTTATATAAAGATGCATTAAAAAAAGGAATAAAATTACCAGAAAACTATGAAGGGTATTCTTTTCATTCTTACGAAACTTTACCTTTACCAACAGAAAAATTATCAGCTAAAGAAGTTATAACATTGAGAGATGAAGCGTTTAATAAATATCATAACCACAAACCATTTTTGCAACTTATAGAAAAAAAATTTGGAAAAAAAGCAGCAGAAAACATAATTGAAATGACAAAAATAAAATTAAAGAGAAAAATTAAAGGTGATCAACTGCACTAAAATTTTATGTTTAAAGATATAAAGATAATAAAAAATTCTAGTTTTAAAGATAATAGAGGCTTTTTATGGACAACATGGAAAAAGGGAGTTTTTAATAAGATAAAGTTTAATCATGATAAATTTTCACTCTCAAAGCATAAGACGCTACGAGGCATTCATTGTGATTTTAAATCCTGGAAAATGATTACATGTATTTACGGAAAATTTTTATTAGTCGTAGTTGACATGAGAAAAAATTCAAAAAACTATTTAAAGCATAAGAAATGGACATTAGATTATAAAAAACCAAAAATTATTTTAGTACCCCCTTATTATGCAAACGCACATTTGTGTTTAACCAAAACATGTATATTGCATTATAAGTGGAGCTATAAGGGAAAATACATTGATGCCAATAAACAAAACAGTTACAGATGGAATGATCCAAAGCTTAAAATAAAATGGCCTGTAAAAAAACCAATATTAAGCAAAAGAGACAAAATATCTAAACTTTTATAAATTATGAGCAAGATACTTATTACAGGAGGAGCAGGTTACATTGGTTCAATGCTTTGTACTAAATTGTTAGAAGAAGGCCATATAGTAACTGTTGTAGACCTACTTAAGTATGACAAAGGATCATTAAACCACCTTTATTTTCACAAAAACTTTAAATTAATTTGTGACGATATTAGAAAAGTGAGTTTAATGAAAAAACTAATTAAACAACATGACTTTATAATACCTTTGGCAGCACTTGTTGGCGCTCCTTTGTGCAAAAAATTTAAAAAAGACGCATTAAGTACAAATTTAGGTTCGATAAAAACCTTATGTAATTTAGCAACAAAAAAAAATAAAGTAATTTATTTAACGACCAATTCTGGCTACGGCATAGGTGAAAAAAATAAATATTGTGATGAAAAAAGTCCTCTTAAACCAATTTCACTTTATGGAAGAACTAAATGTGATGGTGAAGACTTAGTTAGATCAAAAATAAAAAATCATGTTTGTTTTAGATTAGCTACAGTATTTGGACATAGCTATAGAATGAGAAGCGATTTATTAGTAAATAATTTTGTATACACTGCTATAAAAAAGAAAAAACTAACATTGTTTGAACCACATTTTAGAAGAAATTTTATTCATGTAAGGGATGTTGTGAATGCAATAATCTTTACGATGAAAAACTTTAATCGATTAAAAGATAATGTATATAATTTAGGTTTATCTTCTGCAAATATCAGCAAAATAATGTTAGCTAGAAAAATACAAAAACAATACAAGAAGTTAAGAATTAAAATTGTAACCAATAGAAAAGATCCAGATAAAAGAGATTATTTTGTTAGTAACAAAAAAATTGAAAAAAAAGGGTTTAAAGCTCAAATTTCTTTAGAAGATGGTATATCAGAATTAATACAAATTTTTACTAACGATAAGAACAAAGTTATAAATAATTATTAATTTACTATTTTTTCAACCTGTTTAAAAAAATTCTCACGAGCATACTCAAATTTTATCTTGCTTTTAAACGCACATTGTTGATCAGATAATTTATCACCTATCATAAAGCTTTTATTTTTAATTATTAGCCAATTAGACATTAAATTTCTTATCATTTTATTACCAGGTTTTCTTAAAGAACTTTTCTTTTTATATTTTTTAATTTTACCCTTTGGGTGAAAAGGACAAAATTGAACTTCATCAAAATAAATATTTTTTAATGCAAGTTTCTTTTTTAAATTTTTGTGTAAATTAAAAAAATCTTTTTCTTTAAAAATATTCTTTGCAATACCTGCTTGATTAGTAACAACAAATAAATAGTAATTTTTTTTAATTAAATATTTTAAGCCTTTTAAAACTCCTTTTCTGAAAATGAAATCTTTAGATTTATAAATATAACCATAATCTTGATTTATTACCCCATCTCTATCTAAAAAAGCCGCAGGTTTTTTGAAATAATTAAGTAATACATTTTTAGCTCTTTTAAAATCATGAGGTGTTCCAATATCTATAAAAAAATCTTTAAATGATTTGCCTGAAATTTTATTCGTGTTTATTAACTTAGGAAATATATCTTTTTCTAATGACAAATATTTATTTTTGACATATTTGAATATATCTTTTGTAAGATAGTATATTCCTCCATTCATAAATTTAGCTTTACCTTTTTTAACGATAATTCCATCTTTGATATCTAGATTATTGAGTTTTTTATTTTTTTTATTTTCATTATTTTTTATAAGAGCTATTGAAGCAATACAATTTTTCTTTATAGACTTAACTAAAGAATTCAAATTTATATCAAAAATAGTGTCTCCATTAACTAAAATAAAATTATTTATTTTCTTTTTTTTTAGTTTGTAAAGAGCACCACCAGTACCCATCGGTTTTTTTTCTTTAACACACGTTATATTAGTAAAATTATATTTTTTGTTATGAAATTTTTTGAAAATTATTTCAGATTTGTAACCAGTTAAAATATAAATATTTTCAAAATCATACTTACTAAAATTCTGTATAATATATTCTATAAAGATTTTTTTATTAAATTGCGCCATAGGCTTCGGTTTATTGGGTAAAAGACGTTTAATTCTGGTTCCTTTACCCCCAGCAAGAATCACTAAATCAATTTTATTCATAATTTTAAATTGAACAGTTACTTTTTTATCATTTTAAGTTATTGTTAAAAAGTTAAATAATAAAATTTATGAAATTAGTTTCGATAGTTTTTTCATTTAGAAATGAAGAAAAAAATTTAAAAGAGCTTATTAGCAGGGTTGATACTGCATTTAAGAAAATAGAAAATTATAAGTATGAGCTAATTTTCGTAAATGATGACTCAAATGACAATTCTGAAAAAATTTTAGAAGAACTGCAAGAATCATATATGATAAAAATTATCAATATGAGCAGAACTTTTGGAGTTGGACCATGTGTTCTTGCTGGTTTTAAACATTCTTCTGGTGATTGTGTAGTTTACTTAGACTCTGATTTACAAGATCCACCTGAAGTAATACCAAAGCTTTTAACCGAATTTGAAAAAGGTCATGACGTTGTTCATACAGTTAGAGAAAAAAGACTTGGAGAAAGTGGTATAAAATTATTTTTTACCAAACTTGCTTACAAAACAATTAATAGACTTTCTGAAATTGATTTACCAATTGAAGCTGGAGATTTTAAATTAATTTCAAAAAGAGTTTTACAAAAAATATTATCTCAAAAAGAATTTAGACCTTATGTCAGGGGTTTATCAGTATGGGTAGGTTATAAACAAAGTTTTGTTTACTATACTCGCGAAGCAAGAGCACATGGAAAATCTAAATTTTCATTATTCTCACAAGGACCAATCACTGAATTTATTAATGGAGTCACATCATATTCTTTAAAACCATTGTATATTGGAATATTCTTAGGTTTTTTTTCACTTCTCTTTTCAGTCGTACTTATTGCTTATGCGTTTTATGCAAAATTTAATGATTTAGCTATACCTGGAACAACTGGGATTTTAATAGCTGTTTCTTTTTTTTCAGGAATTCTATTATTCACTCTTGGAATAATGGGAATTTATATTGCAAGAATTTTTGAACAAGCACGCGGAAGAGAAAAATATATAATCAAAGAAATAAAAGATTTTAAATCTAAATAATATAATTTCTCATTATTATTGAGCCAGACAACATAAAAACATAAAAAAATAGAAAAAGATAAGAAGTTTTTTTATCAAAAATAACAATATCTTTTTTAAAATCTAAAATTGTTAATATTATAATATAAAATATTGGATCAACGTAGGATTGATAGGTTACAGAAGTTAAATTATATACTAGCAAGAAAGATAATAAAATTATTAGATTTTTTGAAGTTTTTTTAACAAGCAAGAAGATTATCCCAATAAACAATAAGTTTATCAGAAAATAAACATATTTAATTATGTTCCAATCAAAATTCAATTTAATTGAAATTATTCCTAGTAATTTTGAGATAATTCCACTACCAAAAGTTATTGGTTCTACTGGAAGGGTAAAAAACGAGAATATAGCCAAGGCAAAAATTAAGATAAGATCAATTTGCTTAAAATTAATTTTTTTCCAAAAATTTACTCTAAAAAAATTTGATATAAAAATTAAAGCAAAATATATACCAATAGTAGAAATAAAAATATTAGTTCCTTGAGTATATTTTGAGACTCTAAATTGGCTTTCAAATGGGACAAGCCCACCCCAAGAAATAAATAAATAAATTGTTGGCAGAAATAACAAAAAATTTAGAAAACTAAATATCAGAAAGAAAACTAGAT
Organism: uncultured Pelagibacteraceae bacterium; assembly: GCA_902590845.1. Classification (GTDB taxonomy): domain Bacteria; phylum Pseudomonadota; class Alphaproteobacteria; order Pelagibacterales; family Pelagibacteraceae; genus Pelagilacustribacter. The sequence goes on from CACIYJ010000006.1 coordinate 37,608, forward strand.
TATTCCTTCTGATTAAATCAAAATATATTAAAGCTACCAAGAAAAAAGCTTTCTGATCCGTATAAAATGCACAATAGGCTGAAAAAATGCTTAAACTTGAAAAAAAGTATAATTCAAATTTATTGTTATTATTTTTTTTAATTAAGAAAAAATAAAAGAATAAAGACAGTATTACAAAAAAAATTTTTAAATTTTCACTGCTAGGCCAATAAGCATTTGTTCTAAAATACGGACTTATTAAAATTATAGAAGTAAATAGAGCGATATGAATTTTATTTAATTTTTCTAAAATAATAAGTTTTAAAGTGTAGTAAAATAAAAAAGGTATAATTATTGAAAAAGAAAACCAGAATAATCTTAAATTCTCAAGATCGTTATTAAATGGGATAAATTTATTAATGATATAAAAAAGTGGCGTTCTAGATGATTCATACAAAGCACTATTTAAAGCAATATTTAGATCGTTATTTATAAAAAGTTGGATTGTGCCCCATTCATGGTTGATATAATCAATTTTACCACCACCTGCACTATCTTCATTTAAATAAAATCCAAGCGCGTAAGAAAATATTATTATTGATATAAGGATTATTAAGCTTTGATTATTTTTTTTAATTTTATACATTTCCTCAATCAATTTGAAAAGTGAATTTAATATTCTATATTTCTTACATTTAAGTTTACACAATAATGTTATATAAACCATTAAAAATTAATAATTGGGCAAGTGGCGGAATTGGTATACGCGCTGGTCTTAGAAACCAGTGCCGCAAGGCTTAAGAGTTCGAGTCTCTTCTTGCCCACCAAAAAATATGAAAACAGAAGTACAATCAAAGAAAGGTCTTAGAACAATTCTATCAGTATTTGTTGATAAAAAAACAATACAGAAAAAGATGGACGAGAGACTTAATGAATTACAAAAAGAGGTTTCATTAAAAGGATTTAGAACAGGGAAAGTTCCTACCTCGGTAATTAAAAGTCAATTTGGAAAATCTATTTATGGAGAAGTGATAGATAAAATTCTAAGGGAAACTTCTACAAAAGCTATTGAAGAAAAAAAAATAAAAGTTGCTGGCCAACCGAAGATAGATTTAAAAACTTTTGGAGAAGGAAAAGATTTAAATTATGAATTACAAATAGACTCATTGCCAGATATTGCGCTTAAATCTTTCGATAAATATAAGGCTATTGAATACAAAGTTAAAATTGAAGAAAAAATAATTAATGAAAAACTAAATGAGTTATCAATTCAAAACAAACAATTTGAAGATAAAAGAGAAGGTGAAAAAGCAAAAATTGGCGATCAAGTTGTTTTTGATTACTCTGCTACACTTGATGGAAATAAATTTGAAGGCAGTGAAGGAAAGGGTGTTCAATTAGAACTCGGAAAAGATTTATTTTTAAAAGGTTTTGATGAACAATTAGTTGGTGTTAAGAAAAATGATTTAAAAAATTTAGACGCAGTATTGCCAGCTAATCATCCAAAAAAAGAATTAGCAAATAAAAAAACAAAATTTGAATGCAAGATTTTAAATGTAAAAGAAGCTAAAGAAAATAAAATTGATGATAATTTTGCTAAAATCATGGGAGTTAAAAATTTAAATGATTTAAAAAAATTAATTGAAAATCAAATTTCTAGCCAATATTCACAAGCCTTAAACTCAATTACAAAAAAAGAGATATTGGATCAAATAGAAAAAAATCATGAGTTAAATCTTCCTAAAAACTTAATAGATCAAGAAATTTTAACAATGACAAAAAGTTTAAAAGAAGAAGAAAAAGAAAAACATAAAGCTAATAATGAAAAAATTGCAAAGTCTAGAATTAAATTAGGTTTACTGCTTAATGAATATGGAGAAAAGAATAATCTAAAAGTTTCTGATGATGAGGTGAGAGCTGAAATTCAAAAGCAAATAAAAGGAATGCCTGGACAGGAAAAGATGGTGCTTGATTATTATCAAAAAAATCCTAGCGCATCTCAAAGTTTAAAAGGTTCAATTTATGAAGAAAAAATTATTACTTTGATCAAATCAAAAATTAAACTTGAGATTAGAAATATTAACACAAAAGAAGCTGAGAAAATTATATCTGAATTTAATAAAGCAAATCTTGACCAAGGTAATACAAAAGAAACTCAATCTTCCAATAAAAATAAAGCAAAATCAAAAAAAATTAGTAAAAAGTAACCAATAGTTGTATAAGTCGTTCTATGAGTCGCGATTACGAAGAACAAATGAATAGTCTTATCCCTATGGTTGTTGAACAAACAAGCAAAGGAGAAAGAGCATATGATATATATTCAAGACTTTTAAAAGAAAGAATAGTTTTTTTAGTTGGACCGGTAAACGATTCAGTCGCATCCTTAGTAACCGCTCAGCTTTTATTTTTAGAGTCTGAAAATCCTAAAAAAGAGATTAATTTTTATATTAATAGCCCAGGAGGGCTAGTTACTGCTGGACTTGGCATTTATGATACTATGCAATATATTAATTCACCTGTTTCTACTTTATGTATTGGGCAGGCGTCTTCAATGGGTTCTTTTTTATTAGCAGCAGGAGAGAAGGGTAAAAGGTATTCATTACCAAATTCAAGAATTATGGTACATCAACCATCCGCAGGATTTCAAGGACAGGCAACCGACATACAAATTCACGCTAAAGAGATTCTTTCTTTAAAAGACAGACTCAACAAAATATACTCTAAACACACAGGCAAATCAGTTGATGAAATTGCCAAGGCTTTAGAACGAGATAATTTTATGACAGCAGATGATGCTAAGAAATTTGGTTTGATTGACTCTGTTGTGGAAAAAAGAAAGTAAAGCACAATATATAGGTTTACTTACAACTTCAGCTTGATAAGAATATTTGAGACATTTATTATATATCTATTGATTCGTTATGACTGAAAAAAATAATAAAAATATTCTTTACTGTTCTTTTTGTGGAAAAAGCCAACACGAAGTTAGAAAACTTATCGCAGGTCCAACTGTATTTATTTGCGATGAGTGTGTCGAACTTTGTATGGACATTATCAAAGAAGAAAACAAAAGCTCATTAGTAAAACATCAAGACGGAGTTCCTACTCCTAAAGAAATATGCAATGTTTTGGATGACTATGTGATAGGTCAAAAATTTGCTAAAGAAATTTTATCTGTGGCTGTTCATAATCATTATAAAAGATTAAACCATGAAACAAAAAACAACAAAGATATAGAATTATCAAAATCAAATATACTTTTGGTCGGACCAACTGGTTGTGGTAAAACTTTATTAGCTCAAACTCTTGCAAGAATTTTAGATGTTCCATTTACAATGGCTGACGCAACAACATTAACAGAAGCAGGTTATGTTGGTGAAGATGTAGAGAATATTATTTTAAAACTTTTACAATCCGCAGATTACAATGTTGAAAAAGCTCAAAGAGGAATTGTTTATATTGATGAAGTAGATAAAATTAGTAGAAAATCAGAGAATCCATCAATAACTAGAGATGTTTCTGGTGAGGGAGTGCAACAAGCTTTACTTAAGATTATGGAAGGAACTATTGCAAGTGTTCCTCCTCAAGGAGGACGAAAACATCCTCAACAAGAATTTTTACAAGTTGATACAACAAACATATTATTTATCTGTGGCGGCGCATTTGCAGGACTTGATAAATTGGTTGATAGTAGAGGAAAAGGAAGTTCCATAGGTTTTGGTGCTAAAGTTCAAGATTATAAAGAACGATCATTATCAGAAATTATGAAACAACTAGAACCGGAGGATTTAATAAAGTATGGATTAATCCCAGAATTTATTGGAAGAATGCCAATTATTGCAACATTAAATGATCTTGATGAAAAATCATTAGTAAAAATTTTAAAAGAACCAAAAAATTCTTTGATAAAACAATATCAAAGATTGTTTGAATTTGAAAATGTTGAATTAGAATTTAAAGATGAGGCAATTTCAGAAATTGCTAAAAAAGCAATTTCCAAAAAAACTGGCGCTAGAGGCTTAAGATCAATTTTAGAAAATATCCTTTTAAAAACAATGTTTGAATTACCTGATATGGAAGACATAATAAAGGTTACGGTTGACAAACCATCAGTTAAAGGAGTCTCCGAGCCGATTATTACATACGGGAAAAAACAATCAACATCTGTAGCTTAATTATAATTTGTTTCTTGAAATTAACATATTAATTGCCATATAACTTAATAATGAAAGCTTCTTATATTAAACCTCTCTTGCCTTTAAGGGATATAGTAATATTTCCATCAATGGTAGTTCCGTTATTTGTTGGAAGAGAAAAATCAATAAAAGCTTTACAAGAAGTAATGAAATCAGACAAATCAATTGTCTTAGTAACACAAAAGAACTCTGAAATAGATGATCCAGAAGATAAAGATCTTTTTAGCTATGGTTGTTTAAGCAAGATCCTTCAACTTTTAAAATTACCAGATGGTACAGTTAAAGTATTGGTGGAGGGCGAAAAAAGAGTTAAAATATTAAAATACAACAACAAAGACGATAGATTCTTAACTTGTGAAGTTGAGGCTGTAGAAGATCAAAATGTTTCAAAAGATCTAGATACTTTTGCTACAAGTCTAGTAAAAAAATATGAAAAATTATTAGTATTAAATAAAAAAGATTTTAATGACGCCACAAATATTCTGCATAATTTAAAAAATGCTTCGCAAATTGCAAATAATATTTCATCAAATTTAAGTATTACAATTTTCCAAAAACAAGAATTGTTAGAAATTATAGACTTGAAAAAAAAATTAGAGAAAATTCATACAATTATTGAAAAGGAAACTAGCGTTCTTTCAGTTGAGAAAAAAATTAGAGGTAGAGTAAAAAATCAAATGGAAAAAACCCAACGAGAATATTATTTGAACGAACAGTTAAAAGCTATCCAAAAAGAACTTGGAGAAATTGATGAAGGTAAAGATGAATTAACAAGTATTTCAAAAGCTATTGCTAATGCAAAAATGCCAAAACTAGCTAAAGAAAAATGTTTATCTGAATTAAAGAAATTAAAATCTATGAGTCCAATGTCGGCTGAAGCCACTGTGGTTAGAAATTATTTGGATTGGATGACAGAATTACCTTGGTCTAATAAATCAAAGATAAATACGGATTTAAAAAATGCACAGAAAATATTAGATGAAGATCATTATGGTTTGGAAAAAGTCAAAGAAAGAATAATTGAATTTCTAGCTGTTCAAAAAAGAATTCAAAAAATGAAAGGTCCTATTTTATGTTTAGTGGGGCCACCAGGTGTTGGAAAAACATCTTTAGGTAAATCAATAGCAAGAGCTACAAACAGAAAGTTTATAAGAATTTCACTTGGAGGAATTAGAGATGAAGCAGAAATTAGAGGACACCGAAGAACTTACATAGGTTCTTTGCCTGGAAAGATCATACAAATGATGAAAAAAGCAGGAACTAAAAATCCACTTTTTTTATTAGATGAGATTGATAAAGTTGGAAATGATTATAGAGGTGATCCTTCTTCTGCATTATTAGAAGCACTTGATCCAGAACAAAATAAAGAATTTAACGACCATTATTTAGAAGTCGATTATGATTTATCTGATGTTATGTTTGTAACAACTGCAAATACATTAAACATCTTACCTCCTCTACTTGATAGAATGGAATTAATCAGATTATCTGGATATACGGAAGACGAAAAAGTAAATATATCTCAAAATTTTTTAATTCCAAAACAAAGCGAGAATAATGGATTAAAAAAAGATGAATGGAACATTGATGAGAAAGTTAATCGAAAAATTATAAGAAATTATACTAGAGAGTCAGGAGTTAGAAACCTAGAAAGAGAAATATCTAAAATTGCAAGAAAGCTTGTTAAAAAAATAGATAATAAGGAAAAAATTAATAATCCTGTAAAAGAAGAAGATATTAAAGATCTATTAGGAGTGCAGAAATTTAATTATGGAGAAATAGAGGATACAAATAGGGTAGGAGTGGTGACAGGACTCGCATGGACTGAAGTAGGTGGAGAAATTTTGAAAATAGAGTCCGCAGTGATGCCAGGTAAAGGTAAAATGCAAATTACAGGAAAATTAGGCGATGTTATGCAAGAGTCTGTTAAAGCAGCCAAATCATATATTAGATCTAAAAGTTTAGAGTATGGAATTATACCTCCAATATTTGATAAAAAAGATTTTCATATACATGTTCCCGAAGGAGCAACTCCTAAAGACGGGCCTTCAGCCGGAATAGGAATGGTCACTTCAATAATTTCAGCTATCACAGAAATACCAGTTGATAAAACAGTTGCAATGACCGGTGAGATTACTTTGAGAGGGATTATTCTTCCTATTGGAGGATTAAAAGAAAAATTATTGGCAGCTCATAGAGCAGGAATTAAAAAAGTATTAATACCTATGGAAAATAAAAAAGATTTAGTTGAAGTTCCGAAAACTATATTAGAGACAATGGAAGTTATTCCTGTAAAAAATGTAGATGAAGTTTTAAAAGTTGCTTTGATTAAACCTTTAAAACGGGTTGAATGGGTTGAAGTAGACCAAATTGCAGAAAAAAACAAAGCTAAAAAAGAAGAATTAAGCACACATTAATAATTTTCAATCAAGCCAGTTTTTATATTTTTCTAAATTCGAGGAAATATATGATGGTAAAAAACTGTTTTGTATTCTTTTTAATCTAGACTTTCCTGACCATTTATAGTCTTTTTGATCAACATTGTGATCGTATACTACTCTTTTTTCAGCCATAAATTTTTTAATATCACTAATTTTTAAACCACTTTTTTCAAACTCATAATGATGTGCAAAATTTAAAAGTTTTTTTTCTAAATCTTCAGGTGTCTTTAAATAAGTAAAATGCCAACCACCATTTTTAACAAAAAATAAATCGGTATATTTTTTTTTTGAAAACAAAAGATCAAATCTCCAGCTAGGATATTTTTTTGCTTTAATATTTCTTAACCATTGTGGTGAGATTAGATATTTTTTTTTACATGCTTTTGTTCCATACCAGGAGCAATTTTTATAAACTAAATTTAATTTGTAATAAAACATCTTTTGTTCAAAGATAATAATTTTATTTTTAATTTCTGATAAATCTAATTTTGATAGATTTGGTATTTCATCTAAATCACTTATTAGCACCATATCATCTTCTTCTGCATCATTTAGTCCTTTGATTAAATTTTCTCTCTGAAAATAATCCCTAGCCATTCCATTTAAAATTAATTTCTCTCCTTTTTTAAGTTCAGGCTCATTTTTAACAAGTTTCAGAAGATTATCAGGAGGCTGATCAACAACTAAATAATCAATCTTATCTTTGAATTTTTTAAAATTATTAATATTAAAATTTAATTTTTTTTTAGCCCCATTATGAGTATAAGTGGCCTCAGTTATTACAAATTTTTTAACATATTGATTTAAAACATTAAGCCTGATATCCAATAGAAGGTCTTCATCAAAATATTGGAAGCAATCGTAGATATTCATCATAATTGAGTTATAATAAAATTTAATATAAGTAAATGTAAATAGACAATTATATGGTAAAAAAAATCATCATTACAGGCGGCTTGGGATATATCGGGACAGAGCTTTGTAAAATTTATTCTGGCGTTAGTTGGCATCACAAAATCTTTGTGATTGATAATAGATTTATTTCAGAAAGAGTTAATCAAATTCGTAATTGGAATATGGAATTTGTCCATGGCGATATTTTAAACAAAGATCTTGTAAAGAAATATTTTAAAGACGCAGATATAGTTCATCATTTAGCTGGTGTAACTGATGTGCCAAGGATTAAGAGTGAATCAACACAAGAAAAAGATGAAAAAATAAAATTGGTTGGAGAAGAAGGTACTCAAAATATTTTAGATTCTATTAGCGATAAATGTAAAATAATTTTTCCATCTACCCATGTTATTTATGAAGGAATAGACAAAGTTAAAAATGATATTAAAGAAAATGAAGAATCTAAGCCGGTATTATCTTACTCTTTATCCAAAGCTATTAATGAAAAACAACTTAAAGAATCAGGAAAAAATTATGTAATTCTGAGACTAGGATCTGTTTATGGATATTCAACTGATACAACTCGTATTGACATAATGCCTAATCTATTTTCAAAAATTTCTTCACAAAATGGAACGCTTAGACTTTTTTCAGGAGGGAGACAGGTAAAAAGCTTAGTGCCTTTAATTGATGTGGCACGATGCTTTAAGTTTATGGAAGAAAGAGAAGATTTGTCTTCTGAAACATTTAATTTAACCAAAGATACTTTAACAGTTAAAGAAGTTGCGGAGATTTGTAAAAAACATAATCCAAAAATAACATTAAGAGAGACAAATGATGAAATTCCAAATCTAGGGTTTTCTTTATCTAGTGAAAAAATTCTTAATACGGGATTCAAATTTTTGTATGGTTTAGATGAAAGTATTAAAGAAATGATTATGAAGTGGTCTCAACAAAATTTAATTAAAGATTTGGAGCATGTTAGAGATGGAGACAACTTATTTGTAGATAAGAGAGGAAAAATTAGCAATCATGAGTTAACCGAACCGATCAATTTAATTGGAATGATAGATTCAAAAAAAGGAACAATTCGAGCTAATCATTATCATCCACAGCAAGAGCAGAAATGTTTATTTACAAAAGGTCAAATTATTGAAATTTTTCAAGACATAATCAATCCTAATTCGCCAAAGATTACACAAGTTGTTAATGAAGGACAGCTTTCTATAATTAAACCCAATGTAGCGCACACAATGGTTTTTACCAAAGATACAACTTTTTTAAATTTAGTTAGAGGTGAAAGAGATCATGATAATTATGGAATAACTCATACAATAAAACATGTATTTGTTGACGAAAAAGAAAAAAATTTATTGCTTAAGTATTATAAATTTGATTGTAGATCATGCGGTAATACAAATTTGAAAAGAGTAGTTTCTTTAGGATATCAGCCGTTAGCAAATAATTTACTTAGAAAAGCTAATGAAAAATGTGAGCTATATCCTTTGGAAGTAAATTATTGTGAAAAATGTTATAACTGTCAACTCTCTGTTGCTGTTGATCCTAAAAAAATGTTTTCTAACTATCTTTACACATCATCTACTTCTAAATTATTTAGAGATCATTTTGTTGATGCTGCAAAAAAATATGCAAAAGATTTAAAATTAAATAAAAAAAAATCATTAATTATCGATATAGGTAGCAATGATGGAGTTGCCTTGAAACCATTTTTAGAAATGGGATACAAAAATATTTTTGGTATAGAACCAGCCAAAAATTTAGCTAAACTAGCAAATAAAAATAAGATTAAAACTTTCAATGGTTTTTTAGAAAAGAAAAATTTAAAAAAAATTAAGAAAAATGCAGATTTAATTTTGGCATCCAACGTTTTTGCACATTCGGATAAATTAAAAGAAATGGCAGATTGTATGCTTAAACTTTTAGGAAAAAACGGAACTATCATTATAGAAATTCAATATTTGTTAAATACATTAAAGGACTTAACTTTTGATAATATTTATCATGAACATTACAATTATTGGTCTTTAACTTCTTTAGTAAATTTTTTTAATCAGTTTGATGCAAAAATATTTAGATCAGAAATGATAAACACACATGGAGGTTCATTAAGAATATATATTAAAAAAGATAAAAAAGTTAAAGTTGAACACAGTGTAAAAAAAATGCTTAAGGATGAAGAAAAATATGGGATTAAAAAATTTAAAACTTATCAAGATTTTGGAAAAAAAGTTTATAAAATTAGAGAGAACGTTATTAAAAATTTAAAGAAATTAAAAGAAAACAATAATTTAGTTATTGGTTATGGGGCACCAGCGAAAGCTACTACTGCATTGAATTTTTTTGGCGTCACAAAAGAGATTGATTTTATTGTTGAAGACAATAAACTAAAACACAATAAGTTTGTTCCGGGTGTAAAAACTCCTATTAAGAAAAAATCTGAGATTAAAAATAAAAAAAATACAATTGTTGTTTTAGCTTGGAATTTTTTTAAAGATATTCAAAAAAATAATTCAGAATTATCCGATAAATTTATAAATATTAAAGATTTGGAATAATATTTAATAATTCGAAAAGAAATTTTGAATAATTTCTTTTATATTTCTAATAGACTCAAATAAATAATTTATATAAATTTCTGCAATTGGAAGTTTTTCTATAATTATATCTTGGGTAAAATAAAGTAATCTTAAAATAGATATTGCAATTACAACCAAAATAATTACAGAGCTATAAAATCCAAGACTAATTTTTGTTTTAACTCCAGTAGTTTTATTTTGTAAAACTGGGTTTGAATCAATTTTGATACCATGTTTTTTTGCTAAATATTCTGGTGAGTATAAATCTGGTCCAGTTTTTTTTCCAACTTTTCTTTTAGATTTTTTGGCAGAGCTTTGTATTTTTTTTGCTGGCGATTTGATTTTAGAGATTTTTTCTTTTGCTTTTGTTTTTTTATCAATTGGAAATTGAGTCCATTTATTACCGCATGAACTGCATTGAACCAATCTGCCAGCAGCACTGATGGCATTATCAGGTACTACAAATTTCTTTTCACATGAATTACAGCTCAAAATCATAATTTCTCAATATTACTGCTATTTATCAAAAATTAAATACTTTTTTACTTTATAAATTATTTATTGTATATGTCGATTTTATTTAATTGGGGCGGTTAGCTCAGTTGGTAGAGCATCTCGTTTACACCGAGAGGGTCATAGGTTCGAGTCCTTTACCGCCCACCATTAAATTTTATGTGTGGGGGTGTAGCTCAGTTGGTTAGAGCGCCTGCCTGTCACGCAGGAGGCCGCGGGTTCGAGTCCCGTCACTCCCGCCACTACATGATAATCATTTTCATCTAATATTACTAACAATGCTAACATTGTTTCCTGTACACTTTTATTTGAAATGTTATAAGTTGCTTAACAATTAATATAAGAACCCCTAAGCTATATGTATTAGGGTAGGTATTGATTAAACATGATTTATAATTTTCTATCGGACTATCTTTCAATAATAATTTTTCTATTTATTGCTTTATTTTTAAGCATTGGTTTTATTGTCGCAAATTTTTTAGTATCACCCTCTAATCCTGATCCTGAAAAATTATCTGCATATGAATGCGGTTTTGAAGCTTTTGATGATTCTAGAATGGAGTTTGATGTAAGGTTTTATTTAGTAGCAATTTTATTCATTATATTCGATTTAGAAATAGCATTCCTTTTTCCGTGGGCAATATCTCTGGGTAGCTTAGGCGCCCTTGGTTTTTGGTCAATGATGGTTTTCTTGGCTATTTTAACAGTTGGATTTATTTATGAGTGGAAAAAAGGAGCTTTAGAATGGGAGTAAACTTTGATTCATCTTCTAAAAAACAAAAGAAAATACCTGAGGAATTTAAAGATTTAGCAAAAGATTTTGCTGAAAAAGGTTTTATAACAACATCTTCTGAAAATTTAATTAATTGGGCTAGAACAGGTTCTTTACATTGGATGACATTTGGTCTTGCTTGTTGTGCTGTTGAGATGATGCACACTTCAATGCCAAGATATGATCTTGAAAGATTTGGTGCAGCTCCAAGAGCATCACCAAGACAATCAGATGTGATGATTGTGGCTGGAACTTTAACAAATAAAATGGCCCCAGCTCTTAGAAAAGTTTATGATCA
>CACIYJ010000007.1 GCA_902590845.1 uncultured Pelagibacteraceae bacterium
ATCAGGCGAACACGAAGACCAAATGATTCCATTTTTAGCGCATGCTAAAAAACTTACTACGGACTCTATTTTGTTTGGCACATATGCTACAACTCTATCCCCTTTTTTTAAACTTAAAGTCTTCAAATAAGCAGACAGCTTACAAACTTTTTTATACAAATCATTCCAAGTAATATTTTCTTCATAACCGCTTTCAGATAAAAAACCTATAGCATTCAAATCTGATCTTTTTTTGAGAATATTTTCTGAATAATTTAATTTTGAATCGGGAAAAAATTTTGTTTTGTTAAAAACTTTATCTTTTAAAATAGTTTCTCTTCCTTTATCGCCGATGATTTTAGAATAATCCCAAAACTTAGACCAAAATATTTCTGGATTTTTAACACTCCATTTCCATAGGTCCTTAAAATTATTTGAAGTTTTTAAATTTATAAATTTTGAAAAATCACTCAATAAAGAATCTTCTTTTTTTTGATTGTTGGGTCTCCAAAGAGGTGTATTCATAAAAGCTAGTTTAGCCTCTATGAATTTATCTTAACAAGTATTTTTTTAATAGGATTTTTTGAACAATCGCTGCTCTATCTGATTTAATTTCTTTTTTTTTGAACAATAAACTTATTAGCCATTTCATATCTTATCTGACTAAATTTAATTGACTAAAAATAGCATAAAATATGTCCAAAAATGAACTTATCAAGCGATTTGCCCTACTATTTATAGTTTATTATTAGCGCTCTTTTTAATATGTTCCAACCAGTTTATAATAGGCAAATATGGCTCAAAATATTTCTGTTCCTGATATTGGTGATTTTAAGGATGTTGAAGTAATTGAAGTTTTGGTCAAACCTGGAGATAAGATAAATAAGAACGATCCAATCGTTACTATAGAAAGTGATAAGTCTAGTCTTGAAATTCCTTCACCATCATCTGGCGAAATTAAAGATTTAAAAGTTAAAATAGGAGATAAAGTTTCCGAAGGAAGTATTTTAGCAACTATCGAAAATGGCCAAGCTACTTCTGCTCCAAAAGAAAAACCAAAAAAAGAACCTGTGGAAAGCAAGCATATAATTGAAAAATCTAAAACAAATGGAAATTTAACTCCAGTAAAACAAGTAAAAAAAATTTTTGCTGAGCCAGCATCAAAAGATGATATTGATCCGATAGAAACTAATGAATGGATTGAATCTCTTAACTCTATCATAGATAGTGATGGGGCACCACGTGCAAGTTATCTATTAAACAAAGTTATCGATCAAGCCTACAAATCTGGATTAGTTCTACCAGATACTAGAACAACACCTTATATAAATACTATACCGCCTGAATCAGAAATAAAATCACCTGGTGACCAGAATATTGAAAAAAAAATAAGAGCTTACATTAGATGGAATGCTGCGGCGATGGTCGTTAAGGCAAATAAAAAAAGTTCTGAACTTGGTGGACATATTGGAACCTTTGCTTCTGCTGCTACGCTTTATGATATTGGAATGAATCATTTTTGGAGAGCTAAAAATAACAAGTTTGGTGGGGATTTAATTTATTTTCAAGGTCATTCTGCTCCAGGAATGTATGCTAGAGCATTTTTAGAAGGAAGGTTGTCTGTAAAACAATTAGACGGATTTAGACAAGAAGTAAATAAAGAAGGGCTTTCATCATATCCTCATCCTTGGTTAATGCCAAACTTTTGGCAATTCCCAACAGTCTCAATGGGATTAGGGCCTATTATGGGAATCTATCAGGCTCGTTTTCTAAAATATTTAATCAATAGAGGTTTAGTAAAAGATGAGGGTAGAAAAATTTGGGTGTTCTTAGGAGATGGAGAAATGGACGAACCGGAATCTCTTGGTGCGATTGGATTGGCTGCTAGAGAAAAATTAGACAATTTAATTTTTGTTATTAATTGTAATCTTCAAAGATTGGATGGGCCTGTAAGAGGAAATGGAAAAATTATTCAAGAACTTGAAGGAAGTTTTAGAGGAACGGGGTGGAATGTAATTAAAGTAATTTGGGGATCGTATTGGGATCAGCTTTTAGCAAAAGACAAAACAGGTTTGCTAGTAAAAAGAATGAATGAATGTGTTGATGGAGAATACCAAGCTTTTAAAGCCAAAGGTGGAAGTTATGTAAGAAAAAAATTTTTCGGTAAATACCCTGAGTTAAAAGAACTGATATCTTCAATGACAGATAAAGATATTTGGAGATTAAATAGAGGAGGCCACGATCCACATAAAGTTTATGCAGCCTATCATGCGGCGATACAACATAAAGGTTCACCAACGGTCATTCTCGCTAAAACTATTAAAGGTTATGGAATGGGTAAATCGGGTGAAAGTATAAACACAACTCATCAACAAAAAAAATTGGATGAAAAAGATCTACTTTATTATAGAGACAGATTTGGTGTTCCTTTGACTGACAAACAGGTAAAAAATATTGAATATTACAAACCAAAGGAGGACTCTGAGGAAATTAAATATCTTAAAGATAAAAGATTAAAACTTGGAGGTTTCATCCCGGAAAGAACATCGTTTGCTAAACAAATAAAAACTCCACCGAAAGATATCTTTGAGGCATTTATGAAATCAACGGGTAAAAAAGAAATGTCAACAACGATGGCTTTAGTTAGAATGCTTACAGCTTTATTAAGAGATAAAAATGTTTCTCCAAGATTAGTGCCTATTATTCCAGATGAGGCTAGAACTTTTGGAATGGAAGGTTTCTTTCAAAAAATTGGCATCTATGCCCATGAAGGTCAAAAATATGAACCGGTGGATTCTGAACAACTTAGTTCTTATAGAGAAGATAAAAGCGGCCAAGTATTAGAAGAAGGTATAACCGAATCTGGAGCCATGTCATCATGGATAGCTGCTGGAACCTCTTACACTAATCATGATTTAGAAATGATACCAATCTACATTTTCTACTCAATGTTTGGATTTCAAAGAATTGGCGATTTAGCTTGGGCAGCAGGAGATTCTCAAGCTAGAGGTTTTTTAATTGGAGCAACAGCTGGTAGAACAACGCTGGCTGGTGAAGGACTTCAACACCAAGACGGTCACAGTCATTTATTATCATCAAATATTCCAAACTGTGTGAGTTATGACCCAACTTTTGCATATGAAATGGCGGTAATTTTAAGAGATGGAATTAAAAGAATGCACGAAAAAAAAGAAAATATCTTTTATTACATTACGGCAATGAACGAAAATTATTCTCACCCTGAAAAACCTAAAGGTTGTGAAGATGGAATTATTAAAGGAATGTATCTGCTTAAAGAGAATAACAATAAAGGTAAAACAAAAATACAGCTTCTTGGATCTGGTACAATTTTAAGAGAAGTTATGTCTGCAGCAGAAATACTGTCCAAAGAATATAGTATTGACTCCGATATTTGGAGTGTAACAAGTTTTAATGAATTACGTAAAGATGGTATGAAAACTGAAAGATGGAATTTATTAAATCCAAATGAAAAAAGAAGAAAATCTTACGTAGAAGAATGCTTAGAAAAAAGAGATGGACCAATTATTGCTGCTTCTGATTATACAAGATCATTTTCTGATCAAATAAGACCTTACACTCGAAAAGGATTTTATTCTCTTGGAACAGATGGGTACGGAAGAAGTGACACTAGAAAGAATTTAAGAAAATTCTTTGAGGTAGATAAAGAACATATTGTTGCATATACTCTAAGCGCTCTTGCAAAAGAACAGCTAATTGCAACTAAAGAAGCCGAAAAAGCTATAAAAAAATTTAAAATTGATAAAAACAAAGAATTCCCTACTAATTTATAATTATGAAAAAATCAAAAGATGGAATTAAATTAGCAAGTCCAAAAGTAAGAAAATTTGCTAGAGAGTTGGGTGCCAACGTTGTTCAAATCCCAGGAACGCAGAGAGCTGGACGAGTTTCTGAGGAAGACGTAAAAAATTTTATCAAATCACAAGTTACAGTAAATAAAGGTTCAATCGAAAAAAAAGAATACAAAGAAGAATTCTCTCATAAAGAATTTGGAGAAATTGAATTAAAAGACATTCCAAGAGTTAAAAGACTTTCAGGACCGCAACTAGTAAGATCTTGGACCGAAATACCTCATGTGACACAACATGATGAGATTGATGTTACAGAAATGGAACAATTTAGATCATCTTTATATGATTACTACTCAGGAGAATTAATTAAAGTAACTCCATTAGCATTTATTGCTAAAGCTCTAGTAAGTGCATTGAAAGAGTTTCCAAATTTTAATGCTTCAATTGATCCAAACCAAAATAAGATTATTTATAAAAAATATTTTCACATAGGGTTTGCTGTCGATACACCACATGGATTAATGGTGCCTAAAATTAGAAACGTCGATCAAATGAGTATAAAAGAAATTGGAGAAGCATTAAAAAAAACTAGTAAGCTTTGTAGAGAATTAAAAATTGATAAAAAAGATTTTTTTGGTGGTTCAATGACAATATCAAGTTTAGGTGGAATTGGTGGAACTTTTTTCACACCAATAATTAACCCTCCTGAAGTTGCTATTTTAGGTGTAGGCAAAAGCTTTGATAGACTAGTAAAAATAAAAAATAAAATTATTTCAAGAAAAATTTTACCAATTTCACTATCATACGACCATAGAATTATCGATGGTGCTGAAGGCGCAAGATTCTGTGTTTATCTTGGAAAATGTTTAGGCAAAGATTTTGCTTTCAAGCTTGCTGTTTAATTTAATTTACAATAATAAACATCATGAATAAAAAATTGATCTCTTTGATCTGCGCTATTTTATCTTCGTTTATTTGGGGAACGGCATTTATTGCTCAGGATATGGGCATGGATTATATCGGACCTTTTTCTTTTACGGCTGGAAGAATGTTTCTTGGTTTTGTTGCTTTAGTTCCATTTTTTTTTATTTTTGAGTTCAAAAAAATAATGAAGGACCGTTTATCTTTAAAAATAATTTTTATTTATTTATTTTTTCTTGGTTTTTTATTGTGTGGTGGAAATGCTTTACAGCAATATTCTTTACTCTATACTGATGTAGCAAATTCAGCAATTTTTACAATTTTTTATGTTTTGATAGTACCTGTTCTTTCTTATTATCTTTTTTCAAAAAAAATACATTGGTCTGTCTGGCCTGCAGTCTTAGTCTGTATAATTGGGGGATTCCTTCTAACAGAATTAGATAACATTACCGTTCGATTAGGTGATACACTAGTCTTGTTAGGAGCTTTCTTTTGGGCTTTCCATATTGTTTTTATTTCAAAATTTCTAAAAATATTTAATTACCCTATGACCATTGCAATGGGACAATGCTTATTGGGATCATTAATTGCATTTGTGCCGTCAATAGCTATGGAGAATGTTTCTTTAGCAAATCTATTAATGGAAAAAGAAGAACTTCTTTATGCCGGTGTTTTATCAAGTGGGATAGCATTTTTATTACAAATTTATAGTCAACAAAATTTATCTCCTGCACCTGTTGCAATAATTTTTTCATTAGAAGGTGTTTTTGCGGCAATATTTGGTTGGATACTTTTAAGTCAATTCTTAAGTGGAATGAAAATTTTTGGAATAATTTTAATCTTATCGGCTGTAATTTTCTCACAACTTTCACCAACCTATGATAAAAGAAAATATGGAAGAAGCTAAATCAGGATTTGCAAAACACATTGGCGGTCTTACTACAAAAAAGATCAACGATTCTAATTATGAATTTTATACAGAGGTTAAAGATATAAATCTTAATACCAGTAAAATTGCTCATGGCGGTTTCATTTGTTCTATTGCTGATACAGGAATGGGTAATGCAGCTCATAGAACAATTGAAAACAAAAGATGTGTTACCATTTCATTAGATGTAAAATTTATTTCTGCTGCTTCTTTAGGTCAAAAATTATTGGGAAAAGTTAAAATTCAAAAAAAAACAAGAACACTTGTATTTGTGACTTGCGAAATTAGTAATTCTGAAAATATAGTAGCTACTGCATCAGGTGTTTGGAAAATTCTTTAACGTTTTTTTCTTAATTTTTTAATTCCACAATCTTTACACTTTATCGTTTCAGTTGAACCACCTGGTCCAAAACTAAAATTAATATCTACTTTTTCGTACCTATGCAATCCTACGTAGCAAAATAACAAATACAACCATTTAATCATAATTTTAACAAAAAAAAAATTTAAATTACCTTGGGGGTAATTAAATGTCAGGTTGGGAAATACTAATAGTAGTAGCTATTATATACGCAATAGTAAATTAATACTTAAAAATAAAACTTTTTATTAAAAATATTTTTTTTAAGAGGGATTCTTTTGTCCAAATTTATAATTTGTATATCCAAAAATAAACAATAGTAACAAAGCAAAAGGGTAAACAATCACTTTATTAGGCCGATCTGGATTTTCAATCTTAAAGTTACTAATTATATCGTCCATTTGCATGCCGGATTTTTTTGCCTGTCCTTTCCAATTTAATTTGTCAACGATGACTTGATTATTATCATCAGCTACATTAATACCAAAATCCTCTAGATTGTAATGATTTTCAAAACTACCTTTGTCAATTACAAATAATTTATATCTTTCACCGTATTCTGTAACTCTAGTTACTTTAATGTGTACTGCTTTTGATGGATCAAAAGTTAAGCTTTCAATTGATTTTGAAGATAATTTTTGCTCATTAAATTTAGGATAAAACTTACTTAATACAAAATCAGGTGCTAAAAAAGATGCTGAAATGATTAAAAATGCAATAATTTCGTACCAGCTTAATCTGTTAATAAACCATCTTTGTGTTGCGGCTGTAAATACCAAGATGCCAATTAATGAAGTTATTATTACCAATAATCCTTGCCAAATACTTTCAATTCCTATCAAAAGCAATTCATGGTTAAACAAAAATACTATAGGTAATATGCCTGTCCTCAAACTATACCAAATTGCTTGAAGACCAGTTTTCAAAGGATCGCCGCCTGAAATTGCTGCAGCTGCATAAGAGGCTAACCCTACTGGAGGTGTAACATCCGCCATTAATCCAAAATAAAACACAAACAAATGAACTGCAATGAGGGGAAAAATAAATCCTGATGCATTGCCAACATCAACCAAAACAGTCGCCATTAATGATGCAACAACTACATAGTTTGCTGTGGTTGGTAGGCCCATTCCTAGCAATAAACATAAAATAATTGTAAGAAAAATTAAAATAATCACATTATCTCTTGCAATCGTCTCTATCACAACTATGAGATTGGTGCTTAAGCCCGTTGAGCCAACTGCACCAACTATTATTCCTGCTGTTGCAATCGCAATTCCAACCCCCACCATATTGATGGCACCCTTTTGAAAACCAACAATTGTTTCATTATACCAACCAATTAAGCCAATTTTTAAATCTTTATTTTTTATTAATCGATTAACCAAATTTACTATTATTAAAGCAAATGTTGCATAGAAAATTGAGTACGCTGCTGTGTACCTCATGTAGACAAGTAAATAAATTAAAACAAAAATTGGTATTATAAAGTGTAAACCTGATAAAAATGTTTTCTTTAAATGAGGAACGTCACTATCTTCCATGCCTTTAAGTCCTAATTTTAAAGCTTCAAGATGAGAAATATAAAAAAGTGCAATATAAGATATTATTGCTGGCAAAAAAGCATGCTTAACTACTTCAAAATAAGTTACTCCAATAAAACTTGCCATCACAAAAGCTGCCGCTCCCATTACAGGTGGCATTATTTGACCATTAACAGATGATGAGACTTCTATTGCGCCAGCTTTTTCTTTAGAGAAGCCTGTTTTTTTCATTATCGGAATAGTAAAAGTTCCAGTCGTGACCGTATTTGCAATAGAAGATCCTGAAATCATTCCTGTCATCCCAGATCCTAATATTGCTGCTTTTGCTGGTCCTCCTCTCATCTTTCCAACCATTGCAAAAGCTAAATCTAAAAAATATTTTCCCCCTCCAGCTGTTTCTAGTAATGCTCCAAATAAGACAAATAAAAATATAAAATCAACTGATACACCAATAGGAATTCCAAAAATTGCTTCTTGATCAAACCATTGAAAACCAACTAATCTTTTAAGAGACAAACCTCCGTGAGAAATAATGTCAGGTGCATATTTTCCAAAATATGAGAATAAAAGAAAACAAATTGCAATTATTACAAGAGGTAACCCTATAGCTCGTCTTGTGGCCTCTAATAAAATAATTATTCCAATTGCACCAATAATTAGTTCTATTGGAACTTTAAATCCAAATATATCTTTGACCAAGAGTATCCCGCCTCGATTAACCAAGTCATCGTAAAAAAAATAAATATAAAAACAACAAAAAACTGCGATTAAACTAATAGCAATATCAATTAATGAAATTTTTTTTCCTCTAGCTGCAGGAAAAATTAGAAAGGTCAAGGTTAATGCAAAACCTAAATGTATTGCCCTTGCTGGCAGTCCTTTAAACATTCCAATATTAAACCAAAAAGGAAATGGTGATGCATACCATAATTGAAATAGAGTCCATACAATTGCAATGGACATAACGATTCTTAAGTGAATACCTGTAAGATCACGAGTTGGAGATAAATCTTCACTTATCTTTTGCTTAATTTTATCTTTTATATTTTCACTCATTGTTTGGAGAATACAATATTATAAAAAAAAAGGCCCAAAAAAATTTGGGCCTTTTTAATTTAATCAAGTAGTTGGATTACATTAATCCAGCTTCTTTATAATACTTAATTGCACCTGGATGTAATGGAGCTGATAAACCATCAGCTATCATGTTTTTCTTTTCCAGTGGTCCAAAAGCAGGATGTTGAGCTCTGAAAGAATCAAAGTTTTCCATAACCGCTTTAGTCACCAAGTATACAAGTTCTTCAGAAACATCAGCACTTGTTACAACAGTAGCTTTTACGCCAAATGTTGTAGCGTCTTTTTTCTGATTTGAGTAAGTTCCTTTTGGAATTACTGCTTTAGCATAATAGTCAGCTCCACTAATTAAACCTTGAACTGGCGCACCAGTTAAGTTAATTGGGCTAGCTTTAGCTTTACAAGTAGCAGCTTGTTCCATAGCTCCATTTGGAAATCCAACTGAATAACCAAAGGCATCTATTTTACCATCACAAAGTGCCTTAACTTGCTCTGACGATGTTAGCTCTGTAGTTGCTTTAAAATAACTATTGTCAACTCCCATTGCTTTCATTAGCTCTTCCATAGTTCCTCTTTGACCAGAACCAGGGTTACCAATGTTAACTGTTTTTCCTTTTAGGCCTTTAAAATCTTTAATTTTAGATTTTTTGCTAGCCCAAATTTGAAATGGTTCGTTGTGCACTGAGAATACAGCTCTTAAGTTGCTGAATTGTTTCCCTTCCCATTTGCTTGATCCATTGTAAGCATGGTACTGCCAGTCAGACTGGGCTACACCAAATTGAAACTCACCATCTTTAATTTGTCCAATATTGTAGTTTGAACCACCTGTAGAAGGTGCAGTACATCTGTAAGCTTTAGCTGTACCTTTCTTTCTACCGTGATCAGCACTTATTGCTGATTTATGAAGCATTTTACAAATAGCATTACCTGTTTGAAAATAAACTCCAGTAGGTCCACCAGTTCCTATTGTAAAGAACTCTGCAGATTTCGCGATTGAAGTAATCGGGCTTGATAAAGCAAAAGTTACTAAAATTGCTGAAATCATTGATATTATTTTTTTCATGTGATCTCCCATTTGTTAATATAATAATTTAACTATGGATAAAGACTAAGGTCAAAGAGAATCTTATAGATTTTTGGCCCAATTTGATAATTTTTTTACACCTTCAACTACATTTGGTGCATATTTTTCTATAATCTTATCATCCAAGATTTTTCCATTAATTGGGGTTTTAAGAAATTCACTTCCATCAAAGTCAATATAGCATAATCTAGTAAACATCTTTTTTGGAGCAAAACCAAAATCAGATGCTGGTAACATTGCTACACCAATTTCATCTAATATACTTTCACATAATTCCGTGGAAGTTTTATATTTCTTATTAGGAAACTCTGGCATTAAATAAAATGCACCTTGCGGGGAATTAATTAAAACTTTATTCGATTTGAGATTATTGTAAACATAATTACCGACTGATCTCAAAATATTTAAAGTTTTAGCTTTATATTCGCTAAAGTCACCTTTGTAAGCTTCGACTGCAGCAAATTGTGCTGGACTATTAACTGTAGAATACGACTCGCTGGCTAACATCTTTATATTTTCTAAAAGTTCTGATAATTGATCTGGTACAGCAAAAAATCCTACTCTCCATCCGCCTGCTCCGCACCATTTACTTAAACCTCCACTAATCAATGTTCTCTCTGGATAATATTGTGAGATTGACTCATATTTATTACAAAAAGTTAAATCTGTATAAATTTCATCTGATAAAACTATAAGATTATATTTTTTTGCAACTGCAGCCAATTCTTTAAGGTTTTTACATATTGTTCCTGCAGGATTATTTGGAGAATTAAGAATAAGTATAAGATTTTTTTTCTTTATTGACTTAATCTTTTTTTCAAGTTGATTAGCAGTTGGAAACCAGTTATTTTCTCTTGAGGTTTGTATCCAGTGAACTTTATTTCTACCAATAATCGCTTGGGGTTCATATGAGACCCAACTTGGAGCTGAAAGAATAATTTCACCATTGAATGCAACATGTAACAAAAGCATAGCTTCTTTTGAGCCTGGGGTAATTATAATATTTTCTTTTGGATAATTAATTCCTATTTTTTTTTTTAAGTTCTTAGATATCGACTCTCTTAATTTATCAAGACCTTGCATTGGTAAATACTCTTTTCTATGGGCATTGTTTTTTAACACAGTCACAATTTTTTCTGGAACTGGAAATGGCGATTGTCCAAAACCAAACTGATAAACTTTTTTTCCTTGATTTATAAGATTCTTACACTTTTCGTTAATAACTAAAGTTGAAGATTGTTTGAGTTTTAAAATACTTTTCTTGGTTAAGTTTTTCATAATAACTTCTTGGCAAAAGCTATCTCTGACCTTACGGGGACCAAGGGTTTTAAGTCAATTCAAATCTTCAAAATTAGAACATTTGACAAATTGATTCGGTCATGTTTTAATCTTATTTTGTTCTCAATGCTAATCTATATATAGTATAAAAAAATTTAGCTAACACAAGAATGCAAAATCAATCTCAAAAAATTGTTGCTCTCTTAGGTCCCACTAATACAGGGAAAACTCATGTAGCTATAGAAAGAATGCTTAAATTCGACTCTGGTATATTTGGCTTACCTTTAAGACTTTTGGCACGTGAAGTTTACGATAAATGTGTTGAGAAAATTGGTTCAGAAAAAGTCGCCCTAATTACAGGTGAAGAAAAAATTATACCTACATCTGCTGACTATTTTATTTGCACTGTTGAATCTATGCCAAAAAATAAAGCTGTAGATTTTATTGCTATCGATGAAATTCAAATGTGCGCTGATCGTGAAAGAGGACATATTTTTACTGATAGATTGTTACATACACGTGGACAAAAATTAACAATGTTTCTAGGTTCTCAAGTAATGGCTAATATAATTAGTGACTTAATTAAAGATGTAGAGTTTGAAAAAAAAGAAAGATTTTCTAAATTAAGTTATGCTGGTTACAAAAAAATTTCCCGGTTAGATAGAAAAGTAGCAATTATTGCTTTTTCAATTGAGGAAGTTTATGCAATTGCAGAATTAGTTAGAAGGCAAAAAGGTGGTGCTGCTATAATCATGGGATCTTTAAGTCCAAAAACAAGAAACTCTCAAGTTGGTCTTTATCAGTCAGGAGACGTTGACTATCTGGTTGCAACAGATGCTATTGGGATGGGTTTAAATATGGATATCAATGAAATTTATTTTTCTAATCTAAAAAAATTTGACGGCAAAAAAACTAGAAGACTAAATTTAATCGAGATGTCTCAAATAGCAGGACGAGCTGGAAGATTTAAAAATGATGGTGAATTTGGAACAACTGGAGATTGTGAAAATCTCAATTCAGATGAAATAGAAAATATAGAAAAACATCAATTGCCAGAAACCAAAATGATTTATTGGAGAAATTCTAAATTAGATTTTAATAACCCTAGTAAACTTATTGCGTCTCTCGAACTTAAACCTATTAAAAAAAATCTTTTGAGAACTAATGACTCGCTAGATGAAAGTATATTGAGACATTTTCTAAAAAAAGGAGCAAATAATATTCTTTACCACAAAAATCTTGAATTACTCTGGGAGTGTTGCCAGATACCAGATTTTGATAAAAAAGCTTATGGACAACATATAAATATTGTAGATAAAGTATTTCAGTTTTTATCTACTCGAAAGAAAAAAATTCCTAGCACTTTTATGAAAGAACAATTAAAAGGTCTTGAAAAAAATCATGGTAACGTTGATCTTTTATCACATAGATTATCTAATGTAAGAACTTGGTCGTATGTAGCAAATAAAAAAAATTGGGTTGAAAATTCTGACTACTGGGTTCAATTAACAAAAAGCATTGAAGATAAATTATCAGACAAATTACACGATGAACTCACTAAAAGTTTTATTGATAAAAAGATTAGTATTCTTTCAAGAAGTTTAAAACAAGATGTAATCCTAAATACTAAAATTAATAAGGAAAATAAAATACATATTGACGAACAGTTGATTGGAGAATTAAAAGGTCTTAGATTTATAGTAGAGCTTACATCCAAAACTCTAGATACTGATATTAAATCCATAAAAAAGGCTGCTCGAAGAGGAGTAAAGGAAGAACTAAATAAAAGAATAAATACAATTATTAGCAATCAAGAGATATCGATTGATTCAAATAGCAAAATTATTTGGCAGGGGAATCCCATAGCAAAACTTAAAAAAGGGTATGACTACCTAAGTCCTAGAATTGAGGTTATTGCAGACGAATCGCTTGAATTAGAAACAAAATTGAAATTAGAAGAATTTCTAAAAAAATGGTTTAATAATTATATTAATAAAATACTCGGAGACCTAATTAACTTAACAAAACAAAAAATAGAAAATCAATATTTAAGAGCCTTAATATTTCAACTTTATGAAAAAAATGGAGTTATAAAAAGAAATGAAATCGATAATATTGTAAAACTAATTCCCGCGGAAGAAAGAAAGAAATTATGGAAAATGGGTATTAAAATTGGAAGATATCATATTTATTTGCCTAAGATGTTAAAACCAAAAGCCGTGGAATTTAGAATCTCATTATGGAAAATTTTTCATAGCCTTGCAAATAAACATGAAATACCAAAATTTGGATTAAATTTTATAATTAATAAAAATTATGAACAAAATTTTCTTTTATTATGTGGTTTTGAAAAATTTAAAGAATACTTCGTTAGAATAGATATATTAGAAAAATTATTCATCAAAATATTAGATAATTCTAAAAATCGTAAATTTACAATTAATGCCGAAATGATGAATTTACTTGGCTGTACTAAAGACAATTTTTATAAATTAATGACATATATGGACTATAAAAAAGATAAAACTGTTGATACTTACATTTTTAGAGGGGAAAGGAAAAAAACAAATAGATCTATAAAATTTGACAAAAAAGAAAATCCATTTAAAAAACTCTTGTCTTTAAATATAAAATAAATGAACATTTTAGATCAAGAAAGTGTAACAGGTATTGCGGCTCTTTTAGTTCATGCTGCAAAAATTGATGAACAATACTCTGATCATGAGAAAGTACTTATAAAAACATTTATTAAATCATATTTAAAAAATGCTAATAATGATGAAGTTTTAAAAAAAGCTGAAAAGATAGAGCAAAATTCAAATCAATTATTAGATTTTACTAATATAATTAAAAAAAATACTATAGAAGTTAAATCGGATATTATGGAACATTTGTGGAAGATAATTATCTCAGACGATACGATCGATCAATATGAATCAAATTTAATGCGTAGAGTTTGTGGTTTGATTTATTTTCCAGATAAAATGTGTGCAGAAATCAAACTAAGATTATTAAATAATAAATGACATATATTGTAAAAGATGAATGTATTAAATGTAAGCTCACTGATTGTGTGGAGGTCTGCCCGGTAGATTGTTTTTACGAAGGAGAAAATTTCTTGGCAATTCACCCAGACGAATGTATAGACTGTGGAGTTTGTGAACCTGAATGTCCAATAGATGCTATAAAAGCAGACACTGATGAAGACGTCAAAGATATGGATAAATGGTTGTTGATTAATAAAAAGTTTTCTGCAATATGGCCTAATATTTCTAAAAAAAAAGAACCAATGGAAGAACATGAGAAATTTAGAAATATCAAAGATAAGTATGAAAAATACTTTTCAGAAAAACCTGGAAAAAAATAAATATGCCAAAAAAGAAAAGGACTAAAAAAGTAAAGATTATAAAAAAGACAAAAATTAGTAAAATTAAATCTAAAATCAAACCAAAAGTAAAAGCTAATGAAAAAAAGACGGCCTCTCTTGGTCCTGATGAAAAACCAGAAATAAAAAAAATTAAAAAACAACCAACTGAGAAACGTATTTATAATCTTAAAGACTATGTAGTTTATCCAAAGCACGGTGTAGGAAAAATAACAGCAGTTGAAAAAGCTACTATTGGACAAATAGATATACAATTCTATAAAATATTCGTTGAAAAGGAAAAACTAACTTTAACTGTTCCTATTAATCAGCAATCTAAACTTAGACCAATATCGTCTATCAATCAGATTAATAAATGTATTTCTATTTTAAAAACTAAACCCAAAATCAAAAGAACTATGTGGAGTAGACGTGCGCAGGAATACGATCAAAAAATTAATTCAGGTAAAATCTACGAATTAGCTGAAGTTGTTAAAGATCTAAATAAAAATACAGATATTATTGCAGATCAATCTTATTCTGAAAGACAACTATTTGAAAAAGCTTACGAAAGATTAAAATCAGAATTTGAGGCAGTATTACAAATTAATCCTGAAGATGTTCAAAAAAAAATGGATAAAGCTCTTGGAAGAATACAAATCTCAGAGATTACAGAATAAAAAACGCCCTTTTTAAAAAAATAATTAAAAAGGGCGTTTATAAAAAAGCGAAATTATCTTCTTCTTCTTCTTCTTCTTTTTGCTTTTTTAGCTTTTTTAGCTTTTTTTCTTCTACGTTTAGCCATCTTATTCTCCCTTGTTTTAAACAAATCTTAATGATTCGTTTGTTAATTTAAACATTAATTAATTTGAGATTCATGTCAATTGTTAAATGATTTCTAATTTTTGATTCAAAATTAAAAATTTTATCTAATTTTTAATTTTTTTGTAAAATTTTAAAAAAGTTAGCAATACCAATGTTTTTTTAAGCAATTAAATAAGGAATTTATTTAAATTTTAATAAAGATTTTCTAATTGTTGTTTATAATTTTTAATTATTTCTTTTCTTTTTAACTTTAAAGTTGGTGTTAACATTCCATTATTAATTGTAAATTCTTCGTAAATTAAAACGAATTTCTTAACTTTTTCCACTTGTGTTAAGTTTTTATTAATATTTTCTAAAACTAATTTAATTTTTTCTTTATTTACTTCTTTTGCCACAACAATTATGGCAACTAAATAATTTTTTTTATCTCCATAAACAAATGATTGCTTGATTAATTCGTTTAAACATAAAATATTTTCTATTTTACTTGGAGCAATATTGTCTCCTCCAAGATTAACAATAATGTCTTTTTTTCTATCAGTTATTTTTAAAAAACCGTTCTGATCTATCTCACCAATGTCACCTGTATGTAACCAGCCATCTTTTAAAACTTCTTTGGTTGCCTCTTGTTGATTCCAATAACCCAGCATTACATTTTCACCTCTAATAAGAATTTCACCATCAGAAGCGATTCGAACTTCATTGGTTCTAAATGGTGGTCCTACTGTATCTACTTTTACTAGATTTGGTAAATTGCAACTAACTACGGGTGAAGTCTCTGTAAGACCATAACCTTGTAAAGTTGGAAGGCCTATAGCATTTAAAAATTCACCAACATTTTGATCCAATGCACCACCACCTGATATGAAAGCTTGTAAATTTCCACCAAATTGATTTCGGATTTTTTTTCTTACTAAAAGCTGGCAGATGAAATTTTGTATTTTTTCAAAAAATGTCATCTCATTTTTGTTTAACATTTTTTTTCCTAGAGTTAGTGTTTTATTAATTAACCCTTTTTTTAAACCTTTTTGTTTTTCAAAATTCATATTTATTTTTGTAAAAAGATTTTGATAGAATCTTGGAACCGCTGTCATGATTGTTGGTTTGGCAACTCCCATATTTGAAATCAATTTTTCTAAATTTTCAGCATAAAAAACTTTAGCACCTATTAAAATTTGTATCATTTGAACTGTATGTTCATAAGAATGTGAAAGAGGAAGCCAAGTTAAAAAAGTGGGTTCTTTTTTTTTAAGCAAAGGCTGAAGGAGCTCTAATGCACCTTCACAATTTGATAAAATTCCTCCATGACTCAAAATAACACCTTTAGGGTTTCCAGAAGTTCCGGAAGTATAAATTATACATGCAGGTAATTTTCGATTTAATTTATCATTTATTTCCTTTTCATATTTTTCATTAAAAATGCTCTCAAACGTAATTGAGGAAGTTTTTATTTTCTCAAAGGAAACTATTTCTTTATTATCAATAAATTTATTTATCTTTTCAAATTGAGCATCATTTGAAACAACAATTAGTGATGGGGAACAATCATTTAGAATATATTCATAATCTCTTTCTGCATAAGTTGTAAATATTGGAACTGTTATTCCTCCTGCATTCATAATAGCTAAATCTGTAATTAACCATTCTGGTCTATTTTCTGATAAAAGAAGAACTCTATCCCCTTCTTTAATTAAACTTTTAATTTTATAAGAAAATTTATATATTTTCTCTGTAACTTCTTCCCAATTATATTGGTGATTATTTTTTGGATTTAGCCATTGTAAAAAAGGTTTTTTCTTATCAATTTGTTCTACTTTTTTAAAATAAAGCTCTACTAAACTATTTATTTTACTTACATTCATAATTTGGTGGGCGAAGAGAGACTCGAACTCTCAAGGTATTGCTACCACCGGATTTTGAGTCCGGCGCGTCTACCAGTTCCACCATTCGCCCGTTATTTAATAATTAATTTAATTGATTTTTCTCACTATTAGAACAAAAAATATCGATGTTACAAACATAATAAGTGCATATGCAGCGGTTGGAACCATAAATACTATATCGTCAAACAATTGTGTGGCTACAAAAACAGCTAATGTTCCATTCTGTAAACCGCATTCAAGTGAAATACACTTTCTTTGCGCTATACCAGATGTAAAATATTTTGCCACATAGTAACCTGTAGCAATCATAATAATGTTTAAAATAAAGGAAACTAATCCAGCTCTTATTATGAAGCTTATAATCCTATCCCACTCTTCTATCCAAATTGAGAGAAAAACTATAGCAAATAAAATAATTGAAATTCTTTGTATTAAAACGGTTTTTCTCATAATAAAATCAGTCATTAAACTTCTAAGAATCATTCCAAATATTACAGGGACTGTTACCACAAAAAACATTTTTAAAGACATAGACGTCATTGAAATTTCTCTATTAATTTCAGTAACACCCAGTAAATCTGCAGAAGTAAAAATTATAAAAGGTACTGTAAGAATGCTAAAAATGCTTACAATGGCTGTCAAGCTCACAGATAAAGCCACATCACCATTAGCAAATTTTGTTAATACATTTGAAGTAACACCACCCGGAGCTGCTGCAATAATCATTACACCTAAAGCTATCTCGAAAGGCATAGGAATAATCTTGATTAAAATAAACGCAATAATTGGTAGTAGAATTACTTGACAAAAAAAACCAACTAAAAAATCTCTAGGAACTTTAACTACACGTAAAAAATCATTAACGGTCAAACCTAAGCCCAAACCTAACATAATGATGGCAAGAGCTATCGGTGCTATTTTCGTTGCTATTTCCATAAATCAAATTTTAAAATTCGAATTTTTGATATAATCAAATATATCTGTTAAAAAATCAGTTACAGCCTCTTGATTAATAATAGTATTTTTAGAAATTATTTTATTTATCTTTCCTGAATTTTTTAATTGATATTCTAAATTTTTAGTCTTTTTAATAACATCCTGTCTCATTAACCATTTTAATTTTCTAATTACAGTTGCTCTTGGAATTTGTGATATGTCTGCTATTGATGATGCATTAATCCCACGTGCTATTTTAAAATTCGCCATATTGTTATAATAGTTATCAGTTTTAATATTTTCAGAAAGCAAATCTTTATCTCTTGCCTTACGCATCTGATCTTGGTGATTTAATACAATATTTCCCCAAACTACCCACGTTTCAAGATCTTGAAATGTATTTCTATGCCTAATTAAAAAAGGTATTTGAAGTTTAAAAAATCGGAGCCAAACAATTGTGAAATATTTATTAATAAACTTTTTTATTTCTTCCTTATCCAATGGTTCTCCAAACCAAGCATTGCCTTGTAACAAATTTGATTTTTTTACAATAAATGTTGATAGAAGTTCAATGGTAGCATCAGGTCTTTGATAATTCACTCCTTTTTTATTAAACACTATTGATTTACCTTCTCTAGCAAGAATGTCTGAATCTTGTAGTTCATTTACTTTTCTTCTAATAGTTTCTTTTGGAATATTTAATTCATTGGATATACGAATTAAGTTTATTTTATCAATTACAACATTTTCTAAGTCATAAAATTCATCCAAAGAAAGATAGTTAAATTTATCTGCAAGATTTTGCCAATAATTACGAGTTAGAAACATCATTACGATATATTTATCGAAATCTTTAAATGTTTTATAAGCTTTATTAGTCCAAGATTGTTGAAAGCTACCCCATGTATCATAGTGCAATACTATATTCTGATGTAAATTTTCTAATACTAAAGACCTGTCAAACTTTTCAGTTTTTATTCTGGGTATAATTTTTTTTGTCTTTATATCAATCGGATCACTCATTTTGGTTTTGGTATTATTTTTTCCAAGTTACTGATTGATTGATTAAAATTGCCATTAGCAACCAAATCACAAAAGATTCACCGTGAGTAAGTTCATAGTTTGCACCAAATAGTTTGGCCAGTAATAACACTGCATAAACTGCTATTGGGGATAATATTAAACTTGCCAGATACTTAAGGATTGTGCATTTTAAATTCATAATGTTGAAAAAATTATACGATAAATGTGTAGAGCTTGCTAGACATAAATTTTCAAAACCTTTGCTGGGTTTTGTGTCTTTTATCGAAAGTTTCTTTTTTCCAGTACCGCCAGATTTGATGATCATACCTATGGTGGTTGCAAAAAAAGAAGATTATGTAAAAATTTTTTTAATAGCTACAATTTTTTCTGTTCTCGGAGGCTTATTTGGTTACATACTTGGAGTTTTCTTTCTCGACATCTCAATGGTTGTTATTGAGTTTTATGGTTATGAGGAAAAAGTTTTTGAAGTACAAGAAAAAATGTCCTCTAAAGGAGGTTTTTTTATTTGGTTAGGTGTTATGTTCTTAGCAGGTTTTACTCCTTTACCTTTTAAAGTTTTCACTATTACAAGCGGGATTATCAGTTTTAATATTGTTGTATTTTTCTTTATTTGTCTTTTTACTCGAGGTTTAAGATTTTTTCTTGTTGCTTACTTAACCTCATTATTTGGTAGTAAATTTGGGAGCTTTATAGAAAAAAAAGGTGCGTTATGGTTTACCATTATTGGAATTGCAATTGTAATAATAGCAACAATTTTATACTTATTATTTAAATAATGTCTTCAATCAAAAATAAATTACTCCTGAATGGAGTTTTAATATTTAGTGTATTTGCGCTAGTTGCTGCATATTTTATAGAATACATCTTGAATCACAAACCATGCAACCTTTGTTCAATAGAACGTGCTCCCTATTTAGTTTCAATTATACTTATCTCTTTAATCTTTATTTTAAATAAATATGAAAAAACTATATCTCTCATAGTTGGATTAGTCTTTGTTTTTGGTGCAATTGTTTCTTTTTATCATTTTGGAATAGAACAAGGGTTCTTTGATGAATCTTTGGTGTGCAATCTTGGTAATAATAGCGGAGCTTTATCTTCTGAAGATCTTTTAAAAGAATTGAAAAAAAATACAGTTAGTTGCAAGGATGTAACCTTTGCTCTATTTGGTTTATCGCTTGCTACATTTAATACAATTATATCTCTTATTATAAGTGTTATAATGTTAAGAATTTTTATTAATTATGACAAAAACAGATAAAAAAATTTTAGAAGAAATCATAAGAGTTGACCATGCTGGCGAGAGAGGTGCTATCAAAATTTATGAAGGCCAGCTTTTAGCTTTAAAAACATTTAGACAAGATGAAGCTTTGAGAAGAAAAATTGAAGAGATGAAAGAACATGAAAATGAACACTATGATTTTTTTGATAAAGAAATTCAAAAAAGAAAGATAGAACCCACAAAACTTTTGCCACTTTGGGATGTGATGGGTGTTGCGCTTGGTTTTGGCACTACCATGTTAGGTAAAAAAGCAGCAATGCTTTGCACTGCATCTGTGGAAGAAGTAATCGATAATCATTACAAAAATCAAATTTATAAGCTCAAAGAAGATGAAAAAAATCTTAAAGAAAAAATTATAAAATTTAGAGAAGATGAATTACATCACAAAGATATTGCCTACGATAATGGTGCAACAAAAAAAGGATTATTTGGTTTATTAGATAAAGTAATTCAAACTTCATCGCGTATCGCTATAACAATATCAGAAAAAATTTAATTAAGGTTCTAATTCAATATCCCAATATAAATAATCCATCCAACTTTCATGGAGAAAGTTTGGAGGAAAATTTCTTCCATTCTTATGTAAATCTTCAACGGTTGGGGCATAAGGTCTAATGGCTAGTTTTAAATCACAATGTTCATAAAGCTTTCCGCCTTTTTTTACATTACAATTTGAACAAGCTGTAACAACGTTATTCCAATCTGTAAGACCACCTTTGGATTTTGGCAATAGATGATCAAATGTTAAATCTTTTTTATCTCCACAATACTGACATGCAAATTTATCTCTTAAGAAAACATTAAACCTAGTGAAGTTTGGATTTTCAGAAGGTTGAACAAAATTTTTCAATGCAATAACACTTGGCAAATTCATTTCAAATGAAGGACTTCTAATTTTTCTTTTATAATTTGAAACAATGCTAACTCGATCTAAAAAAACTGACTTTACAGCATCTTGCCAACACCATAGTGAAAGAGGATAATAGCTCAAAGGTCTAAAGTCAGCATTAAGAACTAAAGCTGGACATTTTTCTAGCGGGACTTTATCCAATGAAGAAATAATCATTGCTGAAAGCTAACTGAAACAGAAAATTATATCAAGTTATAATTATCTTACAGTAAGCTAAATAAACTAATACAAATGTTTTTTTATAAATTGTAAGCCTAAACTTGATCCTTCAGTCGGTATTCGATGTTCGCAATTTTTAAAAATTTTTGTTTCAATTTCATAATTGTTTTTACTAAAAAAGTTCTTAGCTTCTAATAATCCATCAATTGGAACAACTTGATCTATATCTCCATGCATCAAAATGATATTTGGTCTTGAAACAATATTTTTACCTAAATGTTCTGTATCAATAATTTTACCAGAATATCCTATGATTGAATTAATTTTATCTTTTCGTTTAATGCCTGTTTGCAAGCTAATCATACATCCTTGGCTAAATCCACCAATCACAATTTGATTAGCTGATAAATTATTTTTCTCTTTAACTTCATCAATAAGTTTATTTAATTTAATTTCAGCAACTAAAGATTTAGATAAAACTTGTTCAGGAGTTTCATCTGTTAAATCAAACCATTGAAATCCTGATGTACTTGCAGAACACTTCTCGGGAGCATCTGGACAAATAAATATCGTGTCTGGTAAATAAGTTCTCCAATAACCTGCAAGAATAGAAATGTCTTTTCCGTCGCCACCATAACCGTGGCAGAGTATTACAGCATTTTTAGGTTTTGCTTTTGATAAAGGTTCTAAAATAATTGTATTTAATGAGTATTTCATATTTTTTTAAAAACTAAATATATCGTTTTAATAATTCTATAAAATCTTTGTTAATAAAGTTGATTTCACCAACAACTCTTCCAAATTCTTTTCCATTTTTATCTATTAATATACTTGTTGGCAAACCTCTCATTTTAAATTGTTTTACCAATTTAAAATCTGGATCAAAATAAATATCTAAACTTGCTACTCCTATGCTTTGAAAAAAATCTCTAGTTATAAGTTTGTTGGGTTTTTCCATATTTATAGCATAAACTTTAATTTCTGGATATTTTTGAGTAAGCTTCTCTAAAGAAGGCATTTCTCTTCTGCATGGCATGCACCAAGAAGCCCAAAAATTAATTATCATGATGTTGCCTTTTTTATTGGTTAGATCAACATCCTGAAGATTAAAATCTTTAAATTTAAGTTCCTTAATTGCCTTTGGTTTTTCGTGAATAACTATATTTTTAGAAAAATCATCACTAGCAAAAAGGTTTTTGATGATTAAAAATACAAATATTATGTGAATATAGATTTTAAAAGATTTACTAATTTTCATATTAATTTAAATTAAAATTAACACAGTAAAATGAAAAATAAAAATAAAACTATATGGTCAAATAGATTTAAAGGCAAAACCTCTAAATCTTTTCAAAGAATTGGGTCTTCAATAAATGTAGATAAAAGGCTCTACAAACAGGATATTGCTGCTTCAATCGCACATGTTCAAATGCTAATGAAACAAAAAATAATCCATAATATTGATGGTAAGAAAATTATTAATGGACTTAATAAAATTAAATCTCAGATTGATAGAGGACAATTTAACTTCCAAGAAAAGTTTGAAGATATTCATCTGAATATAGAAAAAAAATTATTTGAGGTTATAGGGCCAGCTGCTGGCTATATGCATACAGCTAGATCAAGAAATGACCAAGTAGTAACTGATTTTAAGTTATGGGTTAAAGAGTCCACGACAGATATTTTAAAACATATTTCTCTAGTTATGAAAACTATAATAAAAAAAGCTGAAAAAAATACTGATACTATAATGCCAGGACTTACTCACCTAAAAAACGCTCAACCAATTTCATTCGCACATCATCTTTTAGCTTATTACGAAATGTTAAAAAGAGATAAGAAGAGATTTGAAAATAATATCAATCTCTTAGATGAGTGCCCGCTTGGTTCAGCGGCTTTATCAGGCACATCTTACAAAATAGATAGAAAATATACGGCAAAAAAACTTGGATTCAAAAAGCCGACTGATAATTCAATAGATTCAGTTTCTGATAGAGATTTTGCTATTGATTTTTTATATTCCTCAGCCATATGTGCAATGCATTTATCTAGATTAGCAGAAGATTTTATAATATTTAATTCAGATGCTTTTAACTTAATAGGTTTTAATGACAGCATGTTAACAGGCTCATCGATCATGCCTCAAAAAAAGAATCCTGATCCTGCTGAGTTGATTAGAGGAAGAGTTGGAATTAATTATGGAAAATTAAATTCTATGCTTACAATAATGAAGGGTCTCCCCATGTCATATTTTAAAGATTTACAGGATGACAAAGTATTAGTCTTTGATGGTTATGATACTTTAAAAGATACTTTGATCATGAGCGGCGAATTGATTAATGCTGTCAAACCTCTAAAAGACAAAATGTTTAAAATGGCAAATAAAGGTTTTACTACAGCTACTGATTTTGCAGATTACCTTGTTAAAGAAAAAAAATTAAGTTTTAGAGAATCATATAATCTAGCTGCAAAGTTAGTTAATTTTGCTGAAAAAAATAATAAAACTTTGGATCAATTATCCTTGGTAGATATAAAAAAGATATATAAAGATCTAGACAAAAATATTCTCAAAATACTTAATGTAAAAAATTCTATGAATGCAAAAAAATCTTACGGTGGGACAGCTTCAAATAATGTAGCAATGATGATTAAAAAATATAAAAAGGAGATAAAATGAAAATTATAGTCTCCTTATGTATAGGTATTTTAATTCTAACTGGTTGTGGAAAAAAATCTGAGCCAAAATACCAAGGAAAAATTCAGCAAAGCAAAATAGTTTTATAATTATATGCCAAATATAAAATATGTCGGTAAAAATTTATTTATTGAAAAATTATCTGTTGCAAATATTGCAAAAAAAGGAGGAACTCCTTTTTACATCTACTCTGAAAATCAAATTAAAGAAAATTATATAAAATTTGTTAATACATTTAAGAAAATAAAACCATTAGTTTGCTTTGCTACAAAATCTAATAGCAATTTATCTATTCTAAGATCTCTAGGAAAATTAGGTGCGGGCACAGATGTTGTCTCTATCGGAGAGCTGCTAAAAGCTTTAAAAGCAGGAATTAAAGCAAATAAAATAGTTTTTTCAGGCGTTGGTAAAACAGAAGAAGAATTAAAAATCGCGATTAATAAAAAGATATTATTAATAAATTGTGAATCTGAAAGCGAAACCAAAATTATTAATAAAATTGCCAAAAGATCAAATAAAAAAGTCTCTATTGGATTTAGATTAAATCCAGATATTGATGCTAAAACTCATAAAAAA
Organism: uncultured Pelagibacteraceae bacterium; assembly: GCA_902590845.1. Classification (GTDB taxonomy): domain Bacteria; phylum Pseudomonadota; class Alphaproteobacteria; order Pelagibacterales; family Pelagibacteraceae; genus Pelagilacustribacter. Next base: position 24,674 of record CACIYJ010000007.1, read on the forward strand.
ATATCTACTGGAAAAGCGAATAATAAGTTTGGTGTTTCAATCAAAAATTTTTCTGTCTTTTTTAAAGAAATTAAAAAACTTAAAAATATAAAACTTGAAGCCTTAAGTGTTCATATTGGGAGTCAAATTCTAACAGACGTTCCTTATAAAAGAGTTTTAACTGTATTATCTAAATTAATAAAAAATTTAAATCTAAATCTTAAATATATTGATCTTGGCGGAGGATTTGGAATTAATTATAACAAGAAAGATAAACCCATTAATCTTAAAAAATACTCTAATCTCGTTCATTCTTTTTCAAAAAAATTAAATTGTAAAATTATCTTCGAGCCAGGACGATCGATAGTAGGTAATGCAGGGATCCTTGTGAGCAAAATTCAGTATATTAAAAATGGCACCAATAAAAAATTTATAATTTTAAACGCAGGTATGAATGATTTTATGAGACCGGCATTATACGATGCACATCATGACATTATTCCAATTAAAAAAAACAGCAAAAAAATTAAAGGAATAATAGAATTTGTTGGACCTGTTTGTGAATCAACTTGTAAGTTTGGAAAATATAAAAATTATCAAAAAATTTATGAAAATGATTTTGTAGCTATTACCAACGTTGGTGCCTATGGAACCTCTTTATCTTCTAACTACAATACAAGACCATTAATTGCTGAAATTTTAGTCAATAAAAATAAATTCAAATTTATTAGAAAAAAACAGAATTTACTAAAATTAATAAGCGCTTAATGCAATTTATAAAATCTTTAGTTTTTAATATTTTTCTATATGCAGGACTTGTTTTAATATTTATTTTAGCAATTCCAACATTATTGCTTCCTAGTAAATTTACTTTATTTTTTGGAAGGCTTTCGGCAAATTATATTGTGATAATTTTGCGTATCATCTTAAATACAAAAGTTGTATTCCATGGTCTCGAAAATTTAAAAAAAGTAGATAAATATTTTGTCGCTTCAGCTCATCAATCAATGTTTGAAACTTTTGCTCTCCAAATTCCTTTGGATTCACCAATTTTTATTCTTAAAAAAGAATTATTAAGTATTCCTTTATTTGGATGGTATTTAAGAAAAATTGGTTCTATTACAATTATTAGAGAAACTACAACTAAAGAAAATCTAAACTTTTTTGATAAAATTAAAAATACAATTGATAAAGAAAATAGGCCTCTTTTAATATTTCCTCAAGGAACCAGAATAAAGTTTGGAGAAGAAACTTCTTTTAAAAAAGGCGTGGGAAGAATTTATAGCTCATTAAATTTACCTTGTATTCCAGTCGCTCTAAATTCTGGAAAAGTTTGGCCAAAAAATAGTTTTATTAAACATCATGGAAATATTCATATTTCCTTTTTGGAACCAATTATGCCTGGTAAAAATAAAGATGAATTCGTTAAAGAAATAGAAAATAAAATTTATTCTGAAATCAAAAAATTTAAATAATTTATTTTCTTCCAAAATTTGGTTTGTCTGTTTCTTGGCCAGCTTTTATTATATCTTTTCTCAATTTTCTTGTGGAAGAAAAAATATTATTTAATTTTTCACCATTTTTACTTTGAATAGCTTTTGTAATTTCTTCAAGGTTTTTTGAAAAACTATTCAAAACTTTTAAAATATTTTCACTATTATCAATAAAGATGTCTCTCCACATAGTAGGATCTGAAGCTGCTATACGTGTAAAATCTCTTAAACCACTGGCGCTATATTGAACAACGTCATCTTTAAACTTATTGTCATTGTTAACGACTGTTCTTACAATGCTATAAGCAATTGCATGAGGTAAATGACTTGTCAGTGAAAGAACATAATCATGATCTTCAAATGTCATAAGTTTTACTTTGCTACCGATTGCCTCCCAAAAACTTTTTAGTCTATCCATTTCTTTTCCGCCTTTTTGATTTTCAGTTGATAAAATGCACCATCTGTTATCAAACAGTTCAGCAAAACCTGACTCCGGTCCGCTAAATTCTGTTCCGGCTATAGGATGAGAAGATATCCAGTGTACGTGCTCTAAATTTAAATTACTGATAATTTTATTTATCTCTTTTTTTACTGAACCTGTGTCAGTTAAAATAACATCTTTTTTCAAATTTGATTTAATAGAAAGTAAAATTTCTTTATAACTGCTAAGTGGAGATGAAATAATTACCAAGTCTGAGTCTTTAACGGATTCAGAAATATCATTAAAAACTTTAGCTGAAAAATTATTTTTTATAAATATTGAAGCTTCTTTTGATTTATCGAAAATATTTATCTCTTTTGATAGTTTTTTTTTATCAATTGCTCTCAATAAAGAGGAGCCAATTAAACCACAGCCAATAATAGTAATTTTATTAAACATTTAAAATTTTCCTAAAAACAGAAATTAATTTTTTATTTTCTTTACTCTTTCCGATAGTAATCCTTAAAGAATTTTTTATTCCATAAATATTCATTGCTCTAACCAAAATACCTGCATTGGCTAATTTTTGAAATACTTTCTTTGAACTTATATTAACTCTATCAAAATTTAACAATAAAAAATTTGTTTTACTCTCATTTGTTGCAATTTTCATTTCTTTAAATTTTTTAAATAATATCTTATTCCATTTACGAATATGATTAACTTCTTTTTTAAGCCAACTAATGTCTTTTATTGCAGCGGAAGCAGCAAACAAAGCTGGTCTGCTTACATTAAAAGGAGGTTTAATTTTATTTAAAGCATTGATAATCTCTTTAGAAGCATATCCCCATCCTATTCTTAATCCTGCTAATCCATAAACTTTAGAAAATGTTCTTGTAACTAAAACATTCTTATGTCTAGAAAATAATTTTAAACCAGAAAAATAATCCTTTTGTTTTACATATTCAAAATATGCGTCATCTACAACAAGAAGGATATTGCTTCTAAGTTTTTTTCTTAAATGTGTTAATTGTTTTTTACTAATGTAAGTGCCAGTAGGATTATTAGGATTAGCTAAAAAAACTACTTTGGTCTTTCTAGTTACCTTAGCAAGTATATCTTTTACAGATATAGTAAAATTTTTCTCTTTCGCATAAATAATTTTTGCGCCATTAATCTTGCTGTAAATCCTGTAGATTAGAAAACTATATTTAGGAACAATTACCTCATCATTTTTTCTTATAAAAGCCTTACATATAAATTCGAGTATCTGATCAGAGCCAGAGCCAAGTATTATTCTATTTTTATCTATTTTAAATTTGTTGGCTATGACTTTTCTCAAATCAGTGCCGTTGGTATCAGGATACCTTTTAAAATTTTTAGATACTTTATTATATTCCTTTATAGCTTTAGGGCTTGGGCCAAGAGCAGACTCATTGGCGGATAATTTTACTTTAACCATTTTTCGCTTAAATAAGCTCAGGCCAGATACATACTTTTGGACTATAATCTTTTTTGGTTTAGGTAATTTCATGTTAATTTAATGTATTATATAAAATGCTCGATTATTTCTATAAAACTTTCATCACATATAAAATTGACAAGTTTAAGACGATTTAGTAAACATATTAAAGGCGCTGATTTAACCATATTGCAAGCGCATAATAAATTTAGCTAAAAAGGGGTTCGCCCAGTTTAGCTGGGCTTTTTTTTTGGATGAACTATAAAACTGAAAATATTAAGACAATTAATATCTCTAAACCACTTAAATTAGACTGTGGGCAGACTATTAAAGATTTTCCTTTGGCATATGAAACTTATGGAAAACTAAATGAATCTAAGGATAATGCCATATTAGTTTTTCATGCGCTTACAGGTGATCAATTTGTTAGTGAAATAAATCCGGTAACAAAAAAAGAAGGTTGGTGGATAACAGCTGTAGGACCAGATAAAGCAATTGATACAAACAAATACTTTGTGATTTGTGCAAATGTGATTGGTGGATGTATGGGTTCATGGGGTCCTAAAGAGATAGATAAAAAAACAAATGAACCGTATGGATTAAATTTTCCAGTTATAACAATAAGAGATATGGTGAAAGCACAAGAGGCTCTTCTAGATCATCTGGGAATAAAGAAACTTCTTTGTGCTACAGGAGGATCTATGGGTGGAATGCAGGCGCTTGAATTTTGTACAATATTTCCAAATAAAACATTTTCTGCAGTTCCTATTGCTTGTAGCACAAGTCATAGCGCACAAAATATTGCTCTTAATGAGTTAGCTCGACAAGCCATCATGGCAGATCCTGTGTGGGAAAAAGGGAAATATTTAATAAAGAATGTTCAGCCTAAAAATGGATTAGCTGTAGCAAGAATGGTAGGTCATATTAGTTATTTATCTGAAAAAGGAATGCAAGAAAAATTTGGAAGAAAGCTCCAAGAAAAAGCTGATTATGAATTTAGTTTTGATGCTGATTTTCAAGTTGAAAGTTATTTAAGGCATCAAGGTAGTGCTTTTGTAGAAAGATTTGATGCAAACTCTATCTTATATATTACTAGAGCGATGGATTATTTTGATTTATCTAAACATTTTAAAGGTGGTCTTGTTGAAGCTTTCAAAAATCAAAAAACAAAATTTTTAGTTATCTCTTTTTCTTCTGACTGGCTATACACAACAAAAGAAAACAAAGATATAGTCATTGCTCTTAATGCTTCAGGAGCTGATGTTTCTTTTTCTGAAATTAAAACCGATAAAGGTCATGATTCCTTTTTAGTAGATGAGCCAGAATTTCTCAAAACTTTAAAAGGATTTATAGACTCAATGCACATAAAATTTAAAAATGAAAAAAGAATTTAAAGTAATTGCAGATTTATTACCTAAGAATGTAAGAGTTCTAGATGTTGGTTGCGGAGACGGTTCTTTAATGAGTCATTTAATTAAAGAAAAAAATATAGAAGCTCGTGGTTTAGAACTTAAAAAAGAAAATGTTACAAAATGTATTTATAAAGGCCTTCCGGTTATTGAAGGAAATGCAGAAACAGAACTTCATCAATTTCCAAATCAGTCCTTTGATTTTGTTATATTGAGTCAAACACTCCAGGCCTTTTATAATCCTGAAAAAGTTTTAAAAGATCTTTTAAGAATTGGAAAATCAGTAATTATATCAATACCTAATTTTGGATATTGGAAGGTTAGAACTAGTTTATTATTTTTTGGAAAGATGCCTGTTACAAAAACTTTACCGAATTCTTGGTACAATACTCCTAATCTTCATATGTGCACAATTAAGGATTTATTTCACTTTTGTGTAGAAAAAAATATTAAAATCAAGAAAGCTGTAGGGGTTAATGAAGACAAGACCTCAGAGATTAAAAAAAGCAATCTTGAAATTAAAAACTTTTTTTCTAAACTTGGAATATTTTTAATAGGATAATGTTAAATATAGAAATTATTCCGTGTCTAAATGACAACTACAGCTATCTCCTCTGCGATCAAGACACAAATACAGTTGCAATCATTGATCCTTCAGATTTTAATCCTTGTGATAAAATAATAAATAAAAAGTACAAAAAACTAGATTATATTTTAAATACACATCACCACTTTGATCATGTTGGTGGCAACAAAAAACTCAAAGAAAAATATAAATCAAAAGTTTTAGGATGTGAGTTAGATAAAGATCGTATACCTGATATTGATATAACTCTAAAAGAAAAACAAAATTTTAAAATTGGCAATGCTTCTTTCGAAGTCATTTTTATTCCTGGTCACACAAAAGGCCATATAGCATTTTACTTCAAAGATGAGAAAATAGTTTTCACTGGGGACACACTATTTTCTTTAGGTTGTGGCAAAGTTTTTGAAGGCACACACGAACAAATGTTTAACTCTTTAAATAAATTAAAAAATTTACCAATAGATACAAAAATATATTGCGGGCATGAATACACAAAAAAAAATCTAGAATTTTGTTTAGAATATGAATCTAATAATGAATTTTTAATAGAAAAAAGTAATTGGATTAATTCAAAAATAGAATCTAACTCTCCTACTGTTCCAATCTCTATTGGGGAAGAAAAAAAAACTAATATATTTCTAAGATGCAATGAGCCGTCAATTAAAAATGCCTTGAATTTAGATAATGCATCCGAGCAAGAAATTTTCTCTAAATTACGTGATTTAAAAGATAGTTTTTAATCTCATTCATCTTGACTTGACAGTTCTGCAGGCTATATTGCCCTAAATTTAAAGAAAGATAATTTATGTCATTTGCAATAATAGAAACAGGTGGAAAACAATATAAAGTTTCTGCAAGTAAAATTTTAGAAATAGAAAAGATAGATGCTGAAGTTGGAAAAACTTTAAAGTTTAAAAATGTTTTACTTTTAAACGATGATAAAAATACCGAAGTGGGTAGTCCTAACATTAAAGGTGCATCGGTGGAAGCTAAGCTTTTGGAAAACGTTAAAGACAGAACGATTTTAATTTTTCATAAAAGAAGAAGGAAACATTCAAGAAAAAAAAATGGACATAGACAAAGGCATTCTAAAATACAAATAACAAAAATTTTATCAAAAGATGGAAAACTTATAGCGGGTGCTGGGACTACTATAACTGAAACCAAAGTTAAGACTAAAGTAGTGGAAGTTAAAACAAAAAATAAAAAAAAAACTGTCACTAAGAAGATTTTAAAAAAATAAAGATTATTTATGGCAACAAAAAAAGCTGGTGGATCATCGAAAAACGGACGAGATAGTAAGGGTAGACGTCTTGGGGTTAAAAGATATGGAGATCAATTAGTTATACCAGGAAATATAATTGTAAGACAAAGAGGAACAAAAATTCATCCTGGCGATAACGTGGGTATGGGTAAAGACCATTCTATTTTTTCTCTTGTTAAGGGAAAAGTAAAATTTAAAAAATCTAAATTAAACAGAACTTTTGTTTCTGTTATTCCCAATTAAATCTATAGATAACTAAAGTTATTTATAATATATCCATAATGAAATTTTTAGATCAAGCAAAAATATACATTAAAGCAGGTAACGGTGGCTCTGGCTCAGCTAGCTTCCGAAGGGAAAAGTTTATTGAATACGGCGGTCCTGATGGTGGAGATGGTGGAGATGGCGGATCTATCATTATTGAGTGCGATCGTAATTTAAATACTTTAATAGACTTTAGATATTCTCAACATTTTAAAGCACAGAATGGAAAACCTGGAAGTAAAAGAAATAAAACTGGAGGCAATGGTAAAGATTTAATTTTAAAAGTTCCAACTGGAACACAAATTTATGAAGAGGATAATAATACCTTAATTTATGATTTTACAAAAAACAAAGAAAAATATTTAGTGGCCTCTGGCGGTAAAGGAGGCTTAGGCAATGTTAGATTTAAAAGTTCTACAAATAGAGCTCCAAAAAGAAAAACAAATGGTAAAATTGGTGAAGAATTTTGGATTTGGTTACAATTAAAGGTAATTGCTGATATAGGTATAATAGGACAACCTAATGCTGGAAAATCAAGTTTGCTTGCAGCCTTAACTAGAGCAAAACCAAAAATTGCTACTTATCCATTTACTACTATTAACCCAAATTTAGGAGTTACATATTATGATGGAAAAGAAATAACTTTAGCAGATATACCTGGATTGGTTGAAGGCGCACATAAAGGTATAGGATTAGGTGATAAATTCTTACGTCATATAGAAAGATGTAAAATACTATTACATTTAATCGACTTATCTGAAGAAGATTTAATAAATAGCTATAAAAAAATTAAACTCGAGCTTTCTGCGTATGATAAAAATTTAAGTAAAAAAAAAGAAATAATATTTTTTAACAAATCTGATTTATTAGAAAAAGATAATATTGATAAAAAACTAAAAGAATTTAAAAATAAAATCAAAACAAAATGTGAAGTAATTTCAGTATTTTCAAATAAAGATATTCAAAAAGTAAAAAAACTATTGATAAAAAATGTTAATTAAAAACTCAAAAAAAATAGTAATAAAACTTGGCTCATCTACTGTTATTGATAGCAAGGGTAAATTCAAAAAAAAATGGGTAACAAGTTTAATTAAAGATATAAAAAAATTCAGAGGAAAAAGTGACTTGGTTATTGTCTCTTCTGGGGCAATAGCATTAGGTCAAAATTACCTAAAAATTAAAAAGAAAAGAATTAAATTAGAAATGAGTCAAGCTATTGCAGCAGTTGGTCAAATTCATTTAGCCGGAGAATTTCAAAAATTATTCGATAAACATAAAATTAAAACCGGTCAAATACTAATAAGTCCAGATGATACTGAGCAACGTAGAAGAGCGTTAAACGTTAGGAGAACTTTTGATAACTTATTTAAATTGAAAGCAGTTCCAATTGTGAATGAAAATGACACTACAGCAACTATAGAAATTAAGTACGGAGATAATGATAGATTGGCAGCAAGAGTTGCTCAAATTATTGGCGCTGATACTCTCATTATTTTATCAGATGTTGATGGACTTTATGATAAATCCAAAAATAAAAAAATCATCAAAAATGTTTCTAAAATTGACTCAAATATAAATGCTTTGATTTATAATAAAAAAAATTCTTATGGCTCCGGAGGAATTAGTACAAAGTTAGATGCAGCTAAAATTTGTATAAACGCGGGATGTCATATGTTTATTGGAAATGGTAAAAAAAATAACCCGATTAACAATATGATCAAAAGCAAAATCTATACTCACTTTATTCCAAAAATTTCTAGTTTGGATGCTAGAAAGAAATGGATCATTAGTTCTCTAAATTCTTTAGGTAAAATATATATTGACCAAGGAGCAGCTCGAGCATTAAACGAAGGTAAGAGTTTGCTTCCAGCAGGCATTATTAAAGTAGAAGGTTCTTTTGAAAAAGGTGAAAATATACTCATAGTAGATGAAAACGAGAAGAGTCTTGCTAGAGGATTATCTTCATTCACATCATCTGAAATTAATAAAATAAAAGGCAAACAAAGCAAAGAAATAGAAAATATTTTGGGATATTTAAGTAAGTCCGAAATAATACATAAAGATGATATGGTAAAATTGTAAAATGAAATATTTAGAAAAAGTAGGTTTAAATGCAAGAAAAGCTTTTGAAGAACTAAAAACTATAAAACATAATAAAATTAAATTAGTTTTAAAAAATTATAATACAGCTATTTTAAAAAATAAAAAAAAGATAATTAAAGAAAATTTAAAAGATGTTAAAAATGTAAAAAGAAAACATTTAGTAGATAGATTAATCTTAAATGATAGAAGAATCGATGGAATTAGACATTCAATCAATGAAATAGCCAAATTTAAAAATCCAATTGGTCGTGTATTAGAAAAATGGCAAAGACCAAATAAACTTAAAATTAAAAAAGTTTCTACTCCTATAGGAGTTGTAGGTGTAATTTACGAAAGTAGACCGAATGTTACAGCGGATGTTGCGGCTTTGTGTTTAAAATCTAGAAATTGTTCTATTTTAAGAGGAGGATCAGAATCTTATAACTCCAATAAATTGCTCGCAAATCTATTTCGTGAATCATTAGATAAAAACAACATTAATAAAAACTGCGTACAATTTATAGAAAAAAAGGAAAGAAAAATTGTTGATTCGCTTCTCTCAAAAATGAGCAATTATATTGACGTAATTGTTCCAAGAGGAGGCAAAGGATTGGTAGAAAAAGTTCAAAAATTTTCAAATATTCATGTCATTGGTCACCTCGAAGGACTATGTCATATCTATGTAGATAAAGGCGCAAATTTAGCTATGGCAAAAAAAATTATTATCAATGCAAAAATGCGGAGAACGAGCATTTGTGGCGCACTGGAAACTTTGTTAATTAATGAAAAAGAATTAAATTCCCACGGAAAAATAATAATAAAATCATTGATCTCTTCTGGTTGTGAAGTCCGTGTAGACAGGAAAATTAATAAACTTTTTAAAAATAAACTAAAGAAAGCAAAAGAGATTGATTGGAGAACAGAATATTTAGATTCAAAGATATCGATAAAAACTGTCAAAAACGTTAAGGACGCTGTTGATCATATTTTGAAATATGGAACTATGCATACTGATAGCATTATTACGAATAACTCCAAGAATGCAAAAATATTCTTAGAAGGAGTCAACAGCTCTATAGCAATGCATAATGTTTCAACTCAATTTGCAGACGGAGGCGAATTTGGATTTGGAGGGGAAATTGGAATTTCTACTAATAAACTTCCTCCAAGAGGTCCTGTTGGAATTAACCAACTAACTTCTTATAAATATATTGTGTCTGGGAAAGGAATTATTAGACCATAATTAATGTTGACCCTTAACAAAAAAACAATTGGTATTTTTGGAGGAAGTTTTGACCCACCACATAAAGGACATGTTGAAATTTCTAAAATTAGTCTAAAAAAAATAAAACTCAAAAAAATTTATTGGATTATTACAAAAAAAAATCCTTTTAAAAAAAAACCTTTTTTTTCATTAAAACAAAGAATATCAAGATCGAAAAAAGCTATAAAAAAATATAAAAAAATCAAAATTTTATATTTAGATGATAAAATCAAATCTTCTCATACTATTGATGTGATTAACTACTTTAGAAAAATAAAAAAACAAAAAACTTATGCTTAATTTTAGGTTCAGATAACTTATTAAATTTTCATAAGTGGACAAGTTGGAAAAAGATAGCTAAACTAACAAAATTAGTTGTTTTTTCTAGAAAAGGATATGATAAAAAGAGTAAAGAATCTATTGTAGTGAAATATCTTAATAAAAAAAATATTATCTATATAAATAACAAATTAATTAATATCTCCTCATCAAGTATTAAAAAGAATTATCTAAAAAAATCTTAATGAAAATAATAGATATAAAAAAAAACATTGAAAAAATTTTGGACAATAATAAAGCTGCAAACATCATTTCCATCAATTTAAAAAATAAATCTTATATAGCAGATTATATGATTATTGCTTCGGGTACTTCGTCTAGACATTTGCAGGCCCTTTCAGAAATTCTTGTAACTGAACTAAAAAAGATAGGGTTGGAAGAATGTCATATTGAAGGAAGAGAAAGTAATGACTGGAAATTGGTTGATGCCAATGACATCATAATCCATATTTTTCATCCTGAAAAAAGAGAATTTTATGACTTAGAAAAAATGTGGTCAGAAGAAATTCCTAAAGAAAAGGCAATGATATGAAAAAAATTATTTTTTTAATTATACTATTTTTAAATCTAAACTTTGCACATTCTTATTCAAATAACGAACTTTATGAAAAAATTGATCTTTTTGGAGAAGTTCTAGAAAAAATTAAAAAAGATTATGTAGATGATGTTAATCAATCTAAAATGATGGACTCTGCTATTAATGGGGTGCTTCAATCGCTCGACCCTTACTCGGCATATATGAGTCCTGAATTATTTAAAGAAATGCAAACTGATACTCGTGGTGAGTTTGGAGGTTTGGGTATAGAAATAGGTATGGAATCTGGAGTAGTAAAAGTTATATCTCCAATAGACGATACACCCGCAGCAAAAGCTGGAATAAAAGCTGGAGATTACATAGTAAAGATAGGTGATGATCAAGTCCAAGGAAAATCTTTAATGGAAGCAGTCAAACTAATGAGGGGGCCTGTAGGGACTTCTATTGAATTAACTATAAGAAGAAAGAATATAAAAAAACCCTTAGAATTCAAAATTACTAGAAAAATCATAGAAATTAAATCAGTCAATTCTGAAATTTTAGGAAAGAATAAAAATTTAGGATATATAAGGCTTAAATCATTTAACGAAAACAGCGATAAACAATTCTTAGATATTGTAAAGCGATTTGAAAAAGATTCAAAAATAAAAGGCTACATATTAGATTTAAGAAATAATCCTGGAGGATTATTAACACAAGCCATCAATATTACAGACTTTTTTTTAGATGATGGTGAAATAGTCTCAACTAAAGGACGCAAAACGTCTGAAACTAGAAAATTTTTTGCAAAAAAAGGTGATCAAATTAAAGGTAAGCCTATAATAGTGTTAATTAATCATGGTTCTGCCTCAGCTTCCGAAATATTTGCAGGCGCACTCAAAGACCATAAAAGAGCAATTATTTTAGGAGAAAATTCTTACGGCAAAGGCTCTGTTCAATCAATTATTCCTTTGCGTAACGGGGGAGGAATGAGACTTACAATTTCTAAATATTATCTGCCATCAGGTGATTCTATATCTGAAGTAGGAGTTACTCCAGATATAGTTGTTGAAGAAACAGGCGATGATTTCAAAATAAATTCAAAAAACGACAATCAATTAAATTACGCTTTAAAATTATTTAACTCTTAGCAATGAATAAAAAAGCGCTTCCTTTAAGAATTGGTGTAGGTGCAATTGTTTTAAATAATAAAAATAAAATCTTTGTTGGAAAACGTAAAGATAATCCTGTCAATAAATGGCAAATGCCTCAAGGTGGTGTAAATAAAAACGAAAGTTTTCTAACTGCGATGAAAAGAGAATTGAATGAAGAGACGAGTATTAAAAGTATCCAAATTATAAAAGGGCTAGATGGGTGGTTTCAGTATGAATTACCTAAAAACCTTGTAGGGATTATTTGGAAAGGTAAATTCAGAGGACAAAAACAAAAATGGTTTCTAGTTAGATTTACTGGAGAAGAAAGTGAAATCAATTTAAAAACAGAACATCCTGAATTCATTGAATGGAAATGGGTAGAAATGGATGAACTTCCAAAAATAATTGTTGAGTTTAAAAAAGATGTTTATGAAAAATTACTGGTAGAATTAAAAAAATTTATTTATTAATTTCTCTAAGTGTATCAATCTTGTAAGACAATAAATATCTTTCTTTATCACTGATCTCACCTTTGCTTATTTTTTCTTGAGAATTTTTTATAATTGTATCTATAGAATTTTTTTCTAAACTATCCACACTTTTTGCCGTTGAAGTTAATATCAACAAACTATTATTTGAAAATTCTACTGTTCCATCTTCAATAAAAAATTTTTTTTCTCCACTATTTTCTTTAATTATTATTAAACCAGGTCTTAAAAATGTAATTAGAGGTATATGATCTTTCAATATCCCCATTTGACCTTCGTATGATGGAATAGTTACTTCTACTGCTTCTGATTTTAAAATTGATTTATCTGGGCTTATAATTTCAACTGCAAAATTCTCTGACATTGTTATTTATTTTCTTTGGACATCTTTTCTGCTTTTTCTACAACCTCTTCTATGCCGCCAACCATGTAAAATGCTGCTTCTGGTAAATGATCGTATTCACCTTTACAAATTGCATCAAACCCTTTTATGGTTGAGTCTAAATCCACTAACTTACCAGGCGAACCAGTAAATACTTCCGCAACAAAAAATGGCTGAGATAAAAATCTCTGAATTTTTCTTGCGCGCGCCACTGTTAGTTTGTCTTCCTCTGAAAGCTCATCCATTCCAAGAATTGCAATAATATCTTGTAAAGACTTATAGGCTTGTAAAATTCTTTGCACATCTCTAGCTACCCTATAATGCTCTTCTCCAACAACTCTTGGGTCTAATATTCTTGAAGTCGAATCTAAAGGATCTACAGCAGGATAAATTCCGATTTCTGCTATCTGTCTAGATAACACGGTTGTTGCATCCAAGTGTGAAAATGAAGTTGCGGGCGCTGGATCTGTTAAGTCGTCAGCAGGAACATAAATCGCTTGAACTGATGTGATAGATCCTTTATCTGTAGAAGTAATTCTTTCCTGAAGATTTCCCATATCTGTAGCTAATGTTGGCTGATAACCTACAGCTGATGGAATTCTTCCTAATAAAGCAGATACTTCTGAACCAGCTTGGGTAAATCTGAAAATATTATCAATAAAGAAAAGCACATCTTGGCCTTCTCTATCTCTAAAATATTCTGCTACTGTTAATCCTGTTAAACCAACTCTTGCTCTTGCTCCAGGAGGTTCATTCATTTGTCCATAGACTAATGCTGCTTTTGAACCTTTCCCTTCAGTCTTAATTACTCCTGACTCTATCATCTCATGGTATAAATCATTTCCTTCTCTTGTTCTCTCACCAACGCCAGCAAAAACAGAAAATCCTCCATGTGCTTTTGCAATATTATTAATCAATTCCATTATGGTTACTGTTTTACCAACACCTGCGCCACCAAATAATCCAATTTTTCCACCTTTTGCATATGGTGCCAACAAATCAACAACTTTAATGCCGGTAACTAATTGCTCAGTTTCTGTTGCTTGCTCTGTAAATTTAGGAGCTTGTCTATGAATCGGCCATCTTTCTTTAGTTTTGACTTCACCTTTTTCATCAATCGACTCGCCAACAACATTTATGATTCGACCTAATGTTTCCGGTCCAACAGGAACACTTATAGGAGCTTCAGTATTTATAACCGCATCACCTCTTTTTAAACCTTCTGTAGCATCCATGGCGATAGTTCTCACATCATTTTCTCCAAGATGTTGAGCCACCTCTAAGATAAGTTTGTTTCCGCCATTGTTGACTTCTAAAGCTGTATAAATTTCTGGTAAATCATTTTCAAAATTTACATCTACAACTGCTCCAATAATCTGAGTTATTTTTCCTTTTTTATTCATAATTATAAACTTTCTGCTCCTGATATAATTTCAATTAATTCCTTTGTGATAGATGCCTGTCTACTTCTATTGTAATTAATTGTTAATTTATCAACGAGATCCCCTGCATTTCTTGTAGCATTATCCATTGCTGTCATTCTTGAGCCTTGTTCACTAGCTGCATTTTCAAGAAGAGCTTTAAAAACTTGGGTTGATATATTCTTTGGTAATAAATCTTCTAAAATTTCATCTTCATCAGGTTCAAATTCATATGAAAGTTTTTCTTCTGTTTTATCTTTGTCATTTGATTCTATTTTTTCTGCAGGAATTATTTGTTGGGCTTGAGGTATTTGTGTTATTACATTTTTAAAATTGTTATAAAATATAATACATTTGTCAAATTCATTTTTATTAAATAGTTCTATAATTTCTTTACCAACAATTTCCGCTTCATTAAAACTTATCTGCTTTTTATTTTTAAAGTTAAGCTTTTTAATAACATATTTACCATATTCTCTTCTTATTTGATCCAAGCCTTTTGAGCCAACTGTAATTATTTTTATCTCTTTGCCTTCGCTTAGCAATTTCTTAAAATTAGTTTTCGCCAACTTACAAATATTAGAATTAAATCCTCCACACAAACCTCTATCAGCAGTTAAAACTACACACAGATAAACTTGATCTTTTCCAGTGCCAACTAAAAGCTTTGGTGCGTTTTCAGGATCGCTGATTGATTTTGTAAGATTTAAAATAATATTTTGCATCTTTTTACTGTAGGGTCTGCCTTTTTCTGCATTTTCTTGTGCTTTTCTTAGTTTAGCTGCCGCAACCATTTTCATAGCTTTGGTAATCTTTTGAGTTGATTTAACGCTTTTTATCCTTTTTTTTAAATCATCTAAGCTTGGCATTTTTATTTGTTCTCTTTTTTGTATTTTTCTATTATTTGAGATAAAGATTTTTCAGTTTCTTCTTCTAGTTTACCAGTTGACTGAATAGACTCTATAATTGCAGGTTTATCCGATTTTATTTTTTCCACGATATCCTTTTCAAATTTTTTAATTTTATTTAATTCAACATCATCTAAATATCCTTTAACTCCAGTGAAAACTGAAATTACCTGCTCTGCTACTGTCATTGGAGAATATTGGTCTTGTTTCAACAGTTCAGTTAATTTTGAACCTCTATTTAAAAGTTGTTGAGTAGAAGCATCGAGATCGGATCCAAATTGTGCAAAAGCTGCCATTTCTCGATATTGAGCAAGTTCTAATTTTATTGATCCTGCTACTTTTTTCATTGCTTTGGTTTGAGCTGCTGATCCTACTCTAGAAACAGATAAACCAACGTTTACTGCTGGGCGAATTCCTTGATTAAAGAGTTCAGTCTCTAAAAATATTTGACCGTCAGTAATTGATATAACGTTTGTTGGAATATATGCAGAAACATCTCCTGCTTGTGTTTCAATAATTGGCAATGCCGTTAATGATCCGCCTCCATTTTTATCGCTTAATTTAGCAGACCTCTCAAGCAATCTGCTGTGTAAATAAAATACATCTCCAGGATATGCTTCTCGACCTGGTGGCCTTCTTAACAGTAAAGACATTTGTCTATAAGCTACAGCTTGTTTTGATAAATCATCGTAGACTATTAGGGCATGCATACCGTTATCTCTAAAGTATTCTCCAATTGTGCAACCTGTGTATGGAGCTAAAAACTGTAAAGGAGCTGAGTCAGATGCTGTAGCAGCAACTATTGTTGTATATTTAAGGGCTCCTGCTTCTTCTAAAGTTTTTGTTATTTGTGCTACCGTTGAACGCTTTTGTCCAATTGCTACATAAACACAGTATAATTTTTTCTTTTCATCATCAGACTCGTTTATTTTCTTTTGATTAATTATTGCATCAATAGCTACAGCAGTTTTTCCAGTTTGTCTGTCTCCAATTATTAATTCTCTTTGTCCTCTTCCTATTGGAATAAGTGAGTCAATTGATTTTAATCCAGTTTGCATTGGTTCATTAACTGATTGTCTCGGTATAATTCCTGGCGCCTTTACTTCAACTCTCTTTCTCTGAGCTTTAGATGAGAGCGGTCCTTTTCCGTCAATTGGATTGCCAAGACCATCGACAACTCTTCCGAGCAACTCTTTTCCAACCGGAACATCTACAATCGCATTAGTTCTTTTAACGGTATCGCCTTCTTTAATTTTTCTATCATCTCCAAAAATAACAACACCAACATTATCATTTTCTAAGTTCAAAGCCATTCCTTTAGAACCATCTTCAAACTCAACCATTTCTCCAGCTTGAACATTGTCTAAACCATATACACGAGCTATACCGTCTCCAACTGATAATACTTTTCCAATTTCAGAAACTTCAGCTTTTTCTCCAAAGTTTTTTATTTGATCTTTTAATAATTTTGTTACTTCTGATGGATTAATTGACATTTTAATTTTCTATCATTAATTGTTCATATTTTTTAAGTTTATTCTTTATTGAAGTATCAATCATAAAACTACCTAGTTGAATTTTTAATCCTCCAATTAAACTTTCATCAACACTATAATCAAATTTTATAGTAGATCCCATTGATTTAGAAAAATCTGCACTTATATCATTGAGCTCATCTTGAGATAAATTTTTTGAAGAAACCAATGACGCCTTAACTTCTCCTCTTTTTTTAGAACATAGCATTAAAAAATTTTGTACTATTTTATATACAAAAAATATTCTTCTTTTTTTAACCAACAAACATAAAAAATTTTTCAAATTTTTTGCAAAACCAAGTTTTTTAGAAATAACATTAATAACATTAAATTGATTTTCAATAGTTTGGGTTGGATTTTTAATAAAATTTTTAAATTCAACACTAGAATTGTATATGCTTAAAAAATCATTAAGATTATTTTCAATTTTATCCATTTCAGAATTTTCACTTGCTAATTCAAAAAGAGCGCGCGCATACCGCTCTGATGCTTCGTTTGAAAATGATTTACTTGTACTCACTTTTAATCCTGATTATGAAATCGTTATGAAATAAAGAATTCTCGTATCATAAGAAAATATCAGTATCAAGTTGCCAAATTAAAATTATGTAAAATTAACTGGATCAACATCAACCGTAAGTTTAATTTTTGATGAAATTTTGAGATTATTAAGCAAATTTGCAATTTTTTTTTGTAATAATTGCGAGTTATTAAATCTAATAAGCAATCTGCACCTAAAATTTTTTTTTATTCTTAAAATTGGAGAGTCGACAGGACCCATCACTTCTAATTCTTTAATTAAGTTTAATTTTATTTTTATCTCCTGCGCTCCTCTAAAACTTAAGTCTTTTAAATTAGATGAAATTATAACTGCAATAAGCCTAGAAAAAGGAGGAAGTTTATTATTTTTTCTTAAAATTAACTCATTCTCAAGAAATTGCTCTGGATTATTCTTAATTAGATTGTTTAAAGTTTCATTCTCTGGTGAGAGTGTTTGATAAATAATTAATGAATCAGAACTAAACCTGCCCGCTCGACCACTCAACTGGTGATAAAGTTGAATATTTTTTTCAGTTGCTCGTAAATCATAACCTCTTCCGGAAAAATCGGCATCAATAACTACTATACAATTTAAATTAGGAAAATTAAAACCTTTTGAAATCATTTGCGTGCCGATCAGTATGTCAATTTTATTGTCATTAATTTTCTTAAACAGTGACTGTGTTTCATTTTTCTTTTTCATAAAATCACTAGAAAAAATACTTATCTTATTATTGGGAAAAGCTTTTTTTGTTTCTTCAAATATTTTTTCAACGCCTGGTCCGTACATGATAAAATCACAATCATTTTCATTTTTACATTTTCTTTTGATGTTCTTTTCATAACCACAATGATGACAGATAGCTTTATTCTTTGATTTATGAAAAGTTAAATATAGAGAGCAGTCAGAACACAAATGTTTATATCCGCAATTCTTGCAAATCAAAAAAGGAGCAAATCCTCTTCGATTTATAAAAAATAATACTTGTTCTTCTTTTTTTAAAAAATTTTTAACTTCCTGTATAGTTTCATCGGCTATATATTTATCTTTAATCTTGTTAACATTTAAATTTATAATTTTAGTATTTGGCAAAGGATAATCGTTATATCTTTTGAAAATTTTAATATGCCTATATTTTCTATTTTTAATATTATTGTAAGTTTCAACAGATGGAATTGAAGAAACTAGATCAATTGGAATATTTTCAAATGATGCTCTGGAGATTGCCATATCTCTAGCATTATAAATTACACCTTCGTCTTGTTTATATGAGACGTCATGCTCTTCATCCACAATAATAATTCCAAGTTTTTTAAAAGGAAGCATCAAAGAAGATCTAGCTCCTATTATTAATTTAATTTTATTTTGTATTATTCCTTTCAAAATAATCCGCTTATTTTTTGGTGTAATTCTTGAATGCCATACTGCTGGGGAAAATCCAAAAAATTCTTCAAACCTAGACTGAAATTGATTAGTTAAAAATATTTCTGGAAGCAAAACTAATGCTTGCTTATTTTCCTCTATAATTTTTTTAATTCTCTCAAAATAAACTAATGTTTTTCCTGAACCTGTCGCGCCTTGCAAAACTGAAACATTAAACTTACCTTTAACATTTTCAAGATATTTTAATGAGTCTTCTTGTTCTTTGTTTAATGAATATTTAGTAACTTTTATTTTTTTCGACTTTTTAATTTGATCTTTTTTTTTAAAAAGATTTCTGCCATTTCCAATGCACATTTTTAATACCAAACCTCTTGGAACCATGTTGTACATAGAAAACCACTCTATAAAATCGATTAATTTCTGATTAATTGAAAAATTTTCAATCTTTTTAGTTATATTCTTAATCTTAATATTTTTGGGAATTGAATTGGTGTTATTCCAAATAACTCCTATTTCTTTTTTTGAACCAAATGGGATCTCTACTACATCTCCCTTTTTATAATTTTTCTTATGATCAAGATTGTATGTAAAAGTAAAATTAAATATTTTCGGCAGTAAAACTTGTACTCTCATAGTAGAATAGTAATTCGAATTTTTTTTAATTAAAAATGAATTGGTCTTTTATCAACAGCCAATGCGGCCTCTTTAATTGCTTCAGTATGTGTAGGATGAGCATGACAAGTTCGAGCAATATCTTCTGCGCTAGCACCAAATTCCATAGCCAATGCCATCTCCGCAATCATATCGCCACAGTGAGGTCCAATGATATGTACACCTAAAACTTTGTCTGTATTGCTATCAGCTAAAATTTTAACAAATCCTTCGGTTTTATTATTTATCTTTGCTCTTGAATTTGCAAGAAAAGGGAATTTACCTACTTTATAAGTTTTTTTTTCAGATTTAAGTTGTTCTTCTGTTTTTCCAACTGTTGCAACTTCAGGAGATGTATAAACAACACCAGGAATAACATCGTAATTAACATGTCCGGCTTGACCTGCTAAAATTTCCGCAACGGCTATGCCCTCGTCTTCTGCTTTATGTGCTAGCATTGGGCCTTTAATAACATCTCCTATTGCATAAATATTATTTACTGCTGTTTGTAGTTTTTCGTTAACTTTAATTCTGCCCTTGTCGTCTTTTTTAACTCCAATTTTGGATAGATTTAATCCTTCTGTATAAGGTTTTCTTCCAACAGAAACTAAAACTTTATCAGCTTCAATAGTTTCGCTTTTTGAAGTTTTATTATCAGTGAATGTTACCAAAACAGAATTATTTTTATTTTTTACTGAACTTACTTTTGAATTTAATTTAAAATTAACTCCTTGTTTGTTTAAAATTTTTTGAAATTCCTGTGAAATCTCTCGATCCATGCCAGGGATGATACAGTTTAAATATTCAATAACAATAACCTCGGCACCAAGTCTTGACCAAACTGAACCCATCTCCAAACCAATATAACCACCTCCAATTACTAATAATTTTTTTGGAACTTTATTTAATGACAGTGCTCCAGTAGAGGAAATTATATTTTTTTCATCAATTGTTATGCCTGGTAAAGAAGCAACGTCTGAACCAGTAGCAATTACAATATTTTTAGCTTTGTAGTTTTCTTTCTTGTTATTATTATAAACAACAACATCATTTTTTGAAAAAAGAACACCTTTTCCTTTTAAATAAGTGACTTTATTTTTCTTAAATAAAAACTCTACTCCTTTAGTCAGAATCTGAATTGATTTATTTTTATTAGACATCATCTTGTCTATATTCAATTTTATATCGCTAATTTCTATTCCTTGCTGATTAAAATCTTTTTTTGCTTTATAAAAATTTTCAGATAGATTTAATAAACTTTTCGATGGTATGCATCCAATGTTTAAACAAGTACCACCCAATGCACCTCTTGACTCTATACATGCAGTTTTAAGACCTAATTGTGCTGCTCTTATAGCACAAACATACCCTCCTGGGCCGCCGCCAATTATGATTACATCAAAATTATTTTCCATTGTTAGATGTTGAGAAAAAGTCTCTTTGGTTGTTCTAAAGACTCTTTAACTATTTTTAAAAATGATACCGCTTCTTTTCCATCTATTATTCTATGATCATATGATAAGGCTAAATACATAACAGGTCTTACCTCAACATTTCCATCAACAACAACTGGTCTTTGAACTATATTGTGCATTCCCAAAACAGCTGATTGAGGTGGATTTAATATTGGCGTTGATAGCATTGAACCGTATATTCCGCCATTCGTAATGGTAAAAGTTCCTCCTTGCAAATCATCTATAGTAATTTTTCCATCACGAGCCTTCTCTCCCAATTTACCAATATTTTTTTCAATATCTGCAAATGACATTTCATCCGTTTCTCTGAGAACCGGTACTACTAAACCTCTATCAGTTCCAACAGCTATGCTAATATTGTAATAATTTTTATAAACTATCTCATCGCCTTGTATCTCAGCGTTTATAGCTGGAAAATTTTTTAATCCTATAACGCAAGCTTTCACAAAAAATGACATAAAGCCAAGTTTTACTGCATATTTATTTTGAAATTCTGCTTTATATTGATTTCGCATAGCAATTACTTCACTCATATCAACTTCGTTAAAGGTAGTTAGCATTGCTGCATTTTCTTGAGCTTCTTTTAGTCTTTTAGCAATTGTTAATCGTAATCTTGTCATTTTAATTCTTTCTTCTGGACCATGTTTAATTTTTCTCTCTGAAGGAGATGGTTTAGACCCCATTAAACTCATAATATCTTCTTTTAGAATAACACCGTGTTTTCCTGAACCTTCAATTTTATTTAAATCTACTTTAGATTCTGCTGCCATTTTTCTTGCAGCTGGGGAAACAGATGGCTTTTGACTTTTTACTTTTTGATTTTCCTTTACTTTTTTTTCTTCATGAAAATTATCTAATACTAATGCTTCCTCTTCCTCGAGTTTTAACGGCTCATTTTCTTCTTCTTTTTCTTTGAAAAGTCTAAAAGCTTCTTCTTTGGGCTTTTTTAAAATTTTAGTTTTTTTCTTTGGCGGAGAATAATTTTTTACCTCTTTAACGCTTTTTAAAACTTCCTTCGCAGATCCGTTTATCATACCAAGCAGAGCACCAACATTAACGGTTTCACCTTCTTTGACTGATATACGTTCTAAAACACCATTCGATGGCGCTGGCACTTCAACATTTACTTTATCAGTTTCTAATTCTACAATAGGTTCATCAGCAGATACTTTTTCACCTTGGTTTTTTAACCATTTTGAAACTGTGGCTTCTGTTATTGACTCACCTAAAGTTGGTACTAGTATTTTTTTAGACATGAATTAAAATTTTCCTATTATCTTTTCTAATATTTCATTTTGTTCTGCAAGATGTTTTTTAAGATATCCACTAGCTGGGGATGCGCCGGGTTTTCTACCAACATAATTAATCTCTTTGTTCTCTGCTTTTATATAATTTAAACTCCATTGAATATAATTTCTTACAGTATTCCATGCACCCATATTTTTAGGTTCTTCCTGACACCAAAAAAATTCAGATTCTTTTTTAAATCGTTTTAACTCTTTGGCAAGTGTTTTTACAGGAAATGGATATAATTGTTCTATTCTTATAATAAATACATTTTTATTTTTATTTTTTTCTCTTGCTTGAAGAAGATCAAAATAAATTTTTCCTGAGCAAATAACTACTTTCTTTATTTTTTTATCTTCCGCAAGTTTGATTAAGTTATTTTTCTTGGAATCTGCATGATCGTTTAAAACTCTATGAAAAGTATTATTTTTAGTAAAATCTTCAATATTAGAAGCACACATTTTATTTCTTAATAAAGATTTTGGAGTCATGATTATTAAAGGTTTTCTAAAATCTCTGTGAATCTGTCTACGTAAAGCATGAAAATAGTTCGCAGGAGTTGTGCAGTTCATTACCTGTATGTTGTCTTGTGCACATAATTGTAAAAATCTTTCTAATCGTGCTGAACTATGTTCAGGTCCTTGACCTTCATAACCATGCGGCAAGAGCATTACTAAACCATTTGCTCTAGCCCATTTTCTTTCTGCTGAGGTAATAAATTGATCTATTATAACTTGCGCGCCATTTGCAAAATCACCAAACTGAGCCTCCCAAACTACCAGGGTTGTTGGTTCTGATAATGCATATCCATATTCAAATCCAACTACAGCCATTTCTGAAAGTAAACTATCAATTACTTCATATCTTTTTTGATTTTTTGAAATATTATTCAATGGTGTATAGTAAGTGCTATCTCTTTGATCTCTAAGAACAGAATGACGTTGACTAAAAGTACCTCTGCCAGAATCTTGACCAGAAAGTCTGACTGGATATCCCTCATCTAATAATGTTGCGAATGCTAATTGTTCAGCAGTAGCCCAATCAAATCCCTTCCCTGTAAGAAACATTTGCTTTTTATTTTCAAATATTTTTTTTATGGTTGGGTGCGGGTTAAATTCTTTTGGAATTGTTGTAATTTTTTCCCCTATTTTTTTTATTTTTTCAATTGATACACCAGTAACTCCTCTTCTATCTTTTCCTCTCTCAGGTTTGTATCTTGACCAAACACCTGCATACCATTCTAATTTTGGTTTATATTCTTTTGCTGTTTTAAATTGCT
>CACIYJ010000008.1 GCA_902590845.1 uncultured Pelagibacteraceae bacterium
GGTTAAGAAGAAATAGATATTTTACAATAAGAAGTGCAAGGATTGGGTATTCAGAAATTGATTTATTAGCATTGAAAGTTGAAAAAACAGAAAAAGATGGAAAATGGATTGATAAAATAGTGAGAAGACATATTGAAGTGCAAATCTCATTAAAACCAGTTAGCTATATAACTCAGAATCACGCAAAAAAAAGAACAGCAGAACAAATTGAAAAGGATGTTGATAGTTGGGTGCATAAAAAATATTTTTCTAGTTCTAGACAAGAGATAAGGGATGCATTTTGGGGCGGAGGAACAACCCTTGAAGATTGGAACTTTGATTTTGTGCATCATGTTATTAAAGAGCCAATTGAAATAGAACTTATTAAAAAAAAAGGGATCAATATAATTACTTTTGAAAATATAGTTAAAGATTTAAGAAAAGATGATAATTTAGGTACAGCTAGAAGAGGATCTGATGCAGCCGATCAGGTTAGTTTGCTAAAAATTAAATAAACTTTTTCTGACTGCGTCCATAATTGCATATGGTTATAAAGTTATTAAAAAATGACAAATGTTCATAAATTAGAAAAGTTTAATTTTCATCTCTACGTCATCTCAGATACTAAGTCTACTAACGGCCCAGTCAAAATTGGTTATAGCAATCATCCACCATCTAGACTAAGAGAAATACAAACTGGAAATCCAAATAAATTGACAATTTGGGGCTCTATAAGTGTTAAGCAAAAAATTGTTGTAGAATTAATTGAAAAAATAATTCATTCACATTTAAAAGATAATAACCTTCATGCACAGGGAGAGTGGTTTAATCTAAATGTTAAAGATGCATTAAGCATTTTAGAGACTTTTCCATTAAGCAGAGAGGATTTAACGAAAGGTGTTGGAGATAAATTTGAAAACACACTTGATCTTACGCTTTATGCTTGGAATAAAAAGATTATTGATGAGGATGAATATGACGTTCTTCAAGAGGCATTTGAAAGAGGAAACAGTGAAGAAAATTATGAATTTAATAATTTCGCATTTGCAATAAATCCTTAATTAACTTTTCTCACTGCGTCCATAGTGCGTCACAAAATTATTAATTGTTGACATTAAAGAAGAATAAGAGATTTGAAGGGGCGTTCTGTTGCCAGGTGCCGTTAACCTTATAAATCGATGTCTTATATGTTCAAGTTCCACAATATGTAACATAATTTTCTTCCAAGGGTGGAGTTGATTGGTACACAGAAGTTGTCGAAATACTACTATATGGATTTTGCAAAACTTTTAGTAATTTATGAACTTTATTTAAATCATTCATTTCTGTTGCCTGTTTTAATGCATCTTCTATCAAATGATTTCTTGGAATAACCAGAGGGTTTACTTTACGCATAATTTTTAATGATTTTTCTTGAGAGTTATTGTTTATTTTAATCCGATCTTCCCATTTTTTTTTCCATAATATAAATTGTTTTTCATTATAAACTTCATTTTTTTGTTTATATTCCTTCATTAAATAACAAAAAGTATTTGTATAATCAGCTTTGTTTTTATGCATCCACGACAATAATTCAATAATTAATTGCTCATCATTGAGATCATCACCAACTAGACCCAATTTTTTTTTCATCATTTCTAACCATTTTTTTTTATATTTTTCTGGAAATTCTTTTAATACTTCAGTAGCAATTTCTATTGCTACTTTGCTATCATTATTAATTAAAGGGAGCAAAGATTCTGCAAATCTATCTAAATTCCATTTAGCTATCCTAGGCTGGTTAGAGTAAGCATAACGCCCCAGATGATCTATAGAACTAAATACAGTTCCAGGATCATACTTATCCATGAATGCACAAGGTCCATAGTCAATTGTCTCTCCTGAAATTGTCATATTATCAGTATTCATTACTCCATGAATGAATCCAATTCTCATCCAATTACAAATTAAATTAATTTGCTTTTCTAAAACAACCTTTAGAAGATCTACTGCAGGAGACTCTGATTTTTTTATATTTGGGTAGTGACGTTTGAGAGTATAATCAAATAAAGTTTTTAAATCACTTTTATTTTTAGAAATTAATGCATACTGAAAAGTTCCTACTCTGATATGGCTAGAGGCTACACGAGTTAAAATTGCTCCTTGTAAAATTGACTCACGAATTACATCCTCTCCAGTTTTAATTACAGCTAAACTCCTTGTAGTTGAAACTCCTAAATTATGCATAGCTTCACTAATTATATATTCTCTAAGCATCGGACCTAAAGCTGCTCTTCCGTCAGCATTTCTAGAATAAGGAGTTTTTCCTGAACCTTTAAATTGTATGTCGTAACGATTTTTATTTCTATCTAAATGCTCTCCAATCGTAAGAGCTCGTCCATCTCCTAAAATTGTAAAGTGTCCAAACTGGTGACCTGCATACGCTTGGGCTATTGACTCTGATCCATCAGGTAATTGATTGCCTGAAAAAATTAAAGCTAATTCTTTATTGTCTATCTGAGAAAAATCTAAATCAATTTCTTTTGACAAATTATGATTAAAAAGAACTAGTTCTGGAGTTTTAACAGGTGTAGGATTTAATTTTGACAACATACTTTGTGACAAGTTTGAGTATGTGTTATCGAATTTCCAACCAATTTTTTTTCTTAACATATTTTAAAAGGGGCGTTCTGTCGTCAGGTGCCCATAACCTTGTAACATTATTCATTATTATACGCCATTATGATTTGTGCAAAACTAAGAAGTTTAAAGGAAATTACGTCGTAGCTACGCCACAGATTTTTATGCTAGGATCGTGGATCATGAAAAAACTTTTAGAGATCGTGGTTCTGAGTTTGTTGTTAATTCCTACTCTAGCTATGTCTGAAATTTTTAAAGATGATGAAGGCAAAGCTAGTTTGAAAACCAGCTCTGAAAGTGGGTTTAAACATCATACGAACCATATGGGTCATAATGATTACAACTTTAAATACATTAAAGATAAAAATAAAGCACGTGCCGGAAAGTACTTTCAGCGATTTGAGGTTAGAGACGGAGATTGCTTTGGAGATGATAACTGGAATGATTGTGAGAACGATCGAGAAAGAGTTGAATTTTCAGCAGAACCAGAACAACTTCCTAAGAAAAATCAATGTTATGGATATAGTTTAATGTTATCCAAAGATTTTATCGATACATATCCAACCACTGCTTCTTTAGGGCAGGTGCACCAACAAGGTGGCCCAACGGGTACAGCTGAAGGTCTAGCTTCTTTTCCACCTTTAATTCAAATTGATGCACACGGAGGATATTTGTATTTTAATTGGCACGAACTTAGTGGCTCAGCAACAAACGTTATTGACAGATCACAATATCATATATTGAAGCGCTTAAAAGATATGAAAGAAGTTTGGACGGATATTTCTTTTTGTTTAGATTTTGAAAATAAAAGAATGGATGCATGGGTAGATGGTATCAAAAAAGTGGAAATCTTAAAATCTCCAATTTTTTTTAAACCAAAATCAATATATTTTAAACATGGTATATATCGTAGTTTCATTAGTAAGTACAAAAATTTCAATAAAAGCAAAATGCCAACACAAATTGTTTTCTATGATGAGATTAGACGGGGCACATCAATTGAAAAAGTGGATATAAACATTAACCCTAAGTTGAAGAATGTTGATTGAATCATTTAAATGAAAAAAATTTTAAAAATCTTCTTTTCAGCGATAGTTTTAATAACAATTCTTTTTTTAGCTCGAACCATGTATAGCGAATATAATTTAGAAAAAGTTATTAGTGCATGTGTTTTTGCTAAAAAACAAACTTCTAGCATAGAAGAAGCCAAACAAATCTGTGCAGATAAGTTTAAAAAATGAAAAAACTTTCAGCGATCTTGGTTCTGGGTTTGTTGTGGTGTGGTACTAATTTTACCACTGTTGAAGCTAAAAGCTATAATTTAGGTAGAGCCACTGGAGATTGCAAATTAACAAAAAATTTATTTCCAACAATGAATTATGATGTTTATGAAAATACTTTTATAAATTTAAAATTAGATTTTAAATTTGAAAGTGGAGCCACATATCGTGAAGAAGGTTTGTTGAAAAATTGGTATTTGATCGAAACAATTTATAGAGAAGCTACAGTGTCATGCTTAACAGGTAAAAAACAAACTTGTAAAAAAATAATTGAACACACAAAATACTTAGCTGAAAATAAAGCATTTTTTAACAATTATGGTGGACCAGATAATAATGATTGGTATGAGGCAACTTTTATTAATAATCATGGTATTAGCCATGTATTATTTGCTTATTGGGTAGCTAGTCAAAAAATATCAATCGATGAAAAAGTTAAATCAAAAATTTCAAAGTGGGCAATAAAAGCTGTTAAAAGAAATAGTACCGCAAGAAGGCCTCAAGGTTTAAATAATCATTCTTTAAATTCTGCAAAGGCTTATATATTAGCTGGGGGAATTTTTAATAATGAGAAGATTTTATCCAATGGTGAAAAAACTTTTAAAAAATATCTTAAAAAAGAATTCAAGAAAATAAACGACGAACATGTTGTGCTTCCAATAGAAGCTGAAAGAGGCAGTAGAGGCCTATATTATACGGGTAGAACGATAAACGTAATGCTATTTCTAGCAACTCTCTTAACGGACTCGGGAAGGGATCAATACAATGATAAATTTTTTGAAAAAATTGATAATTCTATTAATTTTATGTTGGATGCAGATGTAGATAATAGTTTAATTTATCCATGGGCAAAAAGAAATAAAAATGCTTTTGGAGATTATAAAAAACAAATAACAGATCCAGCAACATATGCTTGGGCCCCAGCATATTTAAATATATCTAAAAATTCAAAACTGAATACTAAAATTTATTCTAATAAAAATATTAAAAATTATTTTTTAAATGAAAGAAAAAAATATAACAGGTCTAGGTGGACACTTATCGATTCCAAATGTGTTCATCCAGGCAAATGGACCAAAAGCAATTAAAAGCTCAAGATTTTTTAATATAGTCTAACCAGTTTTTTAGCTCTAAAGTTCGGCTGTTATCATTTGTTATTAGATCTTCTTTTGTAATTAAATCAATATGTTCATTGAGTTTGTTTTCATTTTCAAAACTTTTGTTATCTATTAATCTTTTTTTTCGATGTTTTAATAATCTAATCATATAAGAGTATGGAATTTCAGGATGATATTGGAGTCCCCATACTTCTGATTTACCTGCTGTAAAATGTAGGGCTGCAAATTTATTAATGTTTGTGCTTGCTAACAAAACAGAATTTTTTGGCGGGACCTCAACTTCATCAAAATTAAAACCTGGTGCATTAAATTTTTTTGGTTTGGATTTGTAGAGTCCGTGGTTTATTCCTGCGTCTGTTAAAATAACATTTTTACTAATACCGGTAACCGCTCCATTTGGGGAAACTCTACATTTTCCTCCAGCCGCTGCCACAGCTACTTGTAGCCCCCAACAAGCAGCATAAATATAATCTGTGTGTTCAAAGCACTCTCTTGTAAACTCTATATGTTTTTTTACTTCTTCTGAATTGTCATTAATCCTTAGAGTGCTTCCTGTTAAAATAATACCGTTATATTTTTTTAATGATGAAATAATTCTTTCCATAGAAGAATTGTCAGCAGGTTCGATGATATCTACCTCACAGCCTGACTCATGCATTTTGATATGCTCACTGAAATTTTCTGATTGAGATACACACCCGGCTTGATTGAAATTAACATTTTCTTCTTTTGTGTTGCCTTCAACCACTAATATTTTTAATTTGTTCATATCTAATTAATGAATTTATTTTTTCTTTATGTATAATTCAAGACATGAAATTCTTAATATTACAACACATTAATATTGAGCATCCTGGTATTTTTTTAAATTTTATGAAAAAAGATCAAATTCATATTGATACTGTTGAGCTAGACGAAGGGGAAAAAATACCAAAATTAGATTCCTATGACGCCATGATTGTAATGGGTGGGCCCATGGACACTTGGCAAGAAGAAACTTATCCTTGGCTAAAGACTGAAAAAGAAGAAATTCATAAATTTGTATCTGTAATGAAAAAACCTTTTCTAGGCTTATGTCTTGGTGCCCAGCTTCTAAGTGAAGTTGTTGGCGGAAAGGTAAGAAAAATGAAAACTCCAGAAATTGGTGTGATGGATGTATCTATAACAAACACTGGTTCAATATTTAATGGCATGAATAAAAATTTAAAAGTTCTTCAATGGCACTCTTATGAGGTATGTGATTTGCCTAAAAATACAGATCTATTAGCATCTTCTCCGTTATGTGGGGTTCAAGCTTTTTCTTGTGGAAATGCATTTGGTTTACAGTTTCATGTTGAACAAACAAACGAAACAGTTCCTCAATGGGCTTGTGTACCTGAGTATAAATCTGCTTTAGAAAAAACACTGGGTTTAAATGCACTTGAAAAATTTAGAAAAGAAGTTGAGGTCAATCTTAAGATATTTAATAGTAGTGCCAGAACAATTTACGATAATTTTAAGAAAATAGTTTAATATTCTTCTAATCCTAATAATTTTTTTCGTTTGTTTGCCCAAGTACGGATTAAATTATCAACCGCTAAACCCATAAAGGCAACGCAGAGACCAAGGATCAGTGCTTTGCCTCCTCCTTTTAAGTCTGACAAAGCTTTCATAATATATTGTCCCAAATCTTCTGTTCCAATAAAAGCTCCAATAATTACCATAAATAATGCGAAGATAACGGTTTGATTAATTCCAAGCATGATATGAGGAAATGCTAAAGGAAATTCAATCTGAAGCAATCTTTGTAAGCGTGTTACACCCGACATTGAAGCTGCATCGTGTAAAGCTGGTGGAACACTTCGAAGTCCTTCAATAGTGTAACGGGTAGCAGGAATAGTTGCATAAATAATAACAGCAATTAACACCGATGTGTCAGTTACACCAAAAAGCATCATAACAGGAATTAAATAGACAAAGGATGGAAATGTTTGAAGAGTATCACATATCCCTAAAACAATTTTTGTACTCGTTGTGTTTTGTGCAGCTAAAGAACCAGAAACTACTCCAATGATACCTGATACAATTACACCAAAAGTTGCCATGTAAGCTGTGACTAAGGCTCTATCCCACCATGGGCTTAGAGCAATAAATAATGTAAATCCACCAACCACAAGTGCTGATCGAATACCGCCGATTATATAACCGGTTCCCATAACTAAAACAAACGTTGCAACAACCGGCATCCTTAGGTAAGCGGCTCTCATTGGTTGTAATACGTCTACAATCAACCAAGTATTAAAAACTTTTAATTGATAAAAGAAAGTATCCCATATCCAATCAACCCCTGCATTCCAGAAAGGTTCGCCTGATATCCCTTTATTATGTGGAACTTCATACAGGTAGTTAAAACCTCCTTTAAAAACAAGATTTCCAACAGAGGCAAGTAGTAATCCAACTAATACTGCTCCAACAAAAAATAATCCATATTTATTACGCTCGAAAAAATCAAGGTTGGCAAAATAGTCTGTTTGTTTATGTGCCCAAGCCAAAGACATTTTATCTAAAAGCACTGCAATTAGACTGATACAAACGCCGGCTTCTAAAGCTAAACCAATTCTAAGTTGATTTAAAGCTAGCAATAGATTCCAACCTAATCCCTTAGCGCCTATAAAAGACGCAATAACTGCCATTGCTAAACATTGCATGATGACTTGGTTCACGCCAATTAAAATGTCCCGTCTCGCGGTTGGAATTAATACTTTAAATAAAAGTTGAAATTCGTCACAACCACTCATCTTTCCTGCATGAATAACGTCTGGTGATACTTTTCTCAGTCCCAACAAAGTCAAACGTACCATGGGTGGTGTTGCAAAAATTATTGTTGCTATTGCTCCAGCATGATCTCCAATTCCAAACATTACCATTATCACAACTATGTAAGAATAGTGTGGCATGGTCTGCATTACATTGAGTATAGGATTTAATACTGCCTCAACTCTCTTACTTTTATATGACCAAATACCACAAACCAAACCAAGGAAAAAAGAAATTGGTGCAGCAATCAATACAAATGAAAGCGTCTCCATTGAGGGTTTCCACTGACCAAATACAGAAATATAAATCATGGTAATACCCGCTAGTATTGCAAGCTTTTTTCCATTAAGTTTATAACCCAATATAACTGCTCCAGCGGTAACTATAGTCCAAGGAAGTCCAGGTAACTTTGCCCATCGGTTTGCATCAACCCAATCCCAACTTGTAAATGCAACAATGGTCTTAACTCCTCCAATTAAAATTTCACGAATAAATTCAATTAAAAAAAGCATAAAAGCTGAAACCACTCTGGTAATGTGTAGAACCAGTGGGCGCGTTGTAGTCTCTTTAAGATCAGGATCCCAAATCTCAATCGGCATCCAATCTTCTAATAAAAAAAACATTGAATCGTTTACCCAAATCGGAAGCCATCCTAGTAATGGTGGCAATCTCCAAATAGCATCAGATCCATAATATCTAACTTCTATACCAAAAAAGCTGTAGGAATTTAGATTTGGATCTTTTGAAAATTCAGCTACAGATCTTATAAATTTATAACCCTCTGGAACTTCTATTGCAAAACACAAACCAAAGAAAACAATTAATAAAAAAAGCCACTGAAACGATTTTGGGTATTTTTTTAAAATTTCCATAAATTTATGAATTTTCTTTTCTTTCGCCAAATACAGTATGAATAATTTTGGAAGGTTTAACGATTCCAATAATTTTTTTATTAGAATCAATAACAGCTACAGGTTTTTCTTGACTTAAAATTTTTTCAGCAACGGTTTCTATAATTACATCTTTAGAAACTTTTAAATTACTTAAATTTTTACTATCACTCACTGGTTCCATCACGCTCTCAATTTTTAAAACTTTTTCTCTTGGAACTTCTTGAGTAAATTTTTTAACGTATTCTGTTGCTGGATTTAAAACAATGTTAGCCGGAGTATCCAATTGCTCAATTATACCGTCCTTCATTATTGCAATCCGATCTGCGAGTCTAAGTGCCTCGTCAAAATCATGTGTGACAAACATAATTGTTTTTTTTAAAGCACTTTGTAGTCTTAAAAATTCATCTTGCATTTCTTTTCTGATTAATGGATCAAGAGCTGAAAAGGGTTCATCTAAAAACCAAATATCAGGTTCAACAGCTAAAGATCTGGCAATTCCTACTCTTTGTTGTTGTCCGCCAGACAATTCTCTTGGAAAATAATTTTCTCTTCCCTCAAGGCCAACAAGCTTAACCATTTCCATAGCCTTTGGAATACTCTCTTCAGTTTCCATTCCTTTTATCTGCAAAGGAAAAGCGATGTTTTCTAAAACCGTTTTATGAGGAAGAAGAGCAAAGCTTTGAAACACCATCCCCATTTTATTTCGTCTTAACTCAATAAGCTCTTTATCTTTCAAGGATAATAAATCTTGACCTTCAATATAAATTTTACCTGCTGTTGCATCTGTTAATCTTGATATACATCGAAGCAGCGTTGATTTTCCAGAACCGGATAATCCCATTACAACCAACATTTCTCCCTTTGAAACTTCAAAAGAAGCATTGTTAACTCCTACAATGCAACCAGCATCTTGGAAGGTTTTAGCATCAACATTTCCACTAACATCTTGAAGCATTTTTTTCGCATTTGCTCCAAAAATCTTATAAACACCTTCACATTTAATTACTTTATCAGACATAAATTTTATTCAACAAATTACACTAAAACTAAAAAAAAATCCCCCCTATTTATATTATAAACACTTTAATAATTTTTTATAAAATATACTCTAGTATCTATACTCGTTTTAAAAAAACCATTAGCTTCACCTTTAACTGTAATTGTATCACTCACTCCTTCTATAGCTCTTATCGTATATTCAGCAAAACATTTATTTGAAGAACTGTCCCATTTTACAGAACGTTCATCAATTTTATTTCCGTTATCAAAATACAATTTCGTTGCACTGAAGTTTAGAATGTTTGCCCCCATCATTGCACGTTGAGTTACAATTTTAGTATTTTTGCACACCTCTTCATATTCACTTAGTGATAATTGATGTCCTTCACTACTTTCATAAAAATTTAACCTACCTTTAGGAAGCGAATCAATGACTGCTTGGTCAACCTCTGTAGTCTTATTAACCTCTACAGTCTTATCAATCTCTACAGTCTTATTATTCTCTACAGTTTTATCGTCTACTTTAGCCTCTTCAAAAAAAATATTTAAAAAAATAAATATAAAAATTATTAGCGTTGTTAAACTAACAAGGCCGACCATTTGTTTAATGGTTTCCGGCATTTCTTTATATTTTTTTAAATTATTTTCTAAAAACATTGTTCTATCTAATTCGGTTTAACTAATTCGCCATTTTTCCAGACGCCTTTCTTAACCGTTCCGTTTGCCAAGGTAAAAGTTCCTTGTCCGTTCATGAAACCATCACGCCATTCACCCACATATGTGGCTCCATCTGGAAAAGTCAAAGTCCCTTGTCCATGCCATTTACTTTCTTTAAATTTTCCCTTGTATATGTATCCGTTTGGCCAAGTCACAGTCCCTTGTCCATGCTTTTTACCAACACTCCACTCACCCACGTATGTAGTTTTGTCTGTATAAGTCCAAGTCCCAAACCCGTCTTCACAGTCACCATCAGTACATCCAGTCGTACGCGCAAAACCTGTATTACAAAGGGTCAAACTTAAAAATATATATAGAAACAGTTTTTTCATATCCATTACTCTACAAATTACACTAAAATTAAAAAAAATCTCCCCTAGTTATAAAAAACCAGGGGAGATTATCAAAAGTTTAAGTTTTCAATTATTTATTGAAACGCTTTCCAAACTTTTTTATTTTTCTCTAACCATGTTTTTGCAGCATCTTCATGAGACATTTTATCAACGTCTACATAAGCTGCCATTGCACCAATTTGGCCTGTTGTAAATGCCAATTTTTTAAACATAGCTGCTGCATTTGGATGAGTTTTAGTCCATTTTTCATTCACGGCTTTTTTCAAATAACCGTCAGGTGAACCACATTTTCCATCACCACCGTCAGCTGGTCTACAGCCGTCTGTGTATGGCGGAAAATCAATAAACGTAAATCCAGCACCATCCGTAAAGTTTGGTGTCCAGTTGAAGATTATTGTTCCTCTATTTTCTTTTTTAGCTGCTGCTAATTCTGCCCATAGCGCATCAGCACTACCAGCAAATTTAACTACCCAAAGATCTCCTAATCCCAAAGCATCAATTCTTTGAGGTATTAAATCTCCGTGCCAAGTTTGCGGACCTTCTAACATTCTTCCTTTTCCACCAGAGTCTGGTGTTACAAAGTTTTTAGCACAATCAGGATTTTTTAAAGCTTCCCAATTTGGTAAACCTGGACATTTTTCTGCTACCCAGTTTGGATAACCCATATCTTCCAAAGATCTTGCTTCATGGTCACCCCAATCAAGTACGCCGCCCTTATCTCGCGCTGTGTCGAATGATTTACCGAATGCAGATTGCCAAACTTCATGTGATATATCAACATCACCGATACGAATTGATTCATACACTTTTTGAGAGTCTGCTGGAACGTATTCCACGTTACCACCCATATCTTGTATGATTCCACCAATTACATATGCCATTACCACTTGGCTTGACCAATTGTGAATTGGAATTCTAGTTGGCTTACTACTATCAGCTCCTGATTTAGGGCCACTGGAATCCTGTTGAGTGTAGAAAAGTAGCGCTGCAATAGCGGCAACTATAATTCCTACAAATAACCACGTTTGAGTTTTTTTTCCCATTTTTCCCCCTTGTTTAATAATACTTAAGTCTATGACCTCATTTTTTACTAGTCAATCTGAATTGCATACTTTTGCCACACCTAGTATAATTTCTAAAAAATATGGAAAAAAGCCAAACTAGCTTAAATATAGGAAACCCTGGATTAATGAGTTTACCACCTGGAGTTGAAAGATACTTAGTAAACGGTGGAGGACTTACAGGATTTCAAATTTTTTCCGATGATGAAATAGAAATTGTAAATAACGAAGGAAATCAGATTTGTGAGATTTTAGTTTTCAATAAAGATGGAAAATCAGAACCAGCAATTTTAAACTTAAAAGAAAGCAAAACTGAATCTGAAATAAAAAAAATATTTTTAAACAAAGATGAAAGCTCTCAAATTGCAGCTTAT
Source organism: uncultured Pelagibacteraceae bacterium (assembly GCA_902590845.1). Lineage (GTDB taxonomy): Bacteria > Pseudomonadota > Alphaproteobacteria > Pelagibacterales > Pelagibacteraceae > Pelagilacustribacter. The sequence continues at coordinate 12,190 of CACIYJ010000008.1, forward strand.
CAATTAAAAAAAAGAAATTTAGATATCACTAAGGTTAAATCTTCAATAGTTTTTGATAAAGATACAAATTGGGGAGAAAAAATAAAATTAATTTCTAAAGATAAATGCTATTGTGTTTTTTCTGCTCCAGGACCTGAAATGTTAATTCAGGAACAAAATCCACCTACTGATTTAACTATTTTTGTCAAAAGAGCAAAAATTACCAAAGACAAAGAGCACTCGGTAATTCCAGACCCAATGTTTGATCCTCTTAATGAAATTAATATTGATCGTCAAACCGCAATTTCATACCAAGTTAAAGAAGGTGATTACATACAAGTTATTTCTCCAGCCGGAAGACAATGCTCCGATTTTGTGGCTTTTGATACAGCAAAATTAGATAAAGGAATCGAAAAAGATCTTGATTGGCAAACAACAAGAACTTTTATGGGAAATACTTTTCCTGGACCTGGATTATTTTCTAAATTTTATGATACTGATCATGAACCTTTAATTGAAGTAATTAGAGATACAGTCGGAAGACATGATACATTTAATTTAGCATGCACATCAAAATATTATGCAGATGCCGGGTATTTTGGTCATCCAAATTGTTCTGATAATTTAAATGGTCAAATGACAAAGTTTGGAGCTAAAAAAAGAAAAGGTTGGCACGCCATAAATCTTTTTTTTAATACCTCTGCGGGTGGGCTAAACTCAGTAATATCAGATGAATCTTTTGCTAGACCTGGTGACTATGTGACATTTAGGGCTCTTAAGGACTTAACTTGTGGAACAACAGCATGCCCAAGTGATATAGATGCTTGCAATTCATGGAATCCTACTGATATTTTTGTTAGAACTTATGATAAAAAAAGAGAATTTACAAAATCTTTTGCATTCAGAATGAAAACTGACTCAGAAACAAAATTAACTAGAAATACTGGCTTTCACGAAAAAACTTCAAAGTTAACTAGAAACTTTGTTGATGCTAGAGGTTTTTGGCTTCCAAATGATTATACAAAACACGGAATGGTAAATGAGTACACTGCATGTAGAGAAAAAGCAGTCGCCATTGATTTATCAGCGCTCAGAAAATTTGAAATTCTTGGACCAGATGCTGAAGAATTAATGAATTATACTTTAACAAGAAATGTAAAAAAATTATCTGTTGGTCAAGTTGTTTATTCTGCGATGTGTTATGAAAATGGATGTATGTTTGACGATGGAACGCTATTAAAACTAAGCGATCATGGTTTTAGATGGATTTGCGGTGATGAATATGGGGGCGAATGGTTAAAAGAACAAGCAAAAAAGAAAAATTTAAAAGTTTGGATAAAAAATTCTACAGATCAAATTAACAACATATCTTTACAAGGTCCAAACAGTAGAAAGATTTTAGAAAAAATAATTTTTACACCACCAACTCAACCGTCAATTTCTGAACTTCAATGGTTTAGATTTACAATCTGCAGATTAGAAAAGTTAAATGGTATACCACTAATTGTTTCTCGAACTGGATATACTGGAGAATTAGGTTTTGAAATATGGTGCCATCCTAAGGATGCTCCTACTCTGTGGGATAAAGTTATGGAAGCTGGAAAAGAACATGGTTTAATACCAGCAGGATTTGCTGCATTAGATATGTTAAGAATTGAAGCTGGTTTAATTTTGTTTGGAGCAGAATTTGATGATAAATACGATCCTTTCGAAGCCGGAATAGGTTTTGCCGTTCCTTTAAAAACAAAAAAAGAAGATTTTATTGGAAAAGAAAATTTAATTAAAAGAAAAGAAAATCCTCAAAAAAAACTAGTTGGACTTGAGTTGGTAGGAAAAGAAAAAGCAATTAATGCTGATTGTGTACACATAGGAAGAGCTCAAGTTGGCACAATTACTAGTGGAATGATATCTCCTACTCTAAATAAAAACATTGCACTTTGCAGAGTGGATGTTAAGTATTCTGAAATAGGTACTGAGGTTGAAGTGGGTAAAATTGATGGTCATCAAAAAAGAATTAAAGCAAAAGTTGTCAGATTTCCTTTCTATGATCCAGACAAAACTAGAGTGAAAGCTTAAATGGCATTTCCTAAAAAAGCAAAATTTGTAATCATTGGCGCCGGTATTCATGGATTAAGTACTGCTTGGCATTTGGCAGAAAAACTCAAGAAAAAAAATAGCAATGGCTCAAGCAACGATATAATTGTCATTGATAAAAGTGGAATAGCGTCAGGTGCGAGCGGAGTTGCTTGTGGTGTAGTTAGAAACAATTATTTCCAACCTGCTATGAGAGAACTTATGATGCACAGTGTTAAAGTTTGGGAAAGTGATCCAAAAAACTTTAGTTATCATTCAGTTGGTTATATGCAAATAAGCCCCGAGAGTATGCACAAAGATGTTGCAAGTATCTATAAACAACAAAAAGAAATTGGTTACGAATCTACATTTATTGAGGGAAAAAAAGATTCAGCAAAATATATGAAAAACATGTTTCATGATTGGCAAGCCAAAGGAATTACTTCTGTATTACATGAAAAAAGAGGAGGGTATGCAAATAACACTGCATCTATTTATGGATTAGCAAACAAAGCAGAAAGTTTTGGTGTTAGAATAATAACTGGAACAGAAGTCACAGGTTTTAAAAGAGGAAGTAATAGCAAAGTTGTAACAGGCGTTGTGACCACAAAAGGAACTATTGATTGTGAACAAGTGGTTGTAGCTGTTGGTCCATGGGTAAAAAAATTATGGGATAGGCTTGAACTCCCTAAAAAAATTTCAATTAGAGATGAAAAAGGCAAAATACATAAAGATTATCCAATGTGGATATATTGGATGTTAACCGAAGGTGTATTGGGCGTTGACCCTAATCTGCAAAAAACTGATGATGGCAAAATGCCTCCAGTAATGCATGTAGATAGCGATGCACATTTATATTCTGATGTCGACGGATCTTTAATAACAGACAAAATGTGGGGCATATATTACAAACCAGATTTCAATTTTAAAGGAATTCAAGGAGGATCTGCTCCTTATAAAATAATTAGACCAGTTGATGAAGTAAAAGTAGATCCTTATGGACCAGATTCCCCAGAGTATCAAACGACAGATGAGTTTGCTCATATGTGGTGCTCTGCTTTGGCCCATTGTCAAAAGAGATTTAAAAAGAAAATTAAATTTTATCACAAAGGTCCGTCCGGAGGACTTGGGTGCTTTACACCAGATTCTTTTCCTGTATTCGATAGATTTTGTGAAAATGTTTATATGATTGCTGACTCTAACCATGGTTATAAAATGATTGGAGTAGGGGATCTTGTTTCTGATGAACTTTTAGGTAAAGAAAGCTCGCTTCTTAAACCATTTAGATTCAATCGATACGCGAAAGGCCAATTACATCCAGTATCTAGCAGTCCTTTTCCTTGGAGCTAAATCTAGACGAGTATTTATTTTTCAGTTAACATATTTAAAATTTTTATTAATCTTTAGGGGGAGGATTAGCTATGACAGATCTTGAAAAGCACGTTAACCAGCCTGGACGTGACAAGTTAGTTAAAAAAGTTAGAGAAAAAATCGATGAACTAGGAATCGAATACATATTTTTTCAATTTATTTCTGTAACAGGAAGAGTGGTAGGAAAAGGAATTCCTACTGATCATTGGGAAAGAACTTGCGAAAAAGGATTTCAATTAGTTTACGGTGCAACAGCAAACTTATTTGTTGATCGTCATAAAAATTATATTGGATATGGACCAGAAGCTAAGGAACTTGTTGGAATACCAGATCCAGAAACTTTTTGTCAACTTCCTTGGGATAAAAAAGTTGCAAGAGTATTTGTTACTTGTTTTAGAAACAGAGAAGAAAGAGAAAACCCAGGTGCACATTTAACATCTGATTGTAGAGGAAATTTAAGAATACATGCTCAAGAGTTTAAAAAAAAACATGGCTACCAACTAAGAGTTGGAACAGAGCCAGAAATGATGTGGTTAACTAAAAATGCAGATGGAACTCCTACTGGCAAAGGTTTTTCTAAACCTTATTGTTATCATATAGATCAATTTGAATCTTTAAGACCTGTTTTTATGAAAGTTTTTGAATATGCTAGAGCAATGGGTTTTGATATGATTCAAGGTGACCACGAAGATGCACCGGGACAATTAGAATTAAACTGGATGTACGATGATGTGCTAAGAAATGCAGATAGACTTTCAACGTATAGACAAATTTGCGCACAAGTTGCTAGAGAGTTTAATATAATAGCTTGCTTTATGACAAAACCATTTATGGGTGTGTCTGCAAGTGGTTGTCATACAAATATGTCCTTATGGACAGGTGGAAAAGATGTGGTTAATAAATTACACCACAAATCTATACCAGGTATGGATGAGGTTTTTACTTATGTTGAGGGTGGAACCAATACATTTATGCCAGACACTAAAGATGTTCAGTTACCAGGTAAAGTTGGTTTAAAGGCTATTGGAGGTGTTATGAAACATTTAGGAGCTTTAACTGCAATTGGATCTTCTACTGTAAATTCTTATAGAAGATTATGGGATCAAGGTTTTTGGGCACCAGTTTATGCAGATTGGGGATATCAAAATAGAACTTGTGGATTAAGAGTATCTGCGCCTGGAAGATTTGAATATCGTTCAGTTGATTCAATGCATAATCCATATTTAATGGGTTCTGGATTGTTAAAATGTTTTGATGACGGAATATCAAATAATATTGATCCTGGAAAACCTGAATCGAGAAGTATGTATGAAGCTCAAGCCGCAGGTAAAGATGTTAAAAAATTACCTTTAAGCCTTGGTGAAGCCTTGGATCATTTAAAAGAAGATAAAGTTATTCAATCAGCTATGCCAGATGAAATGTACAAAGTCTTTCATTGGTATAAAAACGATGAATGGGAAAAGTTTTTAGGTGCCACAACTCAATGGGATCTTGATACCTATTTGGATTGTCTACCGTAGTCAGAAAAAGGAAATAAATTATGTGTGGAATAGCAGGGTTAATTCATAAAGATAAGTCTGTAAATATTGGTGATGAATTACAAAATATGCTTCAGGCACTAAAACATAGAGGGCCAGATTCAACTGGATATGCACTTTATGGTGACACTGACGGACAGAACTTTATCATGAGATTTAAAGTTGGTGAAAACGTTGGAGAAGGTAGTTCGTCTGTAAATGAAGAAACCTCTGTTTATGATGAAAGAAAAAAACTAGTTGATAAACATCTCGCGGATATGGGAGCAACAATTATTAAAGAAGAAAGACTTACGCCCTACTCATTAAGATACGAAATTAAATACGATAAAGATTTAATGCCTTTTTCAAAAAAAATTGAAAGTGTTCCAATGGTAGAAATTTTATCAATTGGAAAAGCACTTGAGTTAATTAAAGATATTGGTGATGCAAAACAAGTTTGTGATAGATATAATCTAAGTAAAATTAAAGGCACTCATGGTATTGGTCACACGAGAATGGCCACGGAATCTGGAGTTGATATTAAATCAGCCCATCCGTTTTGGGGTTATCCTTTCAGTGACGTTTCGGTTGTTCACAACGGACAATTAACAAATTATTGGAATAATAGAAGAGCTTTAGAAAACAAAGGTATGAGATTTATGTCAGAATGTGATTCAGAACTTATAGCTGTTTACCTTGCAGAAAAAATGAGAAAAGGAGCAACATTAGCAGAAGGAATGAAAGACTCTTTAACGGGACTTGATGGTGTTTTTACATATTTTGTTGCAACAAAAGATTCTTTGGGAATGGCAAAAGATACAATGGCAGCAAAACCATTGGTTCTTTATGAATCAGATAAATTAATAGCAATGGGATCAGAAGAAATTGCAATAAGAGCAATTTTACCACAAGAGATTAATACCTACGATCCATTTGATGGAGAAGTAAAAGTATGGCAAATCTAAAAAATTTATCTAAAAAATCAAAATCCCAATCAATGGGTATGCATACTGAGGTTTTAAAAGGTAGAACACAGCAAAGGTTTTTTGACTCTGAGGAATCTGAAAATTTTTATTATTTTGGAAATTACGATGTTGATTTTAATAAAAGAATAGAACTTGATGTAAAAAATATGGAAGCTCCTCAAGCTAACAAAAAAATTGACGAGTTAATGAGTCAAGGATATGGAACAATTGTAATTAAGAATCCACAAGGAAAACATAGTTTAGGTGTAGGAATTTTAAATAAATTAAATCTTATTTTTGAAGGAAGCTTAGGATACTTTGGTGTCGGATCTTGCGATGGACCAAATGTAAGGATTACTGGGAGAGTTGGTTGGTCTTGTGCTCAAAATTTAATGGCCGGAAAAGTTGTTGTTGAAAAAAATGCAGGCTCAAGTTTCGGAGCCGCTATAAGAGGTGGTGATTTAATTTGCAAAGGTAGTGTTGGTGCTCGAACTGGTATTGACATGAAAGGAGGCACCATCATAGTTGGCGGTGATGCCGGGGCTTTTACAGGCTTTATGATGCAAAGAGGAAGAATAATTGTTTTGGGGGATGTTGGAATAAACCTCGGTGACTCCATGTACGATGGAACAATATTTATTGGTGGTAAAATTGGATCGTTTGGCAGTGACGCAATTGAAGCTGAATTAACATCTATTGATAAAGAGTGGTTAAAAAGAAAATTAAAAGTTGCAGAAATTGGTGAAAATTTTGATGTTAATAAAATTAAAAAAATAGTGGCCGGTAAAAAACTTTGGAATTATGACAATTTAGAACCTACGGAGAAAAAAGGAGCAATCTAATGGTGAAAAAAAATAAAATAAAAAATGGTAAAAAGCCTGTTGCTCCTGATTATGATGGCGAGGGAAGAAATAAAAGCCTTTTAGGTAAAAATTCGATTTTTACACCAGAAGTTATAGACGATATTCATATTAAGGCACAACTAGGTAGATACAGAATGCGTGGAATGGCTTTAATGAAAAAAATCCCAACATTTGATGATTTAGTTTTTTTACCAGGAACTCTTACAAGGTTTGTAATTGAAGGTTACAGAGAAAAATGTGAAACAAAAACTATAATTGGCCCAGGTTGCGAAAACCCAATTGAATTAGATATCCCAGTTTATATTACTGGAATGAGTTTTGGTGCACTTTCTTATGAGGCAAAAACTGCTTTAGCAAGAGGAGCAACAATGGCTGGAAGCGCAACATGTTCGGGTGAAGGTGGAATGATACCCGATGAAAGAAGATATTCTGAAAAATGGTATTACCAATGTATTCAATCAAGATATGGATTTAATCCGCACCACGCACAACTTGCCGATGCAATAGAAGTATTTATTGGACAAGGTCAAAAAGTTGGAATGGGTGGACATTTAATGGGTCAAAAAGTTACTGATCAAGTTGCTGAGATGAGATCGTTACCCTCAGGTATTGATCAAAGATCTCCTGCAAGACACCCTGATTGGTTAGGTCCGGATGATTTGTTTTTAAAAGTTCAAGAGTTAAGAGAATTAACAAAAAATAAAGTTCCTATTCAATTAAAATTAGGAGCTGCTAAAGTTTATGATGATGTTCGTATGGCTGCAAAATGTAATCCAGATTCTATTTTTTTAGATGGAATGGAAGGTTCTACTGGAGCAGGACCTCATATCGCTGCTGCAAATACAGGTATTCCTGGTATTGCCGCAATCAGAGAAGCAAGAAGAGCTCTTGATGATGTAAATAAAACTGGAAAAGTTACTTTAATTTATGCAGGCGGCGTTAGAGATGGTGCAGATATGGCAAAGGCTTTGGCTTTAGGTGCTGATGCAATAGCAATTGGAACTGGAGCATTGATTGCTCTAAACTGTAATAAAGATATTCCTGAAGCTAACTTTGAAAAAGAGATGGGTGTTAAAGCAGGACAATGTTATCACTGCCATACCGGACGATGTCCCGTTGGTGTTGCAACACAAGACCCTAAATTAAGAGCAAGATTAAATCCTGATGACGCCGCGTTACGAGTTTATAATTACTTGCACTCAATGACGCTAGAAGCTCAACTTTTAGCAAGAGCTTGTGGAAAAACTAATATTCATTCATTAGAGCCAGAAGATTTAGCTGCATTAACTATGGAAGCTTCTGCTCTAGCAAAAGTACCTTTATCTGGAACTAATCATACGGTTGGTGTTGATGACTTTCACAAAATATAAGGATTAATTATGGCTAAGAAAAAAACTAAAAAAATAAAAGAAAAAAAAGTTAAATTAGGTAAATCAAAAGAAACTGCTAGAGAAAAAATGATCGGGCAACATATTGGTTATCGATATGATGTAAACTTGCTGCCTGATTATAAAAAAATTACTCCATTTCTAAAAAAATATGTTGAATATATGGGTTGGGACGATCTTAATTGGTTAGAAGATGTTCATATGGGTTACGAGGAAAATCGTCCTGCTGTTTTTTGTAGAAATGCAAATGGTTGGGTTACTATTCCAAAAAAAATTAAATTACCGGAAAATCAACAAGATAGAGATATGATTGCAAGAGAACTACTGGTTAAGTTTCAAATGTCTCCAAGACACCCACTTGTTGATTTAAAAAAAGCCTACAAAAAAAGTTAAACTCTGCAATCATAGGTTGTTTTAATATTTTAAAGCATTGTTAAACAACAATTCTACAGTGTTGTACTACTTGTCGCAGTACATAGAATAATCCTAATTTATTAAGGGAGGTTAATTATGACTGATCAATTAGGCGCTCTTACTACTATATTTACAGAATTTTACTACTGGATCACAGTGGTACTCATGTTTTTAATTCACGTGGGATTCTGTGTGTATGAAGTTGGAGCTTCACGTTACAAACACCATCAACACACATTAATGAAAAACACAATGCTGATACCATTGGTAACAGTAACTTGGTTTTTCTTTGGTTGGTGGCTTTATTGGGCATTGCCTACTGGACCGGGTATCGCTCCGTCTATAATGACTGAGAGTACTGGTTTGGTTTTAGGTGGAGGATTTGGAGCAAACGAACTTGCTAATCCTACAAATGCTTTAATGGCAGTTAATCTTAACGACCATATCATGGGAGTGTTCTGGGCTGCGTTCTTGCTATTTGCTTGGACAGCGGCTTCTATCGTTTCTGGAGCGGTCATCGAAAGAATCACGACGTTTGCATTTGGTATATTAGCCATTGCAATTGGTTCAGTGTTTTGGACGATTGATGCATCTTGGGGATGGCATTTCGATGGTTGGATGCTTAAGATGCTAGGTTATCACGACGCATATGCTTCTGGCGTAATTCACGCAGTTTGCGGTGGATTTGCTTTAGGTATACTTGCGGTATTAGGTCCACGGATTGGAAAATTTTCATCTAGTGGAGAACCAAGAAATATTGGGCCAAGAAACCCATGGTTAGTTTGTGTAGGATTATTTTTAATTTATACAGGCTTCTGGGGATTCTATGCAGCGTGTAATATTCCAATATTTGATTTGGGACCTGAATATGGAATGGAAGGAGTAACATTCTTTACAGCAACTAACATCTATGTAACACCAACAACACTAAGCGGTATTACAATGAACTTCTTGCTATCTTTAGCCGGAGGATTGTTAGCGGGGTACTGGATATCTAAAGGCGATCCATTCTGGACTTACTCAGGAGGACTAGCTGGTATCATTGCAGCTTCAGCAGGTAATGACTTGTATCATCCAATGCAATCACTAATTATTGCAGGTGTTGGTACAGCAATTGCATATAAATTGCATTACTGGGTTGAACGTAAGTTTAAAATTGATGATGCTGTTGGCGCAGTTGCCGTTCACGGATACGCAGGAGTTGTCGGACTTATAATTTGCGGTTTCGTTTTATGGGGATACCCTTCATCAGGATACGGTGTAGGATCAATGTGGGTTGGTACAGATTATGCACCAATCAATCCTCTTGGAATGTTTATCGGAGCGATTATTATGTTCGGAGTTCTTGGTTTCTTACCAGGCTGGATACTTGCTAAAATACTTCATGCTGCGGGTAAATTACGTATACCGCGTGATGTTGAATTAGCTGGACTAGACTACAACATAATGGAGCAAGCTCGAAAAGATGAAAGAGCAGTTGCTTCATCAAATAGATAGGAGAAACACTTATGGCTACAGTAACAAATTGGATAGAACATCTAACAACTGATGTTGATACAGCAACTGAAGGAGTACAGGTTGCTGGAAGCGTTTATCCGCATGTTGGAAGTGAGTTGTTGTTTGTACTAGCTGGTATCGTTTTCTGGCTTGTGTGGACATTTTACACAGCAGCTGGAGAAGAAGAAGAGCAAGGAAAGTTAGCTAGGAAAAGACACGGATCAAACGATTATAAAAATAATATTACTGAGTGGTAATATTATAAAATATTAAAAAATTAGGGCGCTGATTTTTGTCAGCGCCCTTTTTTTATGGTAGATTTAAAAAATTATTATGACTGACGAAGAACAAAAAAAACCAGAAATACCACAACGAATGAGTCGAATTGCTTGGCCAAATGCTAGGTATGGATTTTATTTAGCAATTATTATTATAATACTTGTTTTAATAATATCTTATAGACATTTAATTTTTTAAATAATTTTTTTATGGCGAAAGATTTATCAAAAATAGCAAAAGAAAAAAAAATTAAATATTTTTTAATAAGTTTTGTAGATTTATTTGGAGTATTAAGATCAAAATTAGTTCCAGCACGAGCTATCAAAGAAATGCAAGAAACAGGGGCGGGATTTGCTGGATTTGCCGCATGGTTAGATATGTCACCTGCAGACTCGGATATGTTTGGAGTTCCAGATCCTGATAGTTTAATTCAATTACCTTGGAATAAGGAAGTTGGTTGGCTGGCATCTGATCTTTGGATGAATGGAAAACCAGTTGAAGCATCGCCAAGAGTAATGCTTAAAAACCAAATTAAAAAACTTGAAAAAAAAAGTTTAACAATGAAATCTGGCGTGGAATGTGAATATTTTTTAATTTCACCAGATGGCAATTCAATAGCTGACCCAAGGGATACTCAATCAAAACCTTGTTATGATCAGTCTGCTTTAATGAGAAGATATGATTTAATTAAAGAAATTTGTGACTGCATGATTGAAATGGGATGGGGTCCTTATCAAAATGATCATGAAGATGCTAATGGTCAATTTGAAATGAATTGGGATTATGATGATTGTTTGGTTACTGCGGATAGACACGCTTTCTTTAAATTTATGGTTAAAACTATTGCAGAAAAATATGGGTTAAGAGCTACATTTATGCCTAAACCATTTGAGAATTTAACTGGAAATGGATGTCATGCACATATTTCAGTTTGGGATGGAAAAAAAAATAAGTTTTTGGATAAATCAAATAATCTGGGCTTAAGTAAAATGGCTTATAATTTTCTTGGAGGTGTAATTAAAAATGCTTCTTCATTATCAGCTTTTTTTAATCCAACAATAAATAGTTATCGAAGAATAAACGCTCCACCAACCAAATCAGGAGCATCATGGTCACCAAGTAGTATTTCTTATACAGGTAATAATAGAACTCATATGATTAGAATTCCAGATCCAGGTAGATTTGAATTAAGATTAATGGATGGTTCTGCTAACCCTTATTTGTTACAAGCAAGTGTATTAGCTGCTGGATTAGATGGTTTAAAAAATAAAATTAATCCAGGAAAACCATTAAATTGTAATATGTATGAAGATTACAAAAAATATCCCAATCTTCCAAAACTTCCAGATGAATTGGATCAATCACTTGAAAAACTAAAAAATAATAAAGACATGAATGATGCTTTTGGTAAAGAAGCAATTAATAGCTATATCAAACTTAGAAATTCTGAAATTAAAGAATTTAATAAAAAAGAATCTTTTGATAAAACAAAATCTATTACTAAATGGGAAAAATTAAATACTTTAGATTGTTAGATCCCAGCATATCCAAATTCTAAGGCAGCATCAGTGATATGATGATAAAATGTTTCACTAAAACTTCTTAAAGCTAACAAATTGAATGTATCCGGATTATTATTAACAAAATCAACTACAACAGTAATTCCGTTAAAAACTGTTCCAGCACAATTATTTACCTGAATTTCATTAATATTAATTGGACATCCTTTCTTCAAAACTTCCTTTGCTTGAAGACCTTTTATTTGTATTACAGCTCTTGAGTGTGAAATATCTGTAACAGCAAAATTTGAATGATCACACTTGTCTTTAATATTGTTAATTATATTTTTTTTATTAGATATGATTAACCAAGTTCTTGGGGCATTCCAAAGAACTCTTGTTTCTTTATTTGCTGTTACTTTTAGACTTTCTAAAGGCAAATCTAAATCTTCTACTTTGATAGTACTAGTTTGAATTTTTGATTTTTTATATTGGACTAATTGAATTATTGTTAAGTTTTTTACTTCAGAAATTTGAAGTAAATTTTTTACATTTTGTTTTTGGTAATTTCCAAAATGACCTTTTTTATGAATATACTCTAAAGAAGTTACAGTCTTAGCTGTCATGATCTTACTCTCTCTCCTTTAGGATCTACATAATGAGAGGAAACTATCTCTACCTCAATGCTTTTATTTTTTAATGGTGACATAGCATAAAGTTTTTCTCCTATTCTTTTTTTTCCTTCTTTCAGAATAGCTAAAGAAAAAGGATTATTGTATTCAACACTCCAACAAGAAGCTGATATATGACCAAGTTTTGGATTAGGTAATGGCGCATTTTTATCTTTAACCAAATGAGATCCTTCTGGAATCATAGTTTTTTTATCTACAGGTATTACGCCAACAATTTTTTCTCTATCGGGATTTAAAAATGCTTCTCTATTTAAAGATCTTTTTCCAATAAAATCTTTTTTCTTGCTTAACATACCTTCAAGAGAAAGATCAGAAGGAATTGTTCTCCCATCAATTTCTGATCCTGCTACGTGTCCCATTTCTATCCTTAATGTTGAAAGAGCTTCTGTACCATACGGCTGTATACCCATACTCTTTCCTAATTCCATTATTTTTTTCCACATAAAAATTCCGTGATCAGATTCAACATTAATTTCATAAGCTAATTCGCCAGAAAATGAAATTCTAAAAACTCTTGCTGGAACTCCGAATAAATTTTCCTCTTTGAACCCCATGAATGGAAGGCCTTCACTCGAAACATCTATTTTAGGAAAAAGTTTTTTTAATAATGCTCTTGATTTAGGACCAGCTACGGCTGCCCCTGCCCATTGCTCAGTTGTTGATAAGACATTTACATCTAATTCAGGCCAAACTACTTGTAAATAATATTCTAAATGAGCCAAAACATTTACTGCTTGAGCTGTTGTTGTTGTCATATGAAAATGATTTTCTGAAATTCTAGTTGTTGTTCCATCATCAAAAACAATTCCATCCTCTCTTAACATCACACCATATCTTGCTTTTCCAACCGGGAGTTTCATCCAAGCATTTGTATAAATTCTATTTAAAAATTCTGCTGAATCAGGACCTTTGATATCTATTTTACCTAACGAAGTAACATCACAAATTCCAACATTTTTTCTTACGTTTGCACCTTCTCGTTTTGCAGCTTGTTGTAAAGTTTCATTTCCTTGTTTATAATAGCGAGGTCTTAACCAAAGACCAGCATCAACAAATACCGCATTATTTTTTTCATGCCATGAATGCATCGGAGATTTTCTTGTGGGTCGGTAATGTTTTCCTACTTCTCTTCCTACAATCGTTCCAATCGTAACCGGTGTATATGGAGGTCTAAAAGTAGTATGTCCAACCTCAGGTACAATTTTATTTTCTATATTTGAAACTAATTGCAGTCCATTTAAGTTACTGGTTTTCCCTTGGTCTGTCGCCATACCAAGCGTTGTATATCTTTTTACATGTTCAATAGATCTAAATCCTTCTCTTATAGCCAACTCTATATCTGAAACATAAACATCATTTTGAAAATCCACACATCTTTTGTAATCTTTATTTTTTGGTAACGGCATACACCAAAAATTTTCATGCTTACCATAATTTTTTTCATTAGAGCTTGGAGTATCACTTTTTATATTTTTTTTAGTTAGCCTGTTTGATATTTCAAATCCTTTATGAAAACCATCTTCTAATGACTTTTTTAAAGTAAAAGATCCATTTGCAGATCCTACTGCAGTTTCATTTTGACGTGATTGATTAGGTATAAAAGCATTAATAATTTCATCAAATTTTAATTTATTCCCAGACTGTGAAGAGAGATGCACTGTAGGAGTCCAATTTCCCGAAACACATATGCAATCACAGGGAATATTTTCTAAATTCTCATAGCTAGACCTATCGTTATTTAATTTACCGACTGTAGCCGAATTTACTCTCAAGTAACCTTTTGTGTTGGCAACCGCATGAGAAAATTTAATATTGATACCCAAATCCCTTGCTTCTTTAACAACTGTACTTTCTGAATTTTTTCTAACATCAACAACTAATGGATTAATACCGTTTTTTTTAAATTCTATTGCGGTGTCATACGCACTATCATTATTGGTAAAAATAATTGGTTTTTTCCCGATTAAAATACCGTATTTTTTTATGTATTCTTTTGCTGCTGACGCTAATAGTATTCCTGGTCTATCATTATTGCCAAAAATCAAAGGCCGTTCTATAGAACCTGTTGAAACCAAAACTTCTTTTGCTCTTATATACCAAAGCTTTTGTCTTGGTATGTATTCGCTTGGAGATTCAATATGATCTTTTGTTCTTTCAAACATTACCATCATGTTGTGATCATAATACCCAAAAACTTGCGATCTATTTTTTACAACTACATTAGGCATTGATTTTAGCTGTTCTATCGTTTCATCAGCCCATTCTTTTCCTGTTTTATTTCCAATAGTAACTTGATCAGTAAGCAAGCTTCCTCCAAATTGCGATTTATCTTCTGCCAAAATAACTCGGGCTCCATTTTTTGCTGCAGCTAAAGCACTTGCTAATCCGGAAGGACCCGAACCTATGACTAGAACATCGCAATGCTCAAATTTGTGTTCATATCTATCAGGATCTGGTTTTAAAGGAGCCACACCTAAACCGGCAGTTTTTCTTATAATAGGTTCGTAAATTTTATACCAAAAACTTTTTGGCCACATAAAAGTTTTGTAATAAAACCCAGCTGGCAAAAATTTACTTAAAAAATTATTTATTGCCCCAAGATCGAAAGATACAGACGGCCAACAATTTTGGCTTTTTGCAACTAATCCTTCAACCAACTCAACTTCTGTTGCAACAGCATTAGGTTCGGTTTTTGCTCCATCATATAACTGAACTTTAGCATTAGGCTCATCTTCTTTAGAACCTACAAAACCTCTTGGTCTATGATACTTAAAACTACGACCAACCAAATGAATTCCGTTTGCTAGCAAAGCTGATGCCAACGTATCACCTTCATAACCAAAGTATTTTTTTCCGTTGAATTTAAATGAAATACTTTTTTTTCTATTGATGTAACCCTCTTTATCTAGTCTATATTTTTGAGTCATGAAAAGATTATAACTCCTCAGTTAATTTAGCCGTTTTAAAAATTTCATGGGTTGATGTATCTCTTAAGACTTTAAACCACTGTCTACATCCAGCTACATGATGCCATAATTCTGAGTGTTTACCTCTTGGATTATTTCTAAAATAAATAAAATCGTCCCAGTCCTTATCTGGAACTTCTTTTCCAAGCTCTGGTCTTTTTACACTTGAGTCTCCTCCATAAGAAAATTCATTTTGAGATCTTGATCCACAATGAGGGCATTTAATTTCTAACATTTATTATCCTATCCAAGTTTTTGTTCCCAAACCTTTTTCATCAATAAGATGTCCTGTGTTGAATCTATTAAGTCTATATTTTGAACTCAGTTCATGAACTTCATCTTTTGCAATTGTGTGAGCAAAAGTCCATCCTGAAACCGGTGTTGCTTTGAATCCTCCATAACACCATCCACAATTTAAATAAACGCCATCGATATGAGTTTTGTCGATAATAGGGGAACCATCCATAGACATATCCATAATTCCACCCCACGTTCTTAATATTTTTAATCTACTTAAATTAGGAAACATAGCTACACCTTCTGTTAAAACATGTTGAAGAGTAGGGAGGTTTCCTCTTTGGGCATAACTATTATAACCGTCTAAATCTCCACCCATAACCATTTCACCTTTATCAGACTGACTACAGTAAAAATGACCAGCACCGAAAGTTACTACATGGTCAAGAAAAGGTTTTACTGGCTCCGAGACACAAGCTTGAAGAACATGGGACTCTATAGGTAATTTCATATTTAATTTTTCAGCAAGCAACGATGTATTGCCCGCAACACACAATCCTACTTTTTTTGTTTTAATATTTCCTTTAGAAGTTTGAACGCCCTGAATTTTTCCATTTTGAACATCAAAACCTGTAACTTCACAATGCTGAATGATATCTACACCCATAGAATTTATTTGTCTTGCGTAACCCCATGCTACGGCATCGTGTCTTGCTGTTCCTCCTCTTGGTTGCATCAATCCTCCAAAAATTGGAAAACGCGCTGATTCAGAAAAATCTGCAAATGGAATCATTTTTTTTAATTCATCTCTTCCTAACATAACGGCGTCAATACCATTTAATCTCATTGAATTACCTCTACGATAAAATACATTTAGTTGTGCATCTGAATGTGCAAGATTAATAATTCCTCTAGGTGAGTACATTACGTTATAATTTAATTCTTGAGATAAGTTTTCCCACATCTTCATTCCATGTTCATAAAAAAGACCATTAGGATCAAACATATAGTTGGATCTAAGAATTGTTGTATTTCTTCCAACGTTTCCTCCTCCTAACCATCCTTTTTCTAATACAGCAATATTAGTAATCTTGTGTTCTTTGGCTAAGTAATATGCGGTAGCAAGACCGTGTCCACCAGCTCCTATAATTACGACATCATATTCTTTTTTAGGTTCCGAATCTTTCCAAGCAACTTCCCAATCTTTATGACCGCCAAATGCATTTTTGATTAAGCTAAATATAGAATATCTTTGCATATAATAATCTTATATAAACTTAGTAAATTGTAAAATGGATTTTTTTCATAAACATAAAAAAATAATATTGATCATTTTAATAGTGCTTTTTATTGAACTTAGCGGTTATGGGATACTCGCATCATTATCTAGGCTTTTAAACGTTTTATAACTTAGTTTATTGACTATCAGATAAAAATCTAATTTAATGATATTATGCCCGGTAAGTTAGTTAGCAGGATGTCAGAAAGAAAATGTTTTACTTTAAATGAAACAGACACTGTAAAGACTGCTAGCCAAATTCTTCATGAGAAAAAAGTTGGCTGTATGCCAATATTAGATAAAAACAAGATTGTCATCGGAATAATTTCTGAAAGAGATCTATCTCGATTAATTTATACAGAGCAGTTCAATATAAATCTCCCTGTTACTAAAATTATGAGTAAAAATTTAGTTTCTTGTGATTTAAATACATCTGTAACTGAGCTGATGAATGAAATGAGAAAAAAAAAAATTAGACACATTTTAATTATGGAAGACAAGAAGCTTTTAGGAATTGTTTCGATAAGAGATGTTGTTAATCATTTAATTGACAAAATTCAAGAAGAAAATAAAAATCTAAAGGATTACATTAATAGTTATTAATAATCTTGGCTTTATTACTGTTTACAAGTAATTCTTTTTCGTCAAATTCAGAAAAATCAGGGTCAAACATTTTAATTAATGCAAAAGGATAAGGATCACCAATTAAAACTTTACCAATTTTATTATTATTAAACATTATTTCACTTCCGATATTGATTTTTCCCTCCACTTTAATTGGTAGCAATCTTCTTCTAAGTTTATTTTTTAGTTTCATCCTTGCCGTATTTTCTTGCCCAACATAACAACCTTTCTTAAAATCTATTCCATTTAGTTCTTCAAAATTAGCTTCAAGACCAAACAACTGTTCTTTTAAATTTTCCAATCCTTTAACAGGAATTCCATGGCGATATGCGTGATCAAGATAAGTTCTAATATCAGATTTTTTTAAATTTAATTTTTTAATTGCTAGATCTAGTTTTTTTAGGTTAGATAAAATTCTTGCTCCAAGCTCTTTTTTTCTTGAATCAACAAAGATTGGGCTTTCTTTATATAGAATAGTATCAGTTTTATTTTTCTCATTATTTTGTATTTCTTTAAATTTATCCAAATTAATTATTCCAATGAAAAATTCACTAGATAAATCTTTTATTTCAACTTGAGATCTGAGTTTATATTTAGCAAGATTGCTTATTAACTCTTCGTTAATTTTTTTGTCGCAATCTAAGAAATAACCATTGTTTGATTTTATAATAAAAAACTCAAAAAGATATTTGCCTTGAGGATTTAATAATGCTGAAAAAATAGAGCTAGTTTCTGAAACTTTATTAATATCGTTTGTGATTATATTCTGCAGATATTCTCTAGCATCTTTGCCAGATATAGATATTAAACCTCTATCTTCTAATATAACAATCTGATCTTTTTCCATATTAATAGATTATATTGTATAATATATTTTATAAATCATGTCTGATAATTTTAGTCTTATTATAAAAAACGGATCTTGTTATATTGAAGGTAAATTAACCAAAGTAGATTTAGGTTTATCTGGCAATAAGATTAAAAAAATCGGCAAAATAGAACTAAATAGCTCAAAAGTTTTTGACGCAACAGACAAAGTAGTTCTTCCAGGAATAATTGATACTCAAGTTCATTTTAGAGAGCCAGGATCTACAGACGCTGAAGATTTAGAGAGCGGTAGTAGGGCCGCAGTATTAGGCGGTGTCACGTCTTTATTTGAGATGCCGAATACAAATCCGCCTACATCTAATTTAGTTGAGTTTGAAAAAAAACTTCAATTAGCAAAAGATAGAATGCATAGTAATTATGCTTTTTATTTTGGAGCAACACCTGAAAATATAGAACAACTATCTCAGCTCAAAAATTTAAAAGGATGTTGTGGTATTAAACTTTTTGCTGGTTCATCAACGGGAAATTTATTAGTTGATAAAGAAGCGGACATTGAAAAAGTTATTTCTAATAGCGATAGAATAGTTTCAATTCATTCAGAAGATGAAGAAATATTAAAAGTAAGAAAAAAATTTATTAAAAAAGGAGACGTCCATTCCCATCCAGTTTGGAGAGACGTTGAAAGCGCGATGTCTTCTACACGAAGAGTTGTTAAAATTGCAGAGCGATATAATAAAAAAATCCATGTTTTACATGTTACTACAAAAGAAGAGATAGACTTTCTAGCTATGCATAAAAAAAATGTAACTTTTGAAACTACTCCACAACATCTAACTCTTTACGCTCCAGATTGTTACGATAATCTAGGAACATACGCTCAAATGAATCCGCCTCTGCGTACCAAAGAACATCACGATAGACTTTGGGTTGCCATAAAAAACAATATTGTTGATGTGTTAGGTTCTGATCATGCGCCACACACAAAAAAAAATAAAGACAAAGAATATCCAAACTCACCTTCGGGTATGCCAGGAGTACAAACTATTTTTCCTGTAATGATAGATCATGTCAATAACGGAAAATTATCTTTAGAAAAATTGATTAAATTTATGTGTGAAAATCCTTGCAGAATATTTGGAATTAAAAACAAAGGTTATATTAAAGAAGGATATGATGCTGATCTTACAATCGTTGATATGAATAAAGAGCAAGTTATAAAAGATGAAATGATCGCAAGCAAATGTGGTTGGACGCCATTTAATAATTATAAAGTTAAAGGTTTTCCAGTTGGAACTATAGTTAATGGAAATTTAGTAATGTCTGAAGGCAAAGTTATCTCTAAAGCTCAAGGACAACCCATGTTATTTAAATAGTTTTACTAGAAAAACTATTTACCAAAATCACGCCAATAACAATAAGAAACAAACCTAAGACAGCTTGCCAGCTAAGAGCTTGTTTGTAAAAAATGTATCCTAATATAGCGATTGTGAACACTCCTAAACCACTCCATGTAGCATAAACAATAGCAATCGGAAGTTTATTAACTACAAATGTAAGTAAATAAAATGCTATTAAGTAAAAAACAGCAAGTAATGATGAGGGAATTAATTTAGTAAAATTTTGAGTTATAGGCAGCAACATTGTTCCAAATACTTCACAAAGAATTGCGGCAAATAAAAATAAATATGTTTTTAACACTATTTTAAAATATTATTTTTTATTAAATCTTCTTTTATTTCATCTAAAATAACAGGATCATCAATCGTTGCAGGCATTTTATAAGGTTCTTTATCTGCAATTTTTCTAACCGTTCCTCTTAAGATTTTTCCAGATCTAGTTTTAGGTAATCTTTTAACGATTACTGCAATTTTAAATGCTGCTACTGGACCTACTTTATCTCTTACCATTTTTATACATTCAGAAATAATTTCTTTTTCATCTTTAGTAACCCCAGTTTTTAAAGCAAGTAAACCTATTGGAATTTGACCTTTAAGTTTGTCTGCTATTCCAAGTACCGCACATTCAGCCACATCTTTGTGTTCTGCCAAAACTTCTTCAATCGCACCAGTAGACAATCTATGTCCGGCAACATTTATAATGTCATCAGTTCGTGACATTATCCAAACATAACCATCTTCATCTATATGACCTGCATCATATGTTTGATAGTAACCAGGATAAGTCGTCATATAATTTTCTTTATATCTTTTGTCCGCACCCCACAAAGTAGGGAATGTACCTGGAGGCAAAGGAAGTTTGACAACTATATCTCCCATTTTTCCAGGACCGACTTCTTTACCTTCTGAGTTTAAAACTTTTAAATCATAACCTGGCACCGGTTTAAATGCTGAACCATATTTAACTGGGAAAGACTCTATACCTGTGCAATCTGATGTTATTGCCCAACTTGTTTCAGTTTGCCACCAATGATCTATTACAGGTGAGTTTGAAAGTTTTTCAAACCATTTAATGGTATCTGGATCAGCTCTTTCACCAGCAAGAAATAGTTTTTCAAATTTACTTAAATCGTATTTTTTAAAAAATTCTCCGTTAGGATCTTCTTTTTTGATTGCTCTTATAGCAGTTGGAGCTGTGAAAAGAGATTTTACTTTATGTTCTGAGATGACTCTCCAAAAAACCCCAGAATCTGGTGTTCCTACAGGTTTTCCTTCAAACAAAATTGTTGTGCATCCGTAAAATAGCGGCGCATACACAATGTAAGAGTGACCAACAATCCATCCAATATCACTTGCTGACCACCACACATCATCTTGCTCAATGTTGTAAATATTTTTCATCGTCCATTTAAGAGCAACGATGTGTCCACCAATATCTCTTACGATACCTTTCGGTAATCCTGTTGTGCCAGAAGTATAAAGAATATAAGCATAATCGTTTGCATTCATTTTTTCACAATCAGCTGGCTTAACATCTTTAAGCGACTCTTCCCAAGTAATGTCCATAGATGGATTCAATTCTGCTTTGTTTTTTTCTCTTTGAAAAATTATACATTTGTTAGGTTTATGACTTGCAAGTCCAAGAGCTTTGTTTACCAAAGGTTTATAATGAACTGTTCTACCAGGTTCGTAACCACAAGAGGCTGAAATAATTAATTTTGCTTTTGAGTCATCTATTCTGCTAGCAAGTTCATTTGCAGCAAAGCCACCAAATACAACAGAGTGTACTGCGCCAATTCTACCACAAGCCAACATTGCAATAGCAGCCTCTGGAATCATCGGCATATAAATAATTACCCTATCTCCTTTGTTAACACCTTGTTTTTTTAATGCCCCAGCAAACAAAGCAACTCTGTCTCTTAATTCTTTATAAGAAATTTTTTTTTGAACACCAGTTATTGGGCTATCATAAATTATTGCTAACTTTTTTCCTCTACCTTGATTAATATGATGGTCTAGAGCATTGTAACAGGTGTTCGTTATTCCATCTTCAAACCATTTATAGAAAGGAGGATTATTAGAATTTAGTATTTTACTAGGTTTTTTGTACCAAAACACATCTTCAGAGATATTTTTCCAAAATTCTTCTTTGTTATTTATAGATTTATCGTAAATTTCTTTATATTTTTGACTCAATTTTTCCCCTTAAAAAAGTTAATTTATTTATAAGTATTTCATAAATATCCCCAAAAAAAAATAAAAAATCCAATAAAAACGCTGTTTTTTGAACAAAAAAAACACTTCACTGTAACTTGAATATTTATTATGGTTCGACCCAACTAATTCGTAAATGAAGAGCTAATCGTTTATTGAATAGTGTAATATTAAACTAAAAAAGAAAACTAATTAACGATGGAGGTTTTCATGAGAAAATTAAGTCTATTTGCTTTAGCAGCAGTTGCCTTTTTGGGTATTACTAGTTCAGCTAACGCAGCGACAGCCCTATTACAAACAAATGATTTCGTAGGAATTTCATTTTGGCTTGTATCAATGGGGATGATAGCAACTACAGTATTCCTCTTTGCTGAAAGAAATACAGTAGCTGCATCGTGGAGAACATCAATTTCAGTAGCTGGACTAGTTACTGGTGTTGCGTTCGTTCACTACATGTACATGAGAGAAGTTTGGGTGACTACAGGTGATACACCAACAGTATACAGATATATTGACTGGTTAATCACTGTTCCACTTCAAATGGTAGAATTCTATTTAATCTTGGCAGCTGTAAGAAAAGTGCCAAGCTCAATATTCTGGAAACTATTAATTGGTTCATTAGTAATGTTAGTCGGCGGATACTTAGGTGAAGCTGGTTTCATTCAACCATTTGTAGGTTTCGTAATCGGAATGGCTGGATGGATTTACATCTTGTTTGAAATATTCTCAGGTGAAGCAGGTATAATGGCTTCTAAAACTGGAAACAGAGCAATGACAACTGCTTTCAGTGCTATGAGAATAATTGTTACTATTGGTTGGGCAATATATCCATTAGGTTATATTTTTGGATACCTAACAGGTGGTGTAGATGCAAATGCATTAAACATTATTTATAACTTAGCTGACTTTATTAACAAGATCGCATTCGGTCTAGTTATCTGGGCAGCAGCAATGCAAAACACAAGATTGTCTTCTAGATAATAGATTATAAACTTTAAAAAGGGCGAGTATGTTTTACATACTTGCCCTTTTTTTTTAGATACTTATATTGCTATTAAACTTTATGACTAAAATTACATATAAAGATAACCAAGGAAATTCTAAAACTTTAGAAGTAGAGAACGGCCTTTCAGTTATGGAAGGAGCCATACAAAACAATGTTCCTGGCATTGATGCTGATTGTGGAGGAGGAATGGCTTGTGCAACTTGCCATGTTTATGTCGAAGAAAAATGGTTAGATAAGCTGCCTAAAGCAGAAGAAGCGGAAGTAGATATGATTGATATGGCTTTTGAACCTAAAAAAAATAGCAGACTTAGTTGTCAAATAACAGTGACCGAAGAACTTGACGGTCTAATTGTAACAACACCGGAAAAACAATCTTAATGATTAAAACAGATGTAATTATTATAGGAGCTGGTCCAAGCGGACTATTTGCAGTTCATCAACTAGGCATAAAAGGACTTAAAGCTGTTGTTATTGACAATCTAGATAAAGCTGGCGGACAATGTATCGAACTTTATCCTGATAAACCTATTTATGATATTCCAGCAGTACCAGAGTGTACTGGTGAAGAGTTAACAGAAAAATTACTTGAACAAATCAAACCTTTTAAAACTGATTTTTATTTTAATGAGAGAGTAAACGAAGTAACTCAAGATAAAGAGAACTGGGTAGTCCAAACAAGTAAAAATAATAAGTTTATTGCTCCAAATATTATAATTGCAGGTGGAGTAGGCTCATTTGAGCCAAGAAAAATATCATTAAAAGAAGCTGAAAAATTTGAGGATAAATCTTTATTTTATTCTGTAAAAAACAAAGAAGAATTTAAAGGAAAAAATATTTCAATTTTTGGTGGTGGCGATTCAGCTTTAGATTGGGCATTAGAATTATCAAAAATTTCAAAAGTTACTTTAATTCATAGAAGAAATGAATTTAGAGGGACACCTCATACCTTAAGTGAAATTAAAAAATTATCTGCACAAGGAAAATTATCAATCAAAACACCATGTGAGTTAGTTTCTATAGAAGGTAAAAAAGATATTTCAGCAATAAAAATAAAATATGAAGATGGTAAAACTGAGGAAGTAAAAACTGATAACATTTTAAGTTTTTTTGGATTAATTATGAAATTAGGTCCAGTAACTGAGTGGGGGTTAAACATGGATAAAAAACATATTTCTGTAAATCCAAATAATTTTGAAACAAATAAAAAGGGAATATTTGCTATTGGAGATATTTGCACTTATCCGGGTAAACTAAAACTTATATTATCAGGATTTCATGAAGTAGCATTAGCTTCAGTAGAATGTTTTAAAAGAGCTAGGCCAAATGAAAAATATAGATTTGAATTTACCACATCATCAAAAACTATTAAGGACAGACTTGGAAAAAAATGATTGAGCTTTTGACTGCCAATACACCAAATGGCAAAAAAATATCAATTATGCTAGAAGAAATTAATTTTGAATACAAAGTTACAAAAATAAATATTAATAAAGACGAACAATTTAAACCAGATTTTATAAAATTAAGTCCATTTAGAAAAATTCCAGTAATTATTGACCATAAAGCGAAGATAAACCTTTTCGAGTCAGGAGCTATTTTAATGTATCTGGGTGAAAAAAGCGGAAAATTTTATGATGAAGATCAAAGGATAATTATAAACCAATGGTTAATGGGTCAAATGGGATATGTTGGACCTTTGTTGGGACAACACCATCAGTTTCATCATTACAATCCTGGAAAAAGTGAATTTGGGGAACAAAGATATTTTAAAATAGCAGAGAAGATCTACAAAGAATTGGACGAAAGACTTTCAGTTTCAGAATTTTTAGCTGGAAAAGATTATACTATAGCTGATATAGCAACCTTTCCTTGGATAGCTAGGCATGAATGGCACGATATAGGTTTAAAAAAATTTATTAATTTAACAAGATGGTATGAAGAAATTTCGAAAAGAGAAGCAGTTCAAAAAGGTTATGATCTATTAAATAAAGGAGAGATTATTCCTAAAGTTTAATCTTCAATAAAAATTTTTTCATCTCTTTCATGTTTTTCTTGAGCTTCAATTGAAAGAGTAGCCACTGGTCTAGCTATTAATCTTTTTAGACCAATAGGCTCACCCGTTTCCTCACAGTAACCATATGTTCCATTTTTTAATCTTTGTAATGCTGAATTTATTTTAGAAATTAGTTTTCTACTTCGGTTAAGTGCTTTCATTTCAACAGATTTATCTGTGTAAGAAGAGGCTTGATCTACAATATCAGCTGATGAATCATTGTCACCAGATGAATTTAATAGGTTGCCTAGATTATTTGCTTTAATTATATCTTTTTTCCATTTAACTAATTCTTCAGTAAAGAATTTTTTATGTTTAGCGCACATATATTTTTCTTTGGAATCAGGAGTGTATCTTTTTTTAGAAGTTTTTTTCTTAGGCATTTTTTTGAATTTGAGGGAGTATATGTTTGAATTTAGTCGTGTCAATAGCCTATAAATTGTATTAATTTGATAAAATGATTGCAAAAAAAAATATATCTAATGTTTTTTTAATATTTTTATTCTTCCATTTAGTGATTTGGACTTTAGTTCCAACACTGTCAAATGTGAATTTGCCATTAGACACAATAGAAGCTTTGGCGTGGGGTAGTAATTTGGAATGGGGTTTTAATAAACACCCTCCATTGAGTGCTTTTGCCGTAGAGATCTTTTACCAAATTTTTGGAAACCAAGATTGGGCGTATTATTTTTTAAGTCAAATATTTGTAGTATCAACCTTTTTTATTGTCTGGATATTTTCAAAAGAGTTTTTTCAAAAACAAATTTACAGTTTGATTTCGATATTCCTTTTAGAAGGAATTTATTTTTATAATTTTACAACTCCAGAATTTAATGTAAATATTTGCCAGTTACCTTTCTGGGCCCTATCAGTTTTATATGCTTGGAGAGGATTTAAAGATAATAAAATTTTGGACTGGCTATTATTTGGTTTATTTGCAGCACTAGGAATTTTATCAAAGTATTTATTTATCTATCTACTTGCTGCAATGGATATATTTCTTTGTTATATGATTATCAAAAAGAAAACTAATTTTAAAAGCCTTATTTCTTTAATACCTTTTTTCTTAATTCTATTTCCTCATTTAATTTGGTTAACAGAAAATGATTATATTACCATTACTTATGGTCTTCATAGAACAGGAACAGGAGATCAAAATTTCTTAGATCATTTTTTGCATCCTATTATATTTTTAGCAAAACAAATGGGGATACTCATACCTTTTTTTGGAATGATTTTATTTTTATTATCAAAATTTAAAACTAAATTTAATTATAAAGATCAGAAATTATTGTTTTTATTAAGCATTAACATTCTTCCAATAATTTTAATATTTTTAACTTCATTAACGATGGGTATTAAAATTAGAACAATGTGGATGACGCCTTTCTATTTATTTTTTGGCGTTCTATTTGTTTATTTGTTTCAAAAAAAAATTAATCTAAAAAAAATTAATAAATTTATTACAGTATTTTTAGTTTTATTTATTTTATTTCCAGTCACTTATTTATATATATCAATATCAAAAACAAATAAGAGAACCGACTATGATGGTAAGGAAATAGCGAGATTAGTTCAAAATAAATGGTACAAGAATTTTAGAAATGAAATTAAAATTGTTATTGGCGACGAATGGTTTGCTGGAAATCTATCTTATCATTTAAATTCTAGGCCTATATGGATGAATGACTTGAAAAATAAAGCTTCTACAATAAAATCTGATGAAGGAGTTATTTACATTGGAAATCCTCAGATACTTAAAGAGGTGTGCCCAGGTGCTTTTGGAACGATTAAACCAGTTGGATATTGTATGATAGGTCAAAAATGAAAAAATTTAAAATTTTAATGCCCTGCTATAATGATTGGCCTTCAATCTTTAAACTCTTAGATAATATTGACCAAGAAATATTAGAACTAAACGGAGAGTTCTCAGTTTTAATAGTTAATGATGGTTCCAATGAAAAAATGCCAGAGTCAAAAAGAGTTTATAAAAACATTAAATCTGTAGAAGTTATAAATATGAAAAAAAATCAAGGTCACACAAGAAGTAACGCAACTGGCATAAGATATTTGTCTAAAAAAGAAAATTTTGATTATTTAATATTAATGGACGGAGACGGCGAAGATCGTCCAGAAGAAATTAAATTGCTGGTTAATAAAGTTTTAAAAAGTGAAGATGTTTCTGTGGTCGCAAAAAGGGTCAAAAGATCCGAAGGTCTTATTTTTTCAATTTTGTATAATTTACACAAATTAATAACTTTAGTTTTTACAGGTCAAAATATGAACTTCGGGCATTATTCTTGTTTAACAAAGAAAGACATTGATGTCATATCTTCAAAAGAAAGTCTTTGGGGTAATTATTCAGGAACAGTGAAAAAATTTATTTCTAAACTGGACAACATTCCTTGCGCTAGAGGCATGAGGTATGTTCAGCCATCAAAAATGTCTTTTATAAAACTTGTGATTCATTCTTTTTCAATTTTAGCGGTATTTAGATACCAAGTTCTGCTAAGATCTGTTTTTTTTTCTATTATATTGTTATTATTTGCTCCTAACTTCATAACTAATTTTATTATCATCTGTCTTATAGCTTTCACAATTTGTGTATTCATTTTATCAAGGCGTGAAAAAATTGAAGGATTAAAGAACTCTGAAAATGAAATTAGTGATTTAATATCTATACACACTACAAGGTTGTGAAATGAGTCTGTATTGGAATCAAAAAGGAATCAAAAGGTGAACATCCATTTATTCTATATTTTCATTAATTGTAGACAGTCTTGAATAGAGTCATTGAATTATTTACTAATAATTAAAGGAGAAAATATGAAAAAATTAACTTGTCATTGTGGAGCAGTAGAGGCAGAAATAAATGTTTCCGATAAATTAGAAAAAGTTCTTAGATGTAATTGCTCAATTTGCAAGAGAAAGGGAGCAATTATGTCAATGGTAAAGAATGAAGATTTTAAAATCATAAAAGGAGAAGACAAATTAAGGCTTTATCAATTTCATTCAAAAGTTGCGAAGCATTATTTTTGTGCTAACTGTGGAATTTACACTCATCATAATCCAAGATCTAATCCAACTATGACAGGCTTTAATGTTGGATGTATAGATGATATCGACATGTTTAAATTACAAAATGTAGGCGTAAATGACGGGCAGAATCATCCTTTAGATAAAAAATAATAGCAATGAATTTAAAAAGTTTTGATTACTTTAATATTAAAAAAATATATTTAAGATTTTTAAAAAAAAAAGAAGTAGCAGGCAAACCTATAGTAGATAAAGTTGGCAAATTAAATACATTTTACTTACCTCTGTCTGAATGGATTTATTCTACATATAAAAAAGATAATAAAACAAAAATTATTGGACTATCTGGTGGGCAAGGCGCAGGAAAAAGTACTATTACGGGAATTTTAAAATTTATTTTAAAAGCAAGATATGGTTTAGATCTCTGTATATTTTCTATAGATGATTTTTATAAAACTAAAGTAGAAAGAAAGAAAATGTCTAAGAACGTTCATCCATTATTTTTAACAAGGGGAGTGCCTGGAACACATGATGTTAGCTTAATAAATAAGACTTTTAAAAATCTTAAAAAAAAAAATTTTAAACCAATTTTAATTCCGAATTTTGATAAATCAATAGACGATAGGTCTAAAAAATCTAAATGGACAAAGATTAGAAAACCTCCAAATGTTATTATTTTTGAAGGATGGTGTGTAGGGGCAAGGCATCAGAAAGATAGTCTTCTTAAAAAACCTTTAAACTCGATTGAAAAAACATATGATACAAATATTAAATGGAGAAAAAAAGTAAATAATCAATTAAAAAAACCTTATAAAAAACTTTTTAGCAAAATGGATAAATTAGTTTATTTAAAAGCACCTAGCTTTAATCATATATTTCAATGGCGTTTACATCAGGAACAAAAATTAAAATTGACTTCAAAAAATAAAAAGACTATGTCAAAATCTAAAATAAGAGAATTTATAATGTTTTATGAAAGAATAACGAGGCATATGATGAAAGACTTTTCTAAAATATCTGATTTAACTATTTTTTTAGATAAAAAACACAGATCAATAAAGATGAATTTTTATAAATAAATGAAATTTTTATTAAACATAACCTTAACATTATTCTTTTTTAATGTTGCTTTTGCAGAAAACCATCTTCAGTTTTTTATTGATTCTGCTTTGAAAAATAATCTAAAATTAAATGCAGAAAGAAAAAATCAAAAATCAATTAAACAAAACATCAATATCTCAAGAAGTGAATTTTTACCAAGCATTTCATTATCTGGAGATCAAAGCAGTTCACAATCAACAAATAGAACCAACCAAAGTGGATCAAGTTTATCTGATACAAATCTTGATACAGAAACAACAACTGTATCTATAGATCAAAAAATATTTCAAGGTTTTAAAGGTTATAACTCTTTAAAAAAATCTGAATTAGAAGTTAAACAAGCTGATCTTAAACTTAAGCAAGTTGAGCAGCAGACAATTTTAGATACCGTGTCTTCATATTTTGATTTTATATTTAAAACTAAAAATGAAGAATTTAATTTATCCAATGTGAATTTATTTGAAAGACAGGTGGAGTCTGATAGCGCTAGATTGCAAAAAGGTGAAATTACTTTAACAGATTTAGCTCAGTCCGAGTCTTCCCTTGCAGGAGCTAATGCAAATTTAATAAAAGCTAAAACAGAATTATTGGTTTCAAAAACAAGCTTCGAAAGAGTGATTAGAGAAAAAGCACCTA
>CACIYJ010000009.1 GCA_902590845.1 uncultured Pelagibacteraceae bacterium
ATATTTTTGACAACCCTTTTGAATGTGGATTTGATAAATATGTGGATTTGAATTCTGATATAGTTTTTTTAGGAAAAGAAAGTTTAAAAAAAATAAAGGAGAAGGGGATCAAGAGAAAGCTTATGGGAGTAAAAATTGAATCAAAATTTATTGATGTTTCGCAAGGTATTACAATGTTAGATTTAAAAAATAATGAAATAGGTCAATTAAGATCAGCTGCTTATTCGCCAAAATTCAATAAAGCAGTTGGAATAGCAATGATTGAAAAAAATTTTTGGGAAATATCTAAAAAATTTAAGATAAATATTGATGGAAATTTTATCTCTGGAGAGACTTGCAATTTACCAATTGTATAAACAAATGAAAAAAGCAAAAATTTATATACCAACAAAAACAGCGATGCAGTCGGGTAGGGGTAAGCTTAAAAAATGGGTTTTAGAATTTGCAACTAAAGATTCTTCAATTAATCCTTTAATGGGCTGGGAGAGTTCCACAGATACTCTTGGTCAAGTAATTTTACAATTTCCATCTAAAGAAAAAGCAATTGAATATGCTAAATCCAACGACATTTCTTATACTGTTATAGAACCAAAAAAAACAGAATTTGTGATCAAGTCATATGCAGACAACTTTCTTAAAGATTAATTATGTGGCGTAGTTTTTTTAAAGATAAAAAGTGGTTTTATTGGTCTTACGGTGGTGGTTTTTTTATTTTACTTTTATTAGTAAGCCAAACTTATTTGGATGTACTATTTAATAGTTGGTATAAGGATTTTTACGATATTCTTCAAACAGCAGAAAAAAGAAATATCTCAGAATTTTGGGATTCAATTGAAAAATTCCTTTATATAGCTTTACCCTACGTAACATTATTTGCTTTTACAAATTGGTTTACCAGACTTTGGGCTTTTAGGTGGCGTGAAGCAATGACTTTTTCTTATATGCCATATTGGAGAGCTACTGAGGCAAAAGTAGAGGGTTCATCTCAAAGAATACAAGAAGATTGTATGGCATTTGCAAAAATAGTTGAGTCTATTGGCTTACAAGTGGTTAAAGCAATTATGACATTAATTGCATTTATACCAATATTATGGGTATTATCATCTAACGTAACCGTTTCTTTTCTTAATAATGTTTCAGGATCATTAGTTTGGGTTGCTTTAGTGTTAAGTATTGGAGGTATTTTAATAAGCTGGTTTGTTGGAATTAAGCTTCCAGGATTAGAATATAATAATCAAAAAGTTGAAGCAGCTTTTAGAAAAGAATTAGTTTACGGAGAAGATGATAGAAAGAATTATGTTCAAGCTCCTACAATTTTGCAACTATTTACAGGAATAAAATATAATTATCATAAACTATTTTTACATTATGGATATTTCGATCTCTGGGCGATATGGTATCGACAGTTATTTGTTATAGTGCCTTTTCTGATTATGGCTCCAGGTTTATTTACAGCAGCTTTTACGCTTGGTATCATGATGCAAGTGGTTAATGCTTTTGGCGAAGTAAAAGATGCTTTTTCTGTGTTTTTATATAATTGGACCAGGATTACAGAATTAAGATCTATTTATAGACGTCTTATGGAATTTGAGACCGCTATTAATTTTAAAAAAAAGTTGAGAAAACCAAAAAAATCTGATGTAAGAGCTTAATGGAGCTCTACCTCAAACTTATCGACGTACTATTTCCTGTTTTTTTTGTTATTGGTGTTGGATATTATCTTGGAAAAAAAGATCCAAATTTTGATACTAAATTTATAACTAATTTTGCTGGAAACATCGGTACACCAGCAATGATTTTTTATACAATCACAACTACTGGAATAACGCTCGATATATTTATTGAATACTTTATTTATGCTTTAATCATAATCGCAGGTTTTTCTTTGGTAGGATTGCTTTTTTTGTTCATGCTTAAAAAAGACGTTATTAGCGAACTACCGCCTTTGATATTACCTAACACTGGAAACATGGGTATCCCAATATGTCTTTTTGCTTATGGAACAGCTGGGCTAGGGGTGGCCTCAGCTATTGCCTCGGTAATAATACTTCTCCATTTTACCTTAGGCGTGTTGCTGGCTAAAAAAAGTTTTTCACTTGAAATACTTATTAAAAATGGTCCAATTTATGCAATTTTAGCAGCTGTTATCTTTTTATATTTTCAATGGGATGTGCCAGGATATATTGAGAACACAACTTTTCTTTTGACTTACACAACGATCTTTTTGGTATTGATGTCTTTAGGAATAGCCCTATCAAGACTTAAAGTAGTTTCATGGACACACGCTTCAATCCTTGGAGCCGTAAGAGTTATAATTGGGCCTATTATCGGATTTAGTTTAATAAAGTTTTTAAACTTAGATGGTTTTTTCGCTGGTGTTTTACTAATTCAATCCGCTATGCCAAGTGCTGTTTTGACTTATTTAGTAGGGTCAATGTACTCAGAAAAAAAGATTGTCGATAATATTGCGAGCGTTATAGTTTCTTCGACTCTAATGTCATTTATTACAATTCCAATTGTAGTTTTTTATAGTTTAAAATTTTTCCAATAAATACAATGAGTTAGAGTAAGTTATTAAAGTATATTATTAATATATTAGTAAGTATTACTTACTTATAATAGAAGATAAGTAAAAAAACGTTGAAAATAAAAGCTTATTTAATCTTTATTAGAGTATTAAAATAAAAAAAAAAGATTAATTATTTAAAAAAACGTTTAAAAATAAGGAAAATAATAGAATGAATCTAAAAAAATTCAATAATACCAACTGTTTTAGTCGACTTAAAAGCCTCAAATAGCAACAATTCTAGGAGCTTTGCAATACAGGAATATAGCGTTTAAACGGCCATAGAGGGCTAATTTTTTGATATTATTCTATACAGAGTACAACTAACCGGTGAATCCAATAAAACACCAAGTGTAGTGGGGTAGTTAGGACTAAATCGCCCGTCAAATAACAATTCTAGACGATTACACCTTCTCTTTTTAGCAGTAATTTCTTAGTTTTAACACCACCTTTGCCTGAATATCCTCCTAATGAACCATCTGATCTAATCACTCTATGACAAGGTATCTTTGGTGCAAAAGGGTTTTTTCCCACAGCATTAGCTACAGCTCTTGCAGATTTAGGCCTATTTATAGCTATGGCAACCTGTTTATAGGTCTTTACAGTTCCTTTTCTTATAGTCTTAAGATAATTCCATACCTTTTTTTGAAATTTAGTACCTCTAAAATCATTATTTGACGGGCGATTTAGATTCATTTCGAGTATTTAGCAAACTGTTTAGAACCCTTATTTGGCCCCACAAATATCAACGTCCATGCTGATTTACCTTCTAGAATCCTCAAACTATGCCTATCTGAGGCTTTTCTAAAGCCTACATAGCCTGGACCCCTCCAGAAAGTGCCATTTTTATTAGTTTCCCAATACCCACCTTTAAGGATTACGGTTATATACGACCAATAATGATCGTGTAGATCACCTAAGTCGCTCTTTAAGATCTTGTGAAGGAGGATATTGAAAGGGAACCACTTAGGTCTTTTACGAAACAGTAAATAGTATCTTATCATAAACGGTTCAGCCTTGTCGTAGTCAGGCCAGCTAGGTCCACGATCCAAAAGTAATCTTTTTCGACTCTCAAACATGCTCTAAATTTAAACACTTGACACTAGAAATCATCTATTATATTGCTAACGATAATTAATGGTTATCAATAGCAATATATAGAAAATTATGAAAAATCTAGTAAATGACATTAAAGCCTTACAAGAAGAAACATTAAAAAATTTACAAAACTCTAAGGCCAACAACACTGTAAGAGCTTATAAATCCGATTTTAAAGATTTTGGATTATTTTGCGTACAAAACGGTTTTAAAAACCTACCTTCTGATCCAAAAATAGTATCTTTATACTTAACCCATCTATCTACAAAAGAAGTAAAATTAAGCACGATTAAGCGTAGATTGGTATCAATTGGAGTAATACATAAGATGAAAGGCCATTATTTAGATACCAAGCATCCGGTAATCGTTGAAAACCTGATGGGCATAAAACGGAGAAAAGGGACAGTTCAAAAAGGAAAAAAACCTATATTAATCAATGATTTAAGAAAAATACTTAGTGTTATTGATCAACAAAATTCTGAGGATATAAAAAAATTAAGGGATAAATCGATAATATTAATAGGATTTTCAGGAGGATTCAGAAGAAATGAAATAGTCTCTTTAGATTATGAGGATTTAGATTTTGTTTACGAGGGGGTTAAAATTATAGTTAAAAGATCAAAAACAGATCAATTCGGAGAGGGATCTGTAAAGGCTCTACCCTACTTTGAGAATAATCTCTATTGTCCAGTAACAATCTTGAAAAGATGGTTAAATATATCAAAGATAACAAAAGGACCAATATTCAGAAGATTTTCAAAAGGATCAAGATTGACAAATTATAGGTTAACAGATCAAACAGTAGCTTTAATAATCAAAGATTATCTAAATAAAGCGGGAATAGACAGCAAGAATTATTCTGGACATAGTTTAAGGTCAGGATTTGCAACATCTGCAGCTGAATCTGGAGCAGAGGAAAGAAGCATAATGACAATGACAGGGCACAAATCTACAGAAATGGTAAGAAGATATATAAGGGAAGCAAATTTATTCAAAAACAACCCGTTGAACAAAATCAAATTTTAAAAATTTTTTAAGTAATAAAAGGAAATAACTATCTTTCTAAACATTTTCTAAAAACTTATTAATTTTATATATCAGTCTTTGAGAAAAAGGTTTTAAAATAAAAAAATTATATTTTAAATTATTAGGCTTGTATTCTCTAAAGGCAATAGTATTAATTGTTTTATCAAAAATATCAATCACTGGAACTTTGAGATATGAAGCTACAACAGTCATTGTTCCGTGTGGAGCAATTACTAAAGAGGAATTCTTTATTAGATAAAATAGATTTAAATTCTTGATATTTTCAAGAAATATTACAGAGTTATTAAGATCTAACTTTGAGTCGTTATTTACACTATTAAAATTAACAGTATAAAAATTTTTTTTAAAAATTATATTAAATTCATTTTCTTCAATATCGCTAGTTAATAAAACTTTATTTTTACTTTTAACAATGTTTTTTAACAACTCTTTAAGATTATCAAATGTCCATCCCTTTTTTTCGAATAAACTTTTTTTGAAATGAAAATGACAATAATCAAAATTAATTTTTTTTTGAAAATTAAAGTTGTTAATCGGCTCAATATTTATTAAATTATTGATTTGTAAATTGTTATTTTTACAAAGGTTAAAAATTAGTTTATTAATACTCTCATTCTTTTTTTTATAATTTCTGTCATTAACTTTAAATTTATATAAAAATTTTCTAAAAAACTCATTTGGCCTTTTTTTATTCTTTTCATTAACGCATATTGCATAAAATTTAATCCTTTTAAAAAAGAGCGGTAAAATGAATAAAAATTTTTTTGGCGATAAAATATATATTTTTTGAACTGATGATAAAATAATTGTCTTTAATAGATTTATTTTTTCCTTAATAGTAATATTATAATTTATTATTTTTATACTTATATTTTTTCTATTAAATAAAAAACTAAAACCTTCTGAATAATTTGATAAATAGAGCTCAATTTTATCTTTTTTATGCTCGTTTATAATTTGATTTATTCCGTCTAATGAATGAAATAAATCTCCTACCCTATCATTTTTAAATATTATTATTTTTTTCATCTTAAAAATATCTCAATCCATTTATCCGCTATGCTTGACCAACTGTTCTTTAATCTAGATTTAAACATATTCATTTTTAAATCTTTTAATAACTCATCATCATTCATAATTTTCAAAGTATAATCTGAAAATTCTTTTGCATTTTTAGCTATAAAACCATTAACGCCATGACTTACTCTTTCTTTTATAGATCCAGTGCCGTAGGTTACTACTGGAACGCACAGTCTTATTGCTTCTTCTACAGTTAATGTAAAAATATCAGACTTATGACCCAAATATAAAAGCACCCTGGACTCCTTTAATTCTTCAATCATTTTAGATCTATTGCCAATCGTACGTAAAAAAATATTATGTTTTTTATGTACATCTAAGTAATTAATTAAATTTGGAGTAATATTTAAACGTAAACTTTTATCTTTTGGAAAAATATACTTCATCCAAATATTAATTAGCTCATTTAGATTTCTATTTGATCTTATGTTGTAAATTGCATTTTTATTTGGAATTTTTTTTATATCTACTTTTTCATTAATAAATGAATTATCAACTGTAATAGGTATAATAACTTTTCCAAAAGGCGAAGTAATAAAGCTTCTTTTTTTAAATTGATAATCACATAAAGTTACAATAGTTGGTTTGTATTTATAGGTAGATATTAATTGTTTTTTTCTGACAAATTTTTCAAATGTTTGATTGCTTACTGAAAAAATTGCTTTTTTTGAAGATTTTATGTCTTTGAATAAATTTGCATTTGAAACAGCTATAGCTAAATTAAAATTTTCTTTAAGAACATTTGAGTCAAAATTTATATAATTTACTCCATTTACTACCAGTTCTTTTAGTGTTTTTGTGACAAAAAAAACATCAATATTCTTTCTAACAAACTCCTCTGCGAGCAATATCAAAGAAGTTTCTGTACCTCTTAAAAAAGTTCCATTAATATCTTTTCCAGTAAAAGCTTGATTAGAATTATCAATTATTAATATTTTTTTTTTAATAGTCATTTCTAAAAAAAATAAATCTCTTCATTTTTTGTATGACAAAAGAGACTGATTAACGCTTTTAAATTTTTTTATACCAAGTCTTTTTAAAAAAGTATTATCTCCAAAAATATCTTTGCCTTTTTTCAAATCAAAAGATACTTCTTTTTTTACAAACTTTTTGTTTAGAATTTTACAAGCATTAATTAGATTAATTTTTTCCCCACTAGATAGATTGATAGGATTTTCAATTTCTTTTTCTATCAGACGTTTAATTGATTTAGAAACATCATCTATATGTATGAAATCTCTAAATTGATTAATATTTTTTATCGTTTTTATATTTTTCATTTTAGAAATCATATCAGGTACAAAATTTCCCTTTTTTTGTTTTGGACCAGTGCTATTAAATATTCTAGCTATTCCAATTTTAAAATTAAATTTTTTTCTATTATTGATTATATAATCTTCAACTTTCTTCTTTGTTTTTCCATAAATATTTTTAGGGATTCTTTTTTTTGTTTCTTTAATTTTAACCTTAGAATATCCGTAAACGTGTGAGCTTGAAATAAACAAAAAGTAACTAAAATCATTAATTTTCTTCTTATTAACAATGTTTAAAATTCTTATAGGTGACTTAACATTAACTAAGTTAAGAATTTTTTTAAATTGTTTACTTTCGTTTTTAGTAATTGCAGCAAAATGAATAAAATAATTAAATTTTCGGTTTGACAACCATCTTTCAAATTTTTTAAACTTTTCTATTCTGTGAGGATATTTTGTTATTGAATAAATATTTTTATATTTCTTATAAAAATAACTACCAAGTAGGCCGGATCCGCCAGTTATAACAATTTTTTTTTTATATATTTTTTTCAAAGGCTTTAACCAAATAGTCTAGTCTATTTTAGACAATTCATATTTAATCATATCTTCAATCAATTCATTAGTAGAGATGGAAGGTCTCCATTTTAGATATTTTTTTGCTTTTGAGTAACTTCCTTTTAAGAAGTCGACTTCACTTGGTCTAAAATATTTTGGATCTATGTCTACGATTATTCTACCTGATTTTCTGTCTATACCCTTTTCTTTTATTCCAGATCCTTTCCAAAGTATATCTATAGATAGTTTTTTTGCAGTAGCATTAAGAAAGTTTTTGACAGTATTTTCTTTATTAGTAGAAATAACCCAATCATCAGGCTTTTTATATTGTAAAATTTTCCACATTGATACAGCGTAATCTTTTGCATGACCCCAATCTCTTACGGCATATAAATTTCCAAGTGTAAGTTTTTTTTGAATCCCCTTTTTTATTCTAGTTAAACCTTGAACAATTTTTTTTGTAACAAATGTTGGCCCTCTTCTTGGCGATTCATGGTTAAAAAGGATTCCATTGCTAGCAAAAATTCCATATGCTTCTCTATAATGCACAGCTGTATGATATGCAAAAACTTTTGAAATTCCATAAACAGATCTAGGATGAAAAGGAGTAAGTTCATTTAAAGATTTTTTGTTTTTAACCAAACCATACATTTCAGAACTTGAAGCTTGGTAATATTTTGTTTTTTTTAAATTAAGAATTCGAATAGCTTCTAATATTCTTAAAGCACCTAGAGCTGTTATATCGGCTGTATATTCTGGAATATCAAAGGAAACTCTAACATGACTTTGAGCAGCTAAGTTATAAATTTCGTCTGGTTTAATCTTGTTAATTATATTTAAGGTGCTTGTCCCATCAGATATATCGCCATAGTGAATAAAGATTCTTTTATTGCTAAAATTTACGCTATCAAACAAATGATCTATTCTTTCTGTATTAGCGCTTGAAGATCTTCTTTTAACACCATGAATAATGTAATTTTTTTTAAGCAATAATTCTGCAAGATAAGATCCATCTTGCCCTGTGATGCCAAATATTAATGCAATTTTTTTTTTTAATTTTGCCATAAAAAATTTTTTTTATTATTTATATTCATTGTTTTGTTAACTATATATTCAGCTACTAAATCTGAATTAAAATATTTCATATATTTTTCTTTTCCTTTTTTAGCAATACTTCTTCTTTTTTTATCATCTTTAGAAATTTTTAATATTTTTTCTGATAAATCATTAACATTTTTATAAAATACCATTTCATTATCGCTAAAAAAATCCCTGTATTGAGTTTTTTCATCTATTAAACAAACTAATCCGTTTCCTACAATTTGCGTTATTCTATCACTACTGTAGTATTTGATTGCCTCACCTCTACTTAAATTTAAACCCATTTTTGCATTACTAATTGTTTTAAAATAGTGATCTGCCCATATGGGTTGGATTTTGTCGAGTCCATATATATCGAATTTAGTGTCGGGCGTCTTTTCTAATAAATTTTTTATAAATGTTGCTCTATCATCCATTTTTCCAGTTTTTAAAACACCTCTATGAACACCGTGGCTAAGAGCAAAAAAAACATCAACAGAACAGGATCTATTAAAATTATTTAAAGTTTCAAACGATTTATCGCTTGGATTTGGTATATAAAATGATTTATTTTTTTTTGGTAAAAAACTTAAAGCCGAAGGGCTTGTTGTTATAAAGCTTGAATCTACACATTCAATTTTATCAAGAACTCTTTCTCTGTTTCTATAATAATCAGGTCCTTTAGGATTAAGCGGGTCTAGAAACCATTGGCCAACTCTTACGTTTGGATAATCATCTTTTAGTTCATTTATTTGATCGGAAGAAATTAGATCAGCGTGACCTAAAATAATTAAATCTGGTTTATAATTATAACATGTCCTTTTAAGCTTATCATTTAAAGTTTTTGCACCTTTAAAATCATTTATTGATTTGTAATATTTTTGTATATCTCTATCACTAAATCCTAATACACTATGACCCAGCCTTATGAATCCATTATTTATTCTACGACCAGTATTAAAAAATAATCTACCGTCTAATCGTTCATTGAAATTTGTAATATGTAAAATTCTAAGTTTGGATTTCTTTTTAGGAACATAAAATTTCTTGACACTTTGTATTTTTTCTTTTCTATAATTATCGATATTATTAGCTACAAATTTGTGGGTTAAATAAAAATTTTCTATTGATAATCTTTGTAAACTTTTTCTTAAAATATTATTTTTGATTAAGGAATTTAATAATTTTTTTAGCTCAATACTTGATAAATTTTTTAATATTTTTGCGTTTGTTATAGTTTCAGGCAATCCTCCTTTATTAGTTATAATAACAGCACAACCATTAGCTGAAGCTTCTAAACTCGTTCTTCCAAAGGGTTCTTCCCATCTAGAACAAACAACAGCTATACTTGATTTTTTGAAAATATTAATAACTTTATCATGTTTTTTAAAACCAAGAAGGTTTGCATTTTTATGGTTTAGTTCTATTTTCTCTCTTTTTTCATCCCCAATGACTTGAGCTTTCCAAGTTGGATTTTTATTTAAAACATCCTTTATCGCTCTACAAAAAATATCATAACCTTTTGCTCTATTAAGTTTTCCAACGAAAGTTATCCATCTTTTTTTATTTTTTATTAACGATAAATTACCTTTATTAGCTGATTGATAAAAAACAGAAAGTTTATCACTATTTATAAATTTATTTTCCATTCCTTCTAAAAATCTCTTCTTAGACCAATTGCTATTAAAAATTATTTTATAGCATTTTTTTAAAAGCAATTTTCTATCATCAATTGATTTAGAGCCTTCCATAGATAAAGGATCGTTATGAAAATAAAGAGAGATAATTTTTTTCTTAAATTTAGAAGACAAGATTTTTGCATAAGTGGGCCTATTATGAATCTCAATAATGGAAGAATTATTTCTTTTTTCTAAATTTATAAATTTTTTAACATAATTTTTTGTTTGACTAGATAAAATATTTTTCTTTGTTTCAATATTAATGTATTTTATAGGAAATTTTTTTTTATAATCTGTGTTGCCAAAAACAATAATATTTTTTTTGAACTTACTTATTCTTGTTGTCTCATAAACAAACAATGAAACTGCACCCGGGTATTCAGGAGAAAAATTTTCTTTATATGGTAATAAAATAGAAATTTTCATTTATATTTATTTTTAATTTTATTTCTAAATGTTTTGTTTTTCTTTATATAATATTCTCTAGAAATTGCTTTACTTTTTGATTGAAAGATCTCTTTATAAATCAATTTCCAGCTTCTTCCTCTGGTAAATTTAGCCCCTTTTCCTAAATTATGAAGGATTAATCTTTCTTTAATATTTTTAGTATAACCAACATAAGTAACCGGCTTAATTCCTTTAGATTTGAGCACATAAACATAATAGCTCATTAATCTTAATGTAGGCCTAGGTGAGTATATTTAATATTTAGATAATCTTTAATAGCCATAGAGCCGCCTTCTCTACCATATCCAGTTTGTTTAATTCCGCCAAAAGGTGCCTCAGGAAGAGCTACAACAGCTGTATTGACGGCTACAGTGCCTGTTTCCATTAATTCCGAAGCTTTATGCGCTTTTTCCAAATTGTTAGTATAAACATAGCTAGCTAAACCAAGAGCATTATTATTTGCTCTTTTTATCACTTCATCAAAATCTTTAAATGAAAGAATGGGAACCAAAGGTCCAAAAGGCTCTTGATTCATGATGGTAAAATTATCTTTAATATCGTCAAATACTGTAGGTTCATAAAAATAACCTTTGTTAAATCCTGCCGGTTTCTTTCCACCACAAAGAATTTTTGCACCTTCTTTTTTTGTAATTTCAACTAAAGATTCTATTTCCTCCAATCTTTTTTTAGTTGTTAATGGACCTAAAATTGTATTTTTATCCATTCCATTTCCTATTTTTAATTTTTTTGTTTTCTCAACCATTAATTTTGTAAAATCACTTTTTTTACTTTCATGAATATAGAAACGACTAGGTGAAATACAAACTTGGCCATTGTTTCTAAATTTTGCAAAAATAGCCATATCAATAACTTTGTTTAAATCAACGTCATCAAAAACTATAAAAGGAGAATGGCCGCTTAATTCCATTGTTACTCTCTGAACTTTATCAGCAGCTTTTTTTAAAATAAGCTTTCCAACACGCGTTGAGCCAGTTATTGAAACTTTTTTAATTATATCAGAAGACAATAATTGGTCTGAAATGTATGCCGGATCACCAGATAAAAGATTTACAACACCTGGTGGAACACCAGATTCATTGCAAATATCAACTAATTCCATAACAGAGCCTGGAGTAATTACATCTGGTTTAACTATTACAGAACATCCTGCAGATAAAGCTGTAGAGATTTTTCTTGAGGCAAGAGTTATGGGAAAATTCCAAGGAACAAGTGCAGCCACGACTCCCACGGGCTGATAGTAAACATGTATCTTAGTATCAGGCGATCTACCCTGTAAAGTTTCACCATAAATTCTTTTTGCTTCTTCAGCGCTCCATTCAAAAATATCTGCGGCTCCATTAGATTCGCCAACTCCTTCTGCAAGTGGCTTTCCTACTTCTAATGTCAGCCATTTAGACAAAGCATCATTTCTTTTTCTAATTAAATCAGAAATTTTTCTTATTATTTTAGATCTTTCCCACGGCGAAGTATTTTTCCAGACCTCGAAACCTTTTTCAGCAGATTTAAGAGCTTTTTGAATATCTTCTTTATTTGCTTTTGAAGCTTTACCTATAATTTCTTCTGTAGCAGGATTTATAACATCATAAGTTTCTCCACTAGAAGACTTTTGCCACTTACCATTGATAAATTGACCAAATTTTTCGTACATATTTAATGGCGGTCCCACGGGGAATCGAACCCCGATTAGGTGATTGAAAACCACCTGTCCTAACCGTTAGACGATGGGACCTTAGTTTTTTATGTTCTTATTAACAGAAATATCATCGATAATAAACTCCACATTTTTTTGACCTCTCCATTCATTTAAAGACAATTTTCCTGCTATATTAAATGTATTGTTATTTTTTTTAAGCAAATAAGCTCCTAATTCATTATCAGTAGCATTAAAAGCTATTGTTTTTATACTTGTTCCTTCAGCACCAATCAAAACAGACTTAATATGTTTATCTCCAACAATCTTACTGTTAGCAGGTTTCAAATTTTCTATAATAAATCTTGGCTCTGGGTTGCCAGATCCAAATGGAGATAAAACATTAATTTTATCATAAAATTCTAAATTAATCGCAGATGGTGCAATTTTACTATCTAGCAATAATGGTTTTTGTTGAGTTAGATCTTCATTAATATTTTTAAACTTACGAAATATAAATTCTTTAAATTTTTCTATATTAGAAATATTTATTGAAAATCCTCCTGCCATTTTATGCCCTCCACCTTTTAATAGAATTTTTTCTTGAGTAGCAGCTATAATTGCAGATCCAATATCAAAACCAACAATTGATCTTGCTGAGGCTTTACCTATATCACCATTTATAGAAATAATAATAGCTGGTTTATTAAACTT
Organism: uncultured Pelagibacteraceae bacterium; assembly: GCA_902590845.1. Classification (GTDB taxonomy): domain Bacteria; phylum Pseudomonadota; class Alphaproteobacteria; order Pelagibacterales; family Pelagibacteraceae; genus Pelagilacustribacter. The sequence continues at coordinate 13,174 of CACIYJ010000009.1, forward strand.
ATCTTTTAATCTTGCTGCAACAATACCAATAATTCCTTCATGCCAATTGGAGCCTTGCAAAATTAAGACTGGGTCTTTTAATTTATTTTCTGACTCGATTAAAATTTTTTTTATAAGATCTTTTTCTAACATTTGCCTTTCTTTATTGTACTGATCTAATTCTGTAGCTAATTTCAAAACTTCTTTTGGATTTGAATTTAATAATAAATTTGCTCCATGTGAGCACTTGCCAACCCTTCCTCCTGCGTTAATTCTAGGTCCCAAAATGTATCCTAAGTGATAAATAGATGGATTTGTTTCAATTTTACAAATATCTAGCAATGTTTTTAAACCAAGATTTTTTTTTGCTTTTAAAATTTTTAAACCTTGTTTCACAATAGCTCTATTTAAACCGACTAAAGGCACAACATCGCAAACAGTTCCTAGAGAAACTAAATCTAAATAATTAATTAAGTTTGGTTCATCTATTGAATTGTTTTTAAACCAATCAATTAATCTAAGCTCTCTATTTATTGAAACTAAAAACATAAATGAGACACCTGCCGCGCATAAATATTGAAGATTAGATTTATCATCCAATCTATTTGGGTTAACAACTGAATAAGCTTTTGGTAAATTAATTTCAGATTGATGATGGTCTAAAACAATAACATCTATATTTTTGCTTTTGGCATAATTAATAGATTCAAATGAAAGAGTTCCGCAATCAACAGTAAAAATGACTTTAACATTTTTTTCTATTAACTCTTTGAAACCTTTTATTGATGGTCCATAACCTTCAGTTTTTCGATCTGGAATATATATTTCATAAGCTAATTTAAGTTCATCAAAATACCTTCCAAGTAAAGCTGTTGAAGTAGCCCCATCCACATCATAGTCACCAAAAATTCCCATTTTTTCTTTATCCTTAACTGCCTTCAATGTTCTTAAAGATGATTTTTTCATATCTAATAAGTTATTAGGGTTTGGTAAAAAATTTTTAATTGAAGGATTTAAAAAACTATTAACATCTTCTTTCTTGATATTTCTTAGAACAAGTAATTTAGCTGTAATTTCATCAAGAGAAAAATTATCTTTTAAATAAATTATTTTTTCTTGATCAAATTTTTTTAAAATCCAATTTTTTCCAGTAACTGATACTGAATTCATTTTTTATGTTTGTTTTTAAATAAAGTATTAACTTTACCGTCCTTATGTAAAGCTATTGTGCTGGTTTCATAGAATTCTTTTTGATCTTTAATTCCATTAGCTAAATCACCATTAGTTATAGCTGTAGCGCAAAACATAACATCGCCTTTTATCATATCATCAATATTATATTTTCTTTTTAAGTCAGTTATTCCCATTTTTTTTGCTCTAACAGATTCATCGGCATCTAATACAAGTCTTGTTTGTATTTGACCTCCATAACAACTCAATGCTGCGGCAGCTAGAACGCCTTCTGGGCCCCCTCCAATACCCATATACATGTCAACCGGAGAATTTTGATCAACTATATAAATTACGCCCGAAACATCTCCGTCACTAATTAATTTTAAATTCACATTCATTTTCTTTAAAGAGGATATTATTTTATCATGTCTAGGTCTTTCCAAAACACATACTGTTATCTTATTGGGAGTTGTGTTTTTAGCCTCTGCTAAAAGAGATACATTTTTTTCAACACTATTATCCAGGTCTACTAAATTTTTAGGTAAATTTGATCCTATAGCGATTTTTTCCATGTATGTATCTGGTGCAAAAAACAAATTATTTTGCTCTGACGCAGCCAGTACAGAAAATGAATTCGGTAAATTTTTTGCAACAAAATTTGTTCCTTCTAATGGATCAACAGCTAAATCTAGTTTTTGACCTTTTTTTGTGCCAACTTCTTCACCAATAAAAAGCATTGGCGCTTCATCCATTTCGCCTTCGCCAATAACAACTTTGCCATCCATATCAATTTTATTAAATTCATTTCTCATATTATCAACGGCCGCCTGATCAGCTGCGATTTTATCATTTTTTCCAATAAATTTAGACGCACCATAAGCAGCTTTTTCGGTAGCATTAACAAATAGTTTTAAATATTCAGATTTAATAGACATTAATTAGTACCAATTCTAATTAATTTAGGTTTTTTAATTATATAAGTTTTTTTTTCAGTTTGTTTTATAATTTTATTTAAAAATTTATCTTTAGAATTATGTGTGATTACTATGATTGAAGAGAATTTTTTTGATTTATTTGGATTTTGAATTAGTCTTTTAATTGAAACTTTGTTTTTAGAAAATATGCTTGTTATGTTTGATAAAACTCCTGGTTTATCTAACACTTCAAACCGCAAGTAAGCCGAAAAAAATCTTTCTGATATATTTTGATATCTTAGTTTTTTTCTTTCTTTGCTGGATATAGAAAAAGGAAATTTAATATTTCCTCTTAAAATAGAAGAAATATCTGATATTAATGCAGAAGTAGTAGCTTCTGGCCCAGCGCCTTCCCCTTGAATAACGTTTTGACCAACAGGCCTTCCATCAACTATAACAGCGTTTAAAACGCCATCAATGCTTGCAATATAAGAACTTTTTTTAATTAAAGTGGGATGAACACGCTGATAAATCTTACCATTAATTATTTCTGACACACCTAATAGTTTTATTTTATATCCAAGATTATTAGCATTATCTATATCTAGCTTGTCGATAAAATTAATTCCTTCTACATGAATATTGTGATCGATAAATGAGTTAAAACATAAAGAAGATAGTATTTTTAATTTTGCAGCAACATCGTCACCATTTAAGTCTGACAAAGGATTTGATTCTGCATAGCCTAATTTTTTTGCATCTGTTAAAACATCATTAAAATTTTTATTCTCTTTATCCATGGTAGAAAGGATGTAATTAGATGTGCCGTTAAAAATTCCATAAACTCTATTGATTTTATTTGCTATTAAACCTTCCTTTAAAGATCTTATAATTGGAACGCCTCCACATACAGCAGCCTCAAATTCTAAATTAACATTATTTTCTTCAGCAATTTTAGATAATTGATCTCCATATTTTGCTATCAATGCCTTATTTGCAGTTACAACGTGTTTTTTATTTTTTAATGCATTAAAAACTAATTTTTTTGCTGGACCTTCTGCCCCACCAATTAACTCAACAATTATATCTACATTTTTTGATCTTGTTGCATCTAAATAGTTTTTAAGCCATTTTCTTTTATTTATTTTTATATTTCTTTTTTTATTTTTATTTTTTGCTGAAACAAAAGTAATGTTGGGTACACAGTTATTTTTTTTTGATAATATTTCTTTATTAGTTTTTAAATATTTATATAAATAACTGCCAATATTACCTAAGCCAACAATAGCTATGTTGAGTTTATTATTATTTTTCATTTATTTTCTCTAATTGTAATATCGGGAAATTCTCTCTCTTTGCCCTGTTTAACTAAATATTTAGATATTTCATCAATACTACATTTTTCAAGTATAGTACAAATATCAGTTATTTTTTTACTAGGTTTATTAACAATTTTTTTTGTTTTTATTATATTATCTTGAGGTTTTTGCTTTTCTCTCGATTTCTTTAATTTTGCTTGCTTGGTTGTTTTTCTATTTTTGATTTCTTTATTTTTAATTTTTTTCCTTTTTTTCAATTCAGTCTTTTTCTTTTTAATCTCAGCATCAGACAATTCTTTTAATTTTTTATTTGTTTGCCTTTTATTAAAAATACTAATTTCTTTTTTCCCTTCCGAATTTGATTCTAAATTGATCTCAACAAGATTGATTTCTTTAGATTTTTTTTTATCTACAACTCTAACCTCTAATGTTAAATTCTCTTCAAAATATTGCTCTGCTTCTGCTTTATTTACACAAACATGATCTCCACAAATTAGAACTGTTTTGGGTTTGTTGCAGCCATAAATTGCTAGAATAATTAAAAAAAGTAATAGTTTTTTCATTTTAAACCAAGGGATTCTGGAAACTTATAAATTAAATTCATGTTCTGAATTGCTTGACCAGAAGCTCCTTTAATTAGATTGTCGATTGCAGAAAAAATAATAATTTTATTTCTAATTCTAGTATCGCAAATTGAAATTTCACAATTATTCGTATTTAAAACATTGCCAGAACCAAGTTCTGAATTTAATTTTAATATTTTTATGAATCTATTCTTTTTATAATACTTGATTAATTCATTTCTCAATTTCTTTGATGATGAACCTTTCTTTAATTCAACATATATGGAAGTTAAAATCCCTCTAAATGTTGGAAGTATATGTGGATTAAAAGTAAATTTAACATTTCTTTTTGTATATTTTTTAAACTCCTGATCAATTTCAACAATATGTCTATGATATTTTGTATTATAAGCAAAAGTAGAATGATACAAATTCTTATGTGTAAATTTTTTTTCTAAATTTTTACCTGCTCCAGAGTAACCAGATTTCGAGTCTATAGTTAAATTATTAATATTAATTAATCTTTTTTTTATTAATGGGATTAAGGGAATTTGTATTGACGTTGGATAACAACCGGGATTTGCTATAATTCTATATTTATAAATATCTTTTTTAACAAATTCAGATATTGCATAAATTGAATTTTTTATAAGTTTTGCTGCTCCGTGTTTTTTTTTATAACTTTTTTTATATTTGTTTAAATTAGTAATTCTAAAATCAGCAGATAAATCAATAAATTTTATATTTTGATATTTATAATAGATTCTTTTAACAAGCTTCTGGGACTCGCCATTTGGCAAAGAAAGAAATGCTAAATCAATATTTGACCAATCTATTTTTTTAAGAGAAGAAATCTTTGGTAATTTTTTTTTAATTCTTTTATCAAAAAAAGAAATATTTTTTCCTAAATTTTGTGTAGCACACAAATTTATAATATTTGCTTTTGGATGCTTAGATAATAAAAAAACTAAATCTAAACCCGTATATCCTGTTGCTCCTATTACAACTATATTAATCTTTTTTTTAGACATTTGATCTTATAACACCGTCCAGTTAATTATTAAATTTAAATGATTATCTTTTAGAGAATTGGAAACTTCTTCTAGCTTTTCTATGCCCGTATTTCTTTCTCTCAACAACACGTGAGTCACGGGTGGTTAATTTATCTTTTTTAAGATTCTTTTTTAAAACTTCGTCATGAGAGATCAGTGCTTTAGAAATACCCAAAATTATTGCTCCTGCTTGACCTGACAATCCTCCGCCTTTAACAGAACATCTAACATCATAGCTTGTTCTGACTTCTGATATCTCCAAAGGTCTTGTCACAATAATTTGATGAACAGGTCTCTTAAAATAGTCATTCATTTTAATTCCATTGACATAAATATTTCCAGATCCTTTCTTAACCCAAACTTTTGCTATTGATCTTTTTCTTCTACCCGTAGCATATTTACTATCTTTAAAATCAAGTTTAATTTTTTTAGTATTAGTGTTTGTGGTATTTAAATTTTCCATTAATTTTTAACTAAATTTCTTTTATTTAATTTGTTGAATTCTATGATTTTTGGTTTTTGAATATCGTGAGGGTGATTTTCGCCATTATATATTTTTAACTTTGTTAATTGTTTTTTTGCTAAAGGCCCGCCTGGCAACATTCTTTTAACAGCTAATTTTAAAATTTCTTGAGTTTTATTTTTTTCTTTTAATATTGAAGGAGTTGTTTCTTTTATTCCTCCTGGATGGCCTGTGTGTTTAAAATATTTCTTATTTTGAAATTTTTTTCCAGTAAACTTAATTTTATCAATGTTAGTTACTACCACAAAATCACCATTGTCAATATGTGGATTAAATGTAGGTTTATTTTTTCCTCTTAATACTTTAGAAATATAAGAAGCAAGTCTTCCTACAGCAGCATTCTCAGCATTTATAATATACCAGTCTTTTTTAATTTCTTTTTTTTTAACAAAAGGTGTCATTTTAATAGAGCGATAAATACTCACAAAAATTTGCAAAGTCAATTAATTAATAGATTTAAAGTAAAAATTTAATGAAAAGATTATTAAAAAGATACTAGATATTTGATGTAAGGAAGCTATTGCAATGTGTAGATTGCTAACCAAAGCTAAAATTCCTAATATTATTTGTATAAGAATAAGCGCAAACAAATATGAGTATGGAGTATATAAATGGGTTTTGTTAAATTTTTTAATATTAAATCCAATATAAATAAAAACAAAAAAAATTAAATATGCTACATTTCTGTGAATGAATTGGACTACACTCATATCATTTAAATTTAAGAATTCTCTATAATCTCTAAAATTTACATCATTAGGAAAATAAGACTCATTCATTAATGGCCATGTTTGGTATATTTTACCGGCATCTAAACCTGAAACAAAAGCACCTAGTATTATTTGTAAAAACATTAAAAAAATAAGAAATTTGATGGATAAAAATTCAGAATTATTTAATAAAAAATTTTTATTAGAACGATTTTTTAAATTTAGATAATACCAAATTAGACAGGCAAAAATAAAAAAAGCTATAAAAAGATGAGCAGACAATCTAAAATGACTTACATCAACTCTGTCGACTAAACCGCTAACTACCATATACCACCCTATAAAACCCTGAAAGCAGACCAAAAGAAAAATAAGATATAAGCTCGTTAATTTTCTAATATTAATTTTAAAAGAAAAATAAATTAACGGTAAAAGCATAGCCAAACCAATCAATCTTCCTAAAAATCTATGAATCCATTCCCACCAAAATATTACCTTAAATTCTTTCATGGTCATTGAATAGTTCTGCAATTTATATTCTGGTATTTCTTTATATAAACCAAAATAATAAATCCAATCACTTTCTGTAATAGGTGGAAAAATTCCAGAAAAAAGTTGCCATTGAGTGATAGATAAACCAGAGTCGGTTAGTCTCGTTAAACCACCAACTATAATTATTAAAACTATCATTATAATTAATGTTATTATCCACCAAATAAAGAAATTATTTTTTTTGTTTAAAAAAATATTCATATACAAAGTATATAATTAAATCTAAAAATGAATATAATATTAATGTCGCTATGAAAAACAACAAGATCAATATAATTAGAAAGAAATTGGATAAATTGGATTTGAGCATGCTTGCTCTTATTAAAAAAAGAAGTTTTTTAGTTAATAAGATATTGCATCAAAAAAAGTATAAAAATCAAATTATAGATAAAAAAAGAATTAAAGTAGTTTTGAAAAGAATTAAAATAGAGTCAAAAAAGAAAAATATCGACTCAAAAATAACAAATACAATTTGGAAAAGTATTATTAAAGCTTTTATTAATTACGAATTTAGAAATTTTAAAAAAAAATAACTATTTACTATGAGGTGGAAGTTTTTTTTCTACGAAAAACTCATGTTTTCTAGTATTGGGATTGTACTTTTTTAATTTTAATTTTTCTTTTACTTTTTCGCCTTTAGTTGGTTTTTTAGCATAGTAGACAAATTTACTATCAGGTTTGCTTTCTGGCACCATTCTAACTTTGATATGAGATTTTTTTGCCATTTTTTAATTTTTTAATTTTTTAATTTTTTCTAAAATAGTTTTACTTTTAATCTTAATATTTTCTTTAAGATATTCAGCTTTTAAACTATATGAATTATAATCGTCAAGACTATTTATGTCAGATTTCAGTATATTTTTTACTCCATTTATTGTCATGCCCTTGTCTTTTAATAAGAACTTAATCAATCTAATAATATCTATTTGTTTTTGCGAATAATAACGTCTATTTTTTAAAATAATGGGTTTAATTTGTTTAAATTCTTTTTCCCAATATCTCAAAACGTAATTAGATGGTTTTTTTGTTTTAGAATTAACTAAATTTAACAAATTAGCTAATTGAGATATGTTAATTAATTTTACCATTACAAATCTCTAATTTTATCATTAAGTTTTTTAGATGTAATAAAGCTTAATGACTTTCTTGCGTTGATTTTATAACTTTTCTTATTTTTTGGATTACGACCTATTCGATCATTTTTTTTTATAGCTTTAAAGGTAGCAAAATTTTTAATATTTATTTCTTTATTTTTTATTAAATTTTTTAATATGTCAATAAAATCATCAATAATTTTATTAGTATATAAAGTTGGTAGGCCTGTCTTTGAATTTATTTTTTTAGATATATCTTTTTTTGTTAAATTAATTTTTTTAATCTCTGACATCTAAATGGTCTAAATTATTTTTGATTTGATCCATTAAATTACCTTTAATAATCCTATAACATAAATCAATTGAATAATAGAATCCCACTGAATCAGTGGAGCCATGACTTTTAACAACTGGGCCATTTAAGCCTAAAAAAATTGCACCATTATACTTTCTTGGATCTAGTTTAGATTTAAATTTTTTAAGTGAAAAATAGGAAAAGATTATAGATAATTTTGAAAATATATTTTCAGTTAAAGATTGTTTTAGACTATCAACAACAAATTTAGCAGTTCCTTCAGCTGTTTTAAGAGCAATATTTCCGGTAAATCCATCTGTGACTATCACATTGGTTTCACCATCCATTAGTTTATTACCTTCGATATAACCATTAAATAAAAAATTCTTTTCATTGCTTAAACTTTTTAGTTTAGAATAAGTTTTTTTTAATACTTCTGTTCCTTTTATCTCTTCTGAGCCTATATTTAAAAGAGAAACACATGGTGTTTGATTTGGAAAGATTGACTTAAATAAAGCCGTTCCCATCTCTGAAAAATCAACTAAATTTTTTTCATCACATTCAATATTTGCACCTAAATCTAAAACAACACTCATGCCTTTTTTGCTAGGCCATAAACCAGCTAATGCTGGTTTGCTAACTTGATTCATCATTTTTAAAATCATTTTTGAAATTACAAAAAGAACTCCTGTGTTTCCTGCTGATAAACTAATATCAGCTTCACCATCAATCTGAGCTTTTATAGAATTCCACATGCTTGTGTTTTTTGAATTCTTTATTGCTGTTAAAGGAGTTTCCTCATCGGAGACAACGGATTCTGAATGGATCACTTTAACTAAATCATTTGAAATATTTAATTTTGAAAGTTCTTTATCTAAAATTTTTTTATTTCCATGCAAATGAATAATAAAATCTTTATTTAACTTATTTTTATTCAAAAAAATATTTAAACCTTCGATATTTTTTTTTGGTGCATTTTCACCACCCATTGCATCAATAGCAATAGTAATTTTTTTTTTCATTTGAAATGATTAAATATCTAATATTTTTTTTCCGTTATAATAACCGGATTTCAGATCAACATGGTGAGATAATTTATACTCACCACTTTTTTTATCTTCAATAATATTAACCGAAGAGAGCTTGTGATGAGATCTTCTCATCTTTTTTCTTGAAATTGATGTTTTTCTTTTTGGTACAGCCATTGTTAAACCTTAAATTTTAAAGCATCTTTTATCATAGTTTCAGGATGTAATTCAAAACAAAAATCATAAAAATTAATGAAATATTGATTAAAAAGCTCATATTTTCTATAGCTCGAATCGTTTAGTTGAGGAAAATACTTTATAATCAAATTTTTATTTATTTTAAGATTATGATTTGATTTATTTATTTTTACTAAAATATCATAGAATATCTTATTGAGATCTTTCATTTTTTTATTAACTGCTACATCGCCCAAACCCGATTCACGCAAATTGCTCTCTATAGAATAAAATAAATCGTCATACGATTCTTGAGAAAAATTAGTTTTATTTCTCTTAAAGATTATTAAAATTAATGAAAAATGTATAAACATTAGATAAATTCTTGTCTCAAATGTATCTTTTAAATTGATTTTATTATAAAAATACAAATTTCGAGACAAACTCAATAATGTGTTATAAAGATCTAAATTATGACTTTTGGTTTTAAATATCATTTGAAGAATATTCTTTTTTCTATATTTTTTATTTTATTAAGCTGTCAATTACAAGACCCTGATAAAAATCATGGGATACTATTCTTAGACAATAGATCAGATAAATTAACTGTTAATAAAACTAATAAAAATGATGTGATAAAAATATTGGGTCAGCCACACACCAAAACTTTTAATGAGGATGACATTTGGATATATATAGAAAGAACTCTATCTAAAGGCAAATATCACAAATTAGGTCGTCATAAATTAAAAACAAACAATACATTAATTTTAAATTTTGATAAATATGGAGTATTAAAATCCAAAGATTTTTATGACAAAAATAATATAAATCAAATTAAGTTTTCAGAAAAAACTACTACAAATGATTTAAGAAAAAAAAGCTTTGTTGAAAATTTTTTACAAAGTGTTAAAAAGAAAATGTATGGTACAAGATAATTTAATGCGCGATTACTGCCAGCAACAATAATGCCACAATATTAGTGATTTTTATCATTGGATTAATCGCTGGCCCAGCTGTATCTTTGTAAGGATCCCCAACTGTATCGCCTGTAACTGCTGATTTGTGAGCTTCAGAACCTTTGCCTCCAAAATTTCCATCTTCAATATATTTTTTAGCGTTATCCCATGCTCCGCCGCCTGCTGTCATCGATACAGCTACGAACAAACCCGTAATTATAACTCCCAATAACATAGCGCCCAAAGATGAGAGAGCGGCTTCAAGCCCACCGATCTGTAAGATTATAAAATATAAAATAATTGGAGATAAAACCGGCAATAAAGAAGGTATGATCATTTCTTTAATTGCAGCTTTTGTAAGAAGATCAACCAATCTTCCATAATCTGGTTTTCTTTTGCCTTTCATAATTCCAGGTATTTTTTTAAATTGTCTTCTTACTTCAACAACAACCGCACCACCTGCTCGCCCAACAGCTTGCATGCCCATAGAACCAAATAAATAAGGCAACATTCCTCCAATTAATAATCCTGCTACAACAAATGGATTAGATAAATCAAAAGTCACGTTTACACCTTCTAATGCAGAGTTTTTAACTGTAGAAAAATATTTAATATCTTCGGTATAAGCTGCAAATAAAACTAAAGCACCAAGCCCTGCAGATCCAATTGCATAACCTTTGGTTACAGCTTTTGTTGTATTTCCTACTGCATCAAGGGCGTCAGTAGTTTTTCTAACATTTTTAGGAAGTTTAGCCATCTCTGCTATTCCTCCAGCATTATCTGTTACCGGTCCGTAAGCATCTAAAGCTACAACCATGCCAGTTAAAGCCAGCATTGCTGTAACAGCTATAGCGATACCATAAAGACCAGCCAAACTATTCGTATATAAAATTCCTGCTACTATAATTAAAGCTGGTATGGCAGTAGCCTCCATAGAAACAGCAAGTCCTTGGATAACATTAGTTCCATGTCCTGTAGTGGAAGATTTAGCAACTGATTGAACTGGTCTATAATTTGTACCGGTATAATATTCGGTGACCCAAATTAACAAACCTGTAATTACAAATCCAACTACTCCACAAATGTACAGATTTAATCCTGAAAAACTTTTTTCATTATTATTGTAAATGTTATCTAATCCTAAAATTGAATCAGTTACTGGATACAAGATTAACAATGATGTTATTGCTGTAACAACAAAACCTTTGTAAAGTGCGCTCATTATATTTTTACTACTTCCTAATTTCACAAACCATGTTCCAATTATTGATGTAATAATACATGAACCGCCTATAGCCAGAGGATAAACCATTAAATTATAATCTGTCGGAAAAAATATAGAAGAAAGAACCATTGTAGCAACAATTGTTACTGCGTAAGTTTCAAATAAATCTGCAGCCATTCCCGCACAATCACCAACATTATCACCTACGTTATCTGCAATCACAGCTGGATTTCTAGGATCATCTTCTGGAATGCCAGCTTCAACTTTACCAACTAAATCAGCTCCTACATCTGCTCCTTTAGTAAAAATACCTCCGCCTAATCTAGCAAAAATTGAAATTAATGAAGCGCCAAAACCCAAAGCTACTAAAGCATTTATGATTTCTCTATTATCTACTTCAAGGTTAATTAAAATTATATAATAAATTGTAATAGCTAATAAAGCTAAACCAGCAACAAGCAATCCAGTTATTGCTCCTGATTTAAAGGCTATTGTTAAGCCTGATTGCAAATTTTTTCTTGAAGCTTCAGCTGTTCTTACGTTTGCTTTAACTGAAATTAACATGCCTACGTAACCGGCTACACCTGAAAGAAATGCTCCGATAAAATAACCTAATCCTACAAGATAATTAAAAAAATAAGTTACAATTGCCAATACAATAATACCCACAACAGCAATTGTTTTATATTGACGATTTAAATAAGCTTTAGCTCCTATTTGTATTGCTTCAGCTATCTCTTGCATTCGAGCATTGCCTGGGCTTGCTGCAAGAATCTGTCCGGATAATAAATAACTGTAAGCAACAGCAAGAATTCCTGTGAAAGACACTAAATATAGCAATTCTAAATAATTATTCATTGGTATCAGCGATAAATGCCAAAAATATTAAAAAAAGGCAAGTTAAACTTATCAATTATTCGTGACAAATTGTCAGCTAATTACTCCTTCCTAATAAGTTTTGACAACTTATCTAAGACAGCATTCAAATAGCTTATCTGGGCTCTTTCTAAAAAGAATTCTGATGCTCGAACATATTCGCTAATAACAACATTTTTTGGCGTACTGTGTTTAAACATAAGTTCAAAAACAGCAGAAAATAAAATTATTTTTAATAATTTATCTGTTTTTTGTAAATCTATGTCTTTATCAAGATGTTTAATAATAGTTTCTTCGATTAATTCAATTCTCTCTAATGTTCCAGAAACAACATCTTTAATATATTTTTTATACTGATTTTTTGGATAAATGATCTCTTCGTCTGGATTCATCAAAGATCCATAAATTTTTTGAATAACTTTAACTCTAGGAGAGGAATTTTTATTTTTTTTTTGATCCATTTTTCAAAACTGCGATTACAGCTTTTGCAGCTTCAGCGCCTCTATTAAACCTATCTTTGGCTTGATTTTTATTAAAACAAGTTAATATTGCATTTCCTATTGGTTTTTTTTCATTAATAGATATTTGCATAATTCCATTTGTTATAGCATCAGAAATTAAATCAAAATTTGTTGTTTCACCTTTAATGATACAGCCAATTGCAATAAATCCATCATATTGTTTCACAAGTCTCGATATTGTAACTGGTATTTCAAATGCGCCTGGAACCTCAATATCTTTTACTTTTTTGATACCAAATTTATTTAATTCTTTTTTTGCGCTAAGACGTATTTCATTAGTAATATCATGATTGTAATCAGACATAACAATACAAATTTTTAATTTCATTTCATAATCTCCTGTTTAGCAATTTTTATACCATAACCATCTAAGGCAATAATGCGTTTTATTGATCTAGAAACTAATATCATTTTTTTTATTTTCAATTCTTTGATTATTTGGGCTCCTATACCATAATATCTTAATATTTTGTTATTTTCAGATGAATCTGGATTAAGATTTGTTCCTTTAATAAGTATAAGTGCAAAATTATTAAATTTATTTAAATGTTTTAAGGAATTTTTAAAAATATCCTTATTAAAGTTAAAAAAACTATTTAAAACATTTGTAGATATAACTCTTACCCTCGAAGCTTTGCTTTTGGTAAACTTACCTTTTGTTATAGCATAATGTTCTGATCCATCTAATTTATTTCTAAAAGTTTTTAAATCAAAACTTCCAAATTTTTTAATCTTTATCTTTTTATTTGAAATACATTTAATAAGTTTTTCGTTTCTTAATCTGTGAGAAATTAGATCCTCTATTTTTGCAATTTTTAATCTGTGTTTTTTTGCAAAAAGAATTAAATCTTTATAACGCGCCATGGTTCCATCTTCATTCATGACTTCGCAAATAACAGCGCTAGGATTTAATTTTGCTAATTTTGAGATGTCTACTGAAGCTTCCGTGTGACCTGCTCTTTCAAGAACACCTCCATCTTTTGCAACTAAAGGAAAGACATGTCCGGGAGAAACAATATTATGTCTGTTTGAATTTGGTTTTATCGCTACTTTAATTGTTTTTGCTCTATCATGCGCCGAGATCCCAGTTGTGATTCCTGTTTTAGATTCTATAGATACAGTAAAGGCTGTTTGTGTCCTAGATTTATTAACTGAAGACATTAAAGGTAAATTTAATTTTTTAACTTTCTTTGATGTAAGAGCTAAACATATTAAACCCCTTCCATGTTTAGCCATAAAATTAATATTTTTAGAATTACATTTTGAAGCAGGAATAATTAAATCTCCCTCATTTTCTCGATCTCCATCATCAACAAGGATAAACATTTTTCCTTTTTTGGCGTCACGTAAAATTTCTTTGATTTGTGAAAATGCTTTTTTTCTCATTATTCAGATAACTTTAATATATATTTACCAAATATATCTAACTCTACATTTACAATATCTTTGATTTTTAGATTTCTTAAATTAGTAAGTTTTAAAGTATGTGGTATCACATTAATTTCAAAATATCCCTTAACAACTTTAGAAAGAGTTAAAGATACGCCGTTTATAGCAATAGAGGCTTTTTCAATTAAATATCTATATAATTTTTTATTTTCTAGTTCTAATTTTATTACCCAGGACTTATCAATTAAAACTATATTTTTAATTTTAGCAGTCGAGTCAATATGTCCTTGAACATAGTGACCTGAAATCTTTTGACCGTGTAATAAAGATTTCTCTATATTTATATGTTTGCCTGCTTTTGCATATTTAAAGTTTGACCTTTTAAGTGTTTCTTTTGATAGATAAAATAAAAAAGATTTTTTTTTAATTCTTATTAGTGTTAAACAAACTCCATCGCAGCATACTGACTCCCCGATATCAGATTTTTTAAATTTAATATTTGAAGCAATTTCGATTACAAGACTTCCGGATTCATATTTAGAATTTTTTTTAATACTTTTTATTATCCCTTGATTGTATATAATTCCATTAAACATTATTTAATTTTAACCTTATAAAGACTGTCTCCATTTAAATTAACTTTAATTTTCTTGTTTAATTTAAGCTTTTTTATAATATTGTTTGAAGTGTTATTTCTACCCTTTTTTCCTAATTTAGTAGAAGATTGAAACATATATAAATTAAAAATTAACTTATCTTTTAATAATTTGTTTAAAAAGACCAAGCCGCTTTCAACTAAAATCCTATTATAACCATATTTCTTCAAAATTTTAAATAAATTTATAAAATCATTTTTATTTTTTAGTGATTCCGTTGGGATTATTTTTATGCCTTTTTTTTTTAGATAAGAGATTTTTTTGCCTCTTAAAACAGACGTAACAATAAAAATCTTTCTTTTATTAAGTTTTTTAAATAAATTAAGTTTTTTTTTAATTTTAAGATTTAAATCAATAATTATTAAATCTGGCTTTTTGTTATTAAAACCATTTAAACGACAATTGAGTAATGAATTATCGTTATTTATTGACTTTGAAGTAGATATAATAGAGTCATATTCTGATCTAATTAGATGAGTTCGATTCCTGGATAAAGAATTAGTAATCCATTTTGAATTCTTATTAATTGTAAAATAATCTTTTGATATAGCAATTTTAGCATCAATAAATGGAATTAAATCTTTTTGAATTGAAAAATAACTCTGATAAAAATCACGAAAATTATTATTAAATTTTTTATAAACTTTAATTTTTTTTTTAGTTAGTGTTATTTTTGATTTTTTTGCTGTTCTTTTGTCTATATCATTAAAAGAAAAAAAAACACGCTTTATACCCTTTTTTACAATTATATCTGCACATGGCGGTGTTAGACCATAGTGGGTGCAAGGCTCCATAGTTGCATATAAATCTGAATTTTTGAAATTCTTTTTAAACTTCAAGGCATTAAATTCAGCATGAGGCCTACCATTAAGAGATGTACAACCTGATGCAATAACAGAATGATCTTTAACGATAACGCAGCCTACTGAGGGATTTAAATTTGTTTTACCAAGATTAACTTTTGCAATATTAAAAGCTAATTTTAAAAAATTGCTATGATTTGTTTTCATCTAAATTGCCAACAAATTGTTCAAAATCTTTTGCTTCTTTAAAGTTTTTATAAACTGAAGCAAAACGAACATAGGCAACTTTATCTAAATATGATAAGCCTTCCATTATAAATTTTCCGATGGTAGAGGTTGGAACTTCACTTTCTCCTAATCCTTCTACCTTCATAACTATTTTTGAAATAAATTTTTCAATAGTTTCGGAGTCAATTGGTCTTTTGCGAGTTGCAATTCTTACAGATTTTGAAATTTTATCTCTGTCAAAAGGTTCTCTTTTACTATTACCTTTGATCACAGTTAGTTCTTGAAATTGAATTCTTTCAAATGTTGTGAATCTCATACCTCCATGACATGTACATAGTCTACGTCTCCTCACGGCTGTTCCTTCTTCACAAGGTCTTGAGTCTACAACTGAGGTATCTTTTTCTCTACAAAATGGACAAAGCATAGTTATTTATTTGTATTTAATTACTATATATAGGGAAAGAAGAGCAAAGATCAATCACCTCTTTTTGCACTTCTTTTTCTATTTTTGAGTTATTTTGACCATTTTCACTCAACCCTTTAAGCACTTTTGAAATTAAATCAGCAATTAAACTGAATTCATTCGGACCAAATCCTCTAGTAGTGCATGCTGGTGTTCCAAGTCTAATTCCTGATGTTACCATTGGGCTTTGAGTATCAAAAGGAATACCATTTTTATTACATGTTATATTTGAACGGACTAAAGATTCTTCTGCGTCTTTACCTGTAACATTAAAATCTCGCAAATCTACAAGCATAAGATGCGTATCTGTGCCGCCTGAAAATATTTTAAAACCATTTTTGATTAATTTATCTGATAAAATTTTTGCATTATTAATTACATTCTTAGA
>CACIYJ010000010.1 GCA_902590845.1 uncultured Pelagibacteraceae bacterium
TACAACGCCTTGATCCAATAAATCTTTCCTTATTTTATCGGCAAGATTAAAATCTCCATCTTTTTTTGCTTTAGTTCTTTCAGCAATTTTCTTTGAAATATAGTCTTCTGAAACTTTAATATTTAATTTTTTAAAATTTTCCCATTTATCTTTGCTAATATTAAATAAACCTATCAATCTACATGCATTATTGAATAACGATTTACTTTTTTTCTCACCATTGTTAGCGCTATTATATAATTCATGTATTTTAGCAATAAAACCTGGTGTATTTAAATCATCAAGTAAAGTTTCGGAAACATCTAGAATATTCTCTTCATTTGTTTTTTCATAAAGATTGTACCATTTTTCAATTGTATTTTTTTGATTTTGCAATAAATCATCATTCCAATCAAGTGGTTGACTATAGTGAGCGCTCAACAAAGCTAATCTTACAACTTGTCCAGAATATTTTTTTACTGCATCAGAAATTGTAATGATATTGCCTAAAGATTTAGACATCTTTTCTTTATTGATTGTCACAAAACCATTGTGAACCCAATAATTTGCAAAACTATCAGTAGAATTATTACAACAAGATTGTGCTATTTCATTTTCATGATGAGGAAAAATTAAATCTAAACCTCCACCATGAATATCAAAATTTTTTCCTAAATATTTTTCACTCATAACTGAACATTCTAAATGCCAACCAGGTCTCCCCCTTCCCCATGGGGATTCCCAACCAGGGTCTTTTGAATCAGATGGCTTCCAGAGTACGAAATCAATAGGATTTTTTTTTAAATTCGAAACTTCAATTCTATTACCTGCTTTTAATTCATCTAAATTTTTATTTGATAGTTTTCCATAATTTTTAAATGCCGATACTGAAAAATAAACATGCCCTTTATTTTCATAAGCAAAACCTTTTTTAATCAATGAAGAAGTCATTTCTATCATTCCTTTAATATGCTCTGTAGCTTTTGGTTCATCGGTAGGTTTTAAACAATTTAAACTTTCACAATCTTTATGAAAAGTTTTCGTAACACTCTCTGTTATTTCTTTGATTGATTTATTATTTTTTTTTGATGCTTCAATTATTTTATCATCAACGTCAGTTATATTTCTTACATAGCTAACATTTTTTCCATAAATCATTTTTAACACTCTGAACAAAGTGTCAAAAACTACTAAACTCCTTGCATTCCCAACATGAGGATTGTCATAAACAGTTGGTCCGCATGCATACATGGTGATTTTCTTAGAATTTATTGGTTTAAATAATTCTTTTTGTCTTGTGAGAGAATTAGTTAATCTTAAATTATTTTTCATCAAATTTACAAATAGGTATTGGTTTCATTTTATGAATATTTTTTTTTCTAATTTCTAAATATTTTTTATAATTTGGATCATTTTTGTCTTCCATTGCTTTTTCAAGTTCTGAATAAGACATGCCTAGTTGATCTTTATCACTTCGACCATCATGCCACAGTCCATCTGTGGGTTCCGCTTCGATAATTTTATTTAATATTCCTAAATGTTTTCCTAACTCCCATACATGAGTTTTGTTACAATCAGCTATTGGAGATATATCAACCCCACCATCTCCATATTTCGTATAAAAACCAACTCCAAAATCTTCAATTTTATTTCCTGTGCCTACAACAATTCCAGAATTAGCTGCAGCAACTTGATATAGGGTTGTCATTCTTAATCTCGCTCTAGAGTTAGCAAAACCATGTTCGTTATTAAATTCATTTAAAGTTTTTTCAAAGGAATTGAATACATTTTCAAGCTCAATAACTTTATGTTCAACATTTTTAAATTTTGATGTTAGCCATTTCCCATGTTCAATACTCAAATCATGTTGAGATTTGATCTGCTTTATTGGCATAGTTAAAGCAATAGTTTTTCTTCCTGTTAAAGCGCACAGCGTACTAACTACAGAAGAATCTATTCCGCCTGATATACCAACAACTAATGTTTTTGGCTGAAAAGATTCATTTTTACAATAATTCTCTATCCAATCTTTGATAATATTTGCTCGTTTTTCTACATTCATAATCAATAATTTCCCTAATCCTTTTTCAGGATTCTGTCTTAATAATTATATAATAATTATTAAGACGCTTCTTTAATAATATTTTTTGAATATTTAGAATTTTTCTTTATTTCCTCAGAAATCAAGAAAGCCAGCTCTAAAGCTTGTGAAGCATTTAATCTTGGATCACAATGAGTTCTATATCTATTTGATAAATCACTATCTGATATTTTTTGAGCTCCGCCAGTACATTCTGTAACATCTTGACCCGTCATCTCTACATGTAGCCCGCCGGCATAACTTCCTTCGGCTTGATGGATACCAAATACATTTTTTACTTCTTTCAAAACATTATCGAAAGGTCTTGTTTTCAATCCGCTAGTTGCTTTTATGGTGTTACCATGCATTGGATCACAAGACCAAACTACATTTAAGCCTTCTTTTTTAACAGCTTTAATTAATTTTGGTAAAAACTCTTCAGCTTTATTTGCTCCAAATCTAGAAATTAAAGTAAGCCTTCCAGATTCATTATCAGGATTTAAAGTATTACAAAGTTTTATAAGCTCATCAGGTTTAAGTGATGGACCGCATTTTAATCCTATAGGATTTTTTATACCTCTGCAAAATTCAACATGCGCGCCATCTAGTTGTCTTGTTCTGTCTCCAATCCAAACAAAGTGAGCTGATGTATCGTGGTATTCTCCTGTTGTTGAGTCTACTCGTGTCATAGCTTCTTCAAATGGAAGTAGAAGAGCCTCGTGCGAAGTATAAAAATTAACTGTTCTTAATCTTCTGTTTGTATCAGGATTTATTCCACAAGCTTCCATAAAGGACAGCGCATCACTTATCTTATCTTCTATTTCTTTATATTTGCCTTTAGTTTTTTTGTTAATAAAACCCAAATTCCATAAATGAACTTGTCTTAAATCTGAAAAACCACCTTGTGAAAAAGCTCTAATTAAATTTAATGTGGATGCAGATTGAGAGTAAGCTCTAAATAATCTTTTTGCATCTGGCACTCTTGCTTTTTCTGAAAACTCCATACCATTAATATTATCACCTAAATAACTAGGTAGCTCTTTGCCATCTTTTTTTTCAGTTGGCGAACTTCTTGGTTTAGAAAATTGACCGGCAATTCTTCCAAGCTTTATAACTGGTAGAGCAGCAGAATGAGTTAATACTAAAGACATCTGAAGTATAGCTTTAAAAGTATCTCGAATATTATCAGGATTAAATTCTGCAAAACTTTCTGCACAGTCTCCTCCTTGCAATAAAAAAGCTTTACCTTCAACTACATCTGCTAAAGATTTTTTTAATGATCGTGTTTCTCCTGCAAATACAAGTGGCGGATATTTCTTAATTTTACTTAATACTAAATCCAACTCTTTCTTATCCTGATACACAGGTAAATGTTTTGCGGGATATTTAGTCCAACTATTTAAATTCCATTTTTTCATGTTCAACCTGAGATATATATAGTTTATTGAAATTAACTATTCAATATCTACTTTACTTTAATCTGGATTCTTTTTTAAAAAATCAATGTATTCAACAACTTTTTCAAAATCGTTATCAGGTAAATCTTTATAGCTAGAACCAAATTTGCTTTTCACGCAAATAGCAACATGAGCATAAGGATTCCTGCCTTTAGGATGATTTGGATGGTTTGGAAGTTTACCTTTTAAATAATCACCAGCTTCCTGTATGATTTTCCAGAGTTTACTTGCGTTTTCTTTGTTCACTATTCTACAGTTACAGACTTAGCCAAATTTCTTGGTTTATCAATATCGCAACCTTTTAATAAAGCAACATGATAAGCTAATAGCTGGATTGGTATAGTTAACAGTATAGGAGAAAGTAAATTGTCTAATGAAGGAACTCTAACACCAAATCTAATATTTTCATTCATTAATTTTTTTTTGTGATCAGTGATAAATAAAATCTTTCCTCCTCGTGCGATAACCTCTTGCATATTAGAAAGAGTTTTCTCAAAATATTTATCTTTTGGGGCTATTACAATTACCGGCAAACCTTCTTCGATTAAAGCTAACGGTCCATGCTTCATTTCACCAGCTGGGTAACCTTCTGCGTGTAAATAAGACAATTCTTTAAGCTTTAAAGCTCCTTCTAATGCAATTGGAAAAGATAATCCTCTTCCTAAAAACATAGATCCTTTGGCATCAAGAAATTCTTTAGCCATAGCTTGAACACTATTTTCTACTTTTAAGCTTTTCTTGATTGCGTCTGGAAGAGCTTTTAAATTTTTTATATTAGTTTGATATATCGTATCATTTATATCTTTTCTGCTTTGGGCTAGCTTTAAACATAGAATATAAAGAACTAACATTTGACCTAAAAATGCTTTTGTTGAAGCCACCCCAATTTCTGGACCAGCATGAATAGGGAGAACCCAATCAGAGTTTCTTGCAATTGTGCTTTCTATGGAGTTCACTACAGAACAAGTTTTTACGTTATTTTTTTTACATATATCTAATGCTGCTGCAGTATCAGCAGTTTCACCTGATTGAGAAACAAAAACATACAAGTTGTCAGAATTAAATTTTAATTTTCTATATCTGAACTCAGAAGCTATATCAATTTCAACATCAATAGTTGTAAGTTCTTCAAACCAATATTTTGCAACTAAGCATGAGTGGTAAGCAGTCCCGCATCCTATTAAAACAATCTTTTTAATTTTTTCTGGTTTAATGGGAAAATTATAAATATTAATATCTTTTTTTAAACTATCGATATATTCGTTGATACAATTTTTTGCAGTAGTAGATTGTTCGAATATCTCTTTTGACATGAAGTTCTTATAATCGCCTTTATCGCTAGTATTTTTATCATCAGATAAAACATATACTTTTTTATTAATCTTTTTTTTGTTTACATCATAAAACTCAACCTTATCTTTAGATAAAACACATAAATCACCATCGTCTAAATAAGAAATTTTATTAGTCATAGATTTAAGTGCGTAAGAATCTGAGCCAAGATAATTTTCTTCATTTGAATACCCTACGGCTAAAGGACTTCCTCTTCGCGCCCCTATAATAATATTTTTATAATTTTTAAAAATAATACCTAGCGCAAAACTGCCTTTTAATTTTTTTAATGTATTAAAAACAGATTCCAAAGGTTTCTTATCTTTTAAAGCTTCTGTAATTAATAATGTTATAACTTCTGTATCAGTTTGAGATTTAAATCTTAAACCTTTTGATTCTAAATTTTCTTTTAATTCATCTGAGTTTTCAATAATTCCATTATGAACTACTGATACAACTTCTGAAGAATGAGGATGAGCATTTACAATATTTGGTATACCATGTGTTGCCCATCTAACATGTCCAATACCAAGATGTCCATCAGATGGAGTTTTAAATAAAATCTTTTCTAACTCCTCTACTCTGCCTGAACATTTTTTTTCGCTTATTTCATCCTTATCTAGTGTAGCTAGACCAGCAGAGTCATACCCTCTGTATTCTAGTTTTTTTAATGAATTTATAATATTCATTGAAATCGGTTTGTTGCTAGCTATTCCAATAATTCCACACATTATTTTTTCTTTTTTCTTTTATAATTTTTAACTTCAATTTGAGATGATCTTGTGATGGCTAACGAATTTTTTTTAACATTTTTCGTAATTACTGAACCAGCACCAACTATAGAATTCTTTTCTAATTTAACAGGAGCTACAAGAGCTGAATTAGAACCTACAAAAACATTGTCGGATATTTTAGTTTTAGATTTTTTAACACCATCGTAATTACAAGTTATTGTACCTGCTCCGATGTTAGAATTTTTTCCTATTGTGGTATCACCAATATATGAAAGATGATTGACTTTTGAATTGGTGTTGATACTTGATTTTTTTGTTTCAACAAAATTTCCAATCTTAGTATTCGATTTTAAAATAGTGCCTGGTCTTAATCTTGCATAAGGTCCAACCACTACATTATTTTCAATTTTAGTTCCTTCAATATGAGTAAAAGATTTTATATAAGCATTGTTTCCAATTTTTACTTTTGCTCCAATTACAACATAAGGTTCAACAGTTACATTTTTCCCAAAAGTAGTGTCGTTAGATAAAAAAATAGTTTCTGGAGCAATTAAATTAACTCCTTTTGAAAGAGCTTTATTTCTAAGTTTTTCCTGTGTAATTCTATAAGCGTTAGCTTTTTTTAATTTAATATTTGTATTCATAAAAATTTCTCTTTACATTAATAATACTTCTGAAATAAGTCACAAAATATTTCTTTTTAATACTTTAAAAATGACTCAAATTTACACAATTCTTTTTGATTTAGACGGTACTTTAGTTGATACCGCGCCTGATTTGATGGATGCTCACAACCATGTAATGAAAAAATTTGGTCATAAAGAAAAGAAATTGTCTGACATTAAATCTTTAGCAGGTAAAGGTGCTTGGGTAATGATGCAAAGAGCGTTTAGACAAGAAATAAAAGATGAAAAGATAAAAAAAGAAATGATGAAAGAGTTTATAGATTTTTATTCTCAAAATATTGATCGAGGAAGTAAACCAATAAATGGTGTAATGGAATTTTTAAAATGGGCCAAAACTAAAAATATCTCCATGGCTGTTTGTACTAATAAACAAGAACGTTTAGCTGTTGATTTGTTAAAAAAATTAAAAATGTATGAATATTTTGAATACGTTGCTGGATCAGATACTTTTCCCTTTAACAAACCAGACCCTAGACATTTAACAAATGTAGTTGAAATTATTCAGGGTGATCTAAAAAAAACAATAATGGTTGGAGATAGTGAAGTTGATGGAATGTCAGCAGAGAACGCAAAAATTCCTTTTGTGTTAGTAAAAGATGGTTACACAGAAAAATCAACTAAAGAAATTAAACACGACGAATTAATCGAAGATTTTAAAAATTTTGATAAAGTTATTGAAAAGTATTTATGATTAATTTTGCGTTGTTTTCTGCTCTATCAACTTTTTATTTTACAATGTTTTTTACGCCTGGGCCAAATAATGCCATGCTAACAGCTTCTGGAATGAAATTTGGATTTGTTAGAACGCTACCTCATCTAATTGGCATTCCTTTAGGTCATATGATTCAAATTGCTTTAGTATGTTTTGGTTTAGTTAATCTTTTTCTAATTTATCCTCAAATACAGTTTTATATGAAAATTCTATGTTTTTTATATTTGCTTTATTTAAGTTGGAAAATGATTGGCTCTTTTAGTCTTATTAAAAAAGAATCCGGAAGACCTTTAAAATTTTATGAAGCATCACTTTTTCAATTTATTAATCCTAAAGCATGGTCTGTTGCAATTGCTGTGGCATCAGGTTTTTTTCCAACAGAAGAAAATATTTTTATTGGTGTAGTATTCGTAACTGTTACGGCTGCAGTTATATGCTTTCCAAGTATATGCTGCTGGGCATTATTCGGGAGTGGTTTAAGAACATTTATTAATAATGAAAAAACAAAAAAAATAACAGAATATTTTCTTGCGTTCTTGTTAGTTTTAACAGGATTATTTATCTTAATTAAATAATCTTTGATTTTTATAATCCCCTCTAATATAAGTCTGGTGCAATGCATTTCACAAAAAAAAGCGCATTAGAAAAAAGATCAGATTTTGTAAAAAAATTACAATCTAAAAAATTATTAAGATTTCCTGGTGCATATAATCCTTTATGTGCAAAATTAATCTCTGAGATAGGTTTTGATGGAGTTTATATTTCAGGTGGTGTGATGTCTAACGATTTGGGTTTACCTGATATTGGGCTTACAACGTTAGATCAAGTAAGCTATAGAGGCAATCAAATAGCTAGGGTGACTGATGTGCCTACAATAGTTGATGCTGATACAGGTTTTGGTAATTGTAAAAAAACAATCTCTACATTTGAGAGCAAGGGATTAGCAGGCTGTCATATAGAAGATCAAATAGCCGAAAAAAGATGCGGCCATCTAGACAATAAAGAACTAATTACAAAAGAAGAAATGGTTAAGAAAATTAAAGAATCTATTGAGTCAAGAAAAGATAAAAATTTTTTAATTATTGTAAGAACGGATGCAAATACAGTTGAAGGGATCGATAAAACATTAGATAGAATTAAAGCTTATGAGGATGCTGGGGCAGATATGATTTTTCCAGAATCAATGAAGGATGAAAAAGAATTTGAAAAAGTAAGAAAAATTTCAACAGGATATCTATTAGCTAATATGACTGAGTTTGGAAAATCAAAACTTTTAAACAAAAATGAATTGGAGAATTTAGGATATAATTTAGTTATTTATCCAGTCACTACACAAAGACTAGCAATGCAAAATGTTGAAATGGGATTAAAGTCAATATTTAAAAATGGAGATCAAAATAATATCATCGATAAAATGCAAACTAGAAAAAGGTTGTATGAATTAGTGGAATATGAGAAGTACAATACCCCAGGAAAAAAGATTACAGATTTTTCAACTGAAGGGCATGAATAATGAGTGAAGAAATTAAAAAAGGTTTATTAGGTATCGTTGTTGATGAAACAACGGTCTCACATGTTGTTCCTGAATTAAGTGCTCTTACTTATCGAGGATATACAGTGCAAGAATTATGTGACAAATGTGATTTTGAAGAAGTTGCCTACCTTGTCTTGAATGGAGATCTCCCAAATAAAAAACAATTAAAAAAATTTATTAAAGAAGAAAGATCTGAAAGAAAACTTTCAAAACAAATTTTAGCAAATATTCAAAAAATGCCGAAAAATGCCCATCCTATGGATGTAATTAGAACTTGCGTAAGTTTAATGGCTTTGGAAGATAAAGACACCAAGGATAATTCTCCGAAGGCAAATATGAGAAAAGCAATGAGAATTTTTGCAAAAACACCAACGGCTGTAGCTGCTTATTTTAGATGCAGAAAAGGCAAGAAGATAATATCTCCTGATAAAAAATTATCTTTTTCAGAAAATTTTTTCAAAATGATGTTTAATAAAGTACCAGATAAAGAAATAGTAAGAGCTTTTGATATTTCTTTAATTCTTTATGCCGAACATAGTTTTAACGTTTCAACTTTTACAGCTAGAACAATTACAAGCAGTTTATCTGATTTACATGGCGCTATTACAGGTGCAATTGCATCATTAAAAGGACCTTTGCATGGTGGTGCAAATGAAGCTGTTATGCACATGATGAAAGAAATTGGAAAACCAGAAAAAACTAAAGCTTGGATTGAAAATGCCTTGGAAAAGAAAAAAGTTGTAATGGGTTTTGGTCATAGAGTTTATAGAACTGGCGACTCTAGAGTGCCAACTATGAAACACTATATGTTTAAAGTTGCAAAACTTTTAAAAAAAGAAAAATATCCCAAAATGTACGAGATTCTAGAAAAAGTAATGCTAGAAAAAAAGAATATACATCCTAATGTGGATTTTCCTTGCGGCCCTACATATTACATGATGGGAATTGACATAGATTTTTACACTCCAATATTTGTAATGTCTCGAATTACTGGCTGGTCAGCACATATCATGGAACAACATACTTCAAACAAATTAATTAGACCTTTATCTAAATATAAAGGTGAAGAAGTTAGAAAAGTAATGTTGTTGAATCAAAGATAAATGATCAATCCAAATATTTTTGGAAACTTTAAAAATTTTATCTGATTTAATAAAACAATTGCAATAAATTATTTCTTTTTTAAGCTTAAAATAGAGTGAAAAGCGATTGTCGAGATAATTACAAATCCTCCAATCATTGTTTCTGTACTAGGCTGTTCCATTATAACCAACCAAACCCAAAGAGGTCCTAAAATGGTCTCAAGTAAAAAAAAGAGGTTAACCTCGGGTGCTGTAATGTATCTAGGTGCTAAGGTTATCAAGACAAAAGGTATTGCAACACATACGATACACATAACTGGTATAATAATTAAGTCATTTCCTTTCAAAATTGGATTGTCTATAAAAAAAAGTGCAATTAATGTTACCAGTAGTTTACCCATCATGGCTGAAGGAACTAGATTAATTTTTTTAGCTGATCTTATTATCACTGCTCCAGCTGCCAAGCCTGCCGCGCAAACCAATCCTAAAAAGTTTCCTAAAACATCACCTTTTTCAAAAGAATCATTAAAAATATAAATCACCGCTAATGTAGTAATAGTTATGGCTATCCACGTTTTTTGGTCTGTGCTTTCTTTTAAAAAAATAAAGCTGATTACCGCAGAAAGCATAGGAGCCAAAGCAATCATAATTAACGTATTTGCGACATTAGTATTGTTTATCGATATTACAAAAAAAATATTTGTTATTGCAAAAGTGACTGCATAAGCAGCCCCGTGCCAACCATTCTCTAATAGTTGTGAAATAAATTTGCTTTTATAAATAATTAACAAACCAGCAAAAACAATAAAAAAAGGTATAAAGCCTCTATAAAAAATCAAATCCCAAGATGTAAGATTTGCCAACCTAATAAAAAGGGAATCTGGAGTAATAAATATAACTCCAATAAATGCAAGAAACATTCCTTTTTTTTGATTGCTATATGGCATATATTTCATTTGAATGCCTATACAAAAAAACATAATCGATCAAGTATTTCCTGAAACTTTAAAGATTTTAACTAATCTAATAAAATTTCAAACAGTGTCAGGTACTTCGAATCTTGAATTAATTAAGTATTGTGAAAAAAAATTAGATGAAGTTGGTGTCACATCTTTTAAAACTTTTAATAAGTCTGGCTCACAAGCTAATTTATTTTCAACAATCAACGGAAAAGATAATTCAAACAGTAAAGGAATTATCTTATCAGGGCATACTGATGTGGTTCCTGCTGTACATGATGAATGGACTTCTGATCCATATATAGCGAGAGAGAAAGACAATAAAGTTTACGGTCGCGGAACATGTGATATGAAAGGGTTTATTGCTTGTACTTTAGCAGTTGCGCCTTTATTCGCTTCTAAAAAATTGAAAGCACCAATACATTTTTCTTATACATTCGATGAAGAAACTGGTTGTTTAGGAGCACCATTGGTTTTAGCTGACTTAAAAAAAAGAAATATTAATTTCTCTGCTTGTATAATTGGTGAGCCGACAAATATGAAAGCTATAACTGCACACAAAGGATACAATCAATACATAACTCACTTTACTGGGTTGTCCGGGCACGCCTCAAATCCTGAAAGCGGTGTTAGCGCCATTGAATATGCCATTCGATATAGCAACAAACTTATGGAATTGAGAGATGAACTAAAAAAAAGAAACTCAGCACAAACATCTTTTTCTCCTTCTTATTCAACTCTTCAAATAGGAAAAATTTTTGGAGGAATAGGTGCAAATGTAATTGCAGATCAATGTTCTCTCGAATGGGAGGTAAGACCTGTCAATAAAGAAGACGGAGATTTCATTAGTAAGAATATTGACGCTTTTGCTAAAAATATTTTACTACCAGAAATGAAAAAAAATAATCCTAAAGGAGATATTAAAAAGGAAATAATTGGTGAAGTGGTTGGTTTTAATAAAGAAGAAACATCAGAAGCTGCAAATCTTGTTTGCAATCTAACTGGTGATAATGCAAAAGATACAATGTCATTTGGTACTGAAGCAGGTCTATTTCAAGATTCTGGAATAAGCACTGTTATTTGTGGACCTGGATCTATTGAACAAGCTCACACGGTAGACGAATATATTACCTTTGATCAGCTTAAGAAGTGTCTTAAAATGCTTATCTCTTTACAAGAGAAAATGGTTAATTAGGTTTAACATTTTTAAAGTATTGATATGAGATTGTTCCTTATTACATTTTTATTTCTTAAAATTTTCTCACCAGTCTACGCTAATACAATCTACTATTTAACAAAAATACCAAATCTAGAAATATACGATCTTACAGCTTCAAATGGCATTAAATATCTCAAGGCTGAAAAATCTTTTAGAGTGGGTTTTAGAGAAAACAATGTCCAATGTGACAAGACAAGTAAAAACAGTATTAAAAAGAAATTTGATATCATTAAAAAAAATTTTAATAAATATGATAAAAATTTTTTAGAGAAAATTAATCTTAAATACGTTGTGCTTTGTAAAAATTTAAAAGTAGCAAAAATTAAAACTGCAGGAGTTCCAAATCATGATATGAAAACATTGATTATAGATATCAAATTTGATGAAAAATATTTTGAAAGATCAATACATCATGAATTATTTCATATAGTTGAAGAAAGCCATAAAAGCTTATTCTCATACAAAAAATGGGGAAAATTTAATAGTCCAGGATTTAAATATGCTAAATGTTCTACATGCACAAATAAATTAGATTTTTCTTTGATCAATAATACCAAAGGATTTCTAACGGAATATTCTATGTCTACTGCATCGGAAGATATGGCTGAAACATTTTCATTTTTGATGACAAAAAAGAAAAAGTTAGAAAGTATTGTCTTAAATGACCCCGTACTTAATAAAAAAACTATGTTTTTAAAAAATGCAGTTCTAAAAATCGATAATAATTTCAAATTTAATTAGATGATTGAAAAAGTTAAACAGACAACCTCGGAAAAGCTATTATTAGTTCTTCTTATTATTTTGGGAATTATTGCTTTTTATATATTTGTAATATTGCCACAAAAATGTTTATTTATTAAAAATTATGACCCAAAAGAAATTAGTTTTAAAAATCCAAAAAATATTGCAGTTTTAAATGTAAACTGTGGAAATATTATCATTAAACTTTATCCAGATATCTCTCCTAAATCAGTTGAAAGATTTAAGATGTTGATAGTTTCAGGTAAATATGATGGCATTGCTTTTCATAGAGTGATCAAAAATGTTCTTGTTCAATCTGGTGATCTTGAATTTGGAAAAAAAGACAACCTTGATTATCTCTATATAGGGACAGGAAAATCTGGTTACGGAACAATCAACTCTGAACTCAACGATAAAATTGAATTCAAAATAGGAACTGTAGGTATGGCCAAAACAAATAAATTAAACACTGAAGACAGTCAGTTTTTTATTTTACTTCGAGATGCTCCTTTATTCAAAGGAGAATACACTCCAATTGGTGAAGTTGTTTATGGTTTGGAAATTTTAAATACAATTAAAGATGGGCATCCAAGAGAGTATGTTCTTAGACCCGATTTTATAAATACTTTTAAATTGTTAGTTGATTAGATAGTTTATCTACTAATTCCTCAAATTAATTTTAGTTCCAGCCACTTACTGCTTTTACTTCAAGATATTCTTCCAAACCTAAAACCCCGGCTTCACGTCCAATACCCGAATGTTTGTATCCCCCAAAAGGAGCATCGGGAGCAAGACCTGCCCCATTTATATCAACCATTCCTGATCTTAGTTTTCTAGCTACTCTATTAGCTTTTTTCTGATCTTGTGTTTGAATAAAATTTAAAAGACCATAAGGTGTGTCGTTTGCAATTGAGACAGCTTCTTCTTCGGTTTCAAAAGGAATGATTGATAAAACTGGACCAAAAATTTCAGTTCTAGCAATTTGCATATTATTATTTACATCCGCAAAAGCTGTTGGTTTAACAAAATATCCTTTGTCTAAACCTTTAGGTTTTCCCGTTCCTCCAACAATTAGCTTAGCTCCTTCGTCAATTCCTTTTTGAATTAATGTTTGTATTTTATCAAATTGAGTTTTTGAAACTACCGGTCCTATGTGCCCACCTTTTTTTGAAGCTAAATCAACTTTTAATTTACCCGCAACCTCTTTCACTTTTTCAATTGTTTTATTATAAATAGATTTTTCAACTAACATCCGGGTTGGGGCATTACAAGATTGCACGGTATTTCTAAAACATCTCATAGCTCCTCTTTCAACTGCTTCTGAATCTGCATCCTTAAAAATAATATTTGCACCTTTTCCCCCTAGTTCTAAGCTAACACGTTTAAAATCATTCGCCGCATTTTTAGAAATAAGAGCTCCAGCCCTTGTTGACCCAGTAAAAGAAATCATATTTACTTCTGGATGGCTAGTTAAAGCATTTCCAGTAACAGCGCCATCTCCATTGACTAAATTAAATACTCCTGGTGGAAATTTTACTTCATCAATCATTTCGGCCAACAACATAGAAGAAAGCGGAGCTATTTCTGAAGGTTTTAGAACCATAGTGCATCCTGCTGCCAAAGCTGGAATAACTTTTAAACACACTTGATTCATTGGCCAATTCCAAGGAGTTATTAAGGCACAAACTCCTTTTGGTTCATATAAAATTTTATTATTTGGTGCGTGATCTCCTAATATTTTTTCAAACTTATAATCTTTTAAAACTTTTAAATAAGATTTTATATGGCTAGCTCCCGTGCCGGCTTGAAGCTGCGTTGAAAAATCAATTGGTGCACCCATCTCTAAAGAAATAGCTTCTGCCATTTCAGTCCATCTTTTTTTATAAAGAGAATACAAAGACTCTAATAATTTTATTCTTTCCTCTTTTGAAGTAAAAGCCCAGCTTTCAAAAGCTTTTTTTGCTGCACTTACAGCAGAATTAATATCTTCGGAACTTCCTAAAGAAATAATCGCACAACTTTCCTCTGTTGAAGGATTTATAACATGAAGTTCTTTTTCTTGCTGTGGATTTACCCATTTACCATTAATATAAAAATTTTTTTTACTTAACATGCTGCGAAATTAACCTATCCTTTTGATTTTGCAAATAGATTTATCAATTCATAAACAATTGTAGCGGCCGCTAAAGAAGTAACTTCAGCATGATCATAAGCTGGAGAAACCTCTACAACATCAGCTGATATTAAATTTAAACCTGACAAACCTCTAATTACGTTTACAATTTCTCTTGTAGTCATTCCCGCAACCTCAGGAGTGCCTGTACCTGGAGCAAAAGCTGGATCAAGAACATCAATATCAATTGATAAATATAATGGGTTATTTCCAACTCTATCTCTTATTCTTTTTACAATTTTATCTATTCCTTCTGTTTGAAATTCATCACAATGAATTATTTTAAAGCCAAATTCTGCGTCATCTTTCAAATCTTCTGGGCTATATAATGGACCACGTATTCCAACATGCATTGACGCATTATCTAAAAATAAATTTTCCTCTCTAGCTCTTCTAAAAGGCGTTCCATGAGTGTAGGGCGCTCCGAAATAAGTATCCCAAGTATCTAAGTGAGCATCAAAATGAACTAATGCGACAGGGCCTTTGTTTATTTTGTTAACTGCTTTAAGCAAAGGAAAAGCTAT
This sequence comes from uncultured Pelagibacteraceae bacterium, assembly GCA_902590845.1. Lineage (GTDB taxonomy): Bacteria > Pseudomonadota > Alphaproteobacteria > Pelagibacterales > Pelagibacteraceae > Pelagilacustribacter. Next base: position 15,213 of record CACIYJ010000010.1, read on the forward strand.
TGTGTGATCCCCTCCCATACTAATTATTCCACCGACTTTATTTAATAAATCTAAAGCTCCTTTTTCTATTTGTTGTATCGCTTCATTAATATTAAATGGATTGCAGACAATATCTCCAGCGTCAGCTACTTGTTGGACTTTGAATGGTTCAATATCGTAATTTGGATGATAGTTTGTTCTAAGATGTCTTGAAGCTTGTCTTATGCTTTGTGGCCCAAATCTTGCTCCTGGCCTGTAACTAGTTCCTGCATCAAAAGGTATTCCGACAATTGCAACGTCACAACTTTTAACATCTCTCATTTCTGGCAATCTTAAAAATGTGGATGGACCGGCAAATCTTGGAACTTTGGTTCCGCTTACCGGTTGAATGGGATTTTTTGTTTTTTCCTTTTTTTTCATTTTACAAAAGTTCCTTTATTATAATCATTCACAGCCTCTAATATTTCAGCTTTTGTATTCATAACAAATGGTCCACCTCTTGCTATTGCCTCACCAATTGGTTTTCCAGATATTAGAAGAAATTTAGCTTTTGTTAAAGCTTTCACTTTTAACTCATCTCCTTTAGATAATAAAATTAAATTTGAATCTTTAAGATTGTCGTGAGATCTATCTCCAATTTTAATTTCTCCTTCCACTAGATACACAAATGAATTATGGACAACTGGAAGATTAATATTAAATTCTTTGTTTTTACTAAGCTCGATATCAAAATATATAGGTTCTACATTATGTCCTTTAATAGGACCTTCGGCATTTTTAAACTTACCAGCTATCACCTTAACAGATTTTTCATCATCTTTGTGTATACTCATTTTATTTGCATCAATATAATGGTACTCAGGTTTACTCATTTTCAATTTTGCTGGCATGTTGATCCACAACTGGAAACCATGAAGTTTTCCTGCTTTCATTGCAGGCATTTCTGAATGAATAATACCACTTCCAGTTTTCATCCACTGAACATCCCCAGCCGTCATTCTTCCTTGACCTCCCGTGCTATCTTTATGTTCAAAATTTCCTGCTAGCATATAAGTCACTGTTTCAATTCCTCTATGAGGATGAGGAGGAAAACCTGCGATATAATCATCTTTGTTCTCTGACCCAAACTCATCTAACATTAAAAAAGGATCAAAATAATTAGGCTCAACCCCAATGCTCCTTTTTAACTTTACACCAGCACCATCAGATGTTGATATTGGTTTTATAATCTTTTCTGCTTCGATTTCTTTAGTCATTATCAGTTAATCCGGCTCCAGCGGCTGTTGCTTTTAAGCTATCAGACTCTTCCACAAAAGTCTCCTCCGAGAGTTTATACAATTCCTTCCAGTCTTGCTTTGAAAAAGAGTTTTTATTTTCTATAAATTCTATGTCTACTATATTTGCCTGAGGTTGAGCTTGTTTATCAATATTCTTTGAAAAAATAGATTTATCAAAATTTAATAAAAAGCTCGAATTGTTGTATTGGATCAATATTTTTTTACTCATTACCTCAGATGCTCTGCTAATAAAAGGTAGCATAAGCAAAGGGTAGCTCACGTTATAAAATTTAAGAGATTTTAGTTTCTCTAGTTCCAAACAACGATCTAAAAAAGTGATCCCAGAATAAATAGGACACAATTCTTTACCTTCGGTTTTATTTTCTTTTTCTATTTTTATTATTTTTGTTGGATGTTTTTTTTTAATTTTCTTTAAATAATGATTAAGATTTATAATGCCTGGTAAACCAAATAACTCCAAACTTCTTGTTGATTTTCCTATTTCTTCTGCAATACCCCAGGAAAAACCCGCGGCTTTGGAAGCTCTTTTTGCAGTGGTTTCAATTTCGCTAAAGGACATCATAATTAATTAAGAGAATTATATATCCAAGTATCGTCTGAATTTTTTAATTCATGAGATAATGGAGCTCCTTGATACATATTTATTCTAAGCCATTTGTCTGATTTTGGATCAAACTTAACTGCTCCAAAAAAAGAAAGTTTTAGGCGGAGCATATCAATGGGCATCAATGAAGCCCCAATTGTATTATCTTGAATTTCTGAGTAAGGAAATTGATCAGCTATGAAAGCTCTTCTTACAACATGTCTCAAATCATCATTATTTAATAAAAAATCTGCAACCGTTTCTGACTGATTTGTTTTTAATATTCTTTCGTAAAGCCGTTTAATATCTCTTGCAATTGCCAAAGGCTGCTCTAATTCTGCGCCATGTTCTTCATATCTATTAGCAACTCTGGGTTCCTCTTTATTTTTTGATATGAACCAGAAATTAGAAGTACTATTTTTTTCTTTAAAATTAATTTTGATAATTGGTTGATATTTTTTTTCAAGAATTGTTTTAAGAACTGAAATTTTTCTATGACCTGGAATACTAAAGTATAGTTCTTCCTCCGAACTCATATTGCCAATTAAAGGGTCTATAATTTTATCATAAGGCTCCATCATCATAGAAACTATATATTCGATACATTCTTCTTTCAGATTTTTTTCTACCCAAAGATATATTGTATTCCATAAATATTTTGTTTTAATCAAACAATCTTTTTCTATAAATTTATCAAATTCAATTAAATCAGATTTTAAAGAATTAATTTTTTTATTTTGATATTGGCTGTCCGTAAGCCATGTATCAATAATCGATCTGGATTTGGCAAGACAATTTTTGAAAAAAATAAATTCATCGCTGTTTACGGTCTCTATAGACCTAATATCCTTCAATGCCTTTTCCCTGTTATAAATCCATTTGTGTAAAAGCGTTGGATGATTAACAATAAAAGGAGCCATTCCTAACCCTGTCGAATTTCCTATTCCTAAATTTCTTGCAATATTTTCATCAAGTTTAATTGCTTTATCTGGATTTTTAAATTTAGCGATGTGATTGACTTGATCAAAAGTAAATTGACGAACCAAATACACCAACATCATCTCTAATCTAAAAGGTCCATAAATTTCTTTTCTATTTTTAATTCTAAAACGATCAGCTAAACCAAATTTTCCTGATCCATAAACAGCCGTGGTTCTGTACAAATAGCCTACCTTGCTTAATAAATTCTTATCTGGTTGGTTGCCTGAGCTTAATGAATTAACAACATGATCAAAAATTCTTACCGATTTATTAGCTCTCGATAAAGTAAGTTCTTTGTAAGACATTCTACCAATTTCTTGTTTTGGTACATTTTCTTTAAGTCGATTTATATCTTTCCGAGTTGGCATTCCATCATGTAAAACAAAAGCAGCATCCCATTTCGTAGCTATTACTCTATCTGATCTTTCATTTGGATTTATATATTGCGCAAAACATATCAAAGAATAATTTCTTTTATTTTTTTCAAATGAATATACCGCCACTCCATAACCGTCTTTATCAAGTTCAAATATATTTCTTTTGTATTCCCAATCCTTGAATTCTCTAATAAAGCTTCTCAAAAATGAAAGTTTGGATTGATGAAACGATCCTAATCTAGAAAGTTTCATTACTTCATTTGGATCTCTAAGTTTTATATTTAGTTTGCTCAAGCGTCTATCCCTCGGTAAAAATTATACCAATTATTTCCTAGTATGTCATTTACCTCGGTGTCTTTGAATCCAACTTTTTTTAGTCCTAATTCTAAGTTTTTAAATCCTCTTGCATCTTTAAACCAGTCTGGCTGTTTAGGAAAACTTGCATTCGAAGCACTTCCTTCTCCGTAGTCTTTTTCTTTAGTCCATTTACCATTTCTCATCCAATCGACTACAGAATCTGGATGTCCAATACAAAGATCTGATCCTATTCCGATATGTTTAACTCCTATAAGTTCAGCAGTTTTTGCAGCCATTTCGCAAAAACTTTCTAAAGTACAATTTGATTTATCTTTTAAATGATGAGGATATAAAGAGAGACCAATCATTCCATCAGAATCTGCCAACGCTTTTAAAACTTCATTTGATTTATTTCTTTTTGCAGGAAACCAAAAAGATGGATTGGCATGTGTAATTGCTATAGGTCTGGAAGATATTTTAATTGCATCTAATGTAGATTTTTCTGCTGAATGAGACATATCTACCACAACACCCAGTCTATTCATTTCTTTAATAACTTCTTTTCCCATTCTTGTAACTCCACTATCATTTTCCTCATAGCAGCCAGTAGCTAACAAAGATTGATTGTTATAAGTCAGCTGCATGAAAATTATTCCTAATTTATGAACTTCTTCAACTAAACCGATATTATCTCCAATTGGTGAACAATTTTGAAAACCAAAAAAAACTGCTGTCTTGTTTTCTTTGTGTGCTTTTTCTATATCTTTGAAAGTTTTTCCATGAAAAATTAGATCTTTAAAATTCTTAAAATGTTTATTCCAAGTATCCACATTCTTTTCAACTTCATTAAAATCTTCGTGATAAGCAATCGTTACATGAATTGCATCTAATTTAGCTTCATTATTAATTTGAAAAATTTCTTTCGACCAATTGCAATACTGTAAATTATCTATTTTAAAATAAGTTGAATTCATATTATATAAATATAATAGTTTTTATATATATAGTAGTAACGTCTGATTAATTGTGTAATTTAATACCACGCAATCGTTCAGATCTTCTTCTAAGTAATTCGGCACTAACTAATATTAAAGTTGACATTATAATTAAGCAAGTTGCTACAGCTAAAATAGTTGGACTTAATTGTTCCCTCAAGCCAACCCACATCTGAATAGGAATAGTTGTATTTTCTAATCCAGCTAAAAATAAAACAACTACCACTTCATCAAAAGATGTTACAAAAGCAAATAATGCACCAGAAATAACACCTGGCAAAATAAGTGGTAAGGTTATTTTCATAAAAGTATTTATTGGTGCGCTTCCTAAACTTGCAGCTGCTCTTGTAACACTATGGTCAAATCCTGACAAAGTTGCTGTTACTGTAATTACTACAAATGGTGTTCCTAATATTATGTGAGCTAAAATAATTCCTGTATAAGTTGCTGCTAAACCAGCTTTTGCCATAAAAAAGAAGATTGCGACACCAGATATAATTAGTGGCACAATCATTGGTGAAATTAATATAGCCATAATAATTCCTTTGTAAGGCATATATCTGCTACTTAATCCTACTGCTGCAATTGTTCCTATAATTACAGAACCTATCGTTGCAAAAAACGCGATGAACAAACTATTTTTTGCAGCTAAGCCCCATGGATTTTTTGTTCCCCAAACCATATCTTTATACCACCTTGTAGAAAAACCATCAGGATCTAATCTTTTCATTTCCTCTGAGAAAACCAAAAATTCATCATGACTAAAAGATAGAGGGAATATTACAAATAAAGGAGCAATCAAATAAATAAAAATAGCCGTGCATATAGCTAAATAGATATAATGCCAAATTCTGTATCTCGTTTCTGTATAACTTGGTAGTGCCATAATTATCCTAATTTAATATTATCAATTCCAACAATCTTGTTATAAATCCAATAGACTACCATAACTCCAGCTAGCAACATTAATCCCATTGCAGATGCGAAGCTCCAATCTAAAGTTTGTTTCATATGGTATGCTATTGAATTACTAATAAGTTTTCCTGATGCTCCACCTACTAATTCTGGTGTAATGTAATAACCTGCAGCTATAATAAAAACTAATAAAGAGCCTGCACCAATACCTGAGATTGTTAATGGAAAATAAATTTTCCAAAAAGATACAAATGGTGTTCCACCAAGAGACTTTCCAGCTCTCATTAGGCTTGGGGAGACTGTTTTCATTACACTATAAAGTGGAAGAACCATAAAAGGTAATAGAATTTGCGACATTGCAACATAAGTACCAACTTTATTGTACATCATCTCAGGCCTGTTATCGTCAGCCACCAAACCTGTCATTACAAAAAAATCATTCACGACTCCTTGTTGTTGTAGTAAAATCATCCAACTAGCAGTTCTCACAAGTAAAGATGTCCAGAACGGTAAAAGAACACAAATCATTAATAAATTACTATATTTCATTGGTATAGTGGCTAATAAATGTGCGATTGGATAACCCATTAAAAAACATAGAAGCGTAACAAAAAAAGCGATTTCTAATGTTCTAAGCCAAAGCTGAACATATATTCTTCTACTTTCTTCAACTTTAACTATGTTTCCATTTTCATCTTTAACCATATCTACTGCTTTTAAATATTTTCCTATCGAATAAGGGGGAGCTGTTCTTTTAATTGCTCGCCAGTACGAAACATCTCCAAACCTTTTATGAATAGATATTATTTGCTCTTTGTAATTTCCTTCCTCAAATTTTTTCATTGACTTTGTGTGCAACTTTTGTTGCATTATTTTTCTTTTTAATTTTTTAAGAATTGAATTAAATCCATTTTTTTCTTTATTCAGTCTTTGATCAAGTTTTCCTTGAGTTTTCGATTTTACTAAAGCTGTATAATCAAATAAAAAACCTGCAAAAACCTCCTCGGGAGGCAATTCTTGTCCATCCCAATTTTCCATTGCCTTAAATGTTTTAGGAAGCATATTTGTAACCATTTTATCATCAACACTTCTTGTAAACATCTCTGCAATTGGAGAAATATATGTAATAAGTAAAAATAATAATAATGGAGCTACTAGTAAAAAAGCTTTAATCTTATTTTTTCTTTCAGCTTTTCTTAAACTTTGCTCTAACGGTATACCGTCTGAAGTTAAAATCTGTTTTGTTTCTGTTTCCATAAAAAAAGGGCGGTTATTTAATAACCGCCCTAGTATAATTTATAATTTTAATCTTTTAAAGTTAAAATTATTTAAGTCCTGCTTTCATAGCTTCATACTTTTCACCAAGCTCTGTACCATTGTCAGCCCAGTAAAAAGGATCAACTAAGAAATAGTTTTTAGTATTTCTTTTAGATGATGGCATTTCAGGTAACATATTTGTTTTACCATCTTTATACCAAGGCTCACCTGCTTTGATAACTGCTAAAGAAGACTTTCTGAAAGGTGAGTAAGCAATGTGTTTCGCAGATCCTGCTAAACCTTCAGTACTCATCATCTCTCTAAGAACTTTCATAGCTTTACCATTTTTATGGTTAGGTCCACCTTTAACTAAAGACATGTACTGGTAATCAAGACCTTGACCATCCCACACTTGTGTAAGAGGAGCACCCGTCATTATCGCATTAAAGAATCTACCATTCCAACCAGTAGCCATTACAACTTCACCTGATATTAATAACTCAGGTGGTTTTGCTCCTGCAGACCAGAATACACATCCGCCATTAGGATCTTCACATAGTGCTTTAACTTTATTGATTGCTCTTGTTACACCTGCTTCAGTTTTTAGAGCTTCATAAATTTTAGCACCACCTTTACCTGGTTTAATTCCATCAGCTGCTAAAGCAACTTCTAGAAAAGCAACTGGACTGTTATAAATTCCTCTTTTTCCAGGGAATTTTTTTGTGTTAAAGAAATCTTTTACAGTTTTTGGTTTTTTCTTTCCAATCGTGTCGTGATTGTAAGCATAAACCCATGAATATAAAATATTTCCTACAGCACATTTACTTGGCATTCCACCAGGATGTTCCGTTAGAGGGTTTTTACCGCCTGTAAAGAAATCATCACTTGCTTTAACGCCATCTGCACCTGGTCCGAAATCTTTATCAAAATCGAATTCAACGAATAGACCTTCGTCACATCCGTTAATAGTGTCCATTGCATAAAGGTCAATGATGTCCCATGTAATTGCGCCAGCTTCTTTTTGCGCTTTAATTTCAGATAATCCACCAGAATAGTCTACCCAATTAACAGGTATACCTAATTTCGCAGCTGCCGGATCACCGTAACCTAGCTTTTGACTCGCTGTATAAGCTCCACCCCAAGACACTACAGTAACTGCATATGCCGAAGAAATGATAGATAGTACAAAAGAAATAGCTAGTATTAATTTGCTTATTTTTCTCATTTATCCTCCGTTTAAACGTTTTTTAAAATTTTATTACAACAATTAAAAAAAATTAAGTCAACTACTCTTTTGATGTAAATTGAGCTTAATTGATGCTTATTTTGAACTAAATCAATCAGAAATTGATTTTATATTGATATAAATTTAATTAAATTAGGTTATTTTGGGTCTAAGGCTCTTGCGTCTTTACTATTCCAGCCAACATTAATTTCATTGCCAAGTTTTATATCCATTCTCGCTGAACTGTTTGGAACTTTAAGGATAAAATCTTTATTTCCTAATAAATTTAATCTAACTCTAGCATGATCACCGTGATAAATAACTTCTTCTATTTTTCCTTTATGTTTATTGTCCATTTTTTCTTCCGGATCTATAATTGCTCTTTCAGGTCTTAAAGAAACTTTAGTTTTATCACCTTTTGATTTTATCTTAATTGGGTTTGCAATTATTTCAGCACCAGATTGTAATTTAACTTTGCATTTACCTCCTGAAACATCAGAAACTTCACCACTAAAAGTATTATTTTCACCAATAAATCCTGCAACAAATGAATTAACTGGTTCTTCATATAATTTGTCTGGACTTGATAATTGTTGAACTTTTCCATCATTGAATACTGCTATTCTGCTAGACAAAGTAAGAGCTTCACTTTGATCATGAGTGACATACACAACTGTTACACCGATGTTTTCATGAATATGTTTAATTTCATACTGCATACTTTCTCTTAAATTTTTATCTAAAGCTCCCAATGGTTCATCCATCAAAACTACTTGTGGATCAAATACTAATGATCTTGCAACAGCTACTCTTTGTTGTTGACCGCCAGATAATTGGTTTGGCATTCTTTTTTCAAATCCAGATAAAGAAACCATAGATAAAGCTTTATCAACTTTTTTATCTATTTCGTCTTTTGAAAATTTTCTAACTTTTAATGGAAAAGCTAAGTTTTCATAAACTGTCATGTGTGGAAATAATGCGTAGTTTTGAAATACCATTCCAATTCCTCTTTTGTGTGGAGGAATATTTGAAATTGGATTTGAATCTAAATAAATTTCTCCGTTAGTTGGAGTTTCAAACCCTGCCAACATCATAAGACAAGTTGTTTTTCCAGAACCAGATGGTCCTAACATTGTGATAAATTCACCTTCATCAATATCAAGATTTAAATCTTTGACAACCAGAACCTTGCCGTCATAACTTTTGTCTACTTTATCAAATTTTACAAAACTTTTTGAAGAACCCATAAGTTTTAAATATTAAGCATTTGTTAAAATTTATTTCAAGGAATTTTAAGCATTTGTTAAAATTTATTTCAAGGAATTTATTGTTTTATGTGTAATTCTCTAGATAAATTGCAGAATAATTCTGCGCCAGATTCTGTTACTCTTACTGCTTCACTAGCTTCTACGCCCCAATCACCGAATTGCATAACTGCAATCATATGAAAAGTAACGTTAGGTTGTAAAACAGTTTTATCACCTTTTAATATATTAAAAGTCTGTTCTCCCCAATCTGGAGGATAACCAATCCCTATTGAATATCCTGTTCTTGAATCTTTTTTAATCTTATATTTATCTAAAACTCCCCAAAATTTTTGAGCTATATCATCAGCGGTATTGCCAGGTTTAGTTGCTGCAATACCAGCATCTAATGCTTCGTTAGTCGCTTTCATTGTATCAATCTTTTTTTTATCTTTTTCACCTAATAAAACTGTACGCGCCATTGGACAGTGGTACCTTTTGTATGCGCCAGCAATTTCAATAATTGTTGCCTCGCCTGAAACAAATTTATCTTCCGTTGCTGTTAAATGAGAAGCTGAAGTTCCTTTTCCTGTTGGTAATAGAGTTGCAATACTCGGATAGTCTCCCCCAAATTCTTTTGTTCCATTAAATAAAGCTTTCTGAATATCTGCCACAGCATCACATTGTCTTACGCCAGGATTAATGCTTTTAAAAGCTGTTTTCATTCCGCTCTCAACTATACGAGCTGCTGATTGCATTAATTTGATTTCTGCTTTTGATTTAACAACTCTTACCCAATTCACTAATCGTTCAGCATCTTTTAACTTTGCGTCAGGTAAACCTTTTTTAATCGTTTCATAACAAAATGCCGTAAAGTAATGACTGTCCATTTCTAATCCAATATTAGATTTATCCCATTTTCTTTCTTTTATTATTTCAACCAAATACTGATAAGGATGTAGAGGCCAAGTGTGGATGTACTTTTCATCATACTCAATTATATTTTTATCTTGTAAATATGTTTTTATGTACGCGCCTCCTCCGTCTTGTGCTCTTACAAAACAAATAGGTTCGTCTTCATTAACATGAACTAAAACACATTGAGCATAATAGAAAGACCAGGCATCATAACCTGTCAAATAATTCATATTAGCTGGATCGTGAGAAACCAATAGATCAATGCCTTTTTTTTGCATATCGATCTTTACTTTTTTTAAGCGATCTTTGTACTCTTGTTTTTCAAAAAACATTTAATTTTCTAAAAGTTTTCCATATCCTTTTATAGAAGATTTATATCCAATTGATCTTATTGTATCCCAAATTAAAGTTTGATTGCTAGATAATACTGGTTTTTGTATTTTTTTTTCTAATTTATCAAGAATATTCAAAACTGGTAATGCTGTACAAGAAATAAATAATGCGTCTGCATTTTTTGTTTCTAATTTTGATGATATTTCTAAAATATAATCTGGATCAACATTAGCAAACTCTGAGTCCAAATTTAAATTTAAACTAGCAAATGATAAAACTTCTATGTTCTTTTTATTAAAATAATCTAAGATAGTTTTATTTACCGAATCTGGATATGGAGTAAATAAAGCAATTTTTTTTATATTCATTTTTTTAAAAGCTTTAATTGCAGAGGTTACTGGTGTTGTAACGTAACAACTCGGTTTAGCTAACAGTATCTTTTCTTTTACTTTGTCTTCACCAATAGCAATTGTTCCTGATGTGCAACCGTAAGCAATGGTGTTGATCTTTTCATTAGGCAATATTTTGCTTGCTACTGACTCAAGATCATCTTCCATTTTTAATAAGTTTTCTTTTGTTAACGGATTTTGATTATGAATACGATTAATAAAGATATCTAAGGGCAAATTCTTACAAATATTATTAAAATCATTTTCTATAGTTTGGTCGGTTGATAAAGCAATTAAACCTGGATTAAGATTTTTTTTAAACTTAGCAGTAAAATTTTTAATATTTATAGACATATATTGCTTAATATTACTGTAAAATTTATTAAGTTATAAGACTTGTTTTTTGATTATTTATGTAGTCTTAAGCAAAAACTTCGCCCCAGCTACCTCGAGTAGATGCTTTAGAATATTCGGTAGCTCGACCTTCAAAGAAATTCATGTGCTCAACACCATTCAACATTGTATCAAGCCAAGTTAAAGGATTTTTTTTAATTTCATAGATGGGGTTTAAACCTAATTGTTCTAATCTTCTATTGCCAATAAATCTGATATATTTTTTAACTTCATCAGCGGTTAGGCCTTCTAAAGGTCCCATTTGAAAAGCTAAATCAATAAACGCATCCTCATGAGCAACTATAGTTTTGCAAGCATCGTAAATTTCGTTTTTTAATTTATCATTCCAGATTTGTGGCTCTTCTTTTATAAAATCTTTAAAAAGTCTAATCATAGAATTGCAATGCAACGTTTCGTCTCTTACAGACCAAGTAACAATCTGCCCCATGCCTTTCATTTTGTTAAACCTAGGAAAGTTTAATAAAATTGCAAAACTTGCAAATAATTGAAGTCCTTCTGTAAAAGCAGAAAAAACTGCCATTGTCATTGCAATGTTGTGTTTCGATTTAACATCAAAGCCTTGCATGTAATCGTATTTATCTTTCATCTCCTTGTATTGTAAAAAAGCGGAATACTCTGTTTCTGGCATTCCAATTGTATCTAGTAAATGAGAGTAAGCTGCAATATGAACTGTTTCCATAGAAGCAAAAGCAGTCATCATCATTAAAACTTCGGTTGGTTTAAAAACTGTTGTGTAATGTCTTAAATAACAATTATTAACTTCAACATCAGCTTGAGTAAAAAATCTAAATATATGAGTTAAAAGATTTTTTTCTTTTGGCGTTAAATTTTTTTGCCAATCTCTAACATCGTCTCCTAAAGGCACTTCTTCAGGCAACCAGTGAATTCTTTGCTGTGTTAACCAAGCGTCATAACACCATGGATATCTAAATGGTTTATAAACTGGATTTTCAACTAATAGCCCTTTCTTTGGTGTCGTTTCAATTTTTTTAGCTACTGACATGATAAACACTCCTCATAATTATTGCTTTC
>CACIYJ010000011.1 GCA_902590845.1 uncultured Pelagibacteraceae bacterium
TAAAAGAATTGAAGGTTTCATTACTAGTGCTCTAGAAATTTCTAACAATCTTCGCTCACCTCCTGATAAAACTTTAGCAGGTTGATTTCTTCTATTTCTTAATCTTTCATATTTTTTAAAAATTCTTTCAGCTTCTTCGTAAGCTTCGTCTTGTTTTTCTTTGGTAAATCCTCCCATTAATAAATTTTCTTCTACTGTCATGTCTGGAAAAACAGAATTGTCTTGAAGAATATATGCTATACCAACAGAGCTTAATTTTTGAGCTGGAGTTAGGTTTGTAATTTCTTTTCCATCTATTTCTATTTTACCTGAAAAAATATTTGTGAATCCATAGATGGAATGAAGGATTGTAGATTTACCAGCTCCATTAGGTCCAATTAAACATAATGATTGAGCTTTACTAACAGTTAAATCAAAATTATGTAGAATTTCCATCTTGCCGTATCCAGCTGATAATCCTCTTATAGTTAAGTGAACATTGTTTGGAGATAGTTTTTTTAACTCCTCTGGCCCTGGTGCTTTTCCTAAAACTTCATATTGATTTGCCATTATTGTGCTCCCAGATAAGCGTCGACAACACGCTTATCATTTTTAATTTGACTAGGTGAACCTTCAGCTAAAAGTTTTCCGTGAGCTAAACAGAAAATTCTCTGTGCTAAGCTCATAATAACTTTCATATTATGCTCTATTACTAATAAAGTTATTCCATAATCTTTATTAACTTTTATTAAACGATCTATAATTCCATTGATTAAAGTTGGGTTAATTCCAGCTGTAGGCTCATCTAATAAAAGCATTTTCGGTTCATTCATTAATGCCATAGCTAATTCAAGTAATTTTTGCTGCCCAAAAGACAAATCTCCCGCTCTAAGTTTTCTCTTTTGATATAAACCAACAAAGTTAAGAAGTGTTTCGGCTTTTTCTGTTAGCTCAACTGGTATTTTTGAAAAAATTTTAGCAATCCCCTCATCACTTCCTTTGTGGCTAATCAACATGTTTTCTATACAATTAAGTTTTCCGTAAATTCTTGTTTGTTGAAATGTTCTAAGTAATCCTAATTTGGCAACAACTGGAACTGGCAATTCGGATACTTCTTTATTATCAAATATAATTGATCCTTTATCTATTGGGTGTGTTCCAACAATAGAATTGAAGAGTGTTGTCTTTCCTGATCCATTTGGTCCAATCAAACCAACAATGGAACCTTGTTCTACATCTAGAGACACATCTACATTGGCTTTTACGCCTCCAAAAGATTTGCTTACACTTTTTACTTCTAAAATACTCATTTTAATTCCACCGATGCTTTTCTATCTTCTTCATCAATAACTTCTCCAAATCTTTCAGGATATTTTTCTCTTAACCAACCCATTAATCCTTCTGGGAAATAAATTACAATTACAACAATCAAAACTCCTAAAGCAACATATTGCCAACCTAAGAATAGTGTCCAGAAACCTTCTTTAAATAAATGAAACAATGTTGCTCCAATAACTGGTCCCCATAAAGTTCCTTTTCCTCCAAGGATTGCCATCAACACCATGAACACTCCCATTTCTCTTCCGTCAAAAGCAACATCGGTTGAGTCTATATATCCTACAAGTCCGCCCATAATTCCACCGGCAAATCCGCAGAAGAAAGCAGAAACCATCCAGCCAACAATTTTATATTTCATTGTTTGAATACCCATTGCTTCGGCTTTATCTTCGTTGTCTCTGATTGCATTTAAAACCAATCTAAATCGAGAAGGATAAATCCATCTAATAAATGCAAATGTTGCAATTAAAAGTATAAAACTTAAGAAGTAGAAAAACTCTCCCCGTGCTTCGGGATCAACTATATCTTTTGGAAACGGAGGTGTTGTAAATCCTTGCCCGGCTCCGATAATTTCTATTCCACCTGCGATTTCTCCAGCTGCAATTCCTAAACCTAAAGTGCAAATTGCAAAATAATGACCTCTTAATCCTAAAATAGCGTAACCAATTAACCCAGCAATAATCATTGGAACAATTGCTGCAACTAATAAACCAACACCCATTCCTTCAAAGAATTGTATAGTTGTATGTTCAAATGTTTTTTCGCCACCGCTTTCCGTCCATTCAGCCAATGGAAAAAACATTCCAACTTGCACAGAAGCACATAAATACATGCCTAGACCGTAAAATAAAATATTTCCAAAAGTGTTATAACCCATCTCACCACCTTGAATGTTCCAAGTCATTGCGAGAACGATCAATATACAAAGTATTGATAATTGAACTTTAAATGTTGGAAGTATATATGGCGCAGCAATTCCAAAAATTAATATTGCAGCATATAAAATTAAATCATTTTTTTTCATTTAATCCTCGACGCTATGTAGTTTAATATTTCTGGATTGTAGTATTGAAAGCAGAGTCCTACATCCATACGATGACCTTTTTTAATGGGTTCTGACCAGTCATCTCCCTTTCGAATACATTTTTTTCCATTAATTTTATAATCTTTAGAAATTACTATTCTTTTAACGCTCGGAATTTCTTCTAACCAATCGGATAGCAATCCTTCATATTTATCCTTTGGATGAGTAAAGGCTAATAAAGGAACTTTTAAATTATTTTTAATTTCATCGTTCATTTTTTGCCTCAAATCATGAGGTCCTTGATTTTTTTTTCTAAATTTTGCCATTGCTTTTTCAATACCCAATTTTTTAACTTTATATTTGTGAGAAAGTTTTCCAAAACATGCTTGCATGTAAGATATGCCACCACCTGCTTTATCTGGATGTCTAGACATAAACAGTAATGTAGTTAGACCTCCACAAGAATGTCCTGTAACAAAAACTTGTTTTCTGGGAACTCCTGCTTTTACAAATTTTTCTATTAATTCTAAATTTAATTCTACTCTTTTATCTAACATATGTTTGCCTTCGTAGACTTTTGGTTGAGGCTTTAAGTACCACCAATCTTTTCCTGATGACATATCGCCCCTAAGATGACCGCTACAAAGATTGTAAACCATTATTTTTTTTCCATTAACTTCTTGATCTATCAGGGAAGCATGATTTCTAAGCGATGATACCCACGCACAACCTTTATTGCTGTCATTGTCGTCTTGTCCGTGATTATAAATTAGAATTATTTTGTTCTTAGAATCGTTAATATTAAGATCATTTTTTACAGGATGGACTCTTTTTGAAATAAAGCCATCTTTTAAAACTTTATCCTTGGGACCAGCATAAAGTGGGTTAATTAAAATCGAAAAAATTATAATTAATAGTATCTTTCTCATTTTAAATACTCCCTTTAAATAATTTTTTAATTTTTTCTATTAATTCTTTGTTTATTTTTCTTGGACCTTTATCTAATCGATTTTTATGTCTTCTTTCACCAGGTAAACGAACACCGTTCATTGATTGCATTTTTTTAAAAAATTCATCTGAATGTTTTTCCCAATCAAGACCAGCTATTTTTTCTGGTGAAATAGCTAAAATAAATTCTCCTCCTCTCGGTGGACCGCCATCATTATTATCTTTTGCAGCGGTTTCATAACTAAAAGTTTCTCCAACGAGAGCTCCGGCTAATAATTCTACCATCATAGCAATTGCAGAGCCTTTATGTCCTCCAAAAGGAAGTAAAACTCCTCCTTTTGAAATTTCTTTTGGGTCTGTAGTTTCTTTTCCGTCTTTATTTAAACCCGTTCCTAAAGGAACTTTGTGTCCATCTCTAGCTGCAACCATAACTTCTCCCATGGCCATAGCTGCTGTTGCCATATCATAAACTACTGGAGTTTTTCCTGGACGTGGCCATGCAAATGAAATTGGATTAGTTCCAAATAATGCCTTCTTAGCTCCTGCAGGAGCTACCATTGGTTTGTAAGATGTGCATGCGAAACCAACCAATCCAGCTTCTGCAATAGCTTCTGTCTCTGGCCACATAGCAGCCATATGATGCGAATTTGTAATAGCTAAAACTGCAACTCCAGTTTCTTTTGTTAGTTTAATTAATTCTGGTAAACCAACTTTTAACACCATTGGTGCAAAAGCGCTATTGCCTAAAACTTTAATGACACTTGGTGAAATTTTTTTTACTTCTGGCCTAGCTTTACCATTAACTTTTTTGCTTTTTAAAGCAGCAACATAGGCTGGTAATCTAAATAAACCGTGTGAAAGAGAACCGTCTCTTTCAGCTCGCATTATTGTATCTGATAAAATGTTTGCATTGTCTTCGTCACAACCATTAAAAAGTAATGTTTTTTTAGCTAAATCGTAAATTTCATCTAATGATATAGAAATAGTGCTCATTTTAAATACTCTCTTTTTCTTGAAAGCTTAAATCTTCTGTAAACCAGAATAAAAACTAACAACATAAATACTGATCCAATTCTAAATTCTGTACCTAAAATATAATCTGCAAATTCTTCAAACATTCCAAGTCCCATACCTGATACCGCAACAGCAGGTAAATTTCCAAGTCCTGCAACTATTACAATCATGAAAGATCTTACTGTATAAGGCAATCCAACATAAGGATGGAGTGTAAATGTAATTGAAATTAATGCACCCGCAACACCACAAAGAGCAGCATTTATTCCAAAAGTAGCTGCATAAACTTTTTCAGTATCAACGCCTAAAATTTTAGCCGCTCTAGCATTTTGAGCTGTAGCACGAATTGCTCTACCAAGTTTAGACTTTTTCATATAAATCACTAATGCAATTGCAAAAAGTACACTTATAAAAGCAGAAAATATTTTTGAATTAGGCAAGGTTACAGAATTATCAAACAACATCGTTGTTCCAAATTCAGATTGAGCAACAACAACATCTGCTCCAAATATAAAATTCATTAGCTGTTGCATTAAAATTGCAATACCAAATGTTGCTAATATTGAAATAAAAAGATCTCGATCGACTACTTTATTTATAACTAATTTATAAAGCCCCCAACCTACAAAAAACATAATGATAGGAGAAACAATCACGCCATATGCTGGATGAATGCCAGCTAAATACATTGAATAAGCTATATAACCTCCAAGAATAACTAAGTCCCCTTGGGCAATATTTATTATATTCATTACACCCCATTGAAGAGCCATACCGTATGCAATCAATGCAAATAAAATTCCTAACAAGATTCCATCCATGGAAGCTTGAACCATTAAAATTGGAGCTTTGAATATTAGAAAATCCATAAAAAAAACTAATCTTATAAAAGAAATGCCCCCTAAATTATAGGGGGCATTTCACGTAATATTTATTAGATATTAGCCTCTTTCAGACCACTTAGGGATCGGGTGGTAGAATTTGTCTGATGCCCATTTCGTAGGAGCAACAACTTTATTCTCACACGTATCGCCTTTACATCTAACTTGGAACAAGATCATTGGTTTAGCAGTGTTTTGACCGCCAGGACCAAATTTAATGTTTCCATAGAAAGTTTGCATGTCAGTTGCTTTTAAAGCATCTCTAACTTTATCTTTATCAAATGAATTTGCTCTTTCGAACGCATCTTTGAATACTAATAAAGCAGCAGATGATTCAGCTGATTGGTATGGAGGAGCATAACCGTACTCTTTTTTAAAGTCTTTGTCATACTTTTTACCACCACCAAAATACTTATCTTTATAGCTTAAGTTTTTATGCCACTGAGAAGCACACAATGCGTATTCTGATTTCTTTCCATGTTGTTTAGAAAGTTTTGCAGCATCACAATGTGTCATCGCTAACATAGGAACATCAACTTTCATTTCAGAGATTTGTCTGATTGCAGTTAATGCACCTTTAGTGTGACCAGATACAACAAGTACATCAGGCTTAGTTGCTTTAACTTTAGCTAATGTAGCAGCCATATCGTTTAACTCTTTTGGCAATTTATCATCGATAGTAATTTTTGAACCCGTTCTTTTTGCGGCATCTAAAATACCAAGTCTCACGTCTTGTGAGAAAGCATCTTGTTCAAATGCCATTGCAATATTAACTGGCTTACCACCATTTTTTTCAACAGCAAGATCAATTGCTACTTCAAGGTATTGGTTTGCTGGCGATAATACCGCGAACAAATATTTATAACCTTTTGTAAATAAAGATCTTGAGGCACCATTTGCTTCAACCATAGGAATTTTATATTTCTCGGTTACTGGTGCGATAGCTTTCGTTAAGCCTGAACTGTATGGTCCAAGCATATAATGAACACCATCTTGTTTAATTAGTCTCTCAGCTAGCTGAGCAGCTCTTTTAGGATTTGATTCATCATCGTAATAAATGATTTCAAATTTATAACTTTTTCCACCAACGTTTACTCCACCCTTGCTGTTAATTCTTTCAACGGCCATGTTATAACCGTTTTGAGTGTGTACTCCGTTAGAAGAATATTTTCCTGTAAGAGATACAGCTGCACCTAACACAATGTATTCACCTTCTACTTTTGCTGAAGAAGTTGAAACCGTTACAAGTGTTAAAGTAATAGCCGAAATAAATGTAATAAATAGTTTAACTATTTTATTCATTAGTTCCCCTTTGTTAATTAATTAATTAATTTGAATTATTAAAACAAGAAATGAAGATTAAAACAACAGTAAGAATAAATTAATAACTTTGTGTCACAGCAACATATGTGGCAATAATTATTAATACACACGCAGAGATTGTATTTAAAATCTTTGGATTGCCTTTTAACCATACAGAAACTTTTTCTGCTGCTAAACCATAAATCATAAGAGTGGTAAAATCTAAGATCACATAAGTACTCATTAAGATAATAAATTGACTGATGTAATTTAAATTAAAATCTATAAATGAACTAAAGATAGTTCCAAAAAATATTATTGCTTTAGGGCTTAAACCCGCTACTAAAAATCCATCTTTATAAAATGAAAATCTAGATTTTGAATCACTTGTCTCTAAATTAATTGATCTAATTTTTGCAGTATAAATATCATAAGCTAAATAAACTATATAAAGTATACCTATCCATTTTAAATAACTTAAAATCTCTGGATGACCTTTAAGAAATGTGCCTATTACAAAAACAACTAAAATTCCTTGGCAAGTATTTGCAGAAATATCTCCTAATGCTGTCCAAATTGAACGTTTTAAACCATAGTTTAATGTGTGAGATACAATAAGAACTCTAGGAACTCCTGGGGTTATAAATAAGAAAAGAAGTATCTGTAAAAAAATTAAAAAATCAGTAGGAAACATTTATTTAATTACTATATATATTTAAATAAAGAAGAAAACATGAAAAAAGTTACAATTTATTCAGGAAGCCCTTGCTCATATTGTGAGGCTGCAAAAGCTTTACTAAAAAGCAAGAATATTAGTTTTGAAGAAATTGATGTTTGGCAAGACCCAAGCAAAGCAAAAGAAATGCTACAAAGAACAAATGGCGCAAGAACTATTCCACAAATTTTTATCGAAGATCATTACATAGGTGGGAATGAACAACTTCAAGAAGCCAATAGAACTGGTGAGTTAGATAAATTATTAACCAAGACTAGTTAGGAAAGGAAAGGTTGTCAAAATATAATAACTTATTACTTGAATTTGATTGGTTGCAATCAAGATGCCAGTAATTAATAAAATAACACCGCCTGTTTTAGTTACTCTATTGTAATATTTACCAAAACCTTTCTTTGAAATTAAAAATTTATTCATAAAATAACCCGATAAAATAAAAGGAATAGCTAGTCCTAACGAATAAAATGATAATAAAAGAATACCTTTGCCTATTGATGCTTCTGTAGCTGATAAAGCCAAAATAGAACCAAGAACAGGTCCAATACATGGTGTCCAGCCAAACGCGAAAGCTGATCCAACTACAAAAGGAAATATGTAATTATCTTTATAACCTTTAGTTTCAATTCTTTTTTCTTGATTTAAAAATTGAAAATTTAATAAACCTAACATTTGTAAAGAAAACAAAATTATTATTATTCCTGCTGCAATCCTTAATTCATTAGATAAAAATAATAAAATATTTCCAACTGCTGAAACAGTAACGCCTAGAACTATAAAAACTAAAGAGAAACCTAATGAAAAAAGAATAGTTTTAATTAATACAGCTTTTTTATCTTGATCAATTTCACTTAGATTTTTTCCAGTAATATAAGAGATATAACCAGGTATTATTGGTAATACGCATGGAGTTAAGAAACTTATAAATCCTGCGCCAAATGCAAAAGCAAGCTTAATAATCATACTCTCTTTATATTTGCCTTTGATATCTCTCGCAATTACAATATTAACTCATGATAATTAAATACATTGGTTTTATCTTTACGCTTTTGTGGTCTTATACTTTCATAAAATCTCAAAGTATTTTCAAAAAAGGTTCCGGAATTTTAATTACACTATTCGTATCAAATATATCCTGGTTTACATTTATTGCTGCTTGCTATTATGGGTTTAAAAATTTCTCTTTTCATCAAGCATCGCTCGGAATAGTTTTTAGCATAATTTTGATCCATTTAGCCTTTGCTAGATTAAGCCTATACATAAACTCTAAGTTTAGTGACAAAAATAAACTTCTAAGAATAAAAACTGTTATTGAATATCTGATAATAGGGTTAATTGCTTATTATATCTTTTTCTAAAATCTGGGGAACAACGTTTCTCTTATCATGGTGGATGAAAAGAAAGTTTAACAAACTTATGATGCCTCGTTCTAGTTGACATGGCAAAATAAATTTTAAACTTTTAGATAGTTGTATTCAAAACACTTGTAAGGTGCGTGTATAACTTTTCAACTTTTAGGTTTAAATACTAGACACACGCCATTGTTGCAATAACGTTTTCCTGTGGGTTTTGGACCATCATCAAAAATATGACCATGATGTCCACCGCATTTTTTACAATGATATTCCGTTCTTGGATAACCAATATGCATGTCGGTTTTTTCTTCGAAGACATCTGGTAATGATTTAAAGAAAGACGGCCAACCTGAACCACTTTCATATTTTGTGTTAGAATCAAATAATTTAGTTCCACAACCTACACAATGATAAGAGCCTTCTCTTTTTTCATTATTTAAAGGACTTGAGTCTGGAGACTCTGTTCCTTCTTGTTTTAAAACATAATTTTGCTCTGGAGTTAAATTTGGATCCCAATCTTTATTGCTCATCTTTTTTTATTTATAACAAAGAATAATTTTTTAGGAAAGTTTCCTTCTTCAAATTTTTCAATGGTTAAATTCTCAAACCCATTAGATAATTGCTTAACTTTAATTTTTAATAATAAAATTATTATAAGCAAGATTGAATTGCTATGCAATTTTTAATAAGCTTAAAATATAAAGGAGCAAATGATATTTAATCAATTATTTGATAACAAGTCTTCAACCTATACTTACATTATAGCTAGTGGTAAAGGGAGAGAAGCGCTTATCATAGATCCTGTAATAGAAAATACAAATGAGTATTTAAAAGTTTTAAAAGAATTAGATCTTAAACTTGTTAAAGTAATAGACACACACATTCATACAGATCATATCTCTGGGTTGAACGAGTTAAACAAACAAACTAATTGCGTAAGAGTTATGGGAGAAAAATCTGAATCTGAAGTGATAGATATTAGATTAAAAGAAAATGAAAAAGTAAAAATTGAAAATATAGAACTTAAAACAATCTATACGCCTGGCCACACAGAATGTTCATATTGCTTTTTAATGAATGATAGGGTTTTTACAGGTGATACTCTTTTAATAAATGGCTCAGGTAGAACCGATTTCCAAGGAGGAAGTGCTATTAAACAATACGACTCTATATTTAACAAGCTGTTAAAGCTTCCAGAAAGAACAATGGTGTATCCTGCTCATGATTATAATGGGAAAACATCTTCTACTATAGGAAGTGAAAAGAATAACAATCCAAGACTTCAAGTTAACTCCATGGAAGAGTATAAAAAAATCATGGATGACCTAAAACTTGCAAATCCTAAAATGATGGATATCGCTGTCCCAGCTAATAAAAAAGGTTTGACTTTAGATCAGGTGAAAAGCTAAATAACGTCTCTATGAAATCAAAAGCAAAAGTTGTTGTTGTAGGTGGGGGTGCAGTTGGAGTTAGCACTCTTTATCACCTTGCTAAAAAAGGCTGGTCAGATGTTGTTTTAGTTGAAAGAAAAGAATTAACATCAGGATCAACTTGGCACGCTGCTGGTTTGTTGCCACTCTTTAATATGAGTTACTCTGTTGGCCAACTTCATAGATATGCCGTTCAACTTTACAAATCATTAGAGAAAGAAACTGGAAAAAATGTTGGATTTAGCGTTGTGTCAAATATTCGTTTAGCGCAAACAAAAGATCGTATGGACGAATACCACCAGTATGCTGGGGTTGCACAAACAATTGGTGTAAACGTAAAATTTTTAAAACCTGAACAAGTAAAAGAGATTTGGCCTTTATGTAATACTGATGGGCTTATTGGAGCAATACAACATCCAGAAGATGGATATATTCAGCCAGCAGATTTAACTCAAGCACTAGCAACAGGCGCAAGAAACAAAGGAGCAGAAATTTATAGAAACACAACAGTTCTTGGTATTAAACAAATGAAAGATGGGTGGACTGTAGAAACGGACAAAGGAGAAATTTCTTGTGAGCATGTTGTGTCATGCAGCGGAAACTTTGCAAGACAAACTGGTCGTATGGTTGGGTTAGATATGCCCGTTATTCCTGTAGAACATCAATTTATTGTTACTGAACCTCATCCAGAGATTCAAAAAAGAAAAAAAGAAGGCAAACCAGAAATGGGAGTGTTACGAGATAGTGATAACTCTTGGTACATGAGAGAAGAAGCTGGTGGTCTTTTATTAGGTCCTTACGAAAAAGGAGCTCCTTGTTGTTATGTTGACGGTCCTTCAAAAGATAGTGAATATGAATTGTTTCAAGAAGATTTAGATCGATTAGCTCCTCACATTGAAGGTGCAATAAAAAGAGTTCCAGCTTTTGGAGAAGTTGGTGTTAAAAAAGTTTATAACGGCGCTATTGCTTACACACCTGATGGAAATCCTATAGTAGGTCCAGCATGGGGAGTTAAAAATTTTTGGATCAATGAAGGACATAGTTTTGGAATTACTGCAGCAGGTGGTGCTGGTTGGCAATTAGCAGAATGGATTATAGATGGAGAGCCTACAATAGATATGCTTGGTGTTGAGCCGAGGAGATATGGTTCTTATGCAACTAAATCTTATTTATTAGAAAAAAATGAAGAAGCTTACAGAAATATTTTTACTATTCATTATCCAGATGAAGAAAGAGAAGCAGGCAGACCGTTAAGACAGGCCCCTTGTTATGATCGTATGAAAAAATTAGGAGCGGTTTTTGGACAAAAGTTTGGATGGGAAAGACCTAATTTTTTTGCAACTGATGGAGACAAACAAGAAGATGATTGGTCATTTAGAAGATCTAAATGGTTTAAAAATATTGAGAAAGAGTGCAAAAACGTAAAAGAAAATGTTGGTCTACTTGATATGACAGCATTTGCTAAATGTAGAATTAAAGGACCTGGGGCAGAACAATTTTTAGATAAATTAGTAGCTAATAAACTTCCAAAAAAAATTGGACGAATTAATCTTTGCCATGCATTAAATACAAAAGGCGGAGTTCACTCAGAGTTTACAATTATGCGAGAATCGGAAGATAGTTTTTATTTAGTATCTGCTGGAGCGTATCAAAGATTGGATCATGACTGGATACATAAATGGATGCCAAATGATAGAACGGTACAATTTGAAAATTTAACAAACAGTATGGGCGTTCTCGTGGTTTCTGGACCAAAAGCAAGACAGCTGATGCAAAAAGTTTCAAAAGCAGATTTTTCTAATGATAAGTTTAAATGGTTAAGTGCACAAAATATCAACATTGGTTTAGCTCCTTGTAACGCAATGAGAGTAAACTTTGTTGGAGAATTAGGATGGGAATTACATCATCCGATTGAATATCAAAATCATATTTTTGATAAGTTAATGGAGGCTGGAAAAGAATTTAATTTAAAGCCTTACGGAATTAGAGCTATGAATAGTTTAAGGGTAGAAAAGTCTTACAAACTAGTGGGTACGGAACTATCAATTGAATATTCTCCATATGAGTCTGGTTTAGATAGATTTGTTCATCCTAACAAGGGAGATTTTATTGGACGTGCGGCATTAGATAAATGGAGAGCAAAAGGTTTTTCAAATAAATTGGTAACCATGGAGATTCACGGTGTTACCGATGCAGATGTTTTAGGAAACAATCCAATCTATAGCGATGGAAAAGTGGTAGGTAGAGCAACTGGTGGTGATTTTGGTTTTAGATTAAATAAATCTATTGCTCTAGGAATGGTAAAACCCGAACTAGCTAAAGTTGGACAAAAATTAGAAATTGATATATTAGGTAAAATGCACAAAGTTTCTATCCTTGAAGATTCTCCATACGATTCTGAAAACAAATTATTAAGAGCCTAAATGAAAGTCTTAGTCGCTGTTAAAAGGGTTATTGATTACAACGTTCAAATCAGAGTTAAAGAAGATGGATCTGGTGTTCACACTGACAATGTAAAAATGTCAACCAACCCGCCTGATGATAATGCTATTGAAGAAGCGGTAAAACTCAAAGAGTCTGGAAAAGTAAAAGAAGTTGTTGCGATTACAATCGGTGAAGAGAAAGCACAAGAAACTGTTAGAAAAGCTTTAGCTGTTGGCGCTGATAGAGGAATTCATGTTAAAACCGATAGTTATATTGAGCCTTTGGGTATTGCAAAAATTTTAAAAAAAGTTGTAGAAAAAGAAAAACCGGACATGGTTTTTGTAGGTAAACAAGCTATCGATGATGACTGTAATCAAACAGGTCAAATGTTAGCTGCCATGTTGAATTGGTCACAAGGAACTTTTGCATCTAAAATTAATCTAAAAGACAAAACCATAGAGATGGTAAGAGAAATTGATGAAGGTTTAGAGACTTTAGAATTAAACTTACCTACAGTAGTAACTTGCGATCTAAGGCTTAACGAGCCTCGTTTTGCTTCTTTGCCAAATATTATGAAGGCTAAGAAAAAACCAATAGAACAAATGGTTGCAAAAGATTTAGGCGTAGACTTAACGAATAGAATTGAACAATTAAAAGTAGAAGAGCCACCTAAAAGAAAAGGTGGCATCAAAGTTTCAAATGTAGCTGAATTAATAAATAAACTTAAGAACGAAGCAAAGGTAATATAATGTCAGTTTTATTAGTAGCAGAACATGATAACTCAAATTTAAAAGTATTTACTTTAAATGCTATCAGTGCTGCTTCAAAAATGGATGCAGATGTCCATGTTTTAGTTGCAGGAAGCGGATGTGAAAACGTTTCAAAAGAAGTGGCAGCGGTTCCTTTAGTAAAGAAAGTTTTGTTTTGTGACTCGCCAAATTATCAAAACTATTTACCTGAAAATTTAGCTCCATTAGTAACAAAGCTTGCAGAAAAATATGATCATATCGTTGCGTCAGCTAATACTTTTGGAAAAAACTTTATGCCAAGAGTAGCAGCTACGTTAGATGTTTCTCAGGTAAGCGATGTTACCAAAGTTAATGGTGCAGATACTTTTGTTAGACCTATTTATGCAGGAAATGCTTTTGCAACAGTTAAAAGCAATGACAAAAAGAAATGTGTAACAATCAGACCAACTTCTTTTGATCCTGCTCCAAAAACAGGAGGATCAGCACAAGTCGAAAAAGTTGAAGCAGCAGATGTGCCTAATGTTTCAAAATTTATTAAAAGAGAAGAAACAAAATCTGAAAGACCTGAGCTTGGAACAGCAAGAGTTGTTATTTCGGGCGGAAGAGGAATGGAAAGTGCAGATAACTTTAAACTTATAACTGCAATTGCAGACAAACTAAACGCAGCAATTGGTGCATCGCGAGCAGCGGTTGATTCTGGTTATATAAGTAACGATCATCAAGTAGGCCAAACTGGAAAAGTTGTTGTTCCAGATTTATATATCGCTGTAGGAATTTCAGGAGCCATTCAACATTTAGCAGGAATGAAAGAAAGTAAAGTTATTGTAGCAATCAATAAAGACGGCGAAGCTCCAATTTTTAGTATTGCTGATTATGGTTTAGAGGCAGATTTGTTTAAAGCCCTTCCAGAATTCTTGGCTGAGTTGAACAAACTTAATACTATCCAAAAATAATATTTTATTTTATTTAACTCCATAATGGCTAAAAGTTTTTTCATTTCTAAATTGGCTTTGATTTTAAAAGAGTTATATAAAAATCTCTAAGTTTCTGCATTTCTTTTGAAGGATTTTTATTATATTTATTGATTTCTATTAATAGCTCATCAGGATCTGCGTAGCATTTATTATTAGGATCGAGATGTTGAGACGCACTTAAAAGCCAAAATCTTTTTGCTTCATTTAAATCTTGATTTAAATCAGCCAATCCTCCGTAATAAAAAAGACCCATATTATAACTTGCTATAGAACAACCTAAATCAGATGCTTTTTTATTGAAATCTATTGCTCCTTCATAATCTTTAGGTGCACCATACTCTCCTGTAAATAAAAACCATCCAACACTAGTCATTGCGTTTACTTGATTTTGTTCTGCTGCTTTAAAGAGATAGTAAATTGCTTTCTCATTATCTTGTGGAATATTGTAATCAGGAAAACCATCTAGATACATATGTCCTAGATCATTTTGTGAAACGGCATCTCCTTGGTCAGCTTTTTTTTTAAGATAAGAATGATAATCTTCGGAATATACACTCGAAGTATTGATCGCAAAAAGAATTAAAAATGTAGTAATAAATTTTTTCAATTTATCTTCTACTTTTATTTTTTTTTCTTTTGGTAGTTAATTTTTTTCATAATTATTATTTCAACACAATTTTCTTATTTAGAAAACCCCTTCATAGTTGTTTGTTAAAGCTCTTTTCATGTAATAGTTAAGTCCTTTTCATTATTATTTATAATATTATCAATCTTTCTTCTAATGTTTGAGTTGGTTCTATCTTGAATATAAGTAGCACTTAGTTTTAATATTGGTGAACCATTTTTAAGATATCTGAAGTTATCTGACGAATTTAAAGAAATATTAACTAGAGAAATTGTGTAAAATAATATTCCAAATTTACCTAAAGAAATAATTAATCTAATAGTTGAAGAAATAAATGATTGCATTTTTAATTTTTCTCCCCTTTTTCTGCTCAAAGGGGAGGTTAAAATATTTAACTGCCATCCTTTCCAGCGCTCATTAATGTTGCGCCAAGAAATCCGAAGATCATTGGGGAAAATCTTGATGCTCCGCCCATGAAACTCGTTAAATTAACTCCAGCCCATGACAGTGCAAAATCTGCAATTGCAAAACCAACTAATAAAAAACCTAGCATTTGCAATACTGAAGTACTATTCGTATCTTCTTGTACTTTTTCTTCTTGTACTTTTACTTTTCTCATTTTTTTCTCCTTTGTTTTTGTTTTCATGATTTGAATATAGTTGTTATTTAAAAAAATTCTTGTCCAGGTTTAGATTAAAAATTGGACAAAAATTTTTTAGTCCAAAATGTAGAAGTTATTTGGACAAGAAATTTTTTAAAAAATCTCTATATTTAAGTTATGAAAAAAATTAATTGTAGTCATTGTGGGTGTGTGCCTAAACCAGATGAATGGTCAAGCGCAACACTTTGCATTGATTGCGCAACTGACGAGAAATAAAATGGCCAAAGCTGGCTCCCAATATTATGCGCAAACAAAATACTTTAAAAAATTCAAAACAATCGAAAATTGTATTAAAAACGGCGGCACATTGCCAAAAAGAAGGTAAAAAAAGAATAGAAATCTAATAAATATCACTTAAGATATTACAATGTTTAAAATAGCTAAAACAATTAGCATACTATTTTTAGCAAGTATTTTTCTATTTTCATCAGCAGAAGCTGATTGGATAACAAAAAAAAGTGATAAATCTAAAGAAACGATAAAAAAAGAAAAAAAAGCAAAATCTGAATGGATTAAACTTAAAAAATTAAAAGAAAAACTTAAGCTAAAGAAGAAAAAAAAAAAAGTTAAAAAAAACAAAGAAGAATATAAAAAAGAAGAAAAAAAAATTACAAAAGAAGTAAAAAGTTGGATTACAAAAAAATCTAAAGATACCTACATAGATAGTGTTAATAAACTTCCTGATGGAGTTATTTACTTTGCTGGAGCTGATGAAACAAAAGATCTTTTAATCTATGGTTATGTTAAACCTGACACCAGTTCAAAAAAAATTAATGGTTACTATGAAACTAGTATAGGAGTAGGTTATTTGAATGATGGAAAAACTACCTGTAAAATTGGTTCTACAGTCGTAGATGTATCATCTGGATTAGTTACTGCAAGAGTATCTGGTAAATGTACAAATAGAATTACATTTAACGGTAGTACCTCTCAAACTAAAAACTCTGGCATGGGTTTTGCTGTGACAAAAGATGGTAAAAATAAATTTCTCTTTGATTTCAATGTTCAAAAGACAATAATTGCTAAGATATTTGAAACAAATAAAGAATTTACAGAAACTCAAGTTGTAGAACGAAAGATCCCATCTCAAAAAAGAAAGAAAATTACTTTAAAACCAAACGGGAAATATTATGCTTTATTGATTGGCAATTCCAATTATAAAACAGGCTGGGATAATTTAGTATCCCCTGTTAACGATATACGTGACATTAAAGAGGTGTTAGATAAAAATTATAAATTTGAAAAAATTTTGACAGTAGAAAACGGTACAAGGGAAGATATTTTTAATGGATTTAAAGAATTATCAAAACTGAGCACTACTAATGATTACGTACTTGTTTACTATTCAGGACATGGACAAATAAAAGCTAAACAAGCTTATTGGATACCTGTTGATGGTAGTCCTAGTTGGGACAAAGGAGATTGGATAAATATTGCTGATATTGATATTTTCTTAACTGAGATAAAGGCTCATCACCTGGCTGTATTAGTAGACTCTTGTTTTGTAGGATCAAAGTTTAAGGGTTTAAATTTAATAGATGACGTGGTTATACACGGTGAGGAAGAATATGAAAAATATTTAGAATCAGCTTTGAATTTGAGATCCAGATCAGTTTTATCATCTGGAACTACCGGTCAAGTTTCAGATACAGTTAAAGGTACTAATAATTCTAGATTTGCTCTATCCATTATAAATAATTTAAATGTATATAATAAAAAATCTTATCCTCTAGATTTAGATCAACTTACTCAATTGATGAAGGTAACTTATACTGAATTTCAAAAACCTATGTACTATCACCCCGACTCATGGAAACATGGTGGTGGAACCTTTTTATTCATACCTAAAAAAAATCTTCAATGATTAAAAAATTTTTAATTTTATTTATTATAATTTCTTACGGTACTACGGCTTATTCAGAAAATTTTAATAATCTTATCTTTAGCTCTAAAATAACTGGAAAAGAGAATTTGGCTATATACCGAACGCCATTATCTAATAAAAGACAAATTAAACAATTAAAACTAGATATAGAGGCTAATAAAAATTACTTAGAAGTTATTAGGCCAATATTGCTTAGTAAAAATAAAAACAGACCTACTTTAACTAAATTTAAAGGAACATCAGAAAATATTTATAAAGATTATTCTAAAAGTGTAGTTTTCATAGGAAACAGAAAAAAAAATACTTCTGGTTCAGGCTTTATAATTAATCATAATGGAAAAAAAATAATAACTAATTGGCACGTTGTTGAAGGTGCTAAAAATGTAAGGGTATGGCTTAAACCTAAAGATTTAGTCGCTGAACAATACATGTTGGATAATTTAGAATCCTACAACGCAAGAGTTGTTAAAATAGATAGAGAAAAAGATTTAGCTTTATTGGAGGTTGCGGAATTGCCAAATGACATTAAGCCAGTTTCATTAGGAAATTTTAACGATGTCAGTATTGGTGAAACAGTTTTTGCTATTGGACATCCTGATGATTTAATTTGGAGCTTTAGCAGCGGTATGGTGAGTCAGTTGAGGCCAAATTATAAATGGAAATATAGAAATTCTTATCATTTTGCTGATGTAATACAAACACAAACTCCTATAAATCCAGGTAACTCTGGTGGTCCTTTATTTAATAAAAACAAAAAATTAGTTGGAGTAAATACATTTACTAAAGAAGGTGAAAATTTAAATTTTGCTATATCAGTGAACAATATGGTTGAGTTTCTAAAGAAACCGGAAAAAAAAATAAAAAAAAATAAATATATTCAAAAGAAAGAAAAAAAACCTACTTGGATCACCAAAAAAAATAAAAAAACCAAAAAAAATAGCATAGATAAAAAATACCCTGATGCCGAAAAAAGAGATATGAACAAAAATGGTATTACAGATGTTTGGTTTATAGATGAAAACAAAAATGGAAAGATAGATGCCGCAGTTATTGATCAAAATGAGGATGGTATAATTGAAGTAGTAGGATTTGATGAAAATGAAAATGAAAACTTTGAAATCTTTCTATTTGATGATGACTTAGATGGTAATCCTGATCGAGCTGAAATAGATGAAGATGATAATGGTACTGCTGATGTCATGGCTTATGATAACGATCAAGATGGCAAGTGGGATAAATATGAGAAGATATCTTAAAAACTCGGTTTAATTATTTATCTTTACCGTCAATAGTAAGTTTAATTTTAAGAATTTTATTTTCCAAATCTGTAATAGCTTCAAATATATCTTTTTTTTCTAAAGCTGATATTGCGACACCCTTATCGCTTTTAGGTTCTTTAGCTTCTTTAACTAACTCTGTAAGCCTTCCATGTAATATTGTTGACTTAACTAACATTTCATTAATATCTTTGTTCTCATAATGATCAGATTTATCCAATAATTGAGCAATCATGTATTCGTAAGCAGTAAGTAAAGGTGGAGCTTTACCTTTTTGAATGCAGGCATGGTCAAGTTTAAATGAATCGTTGTGATCAATTTGCTGTGCCAAATCAGGATTGCTACATTTTCTAAGATATGAAGAAGTTTTACCGATTGCTTTGTTGATTTCTTCATCGGACAAAATTTTTAAAACTTCCATTAAACCGCTCTCTATGGAGGCGCTTTTTCTTATCTTTGCCATTTCAAATATTATGATTATAATAAATCAAACTCAACTTATTGTTTATGAATTTAATTAAATATAAATTTCTTTTATTGCTTTTTTTAAGCGTTGTATTACCTGGCTTTTTTCAAGCTAAAGCTGATATAACAGAAGACTTTAATAATCGAATCTATCAAACTGGTATAATTAAATCCTACCCATTCCAAGAAACAAGAAACGATATAGGTTTGTTCTATGATTTTGCGTGGGATAAAAATAATAAAAAAATAATTATCAAAAGAGATAAAGAAAACTACCCGGTTATAAGATTTTCTTTATTTGACAAGAAAAATTTTTCACAGGGTGTATCGGTTCAAAAATATAATGACGTAAATTTATCTAAAATTTCAGACAAAGAAATTAAGCAATTGCATAAAATAAATAAAACAGCAAAACTTACTCTAAGTGAAAACAAAATAATTACTCTTCAACCTTATGTCTATGATTACAATAATATAAAACTCTCCAGTTTTAATTTGGAATACATAAATAACATAGATACGAATAAAGGTTTGCTTGAGATTTCATTTGAATCTGACTTTACTAATAAAAGACCAAAGTTAAATAAACTAGCTCATGGTTTACTTGAAGATGATATTTACGAAGCAAGATTCGAGAATGGGCCTTATCCTATTCAAGAAGTTGAAATAAAAGAATATAAGTATGACATTGATATTAGAAAAGGTGTTAAAACTCCGGAACCAGAAGGCAGCATTCCTATTTATTTCACTTACGACAACAAAAAAGTAAGAACAATTAGACGCGAGTCAGGAATAGGACAATTTAGACAAGAGTTTGATTTTAAAAAATTTCCGTTTGATAAACAAACTTTAAAAATCAAAATCACTTCTGGCGCTAGAAGCACTTCGGTAACTGAGGAAACTTGGCCAAATACTGGTAAAGCAGCTGTGCATTTTATTTCTCCTGATAAAGGAGCTTTTTTAGGATTAGAAAATTATTTAAATAATGTGTCTAAAAATTATTTAAAAGAATGGTCAGTTAAAAATGTCAATATAGAAAGTGATGAAATAATTATTAAAAGTTTTTATAATAAGTATTCGGATAAAATACATTCACATAATGAAAACTCAATTGATTTAATTTTAAATATTGAAAGAAATTCAGCTTATTATATTTATAAAATAATTGTGCCTGTGTTTTTAATTTTAAGTATAGCATGGTTTGTTTTATGGATACCAACAAACCATTTAGACGCTAGATTAACTACATCGGTAGTAGCTTTTCTTTCTTTAATTGCCTATATTTTTGTTTTTTCAGACGATATACCAAAACTAAATTATCTGACTGCTTTAGATAGATATATTTTATTATCATACTTTTTTTGCTGTATCCCAATCGTTATGAGTATTTTGTTTAGTAGATTTATAATGAAAAATCAAAAAAAAGTTATTTTGGTTAACAAAAGACTAAGAACTTGGCTTGGGATTATTTACTTATTGTTTACAATTCAAATTTTTAGTTTTTAAATAAATTGATTTAATTTAACCAATCGCTGACTTTTTTTGAACGAAGAGCTAGATACATATGATCTTCTTTGTTTTCAAAATCATCACTCCAGTCATAACATGCAATAACTACTGTGTAGTTATCATCTACAGTCAAATATATATCGGTATAACTAGATTTACCTGTTGGATCTGCACTTTTAAACATCATTTTAACTGGTCCTTTTTTTTGAGAATCTTTAAACATTGATTTAATTTCATCAGCAATAGTTATTTGTTTTTTATAACAATGATTTATATCTCTAATTTCTTTATCATTACCAAAATACATTACACCTGCTATTGTAGCAATTTTATAACTTTCATCACCATAGTTCGTAAATATATCAACAAAATCATATTGTTTAAAATTTTCGCTGTCTAAAGCGATTGCTATGTATCTATTTTTTTCCAGATCATCGTACCAATTTACAATACTATTCGTAATTTTTTTTTCGCTAAAAAAATTCAACAAACTATCCCCAATACTCATTCCCTCTATCTGAAAGTCTCGAACATCATCAGCCTTGACCCAGGATTGAAGACTAAAGATTAAAACTAGAACTATAATAAATACCCTCATAACAAGAAATTTCTTAATACCCATTATCAAAATATATGCACCAGTACAACTAATGTGGGTTTTTTATAATAAATGCTTCTATAAGTTCTTTTGTTTCTATAGAAACATCTAAATTATCAGTCCAATTATTTTCTTCCAGCATTTTATTACTCCAATCGTAACAGTTGATAGCTGTGGCATCTCCTGACTCAAAAGTATAAAAAATTCTTCTTATAGTACTTTTCCCAGATTTATCGCTTCGAAGCTTGTGTTTTCCCTCCTCTCTTTCTGCATCTTTAAATAATACGGAAAGTTCTTTATCAATTTCATTTTGTTTTTTATAACAACCTTTAATATCGTTATCATAAAAATCATATCCGGATATTGAATAAATTTTATATTTTTTATCATTTTTTTTCACATGAAATTGAACACCAGAATAGTTTTTGAATAATGAATGTTTATAAAATTCTATAGCAACAAATTGGAAATTTATCTTATTTTTATAATAATTATGTCTAGTATTATTTTTTATTTCATTCTCGCTAAAATAATCCAGCAAGCTATCTCCAATACTCATCCCTTCTATTTCAAAGTCTCTGATATCATCCGCCTTGGTCCAGGATTGAAGACTAAAGATTAAAACTAGAACTGTAATAAATACCCTCATATAAACATTTTCTCACTGTGACCTATGTGTGTCAAGATTTCGAGATAGTTGTAATTAGTGTTTTATACTCAGTTGATTAGACCACAAGGCACGGGATTATGAGTCCCGCGCTTGATTATTTGTAACCATTATAAATCCAATTAAGAATTTCAGTTGACATAGCAATCACATTTAGAGTGTCAACAAAGCCATCTTTTTTTTTAACTTTTTCTGACCAAACACTACACTCAACTCTGATATGAGGATCATTTCTATTTTTTGTCTTTTTTAGGAAAAATACTGATTGGTATTGTCTAGATTTTTTTGATTTATCATAGTCATGAGCTCTATCAAATTCTTCTTTCTTTATATTGGGAAACATTTTTTGCAATTCAAGAGAAATTTTATTTTTTTTTGGTAAACAACTATTTTTATCAAGCTCTATCATGCCACCAATTGTTCTAATTATATATTTTCGATCTCCAGATTTTAAATAGATATCTACAGATTCATAATTTTCTAAATTATCTGCTTTAGATACAACATAATATTTTCTTTTATCTTGAAAATAGTTTCTCTTAGAGTCTTTTATTTGATTAATACTCATATAGTCTAACAAACTATCCCCGATACTCATCCCTTCAATCTGAAAGTCACTAATATCATCTGCCTTAGTTAAAGATTGAAGACTAAAGATTAAAACTATTACTGTTAAAAATATCCTCATAACTAACACTTTCCCACTGTGACCTATGTGTGTCAAGATTTCGGGTAAGTTGAAATTGTTTACTGATAGGTTCAATTTAACACATCGAACCCAGGCTTATGAGTCCTGCTGTTGATTATTAATAAGCTTCATTATTTAGCCAATCACGAAATTCTTTTGAAATTATTCCAACAGTGAGTTTATCAGCAGAATGCATTTCTTCGCTCCAATCAGAACATTTTACTATCACCAATCCTCCGGATTCTAACTTAAAATCATGACGTTCAACAATACTTTTTCCGGTTTTATCAAGTGTGTGTTTTTGTTTATAATTCTTGTCTACTGAATTAGGAAACAAAGATTTTATTTCTTGAACTAAAGTCTTTTTTAAATCATAGCAGTCCTCAATATTGTTTTCATACAATATCATTCCCGAAATAGAGTGAATTATATATTTTTTATCATTGCTTAGAAGTTGAAACTGAATAGCTTCATAAGTCTCTAAATTACTCATTTCACCTGTGTTAATTCTAAAAAATTTTTTACTTTTTGGGTAATAAAATTTTTTTCTTCCCTCAATATACTCTTTGTTAAAATAATCCAATAAACTA
>CACIYJ010000012.1 GCA_902590845.1 uncultured Pelagibacteraceae bacterium
AGAAAAGATTTTGCTCAAGCTGGAGGCGCCAATAAAGATAAAATTGAAGATGCTTTTAAAGCTTTAAGCAAAAAAATTAATTAAGCTTTTTTTTTAAATTACTGTCTATTGCTTCTAAAAACTGATTTGTGGTTAAATATTTTGAAGATTTATCAATCAATATTGCCAAATCTTTTGTCATTGATCCGTTTTCAACAGTTTCAACACACACTTTTTCTAAAGTTGAAGCAAATTTAATTAATTCGTCATTATTATCTAGCTTGCCTCTATGGGCTAAACCTTTTGTCCAAGCAAATATAGATGCAATAGGATTAGTTGAAGTTTCTTTTCCTTCTTGATGGGTTCTATAATGTCTAGTAACAGTTCCATGAGCAGCTTCGGACTCTACAGTTTTTCCATCTGGTGTCATTAGAACACTTGTCATTAGTCCTAGTGACCCAAAACCTTGTGCCACCGTATCAGATTGTACATCTCCATCATAATTTTTACATGCCCAGACATATCCACCATTCCATTTCATAGCGCAAGCCACCATATCATCAATTAAACGGTGTTCATAAGTTATTGAAGCTGATTTAAATTTTTCAGCGAATTCTTTTTCATAAACTTCTTGAAATAAATCTTTAAATCTTCCGTCATAGGCTTTTAAAATAGTATTTTTAGTTGACAAATAAACTGGCCATTTTCTTTCAAGACCATAATTCATGCATGCCCTTGCAAAATTTTTTATAGAGTCGTCTAAATTATACATTGATAAAGCAATACCAGGACCTGTGAAATTAAAAACCTCAAATTCTTTTTTGTCTTTTCCATCTTTAGAAGTCCATTTGACTTCCATTTTTCCTTCACCTGGAATTAAAAAATCTGTTGCACGATATTGATCTCCAAACGCATGTCTTCCAATTACTATAGGTTGAGTCCAACCAGGAACTAGTTTTGGAACATTTTTGCAAATGATCGGTTCTCTAAAAACAGTACCACCTAAAATATTTCTTATAGTTCCATTTGGAGATCTCCACATTTTTTTTAATTTAAATTCTTTAACCCTACCTTCATCCGGTGTGATTGTTGCGCACTTAACCCCAACACCATATTGTTTAATTGCATTGGCTGAATCTATAGTAATTTGATCATTTGATTTATCTCTACTCTCCATACCTAAATCAAAGTATTTAAGATCGATATCAAGATATGGCTTAATGAGCTTATCTTTGATAAATGACCAAATAATCCTTGTCATTTCATCACCATCAAGCTCAACTACTGGGTTTTTAACTTTAATTTTTGCCATAAAATATAGATTGATTAAGCAGGATTTTTATACATATTAGGAAAAAATTAGCAAACTTAAAATTATGTTTAACACAATTTTTCCGAATATTCACAAAGAAGGTTACAAATTTTTAGCTATTTCTATAATTGCAACATTTATAGTTTTGCTTTTTTCAAAGTTTTTTGGTGCAATTTTCATTTTAATAACTATTTGGATTTATTATTTTTTTAGAGATCCAGAGCGATACTCTATTAATGATGATGCTTTTTTAGTTAGTCCAGCAGACGGTTTAATAACTGATATTTCAGAGCGAACTGGACCTATTGAATTACAATTAGAAAATACGACTTATACAAAAGCAAGTATTTTTATGAATGTATTTAATTGTCATGTTAATAGAACGCCGTTAACAGGAACGGTTGAAGAAATTAATTATAAACCTGGAAAATTTTTAAATGCTTCATTAGATAAGGCAAGCGAGGAAAATGAGAGAAATTATTATAAAATTAAATGTAGTAAATCCGGCGAAGAAATTATTGTTGTTCAAATAGCAGGTTTAATCGCAAGGAGAATAGTGTGTGAAGTTGAGCAAGGACAAAGCTTAAAACAAGGCGATAGAATAGGAATGATACGTTTTGGAAGTAGAGTAGATATTTATTTTAAGAATAAAAAAGTTTTAGCTAAAGTTGGACAAAATGTAGTAGCAGGAGAAAGCCTAATAGCTTTTGAATAATGGAAGAAAATAAAAAATTTAAATTAGTTTCATCTAAAAAAACAAGATACTTGCTTCCAAATATATTAACTTTAGGAGGTGTATGTCTCGGCATTAGTTCAATTAAATTTTCAATAGACGGCAATTATAGCTTAGCTGTAATTTTTATTTTATTAGCAGCTATACTTGATGCATTGGATGGGAGAATCGCACGTTTGATAAAAGGAACATCGGAATTTGGTAAAGAATTAGACTCACTAACAGATTTTGTAAGTTTTGGTATAGCCCCTGTTTTTATTTTATATTTTTGGGAATTAAATAATTACGGTAAATTAGGTTGGGCAATTACATTAATTTATTCAGTATGTTGCGTTTTAAGGCTAGCAAGATTTAATCTAACTAAAATTGACGATCAACAACTTTGGAAAAGTAATTATTTTGAAGGAGTTCCTTCACCTGCGGGCGGTATATTAATCTTAATGCCTTTAATTTTTGAACTTGCAGATCTAAATTTAAATTTTAATATTAAAAATTTAACTCCTTATTTTACAATTTTGATAGCTATTTTAATGGTAAGCAAATTTCCAACTTTATCTTTAAAAAAAATATCAATTTCTCCAAAAGCAACAGCTTTTATTTTATTAGGCATTGGAATAATTTTTATTTCTCTATTGGATTATACATTTGAAACACTTTTAGTTTTTGGTTTG
This sequence comes from uncultured Pelagibacteraceae bacterium, assembly GCA_902590845.1. GTDB lineage: Bacteria > Pseudomonadota > Alphaproteobacteria > Pelagibacterales > Pelagibacteraceae > Pelagilacustribacter. The sequence goes on from CACIYJ010000012.1 coordinate 2,696, forward strand.
GTTTATTTAATTTCAATACCTATTAGTTTTTTTATGTATAAAAATAGAAATAAAAAAGAAACTTTAGAAACATCAGAAGATGAGCATGAAGATGTTTTATAATGAAAAAATCAAAAAAGAGTAAAAAAAGCAATACCTGGAAGATCAAACAACATAGAGATCAATTTTTTAAAAAATCTAAAACTTTAGGTTATCGTTCACGATCAGCATTTAAATTAATTGAATTAAATAAGAAATATAAATTTATTAAAAAAAATACTAAATTATTAGATATAGGTGCTTATCCAGGCGGGTGGTCACAGGTTTCAAGCAAAATTATTACAGTTGGAAAAATATTATCATTAGATATCAAAAAGATGGATCAACTAAAAAATGTTTCATTTTTACAGTGTGACTTTCTTGAAGAAAATACAAAAGAAAAAATTTTAAAGTTTTTTAGAGAAAAATTAGATGTAGTGATTTCTGATATGGTCGCTGATACAACTGGAAATAAGTCTTTAGATTGTATTCGAACCAATCAATTATGTGCAGATGTTATTGAATTTGCATCAAAAATTTTAAAACCAAATGGAGTTTTAGTGTCAAAATTATTTATGGGTGAAGATTTTCTGGAAGTTAAAGAATTAGCAAAATCTAAGTTTAAAAAAGTAGAATTTTTTAAACCAGAGTCGAGCAGAAACGAATCAAAAGAGACTTATTTACATTGTATGATATTAAAGACTTTATAATTTTTAAAAATTGTATATAAGTTTATATGGAAGCAATTAAAGAGGCATTAACTTTTGACGATGTATTGTTGCTGCCGTGTTTTTCAGACATTTTACCATCAGACACTGACATCTCTTTAAATTTAACCAAAAACATTAAATTAAAGGCACCTTTTTTATCTTCAGCAATGGATACGGTTACAGAGTCCACAATGGCTATTGCAATGGCTAAATCAGGCGGTATTGGAATTATACATAGAAATTTAGACATAAAAAAACAAAGTCAAGAAGTTGCAAGAGTTAGAAAAAAAAATTTATTTGTTGGAGCCGCTATAGGAACTAGCTTTAATGATTTAAATAGAGCAAAATCCTTAATAGATAGCGGTGTAGATCTAATTGTAATTGATACAGCCCATGGTCACAGTGAAAAAGTTTTAAAAATTTTATCTAAAATTAAAAAAAATAATTATAAAACCCCGATCTGTGTGGGCAATATTGCTACAAGAGAGGCTGCAAAAAAATTATATAATTCGGGCGCTGATATTATTAAAGTTGGTATTGGACCAGGTTCAATTTGCACAACACGAATGGTTGCTGGAATAGGAGTCCCACAGATTACTGCTATTATGGAAGTTAGCAAAGCTTTAAAGGGAAAAAAAACAAAAATAATTTCTGATGGAGGCATAAAGTTTTCAGGAGATATAGCAAAAGCAATAGCTGCGGGTGCAGACGCTATTATGATGGGCTCTATATTTGCTGGAACCGATGAAAGTCCAGGAAAAAAATTTAAAATAAAAAATAAATTTTATAAACAATATAGAGGCATGGGTTCTATTGGAGCTATGTCATCTGGATCTTCTAACAGATATTCTCAAAAAAATTATAAAGATAAATCAAAATTTGTACCAGAAGGAGTTGATGGAAGAGTAGAGTATAAAGGAAATGTTTCTAAAATTATATATCAATTAAAAGGAGGTTTAAGATCTTCCATGGGATATATTGGAGCAAAAAAACTAAATGATATTAAAAAAAATGCAAAGTTTATAAAAATTACCAAAGCAGGATTTTATGAAAGTATGGTACATAGTGTGGAAATGATCAAATCAACATTAAATTATAAATTATAGATATGAAACTATTAAAAATTATTTTTTTTCTCTTTTTAACATCTAGTAATTTGCTTGCTAACACCACTTATTTCAATGAAGGATTAATATTTTATGAAAAAAAAGAATTTGATAAAGCAAAATTTAAATTCGAACAAGATATAGTTTTTAATCCAAAAAATGAAAAGTCATATCTTTATTTATCAAAAATATTTAATGAGCAAAAGAAAAAAAAATTAGAGGAGAAAAACTTAAATACAGTGATATTGCTTAATCCAAAAAATGAAGAAGCAATATATAATCTTGCAAAATTGAAATTAAAAGAATCAGATTTTATAGAAAGCAAAAAACTAATAGAGCAATTACTTGTTTTTTGTAAAAATTATTGTCAGAAAAGTAAGAAACTTAGAATTGAAATAGAAAATTCTTCAAAAAAATAAATGTCATTCCAGAATCTTAAGGAAAAAATTATTATTATTGATTTTGGTTCTCAAGTTACAAAGTTAATAGCTAGAAGAATAAGAGATCTTGGTGTTTTTTCTGAAATTTTAACAATTAACGACTTGTATAAAATTAAAGATTATAATGGAATAAAAGGGATAATTTTATCTGGAGGCCCTTCAACTGTAACAAAAAAAAGATATCCCAGTATACCAAAAGAGATATTTTTAAAAAAAATTCCTATCCTTGGGATATGTTATGGATTGCAATTAATAGCTAAATTATTTGGCGGATCTATCAAATCTTTAAAAAAAAAAAGAGAATTTGGAAGAGCTTTTATTTTTAAAAAAAATCAATCTTTGTTAATTAAAAATTTTTTTAATATAAAAAATCAATCAGTTTGGATGAGTCATCAAGATGCAGTAATAAAACTACCTAAAGGTTTTAAAACAATAGCTTCAACTAAAGATTCAAGATTCACCATTATAGAAAATACTCAAAGTAAAATATATGGGATGCAATTTCATCCAGAGGTAACACATACAGTAAATGGAAAAGAAATATTTAGGAATTTTTTGTTTTCTATTTGTAAAATAAAAAAAAAATGGCATGTAATTTCAGAGAAGAGCAGATTGATTAATGAGATCAAAAAAAATGTTAAAAATAATAAAGTAATTTGCGCTTTATCTGGCGGTGTAGACAGTAGCGTTGTTGCTTTGTTAATCAATAAGGCTATTAGAAAAAAACTTATTTGTATAATGGTCGATACAGGATTAATGAGAAAGAATGAATTTAAATATTCTTATAATATATTTAAGAAAAAATATAAGTTAAATGTTAGATTAATTAATGCTTCAAAGATATATTTTAAAAAACTTAAAAATATTCACGATCCTGAAAAAAAAAGAAAAATTATAGGGAACTTATTTATTAAGATTTTTGAAAAAGAGTCTAAAAGATTTAAAGGCATAAAGTACCTTGCTCAAGGAACCTTATATCCTGATGTCATTGAGAGTCGATCTGCAACAGGTAGTCAATCATCCAAAATAAAATCCCATCACAATGTAGGCGGATTACCAAAGAAAATGAATCTAAAGTTAATAGAACCTCTGAAAGAATTCTTTAAAGATGAAGTTAGAATTCTAGGAAAATCATTAGGTTTAATTGACAGCATAAGAAATAAACATCCATTTCCTGGCCCAGGTTTAGCAATTAGAATAATAGGTCAAATTACACCTCAGAAGATAAAAATTCTTCAAGAAGCTGACCATATTTATATAAATGAATTAATTAAACACAAACTTTATCATAAGATATGGCAAGCCTATGCTGCCTTGCTACCTATGAAAACAGTTGGAGTAATGGGAGATTCAAGAACATATGAATACACTTGTCTGTTAAGAGCAGTGGTTTCGGAAGATGGCATGACAGCAGATTATTTTAATTTTCCAAAAGATTTTTTGGACAAAATTTCAAATAAAATCGTTAATGGTGTACCAGGGATAAATAGAGTAGTGTATGATATAACCTCAAAACCACCTAGCACTATTGAGCTGGAATAATGTCTAAAAAAATAAAAAAGATATTAGAAAAAAAGAATAAAAAAAAAATTGTAAGCTTAACTGCATATTCAAAAAATATTGCTCAAATTTTAGATAAATACTGCGATATAACTTTAGTTGGAGACTCAATGGCTAATGTCTTGTATGGCATGAAAAATACTCATAAAATTACATTAGATACTATTATTCAGCATAGCATTAGCGTTAGAAAAGGAATTAAAAAATCTTTATTGGTGGTTGATATGCCAAAAGGTTCGTATAAAAACCCTTCTCAAGCAAAAAAAAATGCAAAATTAATTTTTCAAAAAACAAATTGTGATGCTGTAAAAATAGAAAGTAATAACAAAAATTTTAAAATAATAAGAGAGATAACAAAGGCTAAAATACCTGTGATGGGCCACATAGGTTATACCCCTCAATTTAAAAATAAATTTAAAGTCGAAGGCAAAAATAAAAAGGAAGTTAAAAAGTTAATTAAAGAATCAATATCGATTGAAAAAGCTGGAGCTTTCTCAATTGTTTTAGAGTGTATCACACCAAACACAGCTAAGATAATTACAAATTTATTAAAAATACCTACGATTGGGATAGGATCATCATCATACTGTGATGGCCAAATTTTAGTAACCGATGATATTATTGGTTTAAGCGGTTTTTATCCAAAATTTGTAAAAAAATATGTCAATCTAAATACAGTAATTGAAAAAGCTGTAAAAAAATATAGTAAAGAAGTAAAAACAAAACTGTTTCCCAAAAACAAAAATTTTTTATATGGAAAATGAAATTATAGATAAAAAAGATTTAATTGAAAAAAGTGTAGATATATTAAGAAAAAAAAAGAAGCTATTATTCTCAATTTTATTTATTATAATTGCAATTTTATCAGTAATAATTTTTTTAAATTATTATCAAAATAATCAAAATGAAAAAATTTCTGAACAGTACATTAAAGCTGGAATACATTTGTCATCCAAAGATAACGAGAAATCAAAACTTATTTATAAAGAAATTATATTTAGTAAAAATAAATTTTATTCGATATTGGCATTAAATAATATTATAGAAAATAATCTTGAAGAAAATAGCGATGAAATATTAAAACTTTTTGAAATTATAGAAAATATTAATATTACAACAGAACAAAGAAACCTAGTTAAATTAAAAAAAGCTCTATATTTTAAAAAGATATCAAGAGACACAGAGGGAAATAAATTACTTGAAGAAATCATAGCAGATAATTCTATATGGAAAGAAGCTGCTATGGAAATATCAAAATAATAAATAAGATTATTATTAGTTTATATTAGAATTAATGAAAATTTTTTTAGCATCAATACTTTTAATAATATTATCAAGCTGTTCCTTTGATAATAAAACTGGTATTTGGAAAAGTAGCAATGAAGCGAATTTAAAAAAAGAAGAAAGATTTAAAGATTTTGAAACACTTTATACTAAAACTAAATCATTTAATGCTCTTATTGATTTCAATAATAATTTAGAAATTATTTTAGATCCAATCAAATCAAATTTAAAATGGACAGACGAATATTATAACAGTTCTAATAATTTAGCCAATTTCAGCTATAAAAATTTAAATGAATTGATTTTTAAAAGCAGAAGGCTAAGTAGGTATAAAACTAAAGATAGATTATTGTATGATAATCAAAAAGCTATAGTTACCGATGATAAAGGGAATATAATTGTATATTCAGTAGAGAATCAACAAATTATTTTAAAGTATAATTTTTATAAAAAAAAATTTAGAAAAATTAAAAAGAATCTAAATATTATAATTGAAGAGAATATAATTTATATTGGTGATAATTTTGGCTATTTATATGCTTTAGATTATGTAACTGGAAGATTGCTATGGGCTAAAAATTACAAAATACCTTTTAGGTCAAATCTTAAAATTATAGGAAAAAAACTTTTAATAGCTGATATCAATAATTCTTTATATTTTATTAATAAAGAAAATGGAGAGAAATTAAAAATTATACCAACCGAAGAAACTATCATAAAAAATAATTTTATTAATTCATTAGCTTCAAACAAAGATTCTTTATTTTATCTGAACACTTATGGTTCACTTTATTATATTGATAGTCGAGGAGTAATTAAATGGTTTATTAATTTAAATCAATCTTTAGATATAAATCCAAGCAATTTATTTTATTCAAACCCAATAGTATTAAATCAAGATAAACTAATTGTTTCTACTGATTTATATTTATATATATTAGACTCAAACACTGGTTCAATATTTTCTAAGATTGCAATTACATCTTTTTTGAAACCAATAATTTCTGGAAAAAATTTATTTTTAATTACAAAAGATAATTTGTTAGTTTGTATAAATTTAGATACTGGTGAGATAATATATTCTATTGATATAAGTCAAAATATAGCTAATTTTTTGGATACAAAAAAAAAATCTATCAATATAAAATCTTTAGCAATTGTTAATAATGATTTATTTTTATTCTTGAGCAATTCTTATTTAGTAAAATTTACTTCAGATGGTAAAATAAAAAATATTCACAAACTTTCTTCCAAGCTTAGATCTTTTCCAACATTTATTAATGATTCTATTGTCTATCTTAACGATAAAAATAAATTAATAATTATAAACTAATTGCTTGATTTACTGCTTAGTAAAGACAATTGTTTTATTTTTTCTTCGCCCAAATTATTTGAAGGTTTGATAGGATAATCACCAGTAAAATAGTGATCGCTGAATTGAGGATATCCATTATTTCTTTTACCTTTATTTAATCCTTCATAAAGTCCTTCCAAGCTTAAAAATTTAAGCGATTTAGCTTTAATATATTCGCACATTTCTTCATTCGTTTTTTTATGTGCTAAAAGCTCTTTTTTTGTTGGCATATCAACACCATAAAAATCAGGAAATTTTATTTCTGGGCAAGCAATTCTTACATGCACTTCTTTAGCCCCAGCTTCATAAAGCATTTTTACTATTTTATGACACGTTGTTCCTCTTACCAAAGAGTCATCTATCAATATTATAGACTTATTTTTAACAATACTTTTTGTTGGACTTAACTTTAATTTAACACCTAAACTTCGTATGTTTTGAGATGGTTCAATGAAAGTTCTGCCAACATAATGATTTCTTATTAATCCTAATTCAAATCTTTTTTTTGAATATTCAGCATAACCTAAAGCTGCTGGAACACCTGAGTCTGGAACTGGAACAACTATATCTGCATTAATATCAGCTTCCTTTGCAAGCTGTATACCAAAATTCTTACGATATTCGTAAGCACATTTTCCATCAACAAGACTATCTGGTCTGGCAAAATAAATATATTCAAAAATACATGGTCTTGCTTTTTGTTTTGGAAAAGGTTTTATGCTATTTAGTTTATTATTTTCTACAACTACAATCTCTCCATTTTCAACTTCTCTAACAAATGATGCTCCAACAATATCTAGAGCGCATGTTTCAGATGCTAAAATAAAAGATTCTTTTAATTTACCAATTACCAAAGGTCTTATTCCAAAAGGATCTCTCGCTCCTATTAATTTTTTATTAGTCATAACAACTAATGAATAACCTCCTTTTATTTGGAAAAGAGTGTCTATTAATTTATCAACTATTTTCTCTCTTTTTGATTTTGCAATTAATTGCACTATTGTTTCTGTATCACTTGTTGTTCTAAAAATTGCACCATCTTTAACTAAAGATTCTCTTAAAACCAATGCATTAGTTAAATTACCATTATGAGCTATACTTAATCCTCCCATATGAAGATCTGCGAAGAAAGGCTGTATATTTCTTAAAGAAGTTTCTCCAGTCGTGGAATATCTGTTATGTCCTATGGCAAATTTTCCTGGAAGTTTTTTGATAACGTCGTTTTTAGTAAAGTGATCACCAACTAATCCTTGTCTTTTTTCTGAATGATAATTTTTTCCATCATAGGAAACTATTCCACACCCTTCTTGACCACGATGTTGTAAAGCATGCAAACCTAAAGCAACCAAGGCAGATGCATCTTCATGGCTGGATATTCCGAAAATACCACATTCCTCTCTTAATTTATCTAATTTAAATTTTTTCAATTTTTTCTTTTGTATCAATGAAATCTTCATTAGAAGGAAATTCTTCTACAAGTATTTCACTTCCTTTATTAATTAAATTAAATGAGATAGCATCTTCAACTGATATACCCCAATTCTGATATGGATAAAACCAATTTAATATAGAAAATATACACACTGAGATTACATACCCTTTAAAAATACCAAACAGCATACCAAAAGTTTTATCTATGGATCCCACACCAGTCCAAGTTACAGCTCTACTTAAAGCTTTTCCAATAACTATTGTTAAAAAAAGGGTAAAAATAAAAACTGCTATTCCTAGGCCGACGTTATTAATAAATTCAGACTCTATGTAATCGCTCACTGTCGGCTGAAGTTTTGGAACTAGTATAATTGTTACAATTGTTGAAAGAACCCATTTCATAAAAGAAATTAAGCTTAGAGAAAAGCCTTTTAAAAAACATTGTATTACACAATAAATAAAAATTAGACTCACAAATATATCAAATAAATTTATGCTATTTATATGCTCTAAAAAGTTACTGATCATATGAGTTTGTCAGATTCTTCACCAAAAGGTTTGTAAACTAATAATAATTTAGGAAGCAAAGTTAAGACTGAAATCATAGCTAGCAACATTGCAATACCTGTGAAGACGCCAAAATATATTGTCGGTATAAAATTTGACAAAACTAAAATTGAAAACCCAAAAACAATAGTTATCGAAGTATTTAAAATTGCAACACCAACAGTACTATGACACCTATCAAGAGTTTTATTATAGTTATTTATTTTTTTAAATTCCTCTTTAAATCTGTAAATATAATGAATACTATTATCTACTGCTATACCAATTGTAATTGCCGCTATGGTTATGGTCATCATATCTAGCGGAATACCAAGTGAACCAATAATACCAAGAATAAAAAAAGCTGCTATAAAATTTGGAACAACCCCTATAGAAGCAAGAACAATATTTCGGAATAAAACTAAAAACATTAAAAAAATTCCGAGCATGACTATACCTAAAGTGAGTATTTGAGATTTAAATAGACTCTGTAACAAATTATTAAATAAGATTAGAACACCTGCTAATTTATACTCATCTCTATCTAAACCTAATTTTGTATTTAAGTCAGAATTAATTTTTTTGATTAAATCATTTCTTCTTAAATTTTCTAAGGAGTCTTTAATTCTTAGACTAATTCTTGCTTCATCTTTATCAACGGAGATATAAGGTGTAACAATTTCTTTTTTTATCGCCTCAGGAATTTTACTGTATAAAACTGCTATTTCTAAACTTTGCAGTTCTTTATTATTTAAATCTTCAGCTACTCTTAAAATTGATCCAAATGATAAAACTTTTCCAATTTCTGGCAAAGAATCTAGATAATCATGAACTTTAATGATCTTGTCCATTTTATCTCTTGTAAACCAATATTTAGCTTTATCTTCATTGGTTTCATTTTCTTCTTCCCATTCATTAAATTCATCATTCTCTTCCTTAATTTCTTTTTTCTTTACTGGAAACTTTAAAATTATATTTAAAGGAGTAGTGCCACCTAGATCATCATCAATTTTTTTCATTCCTTTATAAATCTCTGTTTCTTTATCAAAATAATTTATAAAACTATTTTCAACTTCCAGTTTAAATATTCCAACTATACTAAATATGACTACTATTAAGGTAGACCCAAAAATTAGAATTTTATTATTCTTAGCAAAAGAACCTAAAGCAGAAGTAATGAAGGATTTTTCTGTGTCTTTAACGTCTATTTCATCATTAGATGAAAATAAGTTTAATAAAGAAGGTAATAATAAAAATGTAACTAACAATGAAACTATCAATCCTAAAGTCATCATCCATCCAAAATCTATTATTGGTTTTATTCCACTAAACACTAAAGATAAAAAAGCACATATAGTAGTTAAAACAGTATAAAGAATTGGAAGCATCATTTTTTTACTAGCCTCAAAAACAGCTTCATCTTTTGTTAATTGAGGAAACTCTTTTTTTAATTGTAAAAATCTAACAGTTACATGGATATTCATCGCCATATTTAATATTAGCATTAAAGCAATAAAGTTTGATGAGATTACTGTTACTTTCCATCCAATTAATCCCAAGAGACCAACCATTATAATTACTGAAGTTGCACATCCTAATAATGGCATTACTACCCATTTAAAATTTCTAAAAATAAACCAAAGTGTTAAAATAATAAAAATAAAAACTCCAATTCCAAAAACAACTATGTCACTTTTAATATAGCTCATCATATCATCAGCAATCATCGGAATACCTCCTAAATGAATTTTAGCATTTTCTCCATATTTGCTGATCACATCTCTTATTTCGGTTATATTTTGATGATTTCTAATATTGTATAAATTTTTATATTCTTCGTATTCATTGAGAAATTTTTTATAATTTATTTTTTCTTTTTTTGACAAACCTGTTTCAATAGATTGATTAAAATATTTGTCTTTAACTTTTATATATTCTGCGAGTCTTTCATCTTTTTTTAGATAAACAACAATCCCTGATGTTTTACCATCCTCGCTAATAACGTAATTTTTATAAATAGGACTATTTATAATTTCATCAAATCCTCTTTTTCTGTCTATTTCTGGATAGGCTAAAGTTTTATAATTTTTTAACCTTTGCATTAACCCTTCGTCGGTGCTTTTTAAAAGAGGAACATCAATAACCGTAATAACGCTATCAACCCAGGTTAATTTCTCAATTTTAGATTTCAATAACTGAAGATTAAGAATAGTTTCTTTTTCAGTAAAACTTGAAACTGGAGTATAAGTTAAAACTAGGAAGTCTTTTGAACCATACGTTTCATTAACTTCTCTTAAATATCTAAGATCCGGATCTCCTTCAAGCAAGAGAGCGTCAGATGATGCATCTAAATTGAAATTTTTAGCATGATAAAAAGAAAAGCCGACTAATATTGCTAAAAATAGAAGAGTTGCTTTAGGAAAATCTATAACCAATTTTTTATAAATACTAGCAAACATAGAGATATTTCAGATATATCTTAAATTTACGATAACTAAAGATAAAATTTAGACTTAATTTTTGCTTAAATCTTTGAATTTTGTATATATTCCTTCAAATTCAACTTTGATAGTACCAGTTGGACCATGTCTTTGCTTACCTAGAATAATGTCAGCTAGTCCGTTAACATCATTCATTTTAGATTGCCATTCCGCGTGTTCGATTGAACCTAATTTTGGTTGTTTTCTCTCTAAGTAATAAGCTTCCCTATAAACAAACATAACTACATCTGCATCCTGTTCGATTGATCCGGATTCTCTTAAATCAGATAATTGAGGCTGTTTATCATCTCTTTGCTCGACAGCTCTAGATAGTTGTGACAATGCTAAAATTGGAACATTTAGTTCTTTAGCTAATGCTTTTAATCCTTGTGTAATTTCAGAAATTTCTTGCACTCTTCCTTCATTTTTATTTAAATTTGATCTCATTAACTGTATGTAGTCTACAACTATTAAACTAACACCAAAAAGACGTTTAATTCTTCTAGCTCTATTACTTAATGTAGCAATTGTGATAGCAGGCGTTTCATCAATAAACAGTGGAAGATTATAAATATTTCTCGAAGTCTCAATATATCGATTTATCTCTTCTTCAGTAACTTTCCCTCTTCTTATATAATCAGATTTAATTCTAGCTTGTTCAGATAAAATTCTCGTTGATAGTTGTTCAGACGACATCTCTAGTGAAAAAAATGCTACAGATGATTTTTCTTGTCTGCTCATAATATCTTGAGCTGCATGATAAGCTATATTTGTTGCTAGAGCAGTTTTACCCATTGAAGGTCTTCCAGCTAATATTACTAAATCAGATTTGTGTAATCCTCCTAATTTTTCGTCTAAATCTGTTAAACCAGTAGGAACTCCAACAATTCCTTTATCACTTTTCATTGCAAGAGTTGCCATCTCAATCGTTTGATCTAACGCTTGGTTGAATTTTAAAAATGATTGGGAAAAACTACCTCGTTCAGCCAGATCAAAAAGTGACTTTTCTGTACTTTCAATAATTTTTTCTGCATTTTGTTCTTTTGAATTTAATGTTTCAGAAGATAAATTATCTGAAATTAGAACCAGCTCTCTTCTTAAATACATCTCATGAATTATTTTTGCATAATCAATTGCTTGTTTTGTTGAGCCAGAAAATCTTGTAAGTTTTACTAAATACTCTGTTCCACCAACTTCATTCAACATATCATCTTTTTCAAAATAATTTTTTAAAGTTATAGGGTTTGCAATCATTCCTTTGTTATTTAAAGTTTCAATTACTTCATATATTTTGGTATGAGCAGGGTCGTAAAAACTTGTAGGATTTATAATTGTTGAAACTTCATCAATGATATCATTATTAACTAAAATTGATCCCAATAAAGCTTGCTCAGCCTCAATATTAGAAGGTTGTTTTTGGTCTATATTATTATTTGTTAATTTGATTTTTTCCACTTCTGAATAATAGTTTGAGAGGAAAGTAATTAAAGTTAAAAGTTACACACTTTTTTAATCTATCTGTGGAAAAGTTATACTGATCGAATTTTATCTATTTGGATTGAAATTTGAGCCGAAACCTCAGAGTGAAAATTTATATCTACTGTATATTTACCAATTTTGTTTAAATTACTTTTCAAAACTATTTGCGAAGGCTTTACTTCAACTTTTATTTTGTTGAAGATTGCTGTAGATATTTCTTTTGGTTTAATCGATCCATACAATTCACCATTCTCTTTGCTTTCTTTATTAAATTTAAAGGATTTTTTGTTAATTAATTTAGCCATCTCTTTTAATTTCTTCTTAAGCTCAACATTCTTCTTATTTAATTCATCTTTTTTTCTAGAAACATGTTCTAGATTTTCCTTGCTATATCTTAATGCTTTGCCTGTTTTTAAAAGGTAGTTTCTCCCGTATCCTGGTTTAACCACAACTTTATCTCCAATGTTACCTAAGTTCATTATATTTTCTAAAAGTATTATTTCCATAATTACCTATATTAATCCTAAAATTTTTGCTTTTTTAATCTCTTTGGTTAATTTTTTTTGTTTGCCGCTAGACACAGCTGTAATTTTAGAGGAAAGAATTTTATCATTTTCAGATATATATTTTTTTAATAAATTGATATTTTTATAGTCAATAATAGGAGCGTTTTTTAAAGAAAAAGGACAAGATTTGTTAAATCTTCCTTCATTCTTTTGAAATAAACTTAGTTTGTTAAGAGAACTTTGTCCTTTTTTTTGAAATTTTTTCCTTTTTCGTTTCATCTATTTTTCTTTTTTAAAGTATTCGTTTTCTGTATCTAAATTTTTATATTTAACAACAAGATGCCTAATTATAGAACTATCAATTTTAATTTTTTTGTTGATTTCATTTAAAGTTTCTTTACTTCCTTCAAATTTATAATGAATATAAAATCCTTTTTTATATCTTTTGATTTTTCTAGCAAGGTTTAATAAGCCCCATTCTTCAATTTTTATCACTTTACCTGAATTGTTGTTTATAATGTCATTATACTTTTCTTTTATTTTTTCTAATTCAGGTTTGCCCAAATCTTGCTTGGTAACTAAAGTATTTTCATAAAAAGACATAAAATAAAGAATATTGTTTATTAGTTAGCTTTAAAGTACATATTGTAAAAAAAGCTTTATACTATAATAGATATTTATATCAACACTAATTATCTACGATTAAATGCTAAATATATGAATGCTATACTTTTTCCAGGCCAAGGCTCACAAATTGTAGGGATGGGATCAGAGTTTTACAATAATTTTGAAATTGTAAAAAAAATCTTTAAAGAAGCAGATGATAAACTTAATTATAGAATTTCAAAAATTATTTTAGAAGGCCCAGAAGATAAACTAAAATTAACAGAAAATACACAACCAGCAATACTAACAGTTAGTTATGCAATTTTTTCAGTTCTTAAAAAAGAATATAATTTTGATTTCAAATCTACAAAATTTTTTGCGGGTCATTCTTTAGGCGAATATAGCGCTTTAGTTTGCTCTGAATCTTTAGAATTTAATGATGCATTATTTCTGCTTTTTGAAAGAGGTAAATCAATGCAAGAATCTGTTCCAGTGGGCAAAGGTAGCATGATTGCTGTATTAGGTTTAAAAATAGATCAACTTATTAATTTGATTAAAGAATCTAAAATAAAAGGCGTTTGTGAAATTGCTAATGATAATGCAGAAGGTCAGACAATAATAAGTGGCGATATTGAAAGCGTTAATTCATTACAAACTGTTTTGAAAGAAAATAAAAGAAAATTTATTCCTTTAAATGTAAGCGCGCCTTTTCATTGTTCTTTAATGAGCTCAGCAGCTGCTAAAATGAAAGACAAAATTAATTCAGTTAATTTTAAAAAGCCTATTTTTGATGTTGTGTGTAATGTGACTTCAAAACCTGAAAACAATCCAGAAGATATAAAAAAATTATTAGTTGAACAAATCTGCTCTACAGTAAGATGGAGAGAAAGTATAATTAACATGTCTAAGGAAAATGTTAATAATTTTATTGAAATAGGGCCTGGAAAAGTTTTATCTGGGATGGTTAAAAGGACAGTAAAGAATATTAATTGCTTTAGTATAAATTCAATAGATGATATGAAAAAAACAATTGATGAATCTAAAAAATAAAAAAGTTATTATCACAGGTGCAACAGGCGGCATTGGAAATAGTCTTGTAAAAAAATTTACTGATAACGGTTCAATAATTTTAGCTACTGGTACGAAAGAAGAAAAACTAAATAATCTCAAAAATAAATTTAGCAATATCCATATTGAAAAGTTTAATTTAGATGAACACAAAAATATAGAGTCGTTTATAGAAGCCGCCAGTAATAAACTAGGCGGTTTAGATATTCTAGTTAACAATGCAGGTATAACTTTAGACAATATATCGATTCGATTAACTGAAGAAAATTGGAAAAAAGTTTTAGACGTAAATTTAACTGCTACTTTTATGATGTGTAAATTCGCAATTAAAAAAATGCTTAAAAATAAATCTGGAAAAATAATAAATATTACTTCTATTGTTGGTCATACTGGAAACTTAGGACAAGCGAATTATTCTGCGTCTAAAGCAGGCATAGTCGCTTTTTCTAAAAGTTTGGCCATTGAATACGCAAAAAAAAATATAAATATAAATTGTGTTTCTCCTGGTTTTATTAAAACTGAAATGACGGATAAAATTAACGATGAGTTTAAAAAGATCTTAATAAGCAAAATTCCATCAGGTGATTTGGGAACGGGCGAAGATGTTTCCAATTGTGTAGCATTTTTAGCATCAGATATGGCAAATTATATTAATGGTGAAACCATTCATGTTAATGGCGGAATGTATATGGCTTGACAATTCTATTTAATAATCTAATAAGAAATTATCATTAACATAACAAAGGTAATTAATGTCTGACGAGATAAAAGTAAAAATTAAAAAAATAGTAGCTGATCATTTGGGTATTGAGGAAGAAAAAGTAACAGAAGAATCAAGTTTTATAGATGATCTAGGAGCAGATAGTCTAGATACTGTTGAATTAGTAATGGCTTTTGAAGAAGAGTTTGGTTCCGAAATATCAGACAGTGAAGCTGAGAAGATTTTAACGGTAGGTGATGCTATAAAATTTATTGATAGTAAATCAAATCAATAAGTAAATTTTTTAAAAAATGAATCATGATTCAAATAATATCATGGTAATTCTGTCTTCTCCTTCTGGTGCAGGCAAAACGACTATTACAAAAAAAATTCAACAAAAATATCAATCATTTAAAATATCAGTTTCACACACAACTCGCAAACCTCGCCCCAACGAAGTAGATGGAGTTGACTATTATTTCATTTCTCATGAAAAATTTAAAAAACTTATCAGCGAAGGTAAATTTTACGAGTATGCAAAAATTTTTGACAATTATTATGGAACTTTAAAAGAAAATGTGGATAAGATGATAAAAAAAAATGATATAATTTTTGATATTGATTGGCAGGGCACTCAGCAATTATCTAAATTTAAAAATTTAAAGCTAATAAAAATCTATTTAATACCCCCCAATAAAAATGAATTAAAACAAAGACTAATAAAAAGAAATCAAGATTCTCCAGAAGAAGTCGAAAGAAGATTTAAAGCATATGACAAAGATGTTCAACACTGGAAAGATTATGATTATATTGTAATAAATGAAAATATTGAAACTTGTTATAAGCAAATTGAAAATATTATTTCAATAAATAAAAATAAATCATTTAAAGTCTCTCAAAGAGCTCTGTAATTTCATAGTATTTTTCTGGTTTTAAATCTGAAGGTCTAGATTTAAGGTTTAAATTTTTAATCGAATCTAATTGATCTTTACTAAAAATTTTTTTCATGTTTTTGTTGATCATTTTTCTTCTATTTGAAAATAGTATATTTGTAATTTTTTCTAAATTCTCTATATTTTTAATTTTGTTAGATATTTTTTTATTAGGCTTTAAATATAGAATAGTTGAATCTATTTTTGGCTTAGGAAAGAAACAATTCGGAGAAACATTGAATTTATTTAAAACCTTTAATCTATAATTTGTCAAAATGGACAATCTTCCATATTTGGATGTATTAAATTTACCAGTAATTCTTTCTGCCATCTCTTTTTGAAACATGAAAATTAAAGCAGAGTACTTAGGGGGATATTTTTTAAATTTAATTATTTTAGCAAGTATTTGCGAAGATATGTTGTACGGAAGATTTCCAAAGATAATAGAATTATCTTTTAGCTTTTCTTCAAAATTAAATTTAAGAATATCTTCATTATGTATTATTATTTTTTTATTATCTTTATATTTTAATTTTAATTCTTTCGATAATATATTGTCTTTTTCAATTAAAATTAGAGATTTTGGCTTATTCTTTAAAATCTGCTCAGTGAGCGCACCTTTGCCGGGACCTATTTCTAAAATATTTTTATTATAAATTTTTGTTAAATTAATTATTTTTTTTACTATATTTAAATCTATTAAATAGTTTTGTCCCAGAGATTTTTTTGCGTAATGCATTAATTAAGGTTATTAATAAAATTAACACATTTTAACAAACTTAAAGGATTAGCTTTATTTTTGTTTATTATATCTTTAGCAGGACCATGATCTGGTGATACACGTAAGTAATTTAACCCAAGAGTTATATTGATGGCATCAAAATGAAACAAAGATTTAAAAGGAGCTAAAACTTGGTCATGGTACATACCAACTATAACATCATATTTTTTGTAATTATTTATAAATAATGTATCAGCTGATAAAGGGCCTTTAATATAAAATCCTTTTTTTTTAAGCTTTGATATAGCCGGACTAATTATTTTCATTTCTTCTGAGTTGCTAACTAGTTCAGCGTTATGAGGGTTAAGACCCAAAACTCCAATTTTAGGACTTTTGTTAAAAAGTTTTTTAAAATCTTTTCGCAATGTCGTCATTTTTTTTATTATAAGATTTACATTTATTTTTTTTGATACATTTTTGATATTTATATGAGTGGTAAGAGGCACAACAGAAAGCTTTTTATTGTGAATTAACATTACTTCTGAACCATTATTTATTTTACATTTGGAGGCTAGAAATTCTGTAACACCAATCTTTTTTGATTTATGTAGTAATTTTTTATTAATAGGACAATTTATTAGGCCTCCAACCTCGTTATCTTCAGCTAGTTTATGAGCTAAATTAAAACATTCAATTATATATTTTTTTGAGTTTTTTAAGGATACTTTAAATGGATTTTTAAAATTTAACGGAATATCAATTATTTTTAATTTTTTTGTAAGAGAATTTTCTTTTATTTGTTTAACTTTAATAATAGATGTCTTGGATTTCAGTCTTTTAAATTGTTTATTAATTAAATTAAAATTAGCAATTAAATATATTTTTTTTTTAACAGATAGATTGATTACTTTCCAAATTTTAGAAATTATTTCAGAGTTTATACTATTTGGGTCACCAGCTATTATAATAATTTTTTTTTTCATTTCATCTCAATTAATGAATTATTTTTTATTTTAGAAAGATAATTGTTAGAATAAAGATTAAGAAGTTCATTTTTTTTATTTTTAATTATTTTTTCCCTTAATTCATTAAGGTTTATATTATTAAGATTTAAAGTTTTTTTGTCTAATAATTTTATTATAGTTGCTGTATTTCCTTCGATTATAGGCTTTGAGACATCACCAATTTTCATTTTATCAAGAATAGTCAAAATTTTTTTCGATAAAGATTTTGAACTTATCCAACCTATGTTTCCACCATCCAAAGATGAAGTTGACACACTATATTTTATAGCTGTTTTTTCAAAACCAATCTTATTAATTTGATTATTTACTTCTAGAATTGCATTCTTATCTTCTGAATTATTTCTTAATGGTATTTCAATTTCTGCTAATTGATATTCCTCCAGATTACTTTGAGTTTCTATAAGATTATTTAACTCATTATCAACTTCTTTTTTATCTAAAACAATTCTATCTTTAAACTTATTAAAAATTAATTTTTGCCAGTTAAATTCAGTTTTAATTTCATTTACATATAGCTCAAAATCAAGATTATTATTTTTAAAAATTTTTTTTATTCCATTAATATCGGTTTCATACTTTGACGATAGATTTCTTAGATAATTGTTAATTTGAACATCGTTGTCTGCTTGAATATTAAATTGTATTATTTGATTTTTTTTTAATTTGTAGTCAATTAATTGTTTTAATGCTTGTTGTTTAGTAAAATTAATATTTTTTTGATTTAAATTTTGATTGCTTAAAAATAGCATCGTTTTTATTTTATTTTTCAATTCATAGGAACTGACTATTTGATTTTCAACAGTTACAATTATTTCATTTTTTGTTAATGCAAAAGAATTAGTTTCAATATTTAACAAAATTATAGAAAAAAGAATTTTTAATAAATTTTTTTTTATTTCCATTTATTTGTTGAAAGAAGGGGATTTGATATCTCCAAATGGAGTTAATGTGATTTTGAACATTAATGAATTTTCAGATTCTAACTCTGAGTCGTTATAAAACTCTCTTCTATAAACCAAACCTGCTCTAAGACAATCATTTAAATATTCATAACTTAGATTATAATATTCAGAAGAATTCGTAATTATATTTCTTTTCATTTCAAAAGCAAAAAGCCCATTATCACCTCTTGAGTACTGCGCATTAGTTTTGAAGTATTCTTGATTTCCAATATGTTTTTTCTCTTGCAGATAATCTATATCGAATTTAATTGGATTTAGATTAAAATTAAATCCAACCTCATTATAATTTAAATCTTTATAGTTTTGATCTAAAGCGAAATTGTAATTAAAATCTAAACTATTGTTAATTTTAATATTTGCGTTACCAACTAAATCTGACAATTTCTCATCTAAGCTAGAAGAAGAAGGCATATCTTGATTTTCTTTCTTATTTATTATCTGGCCTATTGAAAAATTCAATTCTTTTTCATTATTTTTGACTTCATAATCAAACCCAAGAGTTGCGCTTAGACCGTTTTCAAAATTATTATAAGAGTTCAATCTATCTAAACTAAATATATTTTTATTATTTAATTTGAAATTGCTATTATCTTTACGCATATTTCCCGGCGCATATCTTAAAAGCATTTTAGGAGTTAATAAGTAATTATTATTATCATTATTTTTAAAGAGATCTATTTTACTTAGATAGCCAAGAGCTCCAAAGAATTCAGTTTCAGAATCATCCTTATACTCAGATGTATTTTTTGTCTCATAATTAACATTTTTCAATTTTCCTATCCAATTACCTTTAAGACCAGATGCAAAATTGTTAGTCTTAAATTTCCAATCCAAATCATTAACTAAAAATTTTGTAAATTTATTAGTATCATAGTTATGGACATTTAAATTTGAGGTAAGATCTAAGCTTCCGTATTTATTATTAGCAAATAAATTTCTATCAAAAATTACATCTGGTAAAATATATTCATATTTATCATTGTAGTCATCTTTTAATGTTTCATATGCGCTTGCTTTAAAGCCTAAAAAAGAATTTTCATCTTCTCTATTAAAGGTGAAAGAATTTTCAAGAGTATCTTTTTCATATTCAACTAAGTTTGATTTTATCTTATATAATTTTAAATATTTATCATTTGATACATTTTGAACTGTAAGCTCAATGCTATTGTCAGAGTTATTTTTTCCTTTAAAGTTTTTTATAAATTTAGAAAAGAAATGTGATTTATCTCCAGATTTTTTTGTTGTAGTTGTTTTTTTATAACCTTCTGTGTAACCAAAATCTAAAATTAAGTTAGATTTTTTAAAAGCTTGACGATACTCTCCTAAGAATAAAGGGTGTTCAGAAGCAAATAGTTTGTTCCTTAAAGTAAAATCTTTATCTTTATCTAAAGCCCAAAAATAGGGAATATCAAAACCTGCTCCTAAATTTTTAGAGTCTGCAAATGACGGTATC
>CACIYJ010000013.1 GCA_902590845.1 uncultured Pelagibacteraceae bacterium
AAGTCCCAATATTTTTACTCCTGTTTTATCAAACATTTGTATTCCTCTTTTTACATCCAATAACGCTAAGTCTTGAGGAGTTGAAACTATGATAGCTCCATCAATTTTTACTTCTTGCGCGAAGGTAAGTTGAGTATCACCTGTGCCTGGAGGCATATCAATAATGATTACATCTAAATCTTTCCATAAAACTTTTTGTGTCATAGTTTTAAGAGCACTAATAACCATAGGACCACGCCATATCATTGGTGTTTGTTCATCAACTAAAAAACCCATGGACATGCATTGCGCATTATATTTTTCAACTGGGATTAAAGCTTTGCCGTCTTTGCTTTTCGGTTTTTCATTTAAGCCAATTAATTTTGGAAGAGAGGGGCCATAAACATCTGCATCTAAGATCCCAATTTTTGACCCAAGATTTTGTAGAGCAAAAGCTAAGTTAACAGCAATTGTAGATTTTCCAACACCACCCTTTGCACTTGAAATCAATAAAGTAAACTTCGTTCCATTAATTGGATTTTTTATAAATTGCTTTGGAGCAGGTTTTTCTTTCATTTTTTTATTGTTTAGCTTATTTTCGCTTTTTTTTCGGTCATAATATAGCTTCTTCTTAACTTGTTTTTGCATAAAAAGTCACTATATAAAGTGTCATGAGTTTTAAAGATAAAATTTTCAGCAATCAGTCTCCATGGGGTTCAGCACCAGGTGGAGGATCTAATGGAAATGGTTCAGGCACTAGAAGAAAACCACCGAGCTTGGACGATCTAATAAAAAATTTTCAAAAAAATATTAACAAATTTTCAGGTGGAAAATCTGGTGGATCGAAACCTATAATTTTAGGACTTATAGTTATTCTTGGTCTTTATATTGCAAGCGGTCTTTACAGAGTTTTACCAGATGAACAAGGTGTAGTTCTTAGATTTGGGAAATTTGTGCATACAACGCAACCGGGATTGCATTATCATTTACCTTTACCTTTTGAACGTGCATTAACTCCAAAAGTTACAAAAGTTAATAGAGTTGATGTTGGTTTTAGACCAGCAAGTGATACTGGTAGATCATCTGGAGTTGGAAATGTTCCTGAAGAAAGTTTAATGTTAACGGGCGATGAGAATATTGTTGATATCAATTATTCAGTTTTTTGGGTTATTAAAGATGCAAAAAATTTTTTATTTAACATTCAAAGTCCAGTCGAAACAGTAAAAGCTATTTCTGAGACCGCAATGAGAGAAGTGATAGCAAAAAATGAAATTCAAACAATTTTAACAGAAGGAAGATCAAATATTGAACTTGAAGTTCAAGACATTATTCAAAAAATTTTAGATGAATACGGATCAGGAATTCAAATTACACAAGTTCAAACACAACAAGCAGACCCGCCTGCGCAAGTAATTGATGCTTTTAGAGATGTACAAGCTGCTAGAGCAGACAGAGAAAGATCAAAAAATGAAGCCGAAGCTTATGCTAATGATGTGATACCTAGAGCACGAGGTGAAGCTGAACAAGTGTTACAACAAGCTGAAGCTTATAAAAAAGAAGTAGTTGCAAAAGCAGAAGGTGAAGCAAGTAGATTTTTAGCAATTTATAATGAGTATAAAAATGCAAAACAAGTAACGCAAGAAAGAATGTATTTAGAGACAATGGAAAAAGTTTTAGCTGATATCGATAAAGTAATTATAGATAAAAATTCAGGATCAGGCGTAGTACCTTATTTGCCTTTACCTG
Source organism: uncultured Pelagibacteraceae bacterium (assembly GCA_902590845.1). GTDB lineage: Bacteria > Pseudomonadota > Alphaproteobacteria > Pelagibacterales > Pelagibacteraceae > Pelagilacustribacter. The sequence continues at coordinate 1,726 of CACIYJ010000013.1, forward strand.
AATTAAAAAAATCAGGAGCAAAAAAATAATGTCTAGGCTTATAGTTCCTATAATTATTATAGTTGGAGTTGTCGTATTCCAATCTGTATTTATTGTTCAAGAGATTAGCCAAGCCATAGTTCTTCAATTTGGTGATCCTAAAAAAATTATAACTAAAGCAGGACTAAACTTTAAATTACCTTTTATTCAAAACATAGTTTATTTAGATAAAAGAATTTTAAACTTAGATAGCGCACCAGAAGAAGTTATAGCTGCTGATCAAAAGAGATTAATCGTAGATGCGATAGCAAGATTTAAAATTGTAGATCCTTTAAAATTTTATATCTCAGTTGGAAACGAAAGAGTTGCAAGATCAAGACTTTCAACGATTATAAACTCAAGAATTAGAGGTGTTTTAGGAAAACAAGAATTAGCGACTTTATTGTCTACAGATAGAGCAAAACAAATGTCAATCATTCAAAATGATGTAAACACTGAAGCAGAAAATTTTGGTATTAAAATTGTAGATGTAAGAATTAAAAGAGCTGATTTACCTCCAGCAAATAGTGAAGCCATCTATTCAAGAATGCAAACTGAAAGACAAAGAGAAGCAAAAGAATTTAGAGCACAAGGTGCTGAGATTGCACAAAAAATAAGATCTACAGCAGACAAAGATGTGACTGTGATTTTAGCTAACGCAAATAAAAAATCTGAAATTATGAAAGGTGAAGGAGACGGACAAAGAAACAAAATATTTGCCAGCGCTTTTGGAAGAGACCCTCAGTTTTTTGCTTTCTACCGAGCAATGCAAGCTTATGAAAGAGCTTTGATAGGCGGTGAAACTTCTTTAATTTTATCTCCAGATAGTGATTTTTTCAAATTTTTTGGAAAATCTTTTAAACCAGTATTAAAAAAATAAAGTGATTTAGTTCTGAAGGATCTTATTACAGCTATAGGATTAATCTTTTTTATAGAGGGTTTATTTATTGCCATTTTCCCGTCAAGAATCAAAAGTATGCTTGAATTAATCAAGAACACACCAGAAAATAAACTAAGGACTTTCGGCGTGATATTTTTGATTATAGGTTTTGTAATAATTTGGTATATAAAAAATTAAATGAAAAATTTTAAAAAAATATTTATATATTTCCTATTTTTTTATTTTATTTTTAATATTGAAGGAAAAGCTAAAGTTGTTCCAGAATCATTTGCAGATTTAGCAGAAAAATTAATGCCATCAGTTGTTAATATTTCAACAACCCAAACTGTGAGGACATCATCAAATCAATTTCCTTTTCAATTTCCTCCAGGTTCACCATTTGAAGAAATGTTTAAAGAGTTTCAAAGGCCAACTGAAAGAAAAGCATCATCTTTAGGATCAGGATTTATTATCGAAGAAAATGGAATAGTTATTACGAATAATCACGTTATTGCAAATGCTGATGATATTTTAATTAAAGTAGATACCAAAGAATATAAAGCAAAAGTTGTTGGCGCTGATCCATATATGGACATAGCTGTTTTAAAAATGGAGACAACAGATAAATTTAAACCTGTAAAATTTGGAGACTCTGATAAAGCAAGAGTTGGTGACTGGGTAGTAGCTATTGGCAATCCTTTTGGATTAGGTGGAACTGTAACTTCAGGAATTATTTCTGCTAGAAATAGAGATATTAATTTAACTCGTTACGATGATTTTATACAAACTGATGCATCTATTAACCAAGGAAACTCAGGAGGACCTTTATTTAATTTAAAAGGCGAAGTTGTTGGAATCAATACAGCTATTATTGCACCTGGACAGGCAGGATCAATAGGAATTGGTTTTGCAATACCAGCCAATGCAGCTTCAAATGTTGTTGATCAATTAATTAATTTTGGTGAAACGAGAAGAGGTTGGCTTGGAGTTCGTATTCAAGAAGTAACAAAAGAAATTGCTGAAGCTGTAAAACTTAAAAAACCAGAAGGAGCTCTTGTTGCAAGTGTTGGAGAAAAAAGTCCAGCTGATAAAGCAGGAGTAAAAGCAGGCGATATCATTTTAGAATTTGATGGAAAAAAAATAGATATCATGAGAACTTTACCAAAAGTTGTTGCTAGTACAAAAGTTGGAAAAGATGTTCAGCTTAAAATTTGGAGAAATAAAAAATTAATTACTAAAAAATTAACATTAGGAAGATTAGAGTCTTCTCAAGAGTTTAAAGAAAAGAATCCTAAAGTTAAAAAAACTAAAGAAATAGAAATTGAAAGTTTAAAAATTACGGTTAGAGATTTAGATCAAGAAGACATATCTTCAAGAAAATTAAATAAAGATACTAAAGGAGTAGTTATAATGGAAATTTCTAACATAAGTCCATTAAAAGGTTTATTAAATGTAAATGATATTATAATTGAAGCACAAAAGTCACCAATCACAAAATCTTCTGATTTAAAAAATATAGTAAATGAAATTAAAAAAAGAGGCGATAAAAATTTATTGTTATCTGTAATCAATAAAAATAATCAAAGAAGATATCTTGGCGTTAAATTAAATTAATTTGTCTAAAAAAATAATTTTATTATTTGGTCCCACAGCTTCTGGAAAATCTAAACTTGCTATTGAGATTTCTAAAAAATTTAATTGCGAAGTCTTAAATGCTGATAGTATGCAAGTGTATAAAGAAATTAAAATACTTTCAGCTAGACCAGATAAAAGTAAAATAAAACATCATTTATATGGATTTATTTCTGCTGAAGAAAGTTTTTCAGTTGGTAACTGGTATAAGCTTGCGTATAAAAAGATTAATGAAATAAACAAGAAAGGTAAAGTTGCTATTGTTGTTGGTGGCACCGGTTTGTATTTTAGAGCATTAACACATGGTTTAGTTGAAATTCCTGAAGTAAAAAAAATTAATTACTCCTATTTAAATCCTATGGGAAGATGGATGATGAAAAATAGTTATAGTAGAAAAAATCCAAAAATTTTTGAAGGAATAAATACTAATGACATACAAAGAGTATCAAGAGCAATTTCTGTTTATGAGGAAACAGGTATGACTCTTAAAGATTGGCAAAAAAAAAGTAACAAAAAGTTATTCAAAGCATCAGATTTTACAAAAATTTGTTTATTGCCACCAAAAAAATATTTAGAAAAAATAATTGAGAAAAGATTTGATAAAATGTTGAAGCTTGGTGCTCTAAAAGAAGTAAAAGATTACAAAAAAAAAATTATTGAGCTAGATTATTATCTAACTTCAAACAATATAATCGGCATACATGAAATTGGACTTTATTTAGAAAAATTAATATCTCTTGAACAGCTTAAAGAAAGAGTTTTAATTAGAACAAGACAATATGCTAAACGCCAATTCACTTGGCAAAGAGGTAAAATGAAAAATTGGAAGGTATTTAAAGATACAAATTATAACGATTTACAAAAAAAAGTTCTAAGTTTTTTATCTAAAACTTGACGGAAATCATTTCTAGGCTAGATTGTATGAATGCCTAAATTATTAAGTGGAGCAGAAATTGTATTTAAATCACTGGAGGATCAAAATGTTGAATTCATTTTTGGTTATCCTGGTGGAGCTGTTCTTCCTATTTATGATGAATTAAAAAATCATAAGTCTATTAAACATATTTTAGCAAGACATGAACAAGGCGCAGGCCATGCGGCAGAAGGTTATGCAAGGTCAAGCGGTAAACCTGGAGTGCTTCTTGTTACATCTGGACCGGGCGCAACAAATGCAGTAACTGCATTAACAGATGCTTATATGGATTCAGTTCCTTTGGTTTGTATATCAGGACAAGTTCCAACTCATTTAATTGGAACTGATGCTTTTCAGGAATGTGATACAACAGGGATCACTCGTCCATGCACAAAACATAATTGGTTAGTTAAAGATGTAAATGATTTAGGAAAAATCATACATAAAGCTTTCGAAGTAGCGACAACAGGTAGACCTGGACCAGTTTTAGTTGATATTCCAAAAGATATTCAATTTAATAAAGGAGTTTATAAAGTAGAAAAAAATAAATCGCCTAAAGAACTTAATGGAGAAAAATCAAATAAAATAAACTTAAAAGATGTAGATAAGTTTATTGAAATGATAAAGAAAGCTTACAGACCTATTTTTTATACTGGCGGCGGCGTAATAAATTCTGGCCCTCAGGCTAGCGAATTATTAAGAGAATTAATTCATGTAACTGGGTTTCCCATTACTTCGACTTTACAGGGACTTGGTGCTTACCCAGGTGATGATCATCAATTTTTAGGAATGCTTGGTATGCATGGAACTTACGAAGCAAATAATGCCATGTATGATTGTGACTTAATGATTAATGTTGGAGCTAGATTTGATGATAGGATCACAGGTAAGATAGATCAGTTTTCACCAAAATCTAAAAAAGTTCATATCGATATCGATCCATCATCTATTGGTAAAAATGTACAAGTAGACTTAGCAATCATTAGTGATGTAAGTGAATTATTAAAAAAAGTAATAACAAGATTTAAAGAAAAAAATAAAAATTTTTTAAGTTCAAATAAAGAAAAAACTGCTAAATGGTGGTCTCAAATTGAAAAATGGAGAGAAAAAAAATCTCTTAATTTTATAAATAGCAAACAAACAATTAAACCTCAGCATGCAGTTCAAAGGCTTTATGAATTAACTAAAGATCAGGATACTTTTATTACAACTGAGGTAGGTCAACATCAAATGTGGGCAGCGCAGCATTATAAATTTAATAAACCCAATAGATGGATGACTTCTGGAGGGCTTGGAACAATGGGATACGGTTTACCAGCAGCAATTGGTGTACAAATTGCTCATCCTAAAAAATTAGTAGTTGATATAGCTGGAGAAGCGTCAATTCTTATGAACATGCAAGAGATGTCGACAGCAGTTCAATATAAGCTGCCGATAAAGATATTTATTTTAAATAATGAATACATGGGGATGGTTCGTCAGTGGCAGGAATTACTTCATGATAAAAATTATTCTGAAAGTTATACGGAAGCTTTGCCTGACTTTGTTAAATTAGCTGAGGCTTATGGCGCAGTTGGAATTAGAGCAAAAACACCCGATGAATTAGATGAAAAAATTAAAGAAATGATTAATTCTAATAAACCTGTAATTTTTGATTGTGTAGTAGATAAACAAGAGAACTGTTATCCAATGATTCCATCTGGCAAACCACATAATCAAATGCTTTTAGGACCAGAAGATGAAAAAGAAGATGTTTCAGATGAAGGGAAAACTTTAGTTTAATGGCAAAATCTAAATCAGCTTATAGTGAACCAGTTAAATTTGGAAAAGAAGATTATCATATAATTGTTGTCTGGGTTGATAATGAAGCCGGTGTTTTAGCGAGAGTGATAGGTTTATTTTCTGGGAGAGGATACAATATTGAATCTTTAGCTGTTGCTGAGGTTGATAAAAAGAAACATGTATCAAGAATAACAATTGTAACCAAAGGTACCCCAGAAGTTATTAAACAGATTAAACTTCAACTTGGTAAACTTGTTCCTGTTCATAAAGTAGCAGATTTTTCTAGAAATGATCCGAAGATCTTATTTAAAGAATTAGCGCTTCTTAAAGTAGCAGGGACTTCAAAGAAGCTAGATAAAGCAAAGAAATTATGTAAAAAATATAATTGCGTTATATTAGATAAAACAAAAAAGTCTTTTGTTATTCAAGTAACTGCTTTAAGAAGAGAAATTGATAAATTAATTGTAACCTTAAAACCTTTAGGATTAATTAGTGTTTCAAGAACAGGTGCAGTTGCAATGACAAAAGGAGAAGAAATTTTTATACAAAATTAGGAGAAGATATGAAAACATTTTATGAAAAAGACACTGATGTAAATTTAATAAAAAATAAAAAAATTGCTATTTTTGGCTACGGTAGCCAAGGACATGCTCACGCTTTAAATTTAAAAGATAGCGGAGTTAAAGAGGTTGTTGTTGCTTTAAGAGAAGGCTCTTCTAGTATTAAAAAAGCTGAAGGCGAAGGACTTAAAGTAATGTCTCTATCAGATGCAGCTGCTTGGGCAGACGTTGTTATGATGTTAACACCTGATGAACTTCAGTCTGAAATTTATAAAAATCATATTGAGCAAAGAATGAAAGAAGGAACAAGTTTAGCTTTTGCGCATGGTTTAAATATTCATTTTGATTTAATTAATGCAAGAAAAGATTTAGATGTTTTTATGGTTGCACCTAAAGGACCTGGTCACACTGTAAGAAGTGAATATCAAAAAGGTGGAGGAGTTCCTTGTCTTATGGCTGTGCACAAAGACAGTTCAGGTAAAGCAAGAGATTTAGCTTTATCTTATGCCTCTGCTATTGGCGGTGGCAAAGCAGGAATTATTGAAACAACTTTTAAAGATGAATGCGAAACAGATTTATTTGGTGAACAAACGGTTCTTTGTGGAGGTTTAGTTGAGCTTATAAAAAATGGTTTTGAAACTTTAACTGAAGCTGGTTATCCACCTGAGATGGCTTATTTTGAAACTCTTCATGAAGTAAAATTAATTGTAGATCTTATTTATGAAGGCGGTATTGCAAACATGAACTATTCTATTTCTAATACAGCAGAGTATGGAGAGTATGTTTCGGGCAAAAGAATAGTAGATAGTAAAACCAAAGAGAAAATGAAGGAAGTTCTTAAAGACATTCAATCAGGCAAATTTACAAAACAGTGGATGGATGAACATAAATCAGGACAGAAGAATTTCCTAAAAATGAGAAAAGATTTAGCTAATCATCCAATCGAAAAAGTAGGTAAAGAGCTTAGAGCCATGATGCCTTGGATTGGAAAAAATAAGTTAGTCGATAAAGACAAAAATTAGCCCAATCTGATCAAAAAATTAAAGTCAATTTCGCATAAGTATTTGCATATTCTAGTTTTAATTGTAATATAAGATTCTGCTTATGAGCGATAAAAACAGAATAATAATTTTTGATACAACTATGCGTGATGGAGAACAGTCTCCAGGCGCATCAATGAGTTTAGAAGAAAAACTTCAGATCTCAAGAGTGTTCGACGAACTTGGAATAGATATAATCGAAGCAGGTTTTCCAATTGCTTCACCAGGGGATTTCGAAGCTGTAACTGAAATTAGCAAAACTTTAAAAAAATCAATTCCTTGCGGACTAGCAAGAGCAACAAAAAAAGATATTGACGCTTGTCATGAAGCATTAAAGCACGCTAAAAATTTTAGAATTCATACATTTATTTCTACTAGCCCGCTTCATATGAAGCATAAATTAAATAAATCTCCAGAAGAAGTATTAAATGCAATTAAAGAAAGTGTTTCTTATGCTAGAAAATTTACTGACGATGTAGAGTGGTCATGCGAAGATGGTACTCGTACAGATATGGACTATATGTGTAAAACAGTAGATCTTGCCATTAAATCAGGAGCTAAAACAATTAATATTCCCGACACCGTTGGTTACACTGTACCATCAGAATTTAAAAAAATTATAGAAACATTATTAAACAAAGTTCCAAATATTGATAAAGCAATTATTTCAACACATTGTCATAACGATTTAGGTTTAGCAGTTGCTAACTCATTATCAGGTGTAATGGCTGGAGCTAGACAAATCGAATGTACTATTAATGGAATAGGCGAGCGAGCAGGTAACGCTGCCCTTGAAGAAGTTGTTATGGCCATGAAAACTAGAAATGATTTAATGCCATTTACAACTGGAATAAATACAAAATTATTAAGCAAAGCTTCTAAAGTTGTTTCAAACGCAACAGGATTTCCAGTTCAATTTAATAAAGCCGTTGTTGGAAAAAATGCTTTTGCACATGAGTCGGGTATTCACCAAGACGGAATGTTAAAAAATAAAAATACTTATGAAATAATGACACCTGAAAGTGTTGGTGTTCACAAAACATCTTTAGTAATGGGTAAACACTCAGGTCGTCATGCATTTAAAGATAAATTAAATGATCTTGGTTATGTGGGAGTAACAGATGATGTTATTCAAACAGCTTTTGGTAAATTTAAAGTTTTAGCTGATAAAAAAAAACATGTTTACGATGAAGATATAGCAGCGATAGTAGACGATAGTTTAGTTACAGAAGACAATGTAATTAAATTAAAATCTTTAAAAGTTTTTGCTGGAACAGGTGAACCACAAAAAGCTGAGATGACTTTAGAAGTATTTGGAGAAGTAAAAAATGCATCTGAAACTGGCGATGGTCCAGTTGATGCAACATTTAAATGCATTAAAAAACTTTACCCGCATGACGTTAAACTTTTATTGTATAATGTTCATGCTGTAACAGAAGGAACAGATGCTCAAGCAACTGTAAGCGTTAGAATAGAAGAAAAAGGAAAAACTACAGTTGGACAAGCTGCAGATACAGATACATTAGTTGCATCTGCAAATGCTTATCTAGCTGCTTTGAATAAATTAATAATTAAAAGAAAAAAAACAGCGCCAGACTCTAGTTTGAGCGCACAAATATAAAGGAGAAAGTAAAAATGTTTAAAGGACTATCAGGTTTATCATCATTATGGTCACAAGATATGGCTATCGACCTTGGAACAGCTAACACATTAGTTGTACTAAAAGATCAAGGAGTAGTTTTAAATGAGCCGTCAGTAGTTGCGGTGATTGAAGATGGAGGAAAGAAATCCGTGCTTGCTGTAGGAGATGAAGCAAAAACCATGTTAGGTAGAACACCTGGAAACATTTCAGCTATAAGACCTTTAAAAGACGGTGTAATTGCAGACTTCGTAGTTACTGAGGAAATGATCAAGCACTTTATTAAGAAAGTTCATAAGAAAAATGCTTTTGCAAATCCAAGAATTTTAATTTGTGTACCAACAGGTTCAACGCCAGTTGAGAGAAAAGCTATTCAAGACTCTGCTTTAGCTGCAGGCGCAAGAAAAGTACAATTAATTGAAGAACCAATTGCTGCTGCTATAGGCGCAGGATTACCAATATCAGAAGCTACTGGTTCAATGGTTGTTGATATCGGAGGTGGTACGACAGAGATAGCCGTTATGTCTTTAGGTGGTGTGGTTTACTCAAAATCACTAAGAGTTGCAGGCGATGCTCTTGACCGATCAATTATCGATTATATGAGAAAAAAATTAAATTTATTAATTGGTGACTCTACAGCTGAAAAAATTAAAAAAGAACTTGGGACAGCTATTCCATCAACACCAAATACTTTTTTAATGAAAGGCAGAGATATTAGATCAGGAACTCCAAAAGAAATTGAGTTAACTGAAAAAGATGCTTGCGAAGCATTAATGCCAATCTTAAATCAAATTTTAGGTGGAATTAAAGAAGCTCTAGAAAATACTCCTCCAGAATTATCCGCAGACTTAATTGATATGGGATTAGTTCTTACAGGAGGCGGAGCTTTGTTAAAAAATATTGATAAACTAATCTCACAAGACACAGGTTTGCCCGTAACGATAGCCGACGATCCTTTATCATGTGTGGCTGTTGGTACAGGAAGAGCTTTAGAAAATGAAGAATTGTTTTCTACAATGCTGTCTGAGTATTAATTTATCTAAAAAGATAAATGTCCTCTAGCAGAGATGATTTTAGTATAGCGTTTCGTTCAGCCCTTTTACAAAGAGGGGCCGCACAAAAATTTTCATTAGTCTTTTTAATAATTATAGCGAGTATTATCTTTTTTTTAGATATTTATGGTTTTGGCTTTATGAAACCCATAAGGTCTATTATTAACGATGGAATTTATAGAGTTTCATTAGTAGCTTCATCTCCATCTAGATTTATTCCTCAAGCAACAGGAAGTGTCACAAATTTATTTAATATAAAAAGTGAAAATGAAGAATTAAAAAAAGAGCTGGAAGTTTATAGACAAAAAGAACTTAGTGTTGAATATTTAACCAATCAAAATAAGAATTTAAGAAAAATTTTAGAATCCGATGAAAATTTATTTAAAGAGCATTATGTTCTTTCAAAAGTTCTTATTGATAAAAGTAGTCCGTATTTGAAATCAATCATTATTAATAAAGGATCTAAGGCAGGAATCTTAAAAGGTATGCCAGTTATAGATAAGGAATATCTAGTTGGAAGAATAGTTGAAATTAATTATTTATCTTCAAGAGTTTTGCTTTTAAATGATTTAAACAGCAGAATACCTGTAACTTTTGGCGAAGACGGAGTCCAAGCAATTTTAAAAGGTAGCGGAGGGTCTAGGCCGGTATTAGAATATTTACCAGAAGGTTATGTTGTTGAAGAAGGATTAGATGTATTTACGTCTGGAAAAGATGGAATATTTTTTGCTGGTTCTCCAATTGGAACAACAGTTGAAAAAGGAGAAGTAAAACTCTTTTCCGAGTCTAGCCAGCTTTCATTTGTTAAAGTTGATCTTTCAAAACAAAAAAAAGAGGCTTTTTAAATGTTAAATTTAAAAACGATAAGGAAAATAATAAACTTGGGCCCGCTCATTTTTTTATATTATTTATCTCTTAGTGAAATAGACAGTCATTTTGAAAATTATTTTGAAATTTTATCTTTTAATATTCAATTAATCATAATTTATTTTTGGGTTTCAAAAAGACCAGAGGCACTTGGAGGCGGACACGTATTTTTTGCTGGTCTGATTAATGATGTTGTTATAGGATTTCCTTTAGGCATAAGCTCTTTATCTTATCTAGTGGTATCGCTTGTGGCTACTTATGTAAAAAACATGACGGTTAACACGAGAATCACAACTGATTGGTTTACCTTTTTTATCGCGATTTTTTTTTCAAATCTAATATTATTTATTTTATTATCTAGATTTTCAGAAATAACAGTAAGCGTTACAGAAATATCATATAATACCTTTTTTACTTTGATTTTCTTTCCATTTTTTTGGTTTTTATTTACTTACTACAATTCAATTGTAACAACTGGAAGAAATGTTTAGCTCTGGTTCTGGCAATACAGTTATAAAATCTAAATTAATAAGCAGAAGAATGTTTTTGTTATCTATTAGCAAAGCCATTGTTGTAGTTGGAGTTCTGGGTCGTTTGATCTCACTTCAAATTAATGAAAGCAGCAAATATAAGACTTTATCTGATAAAAATAGATTTAGAGAATGGAAATTAGCTCCTGAAAGAGGAATAATAAAAGATTATTTTAATGAAGAAATGGCCTCTAATAAGCAAGTTTATCAAATACACTTAATACCCGAAAATACTCAAAGTATCGAAGAAATATTTTTTAGATTAAAAACAATATTAAATATAAGTGATAAAAAAATATTTTCTTTAAAGAAAAAAATTGCAAAACAAAAACCTTGGGAACCCATTATTATTTCTGATAATTTGAACTGGTCTGAGTTTTCAAGAATAAATTTATTCTTGCATGAACTACAGGGAATAGAACCTATTGTATCAGTCGCAAGAATGTATAAAGATCATTCTTCTGCTCATGCTTTAGGCTATGTTTCGCAAGTAAGTGCTAAAGATTTAAAAAACAAAAAATATTTAAAAGACATGTCTGTTCCTGGTATGGCGGTAGGGAAGACAGGATTGGAGCGTAGATTAGATCAAGAAATAATAGGTGAAGTTGGTTTTCAAAGATATGAAGTTAATGCCTTTGGAAAAAGGATTAAACAAATTAAAGTTGATCCAGGTAAAGCAGGAAAAAGTTTTAGAACTACATTAGATTTAGAAGTTCAAAGGTATGTAACTGAAATACTAGCGGATAAAGCTGCATCGGTATGCGTTATGGATATTTACAATGGTGATGTTGTATCTCTAGTTTCTTCACCTTCTTATGATCCAAATGCTTTTGTTCACGGAATAGATGAAGCTTATTGGAAGAGTTTAATTAGTAACGATAGAAAACCTTTAATCAATAAAGCCGTATCAGGTTTATATCCTCCAGGATCAACTATTAAAATACTTGTGGCATTAAGCGCTTTGGAAAATAAAATAATTCGACCTTTAGATACTGTTAGATGTAAAGGTAAAATTGAATTATTTGGTGAGAAATTTCATTGTTGGAAAAAGAAAGGTCACGGCATAATGAATATGAGAACAGGAATTAAAAGATCGTGCGATGTCTACTTTTATGAAGTTGCAAGAAGATTAGGTGTGGATCGATTATCAGAGACAGCAAAAAAATTTGGTCTTGGAAAAAGAGTATTACAAGATTTTTCTGAAGAACGTTCCGGAGTAGTACCCAACACTTCTTGGAAGAAAAAATATATTGGTCAAAATTGGTATTTAGGAGAAACATTACACTCCGGAATTGGACAGGGTTATTTTCAAAGCACACCAATTCAATTATGTTTAATGACAGCTCAAGTTGCTAATGGAGGTTTTGAGATTAAACCTAGAATATTATTTGATAAAAAAAAAAATAATTTAAAAGAGTATTTAAAATTTAAAAATGAAAATCCTGGTCAACCACTAACCGCAGACCTATTAGTATCTAATTTTGATTTAAAACCATTATTTAAGAATCAAGAAAATATAAAGATTATAAAAGATTCGATGTACGCATCTTCAAATGAACCAGGAGGAACTTCTTATAGATCAAGACTAGAAGATAAAAGATTTATTTTTGCAGGTAAAACTGGATCATCTCAAATTAAAAGATTTACAGAGGAGCAGCGGGAAGCAGAAGTTAAACAAGAACAATTGAAATATGAAAATCGAGACCATGCTTTGTTTATTGCTTTTGCTCCAGTAAGCGATCCTAAGTATGCAATTAGCGTTGTTGTAGAACATGGCGGTACAGGAAGTAAATCTGCGGCCCCAATAGCAAAAAAAGTTATTAAAAAAGTTTTAGAGCGCCATAGCTTAAGACAATCTATAAACAATTTACCAGGAGATTCTATTTAATGTTTCAACCAAGATCCATACAATCATCTTTGAATTTTAGAGACAAACTTTTTTCTATCGATTATGTTTTAGTTTTCTCTATTTTAATTTTAGGAATTGTGAGTATGTTTGCAATGTACTCTACAGATGGCGGAGAATTTAAATATCACACAGAAAGCCATATCATCAGATTTTTTGTTTTTTTTATAATGTTTTTTATTTTATCTTTTGTTCAAATAAGATTTTGGCATAACACTAGCTATTTAATTTATATTATCTTCCTTATTCTTCTCATAGGAGTTAAATATTTTGGATTAACATCATCAGGATCACAGCGTTGGTTGAATTTTTATTTTATGAATCTTCAACCTTCAGAGTTAATGAAGATAGGTCTAATTTTATTTTTAGCAAAATATTATCATCGTATTTCAATAGAAAATGTTAATAGGTTAAAATTCTTATTTCTTCCGGTTTTTGTTTTGGTTACCCCGGTACTTTTAGTTGTAATGCAGCCTGATCTTGGAACTTCTATTTTAATTGCTGCAGGCGGTCTTGTAGTAGCTTGGCTTGCTGGAGTAAGAGTAAAATTTTTTGCTTATTCCATGTTAATTTTTATTGCATTATTACCAATTGCTATTTCTTTTTTAAAACCATATCAAAAAGTAAGGATATTAACTTTTTTAAACCCTGAAAAAGACCCACTAGGAGCTGGTTATCAGATTATACAGTCTAAAATTGCTATAGGCTCAGGAGGTCTTTTCGGAAAAGGTTTTTTGAATGGATCACAAAGTTATCTTGATTATTTACCTGAAAAACACACTGATTTTATATTCACTTTGTTTTCTGAAGAGTTCGGTTTCTTTGGATCAATATTTATCTTGTTGCTTTACGGATTAATTATTTCAAGAATAGTTAGAATAGGAAACATGACAAGGAGTAATTTTGGAAAGCTTTATTGTTATAGTTTTGCAACAGCATTCTTTATTTATGTAGTAGTAAATATGGGTATGGTATTAGGCTTATTGCCAATTGTTGGTTCTCCTTTACCTATTATGTCTTATGGAGGGTCTTCTATGATGGCAATTATGCTTGGTTTAGGTATCGCAATGTCTTGTAAGATATATAAAGACATGCCAGTCAACTAAAGAAAAGCCCTATAATGGGCAGAAATTTTTTTTAAAAAAGACTTGTTAATATAACTTATAGATGATTAGATTATGAATAATTATATGTTCGGTGATAAGAAAAATAAAATCAAAGATACTGAGAGATCGCTTATAAGCGAAACAGTAAGCATTGAAGGAACAATTAATAGTTCTGGAGCAATTGACGTTGCAGGTTTAATCAAAGGACCAGTTATTTCAAAAGAGATTATAATTAGGGAGACAGGCTCAGTTACAGGAACAATCGAAGGAGACAGAGTTGAAGTTCACGGTCATATGGATGGAAAAATATCAGGTGAAGATATAATTATTGGAGCTACGGGTACTGTTAAAGGAGATATAGAGTTTGGTAACAATTTAAGAACAGAAAATGGTGCTGATATAGACGGATACATTAAAAAAACTCATGGATCGAAATCTAAACTTGCGCCTGATTTCTTATTCAGCAAATCAAAAGAAGAAAAAAAGTCCAAGGAAAACGGCAATCCTGAAACAGTTTTAAATAAAGATTCAGAATTCGTAGCCTAATCTACCGCACTATAAAATTATCAGAGTTTGCATTATAAATTTTCTATGGAAAAATATAAATGTAAATCTGTTGGAATTATCGGCTCTGGTATTCAGGGAGTCTGTATTGGACTTCAATTAATTAAAAAAGGTATTCCCGCAACTATATTCGATCATTCCGATCCATTATCCTCAGAATTTCAATCAGCCTCTTATGGTAATGCAGGTCATTTTTCACCTTACGCAGTTTTACAGTTTAATCGAACTGATATTTTATATGACGTACCTAAGATGTTATTTAGTTCTTATGGGCCTTTGGCATTAAAATGGAATTATGTAACAAAAATGATTCCTTGGTTTTTACATTATCTAAAAAACTGTAATAAAAAATCAACGTTACACACAGCAAAGTATATGCATCAAATTTTAAGTTTATCCAATGATGCATATGAAGAAATATTCAAAGAGATAGACATAACTAATTTAATTAAAAAAAAAGGAATCATTTATGTTTGGACTAAACAAAATCTTAAAAGCAGAGAACTTGAAATTAAAGTGAGAAATGATTTAGGCATAAAACAAAAACTTTTAACTCAAAAAGAGGTTTTAGAATTAGAACCTAATTTAAAACCAGTTTTTGATGCAGGGGTACTTTATGAAGGAGCTATGCATGCAAGAGATCCACATGGAATTTTAAAAAAAATATTTAAACTTTTTTTAAATAAAGGAGGAAAATTTATTCAAGAAAATATTACGAGTCTAAAACAAATTAACGAGAATCAAACCATTATTAAATCAGAAAGCAAAGAATATACTTTCGAAAAAACTGTTATTGCTTCTGGAGCTTTTTCAAAAAATTTAACAGATCAATTAGGAGAAAATATTCCTTTAGATACTGAGCGTGGATATCATGTTCATTTTAAAGACATGGACCACTTAATTTCTAGACCAGTAATATTTTTAGATAAAGCCTTTGGTATGACGCCTATGAATCAAGGATTAAGAGTTGTTGGTACTGTTGAGCTAGGTGGTTTAAAAAATCCTTTATCAAAAAAACGTATCGATTATCTTATAAGATCTGCAAAAGAACTTTTACCACAACTTCAAAACCATGAAGATGAATGGTTAGGTTTTAGACCAACACTACCAGATTTTTTACCTATCATTGGACCTTCATTAAAAAATAAAAATATTATTTATGCATTTGGCCATCATCATTTAGGCTGGACTTTAGGGGCCATAACAGGCAAAATTATTTCAGGAATAGTTGCAGAAGAGAAAACTAATTTAGATTTATCTCCCTACAGCTCAAAAAGATTTAACTAGGAATTATTTTGCAAAAAACAAATTTAGCTTATTTATTATTAGTACTATCTGCAATGTTTTGGGCTGGCAATTTTATAGTTGGAAAATTCGCAACTTTATTTCAAATTCCTCCATTAACTCTAAACGTTTTTAGATGGGTTTCAGTTTGGTTAATTTTAATGCCCTTTACTTACAAAGAAATTTCTAACAATTTACCAAACATAAAAAAAAATTGGTTTGTAATCAGTTTTATGGGAGTGATTACAATAAGCATATTTAATTCGGTTGTTTATGTTGCACTTAATCACACACAAGTAATTAATGCTGTTTTAGTGCTTGCAGCTATTCCAGCAGCAACAATTGTTCTTTCTTCACTAATGAATATTGAAAAAACAAATATTTTTCAGTTACTTGGTTTATTTTTGTCAATTATAGGGATTGGAACAATAATTTCTAACGGAGATATTCAAAAAATAATTTCTTTAAGCTTTAACAAGGGCGATTTATTGATGTTAGTCTGTGTGATCACCTGGGCTCTTTATTCAACTTTACTTAAAAAAAACAAATTTAAATTTTCGCAATTTTCTTTAATACAATTAATGGTTTCAGTTGGATTACTTTTCTTAATTCCACAATTTTTTTATGAAAAATCAATTGGTTTAGAATTAAATTATAATAAAGCATTTTTTCTAATTCTTTTTTATGTTGTAGTTTTTCCAGCAATAGCTGCTTATTACTGCTGGCAAAAGGGTGTAGAGATAATTGGACCAAACCGGGCTAGCATGTTTATTCAATTGATTCCTTTATTCAGCGCTGTTATGGCAATAATTATCTTTAATGAAAAATTTGAATCATACCATTTTGCTGGAGCAATTTTTATATTAACCGGTATTTATTTAGCTAATAGGAAAAACAATGATTAAAGTAGGGGTTTTAGATGACTATCAAGAAATATTTAAACAAATAATTGATATTGGAAAATTTAAAGGAAAATATGAATTTAAAATTTTTC
Source organism: uncultured Pelagibacteraceae bacterium (assembly GCA_902590845.1). GTDB lineage: Bacteria > Pseudomonadota > Alphaproteobacteria > Pelagibacterales > Pelagibacteraceae > Pelagilacustribacter. The sequence continues at coordinate 18,493 of CACIYJ010000013.1, forward strand.
ATGAACCTTTTTCAAATGAAAATGAAGCAATAGTTGCTCTAGAAGATTTTGAAGCTCTTTTTATAATGCGAGAAAGAACTCCAATTACAAAATCATTAATAACCGCACTTCCGAAGTTAAAGTATATTATGACATCAGGCATGCGAAATAATGCTATCGATCTAGAAACAGCTAAAAAAAATAAGATTATAGTTTGTGGAACAGAAATTAATTCTAACCCTGCAGCGGAAATCACATGGGCTTTAATATTAGGTCTACATAGAAATATGAAACAAGAGATTGACAATATGTTTCAAGGTTATTGGCAAACAACAATAGGCTTGGAGTTAAAAGGTAAATTATTAGGTTTGATTGGGCTTGGAAAGATAGGAACTCAGGTTGCAAAAGTTGCAAAAGCATTTGGAATGGAAGTTTGCGCATGGAGTGAAAATTTAGATTTAACACATGCAAATAAAATAGGAGTTCTTCCAATGAGCAAAAACGATTTATTAAAAAATGCTGATATTGTTTCAATTCATGTTGTGTTTGGAGATAGATATAAAAATTTAATTACAAAAAAAGAATTAGAGATCATGAAAAAATCATCTTTTTTAATTAATACATCTCGAGGCGCGATCATTAATGAAGATGATTTAATTCAGACTTTAAAAGACGAAACAATAGCTGGTGTAGGCTTAGATGTTTATGAAAAAGAACCATTACCACAGGATCACAAATTAAGATTTTTTCCTAATGCTTTGTTATTACCCCACATCGGGTATGTTACTGCTGAAAATTACTCAAAATTTTATTTGCAAATGATAGAAAACCTTGAAGGATGCCTAAAAAATAAGCCTTTAAGATTAATCTCATAGATTCTTCAATTTAGACTCTTCCATTATAGGTTGTATTTGATAAACTCATTATGAGTGATTTGATTTGTTTTAAAATAAACAAATTTATGCTTAAAGATTGAGGGGAAAATGAAAGGGAGTATGAGAAAAATATTTGGTCTTTTGACCACATTATTATTATTAAACGGTTGTGCTGAATCGGTTGCTTTACTCGGCACTTCTGCTGGAAGCGCATCAAATGGAAAAATGCTTCAATCTTCTTTAAGTTCAGTAATAAGTTATGGAGTTAAACAACAAACAGGAAATACTCCTTTAGGGCATGTTGTAGCTTATGCTGAAAAAGTAAATCCTGAGAAAAAAAAAGAACCTTGCTTATCTTTTGTTAAAAAAACTAATTCAGAAATCTGTGCGATTGTAAAAAAGCAATTAAATTTGACCAAATCTAAACTTATAAATGCAACAAGGGATAAATCTTTAAAAGACCTTGCTTCATCACTACAACCTAATATAGATAAAAAATCTAAAATTAAGTATTTAGATTAATCATTTAGAAAAGAAAACCTGAGGTAGAAATCTAAAGATTTAACTATCATAAGTTGTATTCAATAGAAATTATAAAAATCATAATTAGCTTTTTTTTAAAAATAAATCAGATATATAAAATTAATCAAAGCATACCAACAAATTATGAAAAAAGTATTTTTTTTACTATCGATTGTTTTCTTGCTAAACGGATGTGCCGAGTCTGTCGCATTACTGGGTAGTTCAGTTGGGGGAGCATCTAGCGGAAAAATGCTTCAATCTTCTTTAAATTCAGTAATAAGTTATGGAGTTAAACAGCAAACAGGAAAGACTCCTTTAGGGCACGTTCTTGCATATGCAGAAGAAAAAAATCCTGAGAAAAAGCAAGAGACCTGCATTTCTTTTATTGAAAAAACAAGATCTGAATTTTGTACGATTTTAAATAAACAAATATCATTAACAAATATTGCAGTAAAAGAGAAGACATTAGAAATTGTGAAAAAATATCCTAAAAATAATAAAACTAAAGATATAACCCTAGAAGAAGAAAAAAATTTTATGAGTAGTTTTTTTCAAATTAACAAATCATCTAAAAAGCTTGCTATAGCTTTACAAGCTAAAATAAAAGAAAGATCAAAAAATCAAAATTTTAATCAATTTAATTTATTTAGAAAGTAGCCCAGAATTTTTCTGATTTTATTAAGCCCCACTTAGAATTAAGCAGGGCTAAATATTTTTAAGCTGCTAAAGCTTGTTTAATGTCGGCAATGATGTCATCTGGATGTTCTATACCGATCGATAGTCTTACATATCCAGGCGTTACACCAGCTGCTAATAACTCTTCGTCATTAAGTTGACTATGAGTTGTAGTGGCAGGATGAATTGCTAAACTTCTAGCATCACCAATGTTAGCAACGTGATAAAGCATCTTTAAATTGTCAATGAATTTAGAACCCGCTTCTCTAGCACCAACATCCATTCCAACTAGTGAACCATACCCACCTTGCATGTATTTTTTAGCTCTTTCTTTAATCTCACCTTGATGATTAGTAGGGTAGATTACATTCTTAACTTTCTTTTGTGTTTCTAAGAAAGACACAACTTTTTCTGCATTGCTGCAGTGTTGTTTCATTCTAAGAGCAACCGTTTCCAAACCTTGAATAATTTGAAAAGCATTGAATGGACTTAATGGAGCACCTAAGTCTCTAAGTAAAACCACTCTTGCTCTGATTGCGAAAGGAATGTTAGCTCCTGTTAATTGAGGAACTGCATCTGCCCAAATAGCACCACCATAACTTTGATCTGGTTCGTTCATTAATGGTTGTCTTTTTCTGTCTTTTGTCCAGTCGAAGTTACCACCATCAACAATGATTCCACCAATCGAAGTTCCGTGACCACCAATATATTTAGTCAAAGAGTGACACACAACCGCCGCTCCATGATTTAAAGGTTTACATATTACTGGTGAAGCTGTGTTATCGATAATTAAAGGTATTCCTCTTTTTTTACCGATATCTGCAACTTCTTTAATTGGAAAAACACGAAGGTAAGGATTTGGAAGAGACTCACCGTAATAAGCTCTTGTTTTATCATCAGTTAACTTCTCGAAGTTTTTTGGGTCTGCAGGATCTGCAAATCTAACTTCAATACCTTGTTGTCTTAAAGTATTTTTGAATAAATTTACTGTTCCTCCGTATAGATCTGTTGAAGCAACGATGTTGTCACCAGATTGTGCTACGTTTTGTACACAAAACGCTGAGGCAGCTTGACCTGAACCAACTGCCACTGCAGCCAATCCTGACTCTAAAGCCGCTACTCTTTTTTCAAGAACATCGCACGTCGGATTCATGATCCTTGTGTAAATATTTCCAAATTCTTTCAAACCAAATAAATTTGCAGCTGTTTCAGCATTTTTAAATTGATAAGAAGAAGTTTGATAAATCGGAACTGCTACTGCTGTAGTTGCAGGGTCGCTTCTATACTCACCGCCATGCAAACCAATAGTTTCCGGATGTTTAAAGTTAGCCATTTTTTTTCTCCTTTTTTTGTTGTTTTATTATAAACGGTTTTTTAAGCTTTATTTCCATATTCTTTCATATGTTTAGGAATATTTTCACCATACATAAAGTGATTTTCCATCTTTTCTCTATATTTGCTCGCTGGTACCGTCAAACCTACTGCGTGAGCAACTTCTCTGACTAGCATTGGATTTCCTAAACAGCATACGCCAAGATAGTTAATACCCATTTTGTATGCATCTTTTGCAAATTGACCAATCTCATACCTGTTACACATGAGAGGCTCTAATGCAGTTGGAAAAGTTCTTCCATGTGGTGCACCACAACCACAATCATTTCTATCTGGCAGATTAAACCAGGTAGTATATTTTTTGTTCGTTCTGATAGGTATTGGCAATGCTGCAACATGACATTTAACCTGTTTTCTAATTTCTTTAAGATACGGCAACATTGTTACAGGACCTCTAAAACAATTCATGCCTACAATTTCAGCACCTCTTTGTTCTAATTCTTTACAGGTTTCGACTATACCATAACCATCTCGCATAATATCTTCTGCCATTGGAGCAATTGTGATTACAGCTGGTAATTTTGATTTTTTCATTACCTCCAAAGCTTTAAATGATTCTTCTGCATAATAAAAAGTTTCTCCAATAAGCATGTCCGCTCCTTCATCGATAGCCCATCCAACCATTTCGGTAAACATTTTTTCTACCTCCAGATGAGTTTTTTTATCTTTATCATTCCAAATATTGGATAAAGTTCAACAATAGCACGTACAGTTTCTTCGATAACATCATACCCTCCTCTTTGTGTAAATGAATTGTATCCATCCGTTCCAGCGCCAATAACTAATTCACCTTTGTCTGATTGACTAACATAGGCATGCACAGCGTTAGACATTACAACTGTATTAATTATAGGTTTAATAGGTTCAGAAACTAAAGCTTGTAAAGGTCTACTTTGTAATGGCAATCTTACACCGGCTGTTTTTGCTAATACGCTAGTATGACCTGAAGCTACGACTGCTACCTTTTTTGCTCTTATAAAACCTTTAGAAGTTTTAACTCCTTCAACTTTACCGTTTCTTGTTTTAATACTTTGAACTTCGCAATTTTGAATAATATCAACTCCCATTTCATCTGCTC
>CACIYJ010000014.1 GCA_902590845.1 uncultured Pelagibacteraceae bacterium
AAAATTTGTGTTCTTCACTTGCAACTATATCTCTTAATCTTTTATTTCTAACTTTTTTATCTCCTACAAAAGTAATCTTTGAAATTCTTGTTGGTTCGCCTTTTTTAATTTCAAATATTACGTCTAAATTTGAATTATCTACTTTTCTAACTTTTGTATCTACTTCGGTAAAATTATGCCCCAGAGATGCATAGAGTTGTTTGATGGTATCGACATCTTTAGCTATATTATTTTTTATATATGAGTCTTTTTCTTTAGACTTGATCATTTTCTTTATTTGCTCTTTATATTTATTGCTTGGCTCGCCGATTATAATTAATTGATTTATAACAGGGTGCTCAATTAAATTAACACTTAGAATATTGTTAGAAAGTTCAACTTGAACATCTTCAAAAAAATTAGTTGAAAATAAATTATTCAGTATCCTATTTAAGTCTTGCTCTTTGCCAACAATAGCAGAAGTAGTAAATAAAATAAATATTTCAGGTAATAGTAGAGTTAGCGATGAAACAATAAAAATTTACGGTGATATTAAGATCAATGAAAATTTGTAAGCATTCCACCAAGCCATCTATAGTTAACAAAGAATTGTCCTGTTTCTTTTGCTAAATCACTCACTTGTTCAGAGGCCTGTTTTTTTGTAGAAACAACAAGCACTTTTCCACCGCTAGAAATTGTTTTATGAACTTGTGTTAAAGCATTTTTTAAAAATTCAACAGTTTGAGTTAAATCAATTATATGAATAGAGTTTTTTTCTCCAAAAATATATTGCTTCATTTTTGGATTCCATCTTAAGGTTTTGTGACCAAGATGCACACCCGCTTCTAATAATTGTTTAATATCTACTTTAGGTACGTTCATAATATTTTCCGGTTAATCCACCACAGTTACTCCAAATTAATGGACCGGGAGGGCAATGCCCTTAAAACTGTGTGCGAAATTAGCTACTGATATATACAACCAAGGTAAAAAATCAACCATCTAAACAGTTATTTTTTTTACATATTCCTTGTTTTTCATTGCTTTTAGCTGATTAAAATCAAATTTTCTAGTATTTTGAAGATTCAAATGAATTCTTTTATTTTTTTTATTAATGATTAAACTTATTTCAGTTTGGCCTTCTTTTGTTAAAAGCTTTTTTATTTCATTTATATTGTAATTTTCTTTTAATTCTATTGTTACTTTTGAGTATGGTTTGTTAATTATATCATTAAGGCTTAATATTTTTCTAATATTTATTCGTCTTTTAGATATATCGATTATTGATTTATCTTTTTGTAATGTTAAAATAAATGACTCAGATTCTTTAATTTTATCCCTATTATTAACTAAAATTTCAGAAAATAAAAATAATTCAAATTCTCCTCTATTATCACTGAATTTTACAATAGCAAAAGATGTGCCTTTAGCACTTTTTTTTTCTTGTATTGACATTATTGTGCCAGCAACTAGGGCTTCACTATCATTATTTGTTAAAAATTCTTTATAAGAAGTAATTTTTAATTGATCAAAAATCTCACTATATTCATTTAATGGATGGTCTGAAATATAAAAACCTAAAGATTTAAACTCTTCTAATAAAAGTTCTTTTTTAGTCCATGTTTTTGATTTGATATAATCAAAATCACTTTTTGCATCATTATTATCATTAAATAAATTGGTCTGATTGCTTAATTTGTCGTCATTAATATTTTTTATCTTTTGAATTATTTTTGGTATAGAATTTAAAATTTTATTTCTATCTGTATCAAATTCATCAAATACGCCCGATTTAACTAGCCCTTCCAATTGTAATTTATTTACATCTTTAGAATCCACTCTATTAATAAAATCAACTAAAGATCTAAATTTACCATTTTTTTCTCTTTCTTTTACTATGTTTGATATTGCTTCAAATCCTACATTTTTAATTGCACCTAAACCATAATAAATTTTATTTGTCTCTGTTTTAAATTCTGCAAAACATTCGTTAATAGCAGGTCTAACTATTTGAATTTTTAATCTCTTTAATTCTTCTACAAACTCTCTTAATTTTGAAGTATTTGTCAATTCAGTTGACATTGTGGCTGCTATAAAATCTTCTTTATAATAAGTTTTTAAAAATGCTGTTTGATATGCAATTAACGCGTAAGCAGCGGCATGACTTTTATTAAATCCATACTGAGCAAAAGGTTCAATTTTAGTAAAAACAAAATTTGCTACATCTTTACTAATACCATTTTTAATTGCTCCATTAATAAATCTTTCTTTTTGTTTATCTAATTCTGCTTTTTTCTTTTTTCCCATAGCTCTTCTTAAAATATCAGCTTCACCTGCAGTAAAACCTGCTAGAGTTTGAGCAATTTGCATAACTTGTTCTTGATAGATAATAATTCCATAAGTTGGTTTTAATATTTTTTCTAAAGTTGTATGAATATAATCAGGTGTTTTAATTCCATTTTTACAATCATTATAAATTGGTATGTTGCTCATTGGACCTGGTCTATAGAGAGCTACTAAAGCAATAATGTCATCAAACCTGTTTGGCTTCATTTGTTTTATAGCTTCTTTCATTCCAGCGCTTTCTAACTGAAATAATCCTATAGTTTCTCCTGTTGATAAAAGGTTATAAATTTTTTCATCTTCAAGATTAATTTTACTAATGTCTAAATCTATTTTTTTTAACTTTAATCTTTTTAAAGTTTTATCAATTACTGTTAAAGTTTTTAGACCAAGTAAGTCAAATTTGACCAAGCCAGCATTTTCAGAAGAATACATATCATACTGAGTAGAAGGTAAAATTAAATCTGAACTTTGATCCACATAAAGTGGAAATTGTTCGGCTAATTTATTTCCTGCAATTACTACGCCAGCGGCATGGGTTGCCATATTACGATTTAAACCCTCTAACTTTAAAGAAAGATCAATAAGCTTTTTAACTTTATTATTGTTTTTGACCTCTTCTTTAAATCGTGGCTCTCTATTAATTGACTCTTGAAGAGTTAAAGGTCTTGATGGATCAAAAGGCACCATTTTGCAAATTCTATCTACATGTCCATAAGATAATCCTAAAACTCTTCCAACATCTCGTAATGCCATTCTAGCTTTGAGCTTTCCGAAAGTAATAATGTGAGCTACACCATCTTTATATTTTGATTTCAAATATTCAAAAACTTTATCTCTTTGTTCCTCGCAAAAATCTATATCAAAGTCTGGCATTGAAATTCTATCTGGGTTTAAAAATCTTTCAAAAATTAAATCAAATTCTATAGGATCAAGATCAGTAATATCTAAACAATAAGCAACCAAGGAACCTGCCCCTGATCCTCTTCCTGGTCCGACTGGAATAGAGTTCTTTTTAGCCCATTTAATATAATCCGATACAATTAAAAAATAACTTGAATAATCCATTGAATTAATAATACTGAGCTCATGTAATAATCTATCTTCATAAATTTTTTTAATCTCATCAGAAGATCTTTTTTTATTCTTTTTAAAAATAAAATTATTTAGTCTTTCTTTTAAGCCTTTTTTAGCTTGATCCATAAGTTTGTTTTCAACAGAAATATTTTTATTATCTGATATAGATGGCAAGATAGGTTTTGATTTTTTTGGTTTGAAATTAAATCTTAAAGGAAAATTATAATTATTTTCTAATGCTTCAGGTATATCTTTGTATAGCTTTTGAATTTCTTCGTTTTTTTTTAGATAATGTTGATTATTATAACGAAATCTATTTTTATCATCTATAAATTGCTTTTCACCTATACATATTAAAGCATCATGAGCCTCTGCCATGCTAGGATCCAAATAATAAACTTCTTGTCCAGCAATTATTGGGAGATCATATAAAGATGAGAGTTTAAGTAAATAATTTTCATAATTTGCTTCTTGGCTCTCTCCATGTCTTTGGATTTCAATATATAGACGGTCTTTAAAAGAAGATTTTAGTTTTTCAATTATTTTTTCAAGATGCTTTATTTTATTAGCGTAAAATAATTTTCCAAAAAAATCTTTATAGTTGCCAGTTAGTAATATCAAACATTCATTGTTTGAAACTAAATCGTCAATCTCACAATATGGCTCATGAAAATTTTTATTACTTAAATAACTTTTAGAAGATAATTTGGTTAAGTTTTTATAACCTTGCTCTGAAGTTGCGTATAATGTTATTTTTCCAATTTGATTTTCGTTTAATATATTTATTTGTGTTCCTATGATTGGTTGAGTCCCAGTTTTACTTATTTTCTCAGCAAATTCTAAAGCTCCACATAAATTATAACTATCTGCAAGTCCTATTGCTTTAACTTTATTAACCTTACAGTAGCGAGCTAAATCATCAATCTTGATTGCGCCTTCACAAATTGAATATTGAGTATGTACTTTAATATTATTAAATTCTTTATTATGAACGAGCATTAGCTCGTTTTATATTACCTTTAGAAATACTCAACTTATAATCTGCCTTGTTAGCAAGTTCTCTATTGTGAGTTGCAAAAATTATAGTTTTGTTTAATTTTTTTAATTTTAAAAAATAAGAAAATATATCCTCTGAAGTTTTGTAATCTAAATTTCCAGTTGGCTCATCAGCTAAAATTAAATCTGTTTCTGAAATTAAAGCCCTTGCAATGGCAACTCTTTGTTGTTCGCCACCTGATAGTTCGTTTGGAAAATGATTTATTCTATTTGAAATTCTTACATCTTTTAAAAGTTTTGTAGCTTTTTCGATTGAAGTATTAGTTTTTTCACCTTTAATGATTAAAGGCATTATTACATTTTCAAGAGCAGTGAAATCTGTAAGTAAATTATTATCTTGAAAAATAATTGATATATTCTTTCTTCTTGCTTGACCTTTCTCCTCATCGCTAAAATCTTTTGTATCTTTGTTTTTTAATAATATTTTCCCTTTAGTAGGATCATCTAGTAAGGCAAGTAAATATAAAAAAGAAGATTTGCCTGAACCGGAAGGACCTACTAATGCAACTAAATCTCCACGTTTTATTCTAATATTTACATTATCAAAAAGATTAATATTCCCATTCTTGTGATCATAGGTTTTTTTCAAATTAATTGTCTCTAGTAAAATTTTACTCATATTTTAAAGCTCGAAAAGTTTTCATTTTAGAGATAGCCATAGCTGGAATATAAGAAGCTAAAGCAGATATAATTAAAGAAAATATAAAAATTATTATAATTGAATAAATATTAATTTCACTAGGCAATTGTTCTAAAAAATAAACATCTGAAGGAAAAATTTCAAAATTAAAAACATTCGATAAAATATTTCTAATCTTTTCAATATTTAAAGCAAAAATCACACCCAAAAGAATTCCTGCAATAGTCGCAAAAAATCCAATTGTAAATCCAGTTAAAAAAAATGATTTTTTTATAGAATTGTTGCTAAGACCTAAAGTTTTTAAAATAGCAATCTCTTTGGTTTTATTTTTTATTAAAATAGTTAATCCTGAAATAATATTAAATGCCGCCACAACTAAGATTAATGTCAATATTATAAACATCACATTTCGCTCTACTTTTAGAGCGCTAAAAAAAGATTTATTTAAGTCTGACCATGAGTATACAAAATAGTTTTGGTTTAGTTTTTGTATTTCATTTTTAAATATGTCTGCTTTCATTGGATTTGTTAAATAAATTTCAAGATTTTGCTCATGTTCTTCTTTATCAAATATAGATAAAGCATCAGAAAGATTTAAAAAAACAAAATTCTGATCAAACTCATAAAAACCTGTATGGAAAACTCCTGCTATAGTTAAAGTTTCCTGTTTAGGTACTCCTCCAAATGGAGTAGCAACAAAAGCTGAAGACATTAAATTAATTTTATCTCCAACTTTTAAATCTAAATTAAAAGCTAATTCCCCACCAATAAAAGCAGTATTTTTTTTAAATTTATTCAAATCTCCATTTGAAATATTTTGTTCTAAAAATTTTAAACTTTCTTTATTTTTAGAGTCGACTCCTTTGACAATGATTCCTTTGGCATTATCATTGCTAACTACAACGCCTTCTCCAGAATATGTTTTAGAAATATTAATATTTTCAATATTTTTCTTAAGTTTTTCTATAAAGTCATCTTCAATTTTAAAACCATTAGATTCTACTACAACATGAGGATTTAAACCTAGAATCTTCTTAGTTAAGTCAGTTTTAAATCCATTCATAACTGACATAACAATTATTAAAATTGCAACTCCAAGCATAATTCCTAAAAAAGAAAAAATGGAAATTACTTTTAAAAATCCTTCTTTTTTCTTTGGACGTAAGTTTCTTAATGAAATTAATCTTTCTGCTCTAGTAAACAATTTATTTTTTTTTAAGTTGAGATTTAATATTTTCCAAACTTAATATTTCACTTTTTGAGCCAAGTTCCTTAAATTCGAATTTATCTTGTTCCGATTTAGAACCTATTATTACTTGGTAAGGAATACCTATTAAATCATGTTTTTTAAATTTATTAGACATATTTTCATCTACATCGTCTAACAATACGTCAATATTTTGTTTTTTTAATTCTTTATAAATTTTTTCAGCTTTTTGTAGGTTTTCTTTATTGTTTTTGCTAATGCTGGGAATGATAACAACATCAAAAGGAGATATCGATTTAGGCCATTTCATTACATCGTTATTGTAATTGGCTTCTATAGTAGCTCCAACTAATCGTGAAATTCCAATACCATAGGATCCCATTTTAACAGCAATCTTTTTGCCATCTTGAGCATCAATTAAACAATTTAATGGTTTAGAGTATTTATCGCTAAAGTAAAAAATATGACCAACTTCAATGCCTTTTGTTTTGATTTGATTTTCTTTTTTAACTTTTGCATTAAAATCTTTTTCTTTATATTTTTCGTCAGTTACTGCATAAATTGAAGAAAAATCTTCTCTCATCTTTTGTAATGAATTATCAGAAAAATCATATTTATTTAAATTTACTTCAAATATTTTTTTATCAGCATAAATTTGACTTTCACCTGTTTCAGCTAAAATAATAAATTCATGGGATAAATCCCCTCCGATTGGTCCAGTTTCTGCTGCCATTGGTACGGCTTTCAAACCAAGGCGATTAAAAGTTCTTATGTAAGAGTAAAACATTTTATTATATGATTTTTTTGCATCTTCATCGCTTAAATCAAACGAATATGCGTCTTTCATATAAAACTCTCGACATCGCATTACTCCAAATCTTGGTCTTATCTCATCTCTAAATTTCCATTGTATATGATAAAGAATTTGTGGAAGAGATTTATATGATTTGATGCTTGATCTAAATATATCAGTTATTAATTCTTCGTTAGTTGGTCCATACAACATTTCACGACCTTGTCTGTCTTTAATCCTAAGCATTTCCTCTCCATAATCTTCATATCTTCCACTTTCTTTCCATAGTTCAGAAGATTGAATAGTTGGCATAAGCATTTCTTGAGCTCCAATTAGATTTTGTTCTTCTCTAACAATTTGTTCAATTTTTTTCATTACTTTAAATCCTAATGGCAACCATGAATAAATTCCTGCGGAAGATTGCTTTATCATCCCTGCTCTTAACATTAGTTGATGAGATTTTATTTTTGCCTCAGCAGGAAGATCTTTGGTGATAGGTATAAAGAGTTTTGATAAATACATTATTGTAAAAAATTCCTTAAACTCAAGAAATTGTTGTTTGTTGAATAATATATCACATAATACCCATTAAATTCTAGCTATATTAATATTTGTAAAAGGTTTCTTTCCTGTTTTATCTTTAACTATTCTTCTACAATTTTGTTTAATAGTTTCTATTAAATTTTTTTCCTGATTTTTGCTTTCTAAAGAAAATTTTCTACAAATACTAAAGATTTTGTCTTCCATATCAAAAATAAAATTTTCATTTTCACTGCTTTCGGGTATGCCTTTAAATGAAATGATTGGTTTTTTAATTTTTCCATTATTAGAAACAATTAATGTTATTTCTAAATATCCATTAATAGAAATATTTTTTCTTTCTTTGATTGACTGTGAATCTAAATCAACGCTTAGATTCCCGTCTAAATACATTCTTCCTGAAGGCGCTTTATCAATTATTTGAGGTGAATTTCCAGGAAGGATTCTAATGATATCTCCATTTTCTACTTGAAGTGTTTTAGGTACTTGCATTTCTTTTGCGAATGCAATGTGTTCAGCCATATGTCTGTGTTCTCCGTGAACCGGAATGACACACTGTGGTTTAACCCATTTGTACATATCTTTAAGATCGTCTCTATTTGGATGGCCGGAAACATGGACAAATGCATTTTCTTCACTAATAATTTCAATATTATTTTTGACTATTTTATTTTGCAATTGATATAATTTTTTTTCATTACCTGGTATAATTTTAGATGAAAAAATAACACAATCACCGGACTCTAAAAAAAACTTCTGGATGAATGCCATTAACAATTCTATTCATAGCACCCATCGGCTCTCCTTGACTTCCAGTTGCTAAATATAAAATTTTATTTTTTGCAATTTTTTTTGCATTACGTGGTTCTAAAGGTTCTAATAATCCTTTTAGATAACCGCATTTTTTAGCAGCTTTATAAATTCTATTCATAGATCTGCCTACTAAACATATAGATCGACCAGTTTTTTTAGCACAGTAAAAAATTGATTCCATTCTAGCGACATTGGAGGCAAAAGATGTAACTAAAATTCTTTGTGTTTTAATTTCCATTATTTTTAATAAACTATCTCTAACGTCAGATTCTGATCCTGCTCTTCCTGGATTAAAAATATTAGTTGAGTCACAAATCATTGATTCAACCCCTTTTTCACCAATTTCTTTTAATTTTTTTTCATCTATAGTTCCGCCGATTAATGGATTAGGATCGATTTTCCAATCGCCCGTATGAAGAATAGTGCCTAAAGGTGTTGAAATACTCAAACCATTTGGTTCTAAAATAGAATGAGTTAAAGTTACAAAATCAATTTCAAACGGTCCTAATTTTATTTTGCTGTTTAATGGGACAATTTTTAAATAGGGCAAAATATCAATTTTTTTTTCTTTAAATTTTTCTTGAATCAATTCTGCTGTAAATGGTGTGGCATACATTTTGCATTTTAAACTAGGCCAAATATGAGCGACAGCTCCTATGTGATCTTCGTGAGCATGTGTTAAAACTATTCCCAACAAGTCATCTTTTTTATCCAAAATAAATCCTGGATCAGGAAAAATTAAATCAATTCCTGGAATTGAGTCATCGGCAAATGTAACGCCCATATCTACCACGATCCATTTTTGATTATCTTCTTTTCCATAGGCATAAAGGTTCATATTCATTCCTATTTCACCTGAACCCCCTAATGGGCAAAAAAGTAGTTGTTCCTTGCTCATATTAATTCCTTATAAACTTTTGCAATTCCTTTAATAGTTATATTTTGATCAATAATTGCTTTATTTTTAATAATCTTTTTAAAAAAATTGGCATAACCACCAGTTAATATCAATTTATATTTCATTTTCCATTTAGATGTAATTTTATTTATAATATTATTTATTAATCCTTCGTAACCCCAAATAAATCCTGCGTTTAATGCATCTTTAGTATTTTTTCCATAATTCTTTTGGCTGTTTTTTAAGCTAAACATTGGTAACAAAGCTGTTGAATTACTTAAATTCATCATAGATAATTTTACTCCAGGTGCTATTACGCCTCCTTCATATACGCCATTTTTAATTATGTCGAAAGTAGTTGCTGTTCCAAAATCTAAAATTAAGCAATTTTTATATTTTCTTCCGCCGATAGCGTTCACAATTCTATCAGAACCTAGCTGATTTATTTTTTTAACATTAATTTTTATTATTTTTTTTATATTAAGACTCTTAATTTCAACAACTTTATATTTTGAACTTTTAAGATTTTTTTTAATTTCTTTCAATCCAGAAGGTACAACGCTAGAAAATAAAAACTTTGAGTTTAAGTTTTTTTTTAAAAATTTTTTAAGAATATTTTTAAAATATCTTTTTTTAAAAATTTTTTTTGTATCAAAAACAACTGATTTAACAATTGAAAATTTTTGATTTAATAAACAAATTCTAGTAGAAGTATTTCCGATATCTCCAACAATATAGTTCATTTTAATTTTTTATATTTTTTTTCAAGTTCTTTGTATGAAAACTTTTTTATTTCAATTAAAAATTTTTCGTATTTATTTTTAATATTTTTTAATATTTTCTTATTATTTATGCTCTTATTTATCATATTTTTTAAAGAAGTAGATGAAAAGCTTTTGTTTTTTGGAGAAAAATTGGTATTTAAGCCTATACCAACTATCAAATAATCTTTTTGATTATAGCTAATTACTTCTTGCAAAATTCCACAAATTTTCTCTTTATTGTATAATAAATCATTAGGCCATTTTATTTTAATTTTTTTAGAAATAAATTTTGAAACTAATTTTCTTAATATAAAAGCATTTAAAATTGCAAATTGTTTAAAATTAATTCTTTTTTGATTTATTTCGAAGAAAATTGATATAAATAAATTTCCTTTTTGAGATATCCATTTTTTACCCATTGTGCCTCTTCCTTTTGTTTGTTTTTCAGAAGAAATCAAGGTGGGTTGTGTTTTCTTTTTTTTTATAAGCTTAATTGCAATATCATTTGTGCTTTTAACACTTTTAAATTTTATTAACCTAATTTTCATTAGCTAACAAATAATGAATTAACCAAATTACTTAAAATTGAAGGATATAAAAAGAAAGTTAACAAAATACTACAACTTAAAAAAATTGAAACTTGCGCTGCTTTATTTTTCACCACCTCAAAAGTTATAACACTGTCATCAAAATAAATAGTTTTAATAATTTTTAGATAATAAAAAGCCGATATTACTGTTGTTAATAAACCTATAATTGCTAACGCATACATCTTTTGTTCTAAAACAGCTGTGAAAACATAAAATTTAGCAAAAAATCCTCCTAATGGTGGTACACCGGCTAAAGAGAACAATATTATCAAAAATGAAATGGACAGAAGAGGATGTTTTTTAGAAATACCTGATAAATCTGAAATATTTTCTTTATATTGACCATCTTTTTTCAATAAATAAAGACACGAGAAGGCACCAATATTCATAATCACATAAATTGAAATATAAACAATTGCACTTTCATATCCAGATATTACGCCTGTTGCTATTCCAGCTAAAGCATAGCCAATATGTCCTATTGAGCTGTACGCTAAAAGTCTTTTGATATTTTTTTGAACTATTGCAGCAACAGCTCCTAAAATCATGGATGCAATTGAGATAAAAATTATAATTGTTTGCCACTCAAGCAATATATTAGAAAATGGAATAAGCATAAATTTTATTAATAAAGCTAATCCTGCGACTTTTGGAACAACAGCAAAATAACTTGTTATAGATGTGGGCGCTCCTTCATAAACATCTGGGGTCCACATGTGAAATGGTACGGCTGAAATTTTAAACGCTAATCCTACTAAAATAAACACCATTGCAAATACTGCTCCAACATTTTCTTTATTAAGTTGAACTGCAATCAAATCAAAATTCGTTGAACCGGTAAATCCATACAATAATGAACAACCGTATAATAATAAACCTGATGATAAAGCGCTTAAAACAAAATATTTTATACCTGACTCGGATGATCTTAAGTTATCTCTATCAATTGAAGCTAAAATATAAAGAGATAAAGATTGTAATTCTAAACCCAGATAAAATAAAATTAAATCGTTAGAGCTAACCATAAAAAACATGCCTAGAATTGATAACAAGATTATTATTGGATACTCAAACTTATCTAGTTTATTTTCAGTAATAAAATTTTTTGATGAGTTTAAAACAAATAATGAAGAAATCAGAATTAGAATTTTAAAATAATTTGAGAAAGAATCTCTTGTAAAAGTATCTAAAAATATTTTTTCTTCATGATTTGGGTTGTTTAAAATTATAGCTATAGTTAAAATTAAAATTAATGAAGTTAAATTAAATATTATATTGAAACTTTTTTTTATAAAAACTCCAAACATTAAAATAGTAAAGATTGATAAAGATAAAAAAATCTCTGGAAGCAATATATTTAAATTATTAATCATTTGTTACCTTGTATTTAATGCTAGTTGATAATTATCAATCAAACTATTTACTGAAACATTAAATGTTTCCATCAATGGAACAGGATAAAATCCAAAAAATATTACAAAAAAAGCTAAAGTAACTAACATTATAATTTCAGACTTGTTTACATCGCTCAAAGTTTCAATTGCAGAATTTTTTGTAACTCCAAAAATCACTCTTTTTGTAAGCCACAACATATATGCTGCCCCCAAGACTACTCCTAAAGTTGCCAACATTGCAGCTAAATAACTTTTTTGAAAAGTTCCAGTTAAAATTAAAAATTCGCCAAGAAAACCAGTGGTTCCAGGTAAACCAAGCGCTGCTAAAACAAACACTAAAAATAAAAATGAATACTTGGGTAGATAATTTACTAAACCACCATAAGTACTTATTAATCTAGAGTGTAATCTGTCATATACAACACCGACACACAAAAACAAGGCGGCTGAAATTAATCCATGACTAATCATTTGAAAAATACTTCCCTCAATACCTTGTTTAGTTAAAGTAAAAATACCTAATGTTACATAACCCATATGAGCAACAGATGAATATGCTATTAACTTTTTCATATCATCCTGCATTAGAGCTACGAGTGAAGTATAAATAATTGCTATAATACTTAGGCTATAAATTAACGGAGTAAAAAATTCTGATGCAAGAGGAAACATAGGTATTGAGAATCTTAAAAAACCATATCCGGCCATTTTTAAAAGAATTGCAGCCAATATAACCGAACCAGCTGTTGGTGCTTCGACATGAGCGTCAGGCAACCAAGTATGGACAGGCCACATGGGCATTTTAACTGCAAATGAACTTAAAAAAGCTAACCATAATAAATTTTGATATTCTTCTGGAATTTTTATTTGGTAAATCTGAGTAATATCCGTAGTGCCTGTTAGCCAATAAATTACTATTATGGCAACTAACATTAAAACGGATCCTAATAAAGTAAAAAGAAAAAATTTAAAAGCTGAATAAACTCTTTTTGAACCTCCCCAAACACCAATAATTAAAAACATTGGTATTAGTCCTCCTTCAAAAAATAAATAAAATATTACTAAATCTAAAGAACAAAAAACGCCTATCATAAACGTTTCGAGTACTAAAATAGCAATTAAAAACTCTTTAACTCTTTCTTTTATGCTGTTGATGCATGAAATAATGCATATTGGTGTAATAAAAGTTGTTAAAACAATAAATAAAATAGAAATCCCATCAACTCCTAATTTAAATTTAATAAAATTATTTATCCAAGATTTATCCTCTACAAATTGAAAATCTGCTGTATTAACATCTAGAGAATACCATAAAAATAAAGATAATAAAAAAGTAGCTATACTACTGAATAGTGAAATATAAATTGAACTAAAATTATTTTTTTTATCTTTTGATAAAAAAATAAAAAGAGAGCTCAATAAAGGTAGAAAGATTAAAGTTGATAAAATTGGAAAGTTCATACTAATTTAAAATCAAATAAGTTAAAAGAATTGATAACCCTATAAGCATTACAAAAGCATAGTCATAAATGAAACCAGTTTGTAGTCGTCCAGCTTTATTTGAAATAATTTTTATTAGTTTTGAAATTCCATCTGGGCCAAACCTATCAATTGTACCGACATCGCCTTTTTTCCAAAAGAAAGAACCTATTTTTTTTGCTGAGTTAACAAATACTACATCGTATAATTCATCTATATACCATTTATTCAATAAAAAATTGTATAATGGCAAACTAGTATTTTTAAACTCTTCAAGGATTTTAGTATTAGAAATATAATAGTAAAATGATAATGGTATCGAAATGACAACTAAAATAGGTGTAATTAATAATAACCACAAAGGAATATGGTCGTGTTTGATTTCATTTATAAAGAAAATAGACGTCTGCCAAAAATCATTACTATGGTGTCCAATAAAAGTTTCTTTAAATAAAAATCCTGCAAATAAAGCACCGATTCCTAAAAAAAATAATGGTATTAGCATTACTAAAGGTGATTCATGTGTTTCATTAATTGGAATTTTTTTATTATTATAAGAGCCGTGAAATGTTTTAAAAAATAATCTCCACGAATATATTGAAGTTAAAAATGCAGTAAAAATACCAATTAGAACAGCGTAATTTCCTAAAGATGAATTGCTTAAATATGCAAACTCAATAATTGCGTCTTTAGAATAAAAACCTGATAGGAATGGAAATCCTGTTAACGCTAATGTTCCTATCAACATAAAAATATAGGTGAATGGTAATTTTTTTCTTACTCCACCCATATTTCTTATATCTTGCTCATCTTTAAAAGCATGAATTACAGAACCAGAACCCAAAAATAGTAAAGCTTTGAAGAAAGCATGAGTAAATAAATGAAAAATTGCAACATGATATGCTCCAACACCTGCTGCGAAAAACATGTAGCCTAATTGACTGCAAGTTGAATATGCTACAATTTTTTTTATATCATTTTGGACTAAAGCGACAGAAGCTGCAAAAATTGCAGTTATCATCCCTACAATAGTAACTACATTTAATGCTACCTGAGAGTATTCAAACAATGGAGAACATCTCACAACAAGAAATACTCCAGCTGTTACCATTGTGGCTGCATGAATTAATGCTGAAACTGGTGTAGGTCCTTCCATCGCGTCAGGTAACCATGTGTGTAATAAAAATTGTGCAGACTTTCCCATCGCTCCAATAAATAAGAATAAGCAAATTAGAGTAATTAAATTTGATTCAAATCCAAAAAATAATAATTTTTTTTCAATAAATTGAGGTGCGATTTGAAAAACTTCTTCAAAATTAATACTTCCAAAAAAGAAAAAAATTAAAAATATTCCAACTGCAAGACCAAAATCTCCAATTCTATTTACTATGAAAGCTTTGATAGCTGCATTGTTTGCGGTTTCTTTTTTATACCAAAAACCTATTAATAAATATGAACATAGACCAACGCCTTCCCAACCAAAAAACAATTGTAAAAAGTTATCTGAAACTACTAAAACTAACATTGAAAAAGTAAAAAGTGATAAATAAGACATAAACCTAGGTTTATGTGGATCGTGGCTCATATATCCAATTGAGTAGATATGAACTAATGCTGAAACAAAAGTAACAACTACCAACATAACTGAACTTAATGGGTCTACATTAATCGACCAATTTGCTACGAAATCACCAGAACTTATCCATTCAATAATTTGATAATTGCCATAGTTGCTTTTCTGGATACCGTTCCAAAAAACAATAATAGATAAGATTGCTGAAATACTTACAAGCAAACTAGTAAAAATTTCTGAAAAAAAATTAGTTATTGATCTGCCTAAATATCCAAATATAGATCCAATTAAAGGAAGAAAAATTATTGCGTATTCCATTTATCCTTTCATTCCATGAATATCTTCTACTCTTATCGATCCTCTATTTCTGTAATAGATGACAATTATAGCTAGACCTATTGCTGCCTCTGCCGCGGCTACAGTTAAAATAAGCATAGTGAATACTTGACCTACTATGTCTCCGGAAAATATAGAAAATGAAATTAAATTTATATTTACTGCTAATAAAATTAATTCAATTGACATTAAAATTACGATCACATTTTTTCTATTTAAAAAAATACCAATAACTCCCAAAAAGAAAATAATTGCTCCCAAAGATAAATAATGTCCTAAACCAATCTCAATCATTTATTTTTACTCCTTTGTTGGACTCCACATCTTTGAGTTCAATTGCCGATGAAGGATTTCTTGAGATCTGTTTAAAATAACTTTGTCTCTTTACTCCCGTCCTTTTTCTAAAAGTCAAAAGAATAGCTCCGATCATTGATAAAAGTAAAATTATCCCTGCTAATTGAAAATATAAAATATAATCTGTGTACATTACTAAACCCAATTGATGTGTATTGGAAACATCTGATAAAATTAATGTGCTACTAGACATTAAATCTTCTTTATATTTCCAACCACCCACTACAACTAATAGTTCTAGAAGAATCAAAACGCTTATTATTAATCCTGAAGGTAAATGATTTGATTTTTTTCCAATAAACCAAGATTGTTTTTGTTCGGCAACATTAAGCATCATTACTACAAATAAGAATAAAACTGCTACAGCTCCTACATAAACAATTAAAAGTATCATGCCTAAAAATTCTGCACCCACCATAATAAATAAACAACCAACAGAAATGAAATCTAAAATTAAGAAGAAAACAGAATTAACAGTACTTCTAGAAGTTATTACCATCAAAGAAGAAAAAATCGCTATGATTGAAAAAAAATAAAAGAAAATTGAGTGTGCTATCATCTATCTATATGGTTTATCTAATTTGATATTTTTTGCTAAAACCGATTCCCATCTATCACCGTTTTCTAATAGCTTTTCTTTATTGTAATAGAGCTCTTCTCTTGTTTCAGTTGCAAACTCAAAGTTTGGTCCTTGAACAATAGCGTCGACTGGACAAGACTCTTGGCATAATCCACAATAAATACATTTAAGCATATCAATATCATATCTTGTTGTTTTTCTGCTACCATCAGCTCTTTCACTCGACTCAATTGTAATTGCTTGAGCTGGACAAACTGCTTCACATAGTTTGCAAGCGATACATCTTTCCTCACCATTAGGATATCTTCTCAAAGCATGTTCGCCTCTCATACGGGGACTTATCGGTCCTTTTTCGAAAGGATAATTAATAGTCTTTGATTTTCTGAATAATTCTTTAATTGCCAAATATAATCCAGAAACAAATTCTACAAGAAATATAGTTTTAAATAGTCTGTTTAAATTCATTAAAAATTTCCTTTAGGTAATTTATCAAAATAAAATAAAAAACTTGCTGTTAAAACTAAATAGATTAAAGAAAAAGGTAAGAAAATTTTCCAGCCTAATCTCATAAGTTGATCGTATCTATATCTTGGAACAATAGCCTTGATTAATGCAAATAAGAAAAATAAAAATAAAATTTTAAGTATCATCCAAATTGGAGCTGGAATTAAATTTAATGGATAAATATCAATTATTGGTAACCAACCTCCTAAAAACAGTATTGAGCCCATTGCACACATTAAAAGAATATTTGCGTATTCTCCAAGCCAAAACATCGCATACATCATTCCTGAATATTCTGTTTGATAGCCAGCAACTAACTCTGCTTCTGCTTCGGGTAAATCAAACGGTGGTCGATTAGTTTCTGCAAGTGCAGAAATAAAAAAAACAACAAACATTGGAAAAAGTGGTATCACATACCATAAATCTTTTTGAGCTAAGACAATCTCTTTTAAGTTTAATGAACCAACACACAAAAGTACATTTATGATAATAATGCCTATTGAAACTTCATAAGAAACCATTTGAGCAGCAGATCTAATAGCTCCTAAAAAAGGATATTTTGAGTTAGACGCCCATCCACCCATAATTATTCCATAAACACCTAGTGATGAGACTGCAAATAAATATAAAATACCAACATTAATATCTGATAAAATAAAATTTTCACTCATTGGGATTACAGCCCAAGCAACTAAAGCTAGTGTCATGGTTACGATTGGAGCGAGAATGAAAACAACTTTATTAGCACTTGCTGGGATTATAATTTCTTTAAAAATATACTTTAAAGCATCAGCTAAAGTTTGAAGAAGTCCGAACGGACCAACAACATTTGGTCCTCTCCTTTTTTGAACCAAACCCCATATTCTTCTATCTAACCAGACAATCATAGCTACAGATACAAGAATTGGAACAAGTAAAAAGAAGATCTTATAAACTTCTTGACCTAAAATTTGTAAATATTCTAACATCAGTTATCAGTTCCAGTTTTTTTTTGAGTTTCGATTAATTTGACGACATTCACTCATTGTTTTCGATGCACGAGAAATAGAATTTGTATAAAAATAATCCAATTCTTTAATCAGAATTTCTTCACTTGTAAAATTCATTGTTATGTCTTTATTTTCACTATCCTTATAAATAGGAAGTTCATTTATTTTTGAAAAATTTGGCATTGAATTTAAGACTTCTTGTCTTAATAAATTGAAATTTGATAAATTTTCAGTTTTACCTAGTTTGTTGATAATTAGGTTAAAAATTTTCCAATCTTCTAATGCTTCGCCAATAGGATAAGAAGCTTTTTTACATTCTTGAACTCTGCCCTCTAAATTTTCATACAAACCATTTTGTTCAGTATATGCGGCACTTGGAAGAACTACATCGGCTATCTCGGCGCCTCTATCACCATGACTTCCTTGATAAATAATAAACTCATTGTTTTTCTTAATTTCTAAGTTATCTGAGCCTAAAAGATATAATAATTTGAATTTATTGTTGCTTAGCTTTTCAAAAAAAGAATAATTTTTTTCATTTTCCTCAGATAAAACTTTTAAATCTATCAATCCAACTGTTGATGCATTTTGAGGTAAAAAGTTTAATGCATTCCAATCTTTGTTTATAAAATTATTATTTTTTAAGAAACTTTTAATTTCTTCAAAAATATATTTCCCACTATTTAGTTCTAAAGCAGATTCGCCAATAATTACGATAGGTTTTTTTACTGATAATAATTTTTGAGAAAATTTATTTTCTTTGTTTAATATTTTTTTAATATCGTCAGTCTTATTTCCTATAATAGTGTAATCGTATGTAAGATCTCCAGGATTTCCAATAGAGAATATAGGAATACCTTTTTGCACAAATGTTTTTCTTATTCGAGCATTTAAAATTGTAGCTTCGTGTCTTGGATTAGTTCCAATTAAAAGAATTAGATCAGAATCCTCAATCCCATTAATGGAAGAATTAAATATATAATTAATTTTATTAGTTGAATTGATGTAGAATTTTTTTTCTCTAAATTCTAAATTATTGCTATTTAAAACTTTAAATAATTTTTTAAAAGCTAAAGCGTTCTCTAAATTAATCATATCGCCAATGTGTCCGCCTATTTCATTAGGTTGTGTTGATTTAATTTTATTTAATATAAGCTCAATTGTTTCATCCCAACTAGATTTTTGTAATCTATTGTCTTTTTTAATGTATGGAACATCAAGTCTCTGTTTTAAAAGACCGTCACAAGAATACCTTGTCTTATCTGAAATCCATTCTTCATTAATTTCATTATTAAGTCTTGGTAGTATTCTTTTTACTTCCCAATTATAAGTATCAACTCTTATATTTGAGCCAACTGCATCCATTACATCAATGCTCTCAGTTTTTTTTAATTCCCAAGGTCTAGCTTCAAAGGTATATGGTTTTGATGTTAAAGCTCCAACAGGACATAAATCTATTACATTGGCTGAAAGTTCTGACTCCATCGCCTTTTCCAAATAAGTAGTGATTTCCATATTCTCGCCTCTACCTATGGCTCCTATTTCAGGAACACCAGCTACTTCGGTCGCAAATCTTACACATCTTGTACAGTGAATACATCTAGTCATCTGAGTCTTGATTAAAGGACCCATATACTTTTCTTTAACTTGTCTTTTGTTTTCTGCAAATCTAGATTTGTCTATTCCGTAATACATTGACTGATCTTGTAAATCACATTCGCCACCTTGATCACAAACTGGGCAATCTAATGGGTGGTTAGCTAATAAAAATTCCATTACACCTTTTCTGGCTTTTTCAACGAAAGCTGTATTAGTTTTAATATTCATTCCTTCAGCTGCTGGCATCGCACAAGAAGCAATTGGTTTGGCTGATTTTTCCATTTCAACCAAACACATTCTACAATTTCCTGCTATGGATAATTTTTCGTGATAACAAAACCTTGGTATTTCCACATGAGCAAGTTCACAAGCTTGTAGAACTGTCATGCCTTTTTCAAATTCTATCTCTTTACCATTAATAGTAATTTTAGGCATTTTTATTCTCCAACAAATGTTGATCAACTAAATATGGATTATCTATTTTTTTCTTTATTAAAGGCTCTTCTCTACAACGACTCTCTATTTCTTTTCTAAAATGTCTTAATAAACCTTGAACTGGCCATGCGGATCCTTCACCAAATGCACAAATTGTGTGACCTTCAATTTGTTTTGTTACGTCTGACAATAAATCTATATCACTGAAGGTTGCTTTTCTTTTTACCACTCTATCAAGAATCCTCCACATCCAACCTGATCCTTCTCTACATGGTGTACACTGACCACAACTTTCGTGCTTATAAAATCTTGCTATTCTTGCCATACAAGCAACGATGTCTTGGTTTTTATTTATAACAACTATACCAGCTGTACCTAATCCACTTTTGTTTTCAATTAATGAGTCAAAATCCATCGTGATCGTATCGCATATTTTTTTTGATAATAATGGCATTGATGAACCGCCAGGAATTACTGCTTGAAGGTTTTCCCAGCCTCCTATGACACCTCCTGCATATTTTTCAATTAATTCTTTAAGTGGAATGCCCATTTCCTCTTCAACATTACAAGGTGAATTTACGTTTCCAGAAATACAAAATATCTTAGTTCCAGTATTTTTTGGTTTACCAATTGAAGCAAACCATTTTCCACCTCTTCGAAGAATTGTTGGTACAACTGCTATTGTCTC
>CACIYJ010000015.1 GCA_902590845.1 uncultured Pelagibacteraceae bacterium
GATCCTATTTTTTTCCAATCAGAGACTATATAACCTAATTTATACAAAAGATCCGTCACTTCTGTCCAAGAAGGTTCTTTTTTGTACATAGGAAATATCTGAACTTCACATTTTATGATTAGAGGCCTATAATTTTCTAAACCTTTTAGAATTTCTAATTCAGCACCTTGAGTATCAATTTTTAAATAATCCAAAGTATTTATGTTTAGCTCTTTTAGACTTGAAGATAATGTATCACATTCAACCATTTCAGTTTTACTTACATCAAATAAATGAAAGTCTTTTTCTTCAAAACCATAAATTGTTAAGGATTTTTTATCAGGCTCATACATTGAAGAACTTTGAGGTCGTTTGTTTAGAATATAAAGTTTTCTGATACCTTTAGAACTCCAAAGTCCCTTATTAATGGTATGTTTGCTTTCTTCGCCTTTCAAAGAGTTTTTTAATGGATCAACCAAGATAGATTCGAAGTATTTATTATATTTTTCTGGAAAAAATTTATCAGAATTAAAACCTCCTTGAGCCCCTACGTCTAGACCAATTAATTTTTTATTTTTAAGCAATGCTTCAATATTTTTTTGAAAATTATAAGCATTGTTTGCATTAATTTTTTTATCATTAAGAAAATTTACTGTTCTTGTATTAGCTTTCAATAATTGAAGAATTTTATGTAAAAATGGCAGTATTAGTTTTGTTATACTTATTCTTATTTTTCTTAGAAACATAAAAAATTTTTTATTTTTTCGTAAATGTTGCTATACCTATTTTATTACCTTTAATTATGGATGAGGAGCAATGTAAATGAGTTCTATCAAAAATCAACATTGAACCCACTTCCCATTTATAAATTAGTTCTACTTCTAAACCTTTTAAATTATCTATATTTTCATGTTTTAAATACTTTTCGTGTATTTCTTTATCAAACGGTTTATCACCGTATAACTTTAAATGTTCAGACGATCTTTTGTTTTGTCCGTAACTTAAATTTTTTTTCTTCAGTTCTTCAGGATCTTGAGTAAAGCTAGTTGATCCTTCATAAAATCTGTTTTTAAAAATAACTGTACTCCCAACGGGCGAAAGAGGTATTAAGCTTTGTTTGTATATCTGGTTTTTTAATTCAAAGCCAGCATCCACATGTAAACCAATAGGAGCATGACTTTCTTGTATAAGACCATAAATATCTTTACCATTTTCATCTTGAAGATTATCCATTTTAAAATCTCCGATTTCTTTTTTAAGTCTTTCACAAAATAGTTTTTCTAATTTTTCATTATAACCTTGGAGCCATCTTTTTTTGATAACGTTTTGTTTTTTGTTGTGAACTGTGGTTGGAAGATTTTTATATAATTTCAAAAATTCTTCAATTTCCTGTTTACTATATAAATTTTTTATTATTTTTGGAGCAGATTCAAGTTTTTTTATTTTTTCAATTCTTTCACACATGATATTTTATAAATACACTATGGAAATGGAAATTGATTTAGTTATTTCAAACAAATTGACGCTATTATTCATGGGAAGCCCTTTTTAATCTATCGTTTATTGCAATTCCTATACTTTTATTTGGAATTTTTACAACATAAATTTTTTTAAATTTAAGTTTTTTTATTTTTCTGAGAGTTTCGTAAAGATTAGAAGCAGCTTCTTTCAAGTTTGATTTTTTACTTAGATTAAAATAATTTTTCTTATTTTTGTATTTCTTCCCAAAAGTAATGAATGCGTGTTTTGTATTGAAGGTTTTTTGATTTAATAACACAGGAATACCAGGCGAGTAGTGTCTTTTTAACATACCTGGAGATTTAAATTTTAAATTTTTTCTTGCAATATTTATTCTTGTTTTTAAAATTTTATTTATAATCTCAGGACTAATTATTCCAGGTCTAAGTATTTTTGGTTTTCCAGTTAAATCAATCACTGTTGATTCAATGCCAATTTTTGATTTTCCATCATTAATAATCAGTTTTATATTTTTTTTAAATTCATCCGCAACATTTTCCGCATTAACTGGGCTAACACCTGAAGATAGATTGGCACTAGGCATAGCTAGAGGAAAATCGATTTTTTTCAATATAGATCTTACAACTCGATGACTTGGGAATCTCACCGCAACAGTATTTAAGTTAGCTGTAACAAAAGATTGAATTTTAGATTTAATTCTTTTTTTTAAAATAAATGTAATTGGGCCAGGACAAAATTTTTTATATAATTTAAAAAAATTATCATTCAAAACAACTTCTTTCTCAGCATTTTTGTAATTAAAATAATGAACTATCAAAGGATTAAACTTGGGTCTTTTTTTTAGTTTATAAATCTTATTTACTGATTTTTTTGAATAGGCATTTCCAGCTAATCCATAAACTGTTTCAGTAGGTAAACCGACCACATTTCCTTTTTTCAAATTGGTAATAGATTTGTGCAGTGTTTTTTTGTTAAAAGAAAATATATTTGAATAGATATTTTTCATAATGTTATTATTATAAGACTAATGAAAAATGAAAATATTCCAGGTGACGTTAAAAGTAAATCATTAAAAGAAGCAAGAGATGAAATTGACGATATTTTAAATAAACTTGAAAGCAAAGATGCGGATTTAGCTGGTTCAATTGATGACTATAAAAGATTGATTCAGTTAAATAATCATATTGACGTATTATTTAAAAAAAAGGTTAAAGAAATTTCATCAACCACAGCAAAAATAAAAAAAAATGATAAAAAATAGATTAATTAAAAATGCAAAAAAAATTGATAACTTTTTAATTAATTATTTAAACAGACAAGATAGATCTTTATTGATCAATCCAATGAAGTATGGGGTTATATCTGGAGGAAAAAAAATAAGATCTACAGTTATATTGAGTGCAGGGAAAATATTTAATTTAGACCAAAGAAAATTAATTAATATTTGTGCCGCTGTTGAGTGCATTCATTCATATTCTTTAATTCATGATGATCTCCCGTGTATGGATGACGATTCAATAAGAAGAGGAAAACCATCTACCCATATAAAGTTTGGAGAAGCATCGGCTGTATTAGCAGGCAACTCTTTATTAACTCTAGCATTTGAGATTATTTCCGACAAAAATTACTTAATTAATCCAAAATTAAAAAATGAAATTATAAAATCATTAGCATTTTGTTCAGGTCATACAGGAATAGCAGGCGGTCAAGAACTTGATCTTAAATTTGAAAATAAGAAAAAAAACTTAAAACAAATCATAGTTATGCAAAAGAAAAAAACAGGAAAATTATTTAATTTTTGTCTTTATGCCGTAGGAGTATTAGCAAAAAGAAATAATAAGGAGAAAAAGTTCTTGAGCATTTTAGGTGAAGAAATTGGACTTTTATTTCAGTTTGCAGATGATTTTTTAGACATTAGAGGTTCAAAAGAATTAGTTGGAAAACCTATAAAAAAAGATAAGAAAAAAGGAAAATTAACATTAATTAATCTAATGGGATATGAAAAAGCACATAATTATGCAAATAATTTGAAGAGAAAAATATTGCTTAAATTAAAAAAACATGGAAAAAAAGCGAGAGATTTATCGGATACTATAGAATTTATACTTGGTAGAAATTTTTAATGACTAGATTAATTAGACAAATAAATTTTCCAGCAGATTTAAGAAA
Source organism: uncultured Pelagibacteraceae bacterium (assembly GCA_902590845.1). Classification (GTDB taxonomy): domain Bacteria; phylum Pseudomonadota; class Alphaproteobacteria; order Pelagibacterales; family Pelagibacteraceae; genus Pelagilacustribacter. The sequence goes on from CACIYJ010000015.1 coordinate 3,628, forward strand.
ATTTAAGAAAGATCAACTTAAACAAATCTCAGATGAATTAAGAGACGAATTAATCGATGTAGTTTCAGAAACAGGTGGACATCTTGGGGCTGGCCTAGGTGTTGTAGAATTAACAATAGCTTTACATTATGTTTTCGATACCCCTAAAGATAAATTAGTTTGGGATGTAAGCCATCAATGCTATCCACACAAGATTATAACCGGAAGAAGAGACAGAATTAAAACTCTTAGAAAAGGTGGTGGTTTATCTGGATTCACTAAAAGATCTGAAAGTGAATATGATCCTTTTGGTGCAGCACATAGCTCAACCTCTATCTCATCAACTCTTGGTATAGCTGTAGCTAAAAAATTATCGAATAATAATAATAATGTAGTTGCGGTCATAGGTGACGGCGCAATGAGCGCAGGTATGGCCTATGAGGCCATGAATAATGCCGGGGCATTAAAATCTAAACTTATAGTAGTTCTTAATGATAACGATATGTCCATAGCAAAACCTGTAGGAGCTATGAGCAAGTACCTTGCGAAACTTTTATCAGGTAAATTATATTTTAGTTTTAGAGAAACAGTTAAAATGGTTATTTCTGCTTTTTCAAAAAGATTTAGTCAAAAGGCCGGTAAAGCTGAAGATTTACTTAGAGGCATTGTAACAGGCGGAACCTTATTTAGTGAATTAGGCTTTTATTATATTGGACCTGTAGATGGACATGATGTTGATAATCTAGTTCAAATATTTGAAAATGTTAAAAATTCAAGTCATCAAGGTCCAATATTAATTCATGTTAGAACTCAAAAGGGAAAAGGATACAAACCAGCTGAGGAATCAGGCGATAAATATCATGGGGTGTCTAAATTTAATATAGCTACAGGTGAGCAAAGCAAGTCTAAATCAAGCTCTCCTTCATACACAAAAGTTTTTGCTGAAACTTTAATTAAACATGCTGAACAAGACACTAAAATTATTGGAATTACAGGAGCTATGCCTTCTGGAACAGGTCTAAATTTGTTTGAAAAAAAATTTCCAGACAGAACTTTTGATGTTGGGATAGCTGAACAGCACGCGGTAACTTTTGCAGCTGGCTTAGCAACCGAGGGATATAAGCCTTATGCTGCAATTTATTCAACTTTTCTTCAAAGAGCTTATGATCAAGTCGTTCACGACGTTGCCATCCAATCACTGCCAGTTAGATTTGCGATAGATAGAGCAGGCCTTGTTGGTGCAGACGGACCAACACATGCTGGTTCATTTGATATTACATATTTATCTACTTTACCTAATTTTGTTGTGATGGCTGCCAGCGATGAGTCTGAATTAGTAAAGATGATTAATACTTCAGTCCATATAAATGATCGTCCATCAGCATTTAGATATCCACGAGGGAACGGCATTGGAGTTGAAATACCTTCAATTAATGAAGTTTTAGAAATTGGAAAAGGCAGAATTATTAAAGAAGGAAAAAAAGCTGCAATTTTAAATTTTGGAACAAGGCTAGAAGAATGCAAGAAAGCTTCAGAAATACTTTCTAAAAAAGGAATAAACATTACAATTATCGACGCAAGATTTGCTAAGCCTTTAGATGAAAAATTAATTATGGAAGTTGCAAATAAACATGAAGTTTTAATTTCAATTGAAGAAGGTTCAGTTGGTGGGTTTGGCTCTCATGTAATGCAATTTTTATCTAATAGAGGAGTGTTTGATAGAGGATTAAAATTTAGATCTATGATTTTACCTGACTTATTTATTGACCAAGATATTCCAGAAAAAATGTATGAGAAAGCAGGGCTAGACAGTTTATCAATCGCTAATAAGATTGAGGAGACTTTAAATTCAAATATTATTTTAGCTAAAAATAAAAGCAAGATATCTAATTAACCACACTGTGCTCGATGCATTAAAAGATGATCGAGAATAACGCAGCTTATCATTGCCTCACCAATAGGAACTGCTCTGATTCCTACACAAGGATCATGCCTTCCTTTAACAGAAATTTTTGTATTTTTACCTTTTTTATCTATAGTTTCTCGACTGGTTAAAATTGAAGAAGTTGGTTTAACCGCAAAAGACGCAACAATATTTTGACCAGAAGAAATTCCACCTAAAATTCCACCTGCATGATTAGTTTTGAATTTAATTTTTCCAGCACTTTTTCTAATCTCATCAGAATTTTCTTCACCACTTAAAAAAGCTGCATTCATTCCTGATCCAATATTAACACCTTTAACTGCATTTATACTCATAAGAGCAGCAGCAATATCAGTATCTAATTTTGAATAAATAGGTGCACCTAAACCAACTGGAATTCCAGATGCTCTTAATTCAATTACTGCTCCGCAAGAAGAACCTGCTTTTCTTACAGCCAAAAGATATTTTTCCCATAACTTTACAGAATGTTTATCAGGACAGAAAAAAGGATTTTTTCTTATTTCAGAATCTTTCCAATTCTGTTTATCGCATGACATTAATCCTAATTGTGTTACTGCTCCAATTACATTAAATTTCATACCTATAATTTTTTTCAAAACTATTTTAGCAACAGCTCCAGCTGCTACTCTGCAAGCCGTTTCTCTCGCGGATTGTCTTCCGCCACCTCTAAAATCTCTGATGCCATATTTTTTAAAATAAGTGTAATCAGCATGCCCAGGTCTAAATTTGTTTTTAATCGACTCGTAATCTCTAGACTTTTTATCTTCATTGTGAATTATAATAGAGATTGGTGTTCCAGTTGTTTTTCCCTCAAAAACTCCAGAGAGAATAATTACTTTATCCGACTCTTTTCTTTGAGTAGTAAATTTAGATTGCCCAGGTCTACGTCTGTCCATGTCTTTTTGAATATTTTTCTCAGATATAGGAATATTAGGAGGACAGCCATCAATTACACAGCCAATAGCGGGTCCATGAGATTCTCCCCATGTAGTAAATCTAAATATTTTTCCAAAAGTATTAAAAGACATAGTTATTTAATGTATAAATTATTTTATAGAATATATGAATCAAAAAAATGGCAAAAATTCACTTGGATTAGATGCTTGCTTTGAAAACGAAGCAAATCCCATAGTTTTATTTACAAAATGGTTTGCTGATGCAGAAAAAAGTGAGGTTAATGATCCAAACGCTTTGTCGGTAGCAACTTCAAGTCTTGAAGGCATTCCAAGTGTTAGAATGGTTTTACTCAAAGGTTTAAGCAATAAAGGTTTTGTTTTTTATACAAATTTTAATAGTAAAAAAGGAAATGATTTAAAACGCAATCCTAATGCTTCAATGTGCTTTTATTGGAAAAGTATAAAAAGACAAGTAAGAGTATCTGGAAAAGTTAGTACAGTAGATAAAGATGAGGCTGACAAATATTTTAGCTCTAGAGATTATGGAAGCAAAATAGCAGCATGGGCATCTTCTCAGTCTGAAGTAATGAATAATAGAGATGATTTTTTAAACAAAATTAAAGAATTTGAAAAGAAATTTTCTGATAAAAATAATGTTCCAAGACCCTCCCATTGGTCAGGTTGGAGAGTTCATCCAGAGCAAGTTGAATTTTGGCTTGAGTTAAAAAATAGAACTCACCAAAGACTGAATTATGTTTTAAAAGAAGGAAATTGGGTTAAAGAAATTTTATATCCTTAAAAAGATCTGTTAAGACTAAAATCAGTTAAATTTTGTAGAATTTTTTTTTCTTCATTATCAGGAAAAATTCCTAGAGAGTTATAAGATACATTTACAAAATATTCAGCTCTTTTCAAACTTGCTTCAACTGCTTTATATTTATAAATTAAAGCTAAAGTTTCATTAAAATCATCTTCATTTCTTTTTTCTTTTTTTAAGATTTCAGATAAAAAATTTTTTTCTTCTTCATTACCTTTTTGAAATATAATGATTAATGGAAGAGTTACTTTTCCTTCGAAAAAATCTTTACCAATTTCTTTTCCAAAAAATTTATCTTTTCCATAATAATCAAGAGAATCATCCGCTATTTGAAAAGCAAGACCAAGATTTTTTCCATAAGACTCTAAAGCTTTTTTCTCTTTTTCATTAGCTTTCGCAAGACACGCTCCTGTTTTTGTTGCGGCAGAAAAAAGCGAAGCTGTTTTTAAATTAATAATATCAATATATGTATCTTCTAGAAGATCCGCCTCTCCCTTATGTTGAAGTTGCAACACTTCACCTTGTGCAATTTTTGCTGAAGCAGAAGATAGTAATTTTAAAATTTCCAAATCTCCATCATCAACCATAATTTCAAAACATCTGCTTAAAAGATAGTCACCAACTAATATAGAGGATTGATTACCCCAAATGGAATTTGCAGTTTTAACTCCTCTTCGTAAAGAACTTTCATCAATTACATCATCATGCAATAATGTTGCAGAATGAATAAGCTCAACACAGGCAGCTAAATTAATATCTCGATCTCCCAGTTCATACCCAGATAATTTGGCAGACCCTAAAGTAAGAAGAGCTCTTAGTCTTTTGCCGCCAGATTTAAGATGATGTTCGCTCATTTTTTCAATTAAGTTCACATCACTCTTTAATTTAATTTCTATTAAACCCTCTACTTTTTTAAGCTTATCTCCTAATAGATTTTTAAGTTCTAAGTAGGCTGAATTAGCAGATTTTTTTAGCGGTATAACTGATCCCATATTTATTAATTATAATTGATTTTCATAATAATAAATTTTTAAATCAACCCGTGGTGACGCACCCATAATTCAACTAGAAGTAGCGTAATAAAACAATTAAAATTTAAATTATTACTGTTATAAGAATAATTATAACGATCATAAAAATATGTTTTCTATTTTCAAAAAAAAGACTGTTGTCCCTCATGTAAGACTAACAGGAGTTATTGGTTCAGCAGGTCGATTTAGACAAGGAATGGATCTTGCAGGACAAAAAGACATTCTTAAAAAAGCCTTCTCTCTGAAGAAGATTAGTCATGTAGCAATTTCGATTAATTCACCTGGTGGATCGCCAGTGCAATCTCATTTAATTTATAGTTATATAAGAGAATTAGCTGATAAAAAAAAAGTTAAAGTCTTAATTTTTGCTGAAGATGTTGCTGCATCTGGAGGTTACTTAATTTCATGTGCTGGAGATGAAATTTATGCAAATTCAAGTTCTATTATTGGATCCATCGGCGTTATTTCAGCATCTTTTGGTTTTAAAGATTTGATTCAAAAAATAGGAGTTGAACGTAGAGTTTATACTGCTGGAAAAAATAAAAGCACTTTAGATCCTTTCGTGGAAGAAAAAGAAGAAGACGTAAAAAGGCTCAAGAGCATCCAACTGGAACTACATGATGATTTTATTAAAGTTGTTGAGACAAGCAGAGGATCAAAACTAAAAGATCCTGAAAAAAATAATATTTTTACTGGTGAATTTTGGACAGGAAAAACAGCATTAAAATTAGGTTTAATAGATGGAATTGGTAATGCGGAGCAAGTTTTAAAAGAAAAATTTGGCGATAAAGTTGTAATTAAAAAATTTGAAAAACAAAAAAGTTTTATTGCAAAAAAAATATCTTCTTCAATTCAAGATCCTGTTGATAGTCTTGCAAATATTTTAGAAGAAAAATCGATGTGGCAAAAATTTGGTTTATAGATGCCAGCTAAAAAGAAATTAAAATTTTTATCCTTTCAAGAGATCATAATGAATTTGCAAAAATTTTGGGGGAAATATGGTTGTATAATTTTACAACCTTATGATTTAGAAGTAGGAGCAGGAACTTTTCACCCAGCAACAACTTTAAGATCTCTAGGACCTAAGCCATGGAAAGCAGCTTATGTACAACCATCAAGAAGACCAACAGACGGAAGATACGGAGAAAATCCAAATCGATTACAACATTATTATCAGTATCAAGTTATAATCAAGCCCTCACCTGACAACATTAAACAAACTTATTTAAAAAGTTTATCTGCAATTGGTATTGATGTTAAAAATCATGACATACGTTTTGTTGAAGATGATTGGGAAAGTCCAACATTAGGTGCAGCAGGATTAGGCTGGGAAGTTTGGTGTGATGGTATGGAAATAACACAATTTACTTATTTTCAACAGATGACAGGATTAGAATGTAAACCTGTTCCAGTTGAAATGACTTATGGTTTAGAAAGATTATGCATGTTTGTTCAAGGAAAAAATAATGTATTCGATCTTGATTGGAACAATGAAGGAGTAAAATATAAAGATGTATTTTTTCAAGCAGAAAAAGAATTTTCCGCGTACAATTTTGAATTTGCTAATACAGAAACTTTATTGGAGAATTTTGAATCAACCGAAATTGAATGTAAATCTTTATTAGATAAAAAACTTTCTTTACCTGCTTATGATCAATGTTTAAAAGCAAGTCATATATTTAATTTACTTGATGCTAGAGGAGTAATTGGCGTTGCTGAAAGAACTGGTTATATAAACAGAATAAGAGAACTCGCAAAAGGATGTGGAGCACTTTGGTTAAGTACACAAATTTAATAAATTATGTCTGAATTTTTGCTTGAACTTTATAGCGAAGAAATACCGCCTCAACTTCAAATTAATGCTAGAACTCAACTTAAACAACAGCTTGAAAAATTTTTCGAAGAAGAAGGAATTCAATACAAAGATTGTTTAGAATATTCAAGCCCAACCAGATTAAGTATTTATATAAAAGGAATCCCTGAAAAGATTAAAATTAAATCAAAAGAAGTTAGGGGACCCAAAGCAGGAGTTCCAGAAAACATTCTACAAGGTTTTACTAAGTCTCATAATGTTTCTGAAAAAGATCTATTTAAAAAAGAAACAGAAAAGGGTGAATTTTACTTTATAAAAACTGAAGAAAAAAATATTTTAGTAGAAGATTTATTGACTAATATTTTACCAAAAGCCATGTCCGAAATTAGTTGGAAAAAATCTATGAAATGGTCAACAAATAATTTGATATGGGGAAGGCCGCTTAGATCAATATTTGCTATATTTAATGGCAAAAAATTACCTTTTAAGTATCAGCATTTAGAGTCGACAGATAACATTATTATTGAACAAGATTTAATTACAAAATCTCAAAAGATTAAAAGTTTTAAAGAGTATTTTTCATTTCTTAAAAGCAATAAAATTGTCGTAGATCAAAATGAAAGACAAAAAATAATATTAAAAAGATTCAATTCAGTTTCAAAATCAAAAAACTATAAAGAGCAATATAATCAACGTCTTTTAGAGGAAGTTGTTAATATTGTAGAAGATCCTAATGTATTGTTGGTCAATTTTGATAAGGAGTATTTAAAAATTCCTCAAGAAATAATTATTTCTACCCTTGAAAAGCATCAAAGATACTTTCCTATATTTGATAGTCGAGAAAGGTTAACAAATTATTTTTTTGTTGTTGCCAATAAAAAAGACGAGAAAAAACTTATCACAGAAGGAAACAAAAGAGTTGTAGACGCACGACTTTCCGACGCCAAATTCTTTTGGGAAAAAGATAGATCTAAGAACCTTATAAAACAAATAGCTAATCTTAAAACAATTACTTTCTATGAAAAAATCGGAACCATTTATGATAAGACTCAAAGAATTAGAAACTTAGCTGGCTTACTTTCTGATGAATTAAATATAAATAAAGAAAAAGTTCAGGTGGCTGCATCTATTTCAAAATCAGATTTATGTTCAGATTTAGTGGGAGAGTATCCAGAGTTACAAGGTGTGATGGGAAAATATTTTGCACTAGCCCAAGGTTTTGAAGAAGATGTTGCAAATTCTATAAGCGAACATTATCTTCCTACAGGTTTAACCTCAGCACTACCAAAAAAACCTTTTAGCTATTCGATTTCTATTGTAGATAAAATAGATAGTTTAGTAGGTTTTTTTCTTATAAATGAGAAACCAACCAGTTCAAAAGATCCTTTCGCTCTTAGACGAGCAGCAATTGGTTTACTAAGAATTATTATTGAAAATAAATTATCAATTAAATTAAGAGATCTTATTATCTACGCAATAAGACTTTATGAGGAACAAGGAGTTGAAATAAAAAATGAAAATACAGAAATGGAAGTACTTGATTTTTTAAAAGAGAGAATGAGAAATATTTTAAAATTAAAAAATATAAAAATTGATATTATTGAAGCTTCAATCAGTTCCCATGCTGGTGATAATTTCTTAGATCTTTATAAAAAAAATCTTTTGATGAACAAATATATTAATAAAGATGTAGGAATAAATGCCATCAGTTCTTACAAAAGAGCTTCTAATATTACTGATAAGGCGGAGAAAGGAATCATCGGTAGGCCAGATGCAGTACTTTTTAGAACAGAGGAAGAAAAAATACTATTTGAGAAGATTAATGAAATACGAAAAGCTTTTACAGTAAAAGAAAGCAATAAAGATTATGAAAACTTATTAATTAGACTATCAGAAACAAAACAATTTACAGATAATTTTTTTAACAATGTGGTTGTAAATGATGAAAATCAAGATATTAAGAACAATAGATTGGAACTATTAAAAATGTTTTGTAACACATTTAATAATTTTATTAATTTTTCGAAATTAGAAGGTCTTTAATGGCAAAAGTAATATTTAGTTTTGACGATAAGTCAGCAAAAAAAATAAAAAATAAAAAATATATATTAGGTGGCAAAGGAGCAAACCTTGGTGAAATGGGAAGATTAGGCTTACCTGTTCCTCCAGGTTTTACTATATCTACTAATGTATGTGATATTTTTTACAAAAATAAAAAAAAATTACCTAATAAAATAATCAAAAATGTTGAAGAAGAGTTAAAGAAAATTGAAAAAAAAACCAAAAAGAAATTTGGTGATTTAAAAAATCCATTACTCGTTTCAGTAAGATCTGGTGCAAGAGTTTCAATGCCGGGCATGATGGATACAATATTAAATCTTGGTCTTAATGATAAAACAGTAGAAGCTTTAAGCAAAAAAACATCAAATGGACGATTTGCCAAAGATAGCTATAGAAGATTTATTCAAATGTATGGCAATGTTGTTTTGGGCATAGAAGGGCATTTATTTGAAGAATTAATTGATAATTATAAACTTACCAAAGGAGTTTTATTAGATACAGATCTTGATGAAAGTGACTGGGACGGATTAATTAAAAATTTTAAGGAATTAGTCAGAAAAGAAAAAAAAATTAACTTTCCTCAAGATGTTAAACAGCAACTTTATGGAGCTATTAATGCAGTATTTTTATCTTGGGAAAGTCAAAGAGCTAAAACTTATAGAAAATTAAATCAGATCCCAGATCATTGGGGAACAGCAGTAAACGTTCAAGCCATGGTTTTTGGAAACATGGGAAAAGATTGTTCTACTGGAGTAGCCTTTACTCGAAATCCCTCAACGGGAGAAAAATTATTCTTTGGTGAATTTTTAATTAATGCTCAAGGAGAAGATGTAGTTGCTGGAACAAGAACACCTCAACACATTACAAAAAAAGCAAAAATAGATTCAGGTTCAAAAGAACTTTCAATGGAAGAAGTTATGCCTAAAATTTACCAACAACTTGCAAAAGTTTTTATCAAACTGGAAAAACATTATCGAGATATGCAAGATATCGAATTTACTGTTGAGAACAATAAACTTTGGATGTTGCAAACAAGATCTGGAAAAAGAACAGCAAAAGCAGCAATTAAGATTGCAGTAGACATGGTTAAAGAAAAATTAATTTCAAAAAAAGAAGCAATACTAAGAATTGATCCAAACACGCTTGATACGTTGTTACATCCAACTTTAGATGAGAAAGTTAAAAAAGAAATCATTGCTTCTGGTTTACCCGCATCACCAGGAGCCGCAAGTGGAAAAGTTGTTTTTACCGCTGATGAAGCTGAAAGGCTTAATGGAATGATGCAAGATACAATATTAGTTAGGTTAGAAACTTCTCCAGAAGACATTCACGGTATGCATGCTGCAAAAGGAATTTTAACAGCGCGAGGTGGAATGACAAGTCACGCAGCAGTAGTTGCTAGGGGTATGGGAAGGCCTTGCGTATCTGGCTCAAGCGAAATTACAATTGATTATGAAACAAAACAATTTAAAGCAGGCACAGAAATTATAAAAGCAGGAGATATCATAACTATTGACGGAGGAAGCGGAAAAGTTATGAAAGGTTTGGTTCCAACAGTTCAACCTGAAATATCAGGATACTTTTCTACAATTATGAAATGGGCCGATGAATTTAGAAAATTAAGAGTTAGAACCAATGCAGAAACAGAAGCTGACAGCAAGACAGCGAGAGAATTTGGCGCGGAAGGTATCGGTCTTTGTAGAACAGAACACATGTTTTTTGACGAAGAGAGAATTTTATCAGTAAGACAAATGATTTTATCTAGATCTATAGAAGATAGAAATCATGCACTGTTAAAGCTTTTACCTCATCAAAAAGATGATTTTAAAAAAATATTTAAAGTTATGTCTGGTTTACCTGTTACAGTAAGATTGCTAGATCCGCCTTTGCATGAGTTTTTGCCTAAAGCGGAAAAAGATATAGAAGAAGTTGCAAGATCTTTAAATTTATCTTCTAAAGAAATTAAAGATAGAATTGCAGAACTTCACGAAGAAAATCCAATGTTAGGCCATAGAGGATGTAGACTTGGAATATCATTTCCAGAAATTTATGAGATGCAATGCGAAGCTATTTTTGAAGCATTAGTTGAACTAAAAAAAGAAAAAACAAAAGCAGCGTTTGTTGAAATAATGATACCATTAGTATCAACAGATACAGAATTAAAAATTTTAAGAGCTTTAGTAAAAAGAATAGCTAAAAAAATTGAATTAAAAAACAAAACTAAATTAGATTATATTGTTGGAACAATGATAGAGTTACCAAGAGCTGCTTTACAAGCTAAGTCAATCTCGAAACATGCAGACTTTTTTAGTTTTGGAACTAATGATTTAACACAAACTACATTAGGTATTAGCCGTGATGACTCGGGTAAATTTTTAAATGATTATATCGATAATAAAATTTTCGAAATCGATCCATTTGTAAGCATTGATCAAAGTGGAGTAGGTGAGCTTGTTGAACTAGCCTCTTCTAGAGGAAGAAAAGCAAATAAAAAACTTAAATTAGGAATTTGCGGCGAACATGGGGGAGATCCAAAGAGTATTGAGTTTTGTTCTAGAACAGGTTTGAATTATGTTTCCTGTTCACCATTCAGAGTTCCTGTTGCAAGATTAGCTGCTGCTCAAGCTGAATTAAGAAGATAATTCTAAACTAACATCAAAAGATTTGGCGCTATGCGTTATAGCTCCTACTGAGATTCTATTAATTCCTGTGTTTGAAATTTTCTTAATATTTTTGAGAGTAGCATTGCCAGAATACTCAGTTTCATATTTATTTTTGCAAATTTTTAAACATTTTTTTAATTGTTTTGGGTTCATATTATCGAATAAAATTCTTTTAAATTTTATACCTAAAACTTGATTTAATTGTTTTGAATTTTCTATTTCAACAGTAATGATTTTTTTAGTTTTGATAGCTTTTTTGATTAATTTTTTTAAATTATTTTCAGCGTTTATATGATTATCTTTAATTAATATTTCATCACTTAAATTGTAACGATGATTATATCCTCCACCTTTTTTTACAGCATATTTTTCTAATAATCTGAGATTTGGTGTAGTTTTTCGAGTACAGCATATTTTAGTTTTTTTATTTACTTTGTTAACATATTGGTTAGTTAAAGTAGCTATACCTGAAGCATGATTAAGAAAATTTAAAGCAGTCCTTTCCGCAATTAAAATTGTTTTTGTTTTAGCTTTTATTTCTGCAATAACTTTGTTTTTTTTAATCTTTTTTCCATCTTTTATTTTTGCTTTAAAAATTGTTTCTTTGCCGATTAATTTGAAAGCTGCTTTACAAAAATTTAGTCCAGCAATAATACCATTTTGTTTGGCAATGATTCTCGCTTTTGATTTCTTATTTTTAAAACTAATTAAATTGGTTGTGATATCACCTCTAGGCTTTAAGTCTTCATCTAAAGCTTTTTTAACGACAGAATTAATATATTTTTGATTTAATTTTTGCACTGATCTAACGACCAATTTCAGTCATTCTAATTACAGATTTTCGAGCAGCTTCAATAGTTTTATCGTCTAATAGTATTTCGTTTGTTTCATTTTCTAAGCAGTCTAAAATTTTCTTTAAATTTATTTTCTTCATATAAGGACATAAGTTACAAGGTTTGATAAATGATACGTTTGGATTATCTGCTTCAACGTTATCACTCATTGAACATTCAGTAACAAGCATAACCTTTTTAGGTTGATTATCTTTTACATATTTTACCATGCCAGAAGTAGATCCTGCAAAATCTGAAGCTTTAATCACATCTGGAGGACATTCAGGATGTGCAATAATTTTAATGCCTGGATTTTGAGATTTAATATCTTCTATTTCTTTTCCTGTAAATTGTTCGTGAACTATACAAGTTCCCTTCCATGAAATGATTTTAACTTTAGTATTTTTAGATACATAATCTGCTAAATATTGATCAGGAAGAAAAATAACTTTATCAACATTAAGTGACTCAACAACTTTTACAGCATTAGCTGATGTGCAACACACATCTGTTTCAGCTTTAACATCAGCTGATGTATTTACATAAGATACAACTGGAACACTTGGGTATTTTTCTTTTAATAATCTTACATCTTTTCCAGTAATTGAACTTGCTAAAGAACAACCAGCTTCCATATCTGGCAAATAAACTTTTTTAGTTGGGCTCATTAATTTTGCTGTTTCAGCCATAAAATGAACTCCACATAGAATAATCTTTTCCGCAGATGTTTTAGAAGCTTCAACTGCCAAAGCAAGAGAGTCAGCAGCAATATCTGCTACCCCATGATAAATTTCAGGTGTTTGATAATTATGCGCAAGAATAATTGCATTTTTTTCTTTTTTTAATTTATTAATTTTTTCAATTAATGGAGCATGAATTTTCCATTCAGCATCAGGTATAAATTTAGAGATTTTTTTATAAATCTCTTTTGAACTAGGCAAACTCTGTTGTTGCGCAGACATACTTATCCTAATCTATCAACTTGAACTAAAATTGTCATT
>CACIYJ010000016.1 GCA_902590845.1 uncultured Pelagibacteraceae bacterium
ATAAAAAAATCTCATGAAGGCGGTGAATCTTTAGTAGAACAACATCAAAGAAACTCCATTATCAGAGGTTTAAAAAATGCTAATGATAATGATCTAGTTATTTTATCCGACGTAGATGAAATACCCGATCTAAACAAATTAAATGAATATGATAGGAATAAATATGCAGTTTTTTCTCAAAAGATGTTTATGTATAAATTAAACTTTTTCAACTTAAAAGAAAATAACTGGCATGGATCAAAAATTTGTTTAAAAAAAAACTTTAAGTCTCCTCAATGGCTAAGAGATCTAAAATTTAAAGAATATCCTTTTTGGAGAATTGATAAAACAAAAAACTTACAAATAATCAAAAATGGAGGCTGGCATTTTGCCTACCTTCAAACTCCTGAAAATATATCAAAAAAAATAAAATCATTCGCTCACGGAGAGTTTAATAAAGTCAATATTACAAATGAAGAGAATATAAAATTGAAGATTGAAAAAGGACAAGATGTTTTTGAAAGAGGTCATGACTTAAGAAAAGTAGAAATTGATTCATCGTTTCCAAAATATATTCTTCAAAATAAAGATAAATTAAAAAAATGGATTGTCTAATTTGTGGTGCGCCCGGAAGGATTTGAACCCTCAACCTCCTGATCCGAAGTCAGGCGCTCTATCCAGTTGAGCTACGAACGCATTTGGCTATAATCTAAATTAAATCATGAATAACTCAATGAAATTCTTAGTGAAAAAAAGAGATGATAGTAAAAGACTTGATATTTTCTTATCAGAAAAAATAAAACATTTAACAAGATCAAATATTAAAAAAATTATTGAATCTAAAAACGTAAAAATAAATAAAAAAACAGCTGATTCTCCGTCAAAAAAAGTTAAAATTAATGATAAGGTAATAATTAAATTATTAATTAAAAACTCAGTTAAGTTGTTGCCCAGTAAAATAAAATTAGATATTCGTTTTGAAGATAAAGATATCCTTATTATAAACAAGCCAAAAGGAATGGTTGTGCATCCCGGTGCAGGTAATTACGAAAACACCTTAGCAAATGCATTAGTTTATAAATACAAAGATAAACTATCTGACATTAGTGGTGAATTGAGACCTGGAATAGTTCATAGAATAGATAAAGAAACTAGTGGTTTATTAGTAATTGCAAAAAATAATTTATCCCACTCGAATCTTGGAAAACAATTTAGCGACCATTCTATTAAAAGAAAATATTTATGCTTAGTTTGGGGAGTTATAAGGCCGCTGCAAGGTCGTATAGAAACATTAATTTCTAGAAATAAAAAAAATAGACAATTAATGATGGTAAGTGACTTTAATGGAAAAAAAGCAATAACAAATTATAGAACTATAAAAGTGTTTAATATAAAAGATATTCCAAAAATTAGTTTAATTGAATGTGAATTAGAAACTGGTAGAACACATCAGATAAGAGTACATATGAAGTATAAAGGCTCATCTTTGTTAGGTGATAATCAATATGGAAAAAAAAATATAAAATTTAAAAAAATAAATGAAGATTTTCTTAAAAAACTGTCTGTTCTTAATGGTCAGGCTCTTCATGCAAAAAGTTTAGCTTTTATTCATCCATCTAAAAATAAATGGGTTAATTTTGAGTCTGAACTACCTAGTGATTTCAATAAATTATTGGATTTATTAAAAAATCTTTGTAGTTGAAAAATGAAATTTGATATATAAATCAAAAATATGAGTAATAAAAAAACGATAAGCAATTTACCTACACCATCGGTAGGAGGTCTTTCATTGTACTTAGCTCAAATTAAAAAATTTCCAATGTTAGATTCTGAAGAAGAATACATGTTGGCAAAAAATTGGAGAGAACATGGAAATTTACAGTCTGCACACAAACTGGTTACTAGTCATTTAAGATTAGTTGCGAAAATTGCTATGGGCTATCGCGGATATGGATTACCTGTAAATGAATTAATATCTGAGGGAAATATAGGTTTAATGCAAGCTGTAAAGAAATTTGATCCCGAAAAAGGTTTTAGACTTGCAACTTACGCAATGTGGTGGATTAAAGCATCAATACAAGAGTATGTTCTAAGATCATGGAGTCTTGTTAAAATGGGAACAACCACTGCTCAAAAAAAACTTTTTTTCAATTTAAAAAAACTTAAAAATCAAATAGCTCCTGGCCAAGAAGGCGATTTAAAAGACGAACAAGTTAATGAAATTTCAAAAAGATTAGACGTGGACTCTAAAGAAGTAGTAAATATGAACAGAAGAATGATGGGTCAAGAAAAATCTTTAAATGATCCAATTAAAATCGGTGAAACAGATGAATGGCAAGATTGGTTGGTAGATAGTAGTCTAGATCAAGAGCTAATTGTTTCACAAAAACAAGAGTATGATGACAAAAAAGAATTGTTGAATGATGCAATGAAAATTCTAAATGAAAGAGAAAAAGAAATTATTAATGCACGAAGACTCTCTGAAAATCCTAAAACTTTAGAAGAATTAAGCAAGAAGTATAAAATTAGCAGAGAAAGAATTAGACAAATTGAAACGAAGGCTTTTGAAAAATTACAAAAATCAATGATTAACGCTAGTAAATCAAAAAATTTACTTCCCGCAAATTAGACTTTAAAAGGATCTTCAATCAAAATTGTATCGTCTCTTTCTGGGCTTGTTGAAATACTTGAAATCTTAGCGCCAATAAAGTCTTCTAAAGCATATATATAATTTTTAGCTTTTTCAGGTAAATCTTTAATATTTCTTATGCCTTGAGTTGAACTTTTCCATCCTGGAAAAGTCTTATAAATAGGTTTAATGTTAAACTGATCTTCAGAAACTGCAGGTAAATAATCTATTTTTTTTCCATTTAATTCATACTCTACACAAATTTTAATTTCATCTAATTGATCCAAAACATCTAGTTTAGTTAATGCAATTCCATTTATACCTGCGATCTTGATTGTTTGACGAACTAAAACGCCATCAAACCAACCGCATCTTCTTTTTCTTGCCGTTACTGTTCCAAATTCTTTTCCTCTTTTTCCTAAACTCTCACCAATTTTATCTTTGAGTTCAGTGGGAAATGGTCCACTACCAACTCTTGTTGTATAAGCTTTTGTGATTCCTAAAACATAGTTTATCGTATTCGGTCCCGATCCAGATCCTGTTGCAGCCATTGCTGGCACCGTGTTTGATGAAGTAACGTAAGGATATGTACCGTGATCTACATCTAAAAGTATTCCTTGAGCTCCTTCAAACAATATTTTTTTTCTATCTTTCTTAAACTCATCTAATTTTAACCAAACAGGTTGTGCAAATTTTAAAATTTCAGGAGCAATTTTTAATAATTTTTTTTTAAGATCGTCTTTTTTATAAATCTTCTTTTTTAAGCCTTTTCTTATAGCGTTATGATGCAGCAATACATTTTTTAACTTATTGTCGAGGTTCTTTTTAGATCTTAAATCCATTACACGAATAGAGCGTCTTCCGACTTTGTCTTCATAACAAGGACCGATTCCTCTTCTTGTGGTGCCAATTTTACCTTTTCCAGCAGCATCTTCTCTTATTTCATCCATCTCTTGATGAAAAGGAAGTATTAGTGAAGCTGACTCTGAAATCATAAAGTTGTCAGGTGTTACATTTATCCCTTGTTTTTTTATTTCTTTAATTTCATCTAATAAAGCCCAGGGATCTATAACTACACCATTACCTAAAATTGAAATTTTTCCCTCTCTAACTATGCCTGATGGTAATAATCTTAATTTAAATACTTTTTTATCAATAACTAAAGTATGCCCAGCATTGTGACCACCTTGAAAACGAACAACTACATCTGCTTCACTAGATAGCCAGTCAACTATTTTTCCTTTACCTTCGTCTCCCCACTGTGACCCTACAACAACTACATTTTTCATTATCTAAATTTCTTATTTATTATTATTGAGTTTAAATGGTTTATAGGACCATGTCCTTTCCCGTAATTAGGACTAGATCCTATAGCTTGGTTAACATATTTAATTCCTAACTCACAGGATTTCTTTAAAGGTTTTCCACATGATAAAAAAGTTGCAATTGCGCTTGATAAAGTACAACCTGTTCCATGAGTATTTCTAGTTTTAATTTTTTTGTTTTTAAAAATTTTGATTTCTTTTCTATTTAAAAGAATATCCTCCATATACTTTGATTTTCTATGACCGCCTTTTAACAAAACATTCCTAACACCAAATTTTATCAAAATATTTGCAGCACGAATCATGTCTTCAAGGCTTTTAATTGTTGTCTTTGTTAAAACTTCGGCTTCAGGAATATTTGGTGTTATCAAATAAGCTTTTTTAAGCAATTTATCTTTTAAAGTTTTAATTGCTGATTGATTAATTAATCTAGCGCCACCTTTAGCAACCATAACAGGATCTAAAACAATCTTAGAAGTTTTGACTTTTTTTAAAGCATTTACAACAGACATAATTACCTGGGATGAATGAAGCATTCCAATTTTTATTGCATTAGGCTTTATATCTTTGCATGTAAATAGAATTTGTTTTCCAATCTCTTTAGGTTTTATAGGAATTACTGCACTTACTCCTTTTGTGTTTTGAACCGTAACAGCAGTAACTGCTGTCATTGCATAACCGCCGAGAGCGGTAACCGTTTTAATGTCAGCTTGGATTCCCGCTCCACCTGATGAATCAGATCCAGCTATTATCAAAATTTTAGATTTGGTTTTCAATTTTTTATTGATCGTTTAATTATCTTTATACATTTTAAAATTAAACTCTTATCATATGACTCGGCCATAATTCTAATTTTTGGCTCCGTTCCAGATTTTCTAACTAAAATCCTTCCTTTATTGCTCATAAGTTTGTTAGCCTTTTTGATTGTATTTTTACACTTAGTTTTACTAATTATATTCTTATCTTTAACAACAACGTTCTCCAAAATTTGAGGAAGAGGTTTAAAAACATTTAGTAATTTACTCGCTCTTTTTCTTTTTCTTAAAGAAAATAAAACTTCCAAGGCTACCATTAATCCATCGCCAGTAGTTGCAAATTTTCCTAAAATTATATGTCCAGACTGTTCCCCTCCTAGATTAAAATTGAGTTTTTTCATTTTTTCTTTTACATATCTATCACCAACTTTTGATCTAAAAAATTTGATCTTCTTGTTTTTTAAAAAAATTTCTAATCCATAATTTGACATTAATGTTCCAATCACTCCTCCTTTTAAGAGTTTCTTTGATTTCCATCTTTGAGCAAGCATAGCAATAATTTGATCTCCATTTATAATCTTGCCTTTTTCATCACACATAATAATTCTGTCAGCATCTCCATCAAATGATATTCCAACATGTGCTTTAAGCTTTTTGACAGCTGAACAAATTTTAGACGGATAAGTAGACCCGCACTTATCATTAATATTTAAACCATTAGGTTTTACTCCAATAGATACAACTTTTGCCCCCAGATCTTTAAGTAATTTAGGAGCAGCTTTATATCCAGCTCCATTAGCGCAATCCAAAACTATTTTAGTACCTCTTAAATGAAAATTCTTAGGAAAATTTTTTTTTAATATCTCAATATATTTATCGTTTCCATCTTCTAATCTTTTAACTCTACCTAATAATTTAGGGTTTGTTAATTGTTTTGTATTTTTAGCATCTATCAATTTTTCAATCTTTTTTTCTATCTTGTCTGATAATTTCATACCATCTGGTCCAAACAATTTAAGACCATTATCATAATAAGGGTTGTGAGATGCCGTAATCATAATGCCCATATTAGCCTTCATAGATTTCGTTAACATTGCAAGTCCATTAGTTGGTAAAGGTCCTAATGTAAAAACATGCATACCTCCTGACACTAAACCTGATACTAATGCGGGTTCCAAAGTATATCCGGATAACCTTGTGTCTTTAGCTATAATGGCAATTTGTTTAGATTTTTTTTGATTCTTAAAATATGTTCCTGATGCTAAACCAAATTTAAAAAATTTTTCACCGTTAATATTACCTTGGTTAACGGTCCCTCGAATTCCATCAGTTCCAAAATATTTGTTTTTCATTAATTTTTAAAATTTGATAAGATTTTTCTAAATACTAAAATACCTTGTTTGACTTCATTAACATTGTGTACTCTAAAAACCTGAGCTCCCTGAGATAATAAAAATAGAACAGATGCGACAGTACCTCCAATTCTTTCCTTGCTATCATTAACCCCAGATATTTGACTGATAAATTTTTTTCTAGAAGTTCCAATCAAAATAGGAAATCCAAGACTATGAAACAAAGATATCTTAGAAATTAAAGTCAAATTATGTTTCAAATTTTTACCAAAACCAATACCAGGATCTAGAATTATTTTTTTGTTATCAATTCTTTTTATACCTTTTTCAAAAAAATCATAAATATCCAACAGAACATTCTTATATTTTGGATTCTTTTGCATTGTATTTGGTGTGCCTTGCATATGATGAAGAGCTTTTGCAATATTATATTTTTTTAATCTTGATAAAGATTGATTTTCATAATTAAAACCTGAAACGTCGTTTATTAAATCTGCTCCATGTTTTATTGCTTTAACCATTACTTCTGATTTTCTTGTATCTATAGATAAACATGTTTTCTTATGTTTCTTCTTAAAATTTTTTACAATATTCTCAATTCTTTTCCATTCCATATTTGCTAAAACTGTTTTTGAACCAGGTCTAGTAGACTCGCCTCCAACGTCGATAATGTTTGCCCCAGCCTTAATCATGTGCAAAATATGATTTTTGGCTTTTTGCTGTTTATTAAATTTACCTCCATCTGAAAAACTATCTGGAGTTAAATTTAAAATCCCCATGATTGATGGCTCTAAAAAATTCACATTCTTTAAAAAATTTTTTCTTTTCAAAACTATCTTTTTTAAGTCTTTCTTAACTTTTTTCTTAGAAGAAGCGCTTAAATTTTCAATCTTTTTGATGTTAATAGTTTTTGATAGAACTTTATTGTTTTTTCTTGTAATAACTTCAACTTTATCAAAAGCAATATTTGTATTGCCACATAATGGTAAAGCTAGTCTTTTCTTGATTAATAATCTTGCATTGATTCCATAATAAAAATTACACGCTCTTGTGTAATATTTTTTCATGATTTTTTAAATTGCTGGCTTTGGCTTTAAACCTAATGAGCCGAGAGCTGATGAAGCTTTGCCATCATCTTCGTCTTCTTCTTTAAAAGATTTTGAAGGCTTGATATTTTTTAAAATTAAATCTCTTATTTCATCGCCTGATAAAGTTTCATAAATTAAAAGTGCTTTTGCAAGTTTATGAAGGTCGTCAATTTTTTCAGTAAGAACCTTTTTGGCTCTTTCGTAACCTGTCTCAACAATTTTCTTAACTTCTATATCGATTTTTTTTGCTGTTTCTTCAGACATATTTTGTTGTTTTGTTACTGATCTGCCTAGAAAAACTTCTTCTTCATTCTCGCCATAAGCTAACGGTCCTAACTCTTTGCTCATTCCATATTTA
Organism: uncultured Pelagibacteraceae bacterium; assembly: GCA_902590845.1. Classification (GTDB taxonomy): domain Bacteria; phylum Pseudomonadota; class Alphaproteobacteria; order Pelagibacterales; family Pelagibacteraceae; genus Pelagilacustribacter. Next base: position 7,487 of record CACIYJ010000016.1, read on the forward strand.
GTTACCATATTTTTTGCCATTTTAGTGGCCATATCAATATCAGATGAAGCTCCGGAAGTTACTTTGTCATGTCCAAAAATTAATTCCTCTGCAATTCTTCCTCCCATTGCAACAGCAATGTCCGAATACATTTTTTCCCTTGTTACTGAAAGCTGATCTCTCTCTGGCAATCTCATAACCATACCTAAAGCTCTACCTCTTGGTATAATTGTTGCCTTGTGTATTGGGTCTGATGCTTTCTCATTTAATGCTACAATAGCATGTCCGCCTTCGTGATATGCTGTTAATTTTTTTTCATCTTCTGACATCACCATAGATCTTCTTTCTGCTCCCATCATTACTTTATCTTTAGCTTCTTCTACATCTGACATTGTAACAACTCTTTTATTTTTTCTCGCAGCCAACAAAGCGGATTCATTTATTAGATTAGCTAAATCTGCACCAGAAAATCCTGGAGTACCTCTAGCAATAGTTCTTAGTTTCACATCCGGACCAGTACTTATTTTTTTAACATGAACTTTTAAGATTGCTTCTCTTCCAATAATATCAGGATTTGAAACTACAACTTGTCTATCAAATCTACCTGGTCTTAATAAAGCTGGATCTAAAACATCTGGTCTGTTTGTAGCTGCAATTAAAATAATTCCTTCGTTCGTATCAAAACCGTCCATTTCTACTAAAAGTTGGTTAAGAGTTTGTTCTCTCTCATCATTGCCTCCGCCAAGACCTGCGCCTCTACTTCTTCCTACGGCATCAATCTCATCAATAAAAATTATACATGGTGAATGTTTTTTTCCTTGTTCAAACATATCTCTAACTCTAGATGCTCCTACACCAACAAACATCTCAACAAAATCTGATCCTGAAATAGAGAAGAAAGGTACATTCGCTTCGCCGGCAATAGCTTTAGCTAATAAAGTTTTTCCGGTTCCTGGAGGGCCAATTAATAATGCTCCTTTTGGAATCTTTCCACCTAGTCTGCTAAATTTTTTTGGATCTTTTAAAAATTCAACTATCTCTTCAACTTCTTCTTTTGCTTCTTCGACTCCTGCTACATCATTAAAAGTAACTTTTCCTTGAGCTTCATTCAATAATTTTGCTTTGGATTTTCCAAAACCCATGGCTCCGCCTTTTCCTCCTTGCATTTGACGCATAAAGAAAATCCAAACTCCAATAAGCAAAAGCATTGGAAACCAGGATAATAGAATACCTAAAAGTGAAGGCATCTTGTCTTCTAAAGGAGTAGCAATAATACTAACATTTTTAGAAGATAGTTTTTCAACTAATTCTGGATAATTTGGAGAATAAGTATTAAAAGTTTTTCCGTCAGATAGAACACCGGAGATATTATTTCCTTGTATCTGAACCTCAACTACTCTTCCAGATTCAACTTCATTTAGAAAGTTCGAAAAAGGAAGTTTGTTTTTCTGAGAATTTATTTTGTTTGGGTCCTGAAACATATTAAATAGCCCTACAGAAAGTAAGACTATAATTGCCCACATTATTAAATTCTTTAAATTCATATAGTTTAAATAAGCATTATTTCGTATTTAACAAGTCTATATTAAAGACAATTAAGTTGTAAATAAGACAAAATATAACACATTTGTTAAAATCGCTAATTTTTTATCTCTTTCTTTAATATTATATGATTTTTTTCCCTAGAAATAATGCATCCTCCAAGAGTGAGTTTTGCATTTTTTTTTACTTTAATTTTATCAATTAAATTAAATATTTTTTTTGATCGCGTTGAATAGTAAGCTTTTGTAAAATCTTTAATTGCTTTTTTAAAGACTCTCATTTTCATTTCTTGATTTATTTTGTTAAAATTTTTTAGATTAATCATAATTATACTATTCTTTTTATTGACTGTATTTTTATAAATCTTATTAAAATATTGATCTAATGTATCTCTGCTCGAAGCTAAATTTCTAATTGACCTAATTACTTGATCATAATTAATCCCGCTTGTCTCAAGTGATTCTTGTAGATTTCTTATTCTAGTTCTTAAATATTTAGTATTTTTATTTGTTGGATCTTTATAATACTTGCCAAAGATGAGTTTTGATATTTTTATTAATTTAATTTTTTTAAAATCTAATAAAGGTCTTATTAGATTAATATTACCTTCAATTTTACTAATTTGTTTCATTGATGATAATCCATGTAAACCGCTACCTCTAGAAAGTCTAATGAAAAAAGTTTCCACTTGGTCCTCTAAATTATGGGCAGTTAAAATTGTCTTTATCTTTTTCTTTTTGCAGAAAGATTTAAGAAGATTATATCTAACCACTCTGGATTCGCTTTGAATATTTTTTTCTATTGGTTTTTTATTCTTTAAAACATTAAGTATAATTTGATATTTTTTAAGTAACTTTTTTACTGACTTAGCTTCATGGGATGAGTTTTTTCTAAGATTATGATCAACTAAAACATAATAAATTTTACATTTATTTTCATAACTATAAGATTTTGCTAGAGCTGTTAAAGCTAAACTGTCTGGTCCGCCTGATACAGCAATTAAGAAGGTTTTTTTTTTAAAAGAATTTAGTTTCTTTTTAAATATGGAATAAATATGAGATAATTCTTCGTAATTCTTAAAACCATTTTTAAGAATTACATTTGAATTTTTTTTGCTCATACTGAGCTTTTTGTAACACAGACTTGCTTGCTTTTGGATATTCTTTTTTCACTCCAGATATCATTTTGCAACCTTGATCTTTTTCACCTAATTGAACCATGGTGATACCTAGTTTTAAAAGATTGTCAGGAGCCTTTTTGCTTTTTGGATAATTTTGATATCCATCTAAATATGCTGTAGCTGCATCAGAATAAAGTTGTCTAATTCTAAATGTTTCGCCATACCAATATTGCGCATTACCTGCTAAATCATGATCTTTATTTTTTTGAATAAATTCTTTTAATGCAAATTCTGCAGTTTCATAATCTCCTATTTTCATAAAACTAACTGCAAATTCATATTGTTCCTTTGGAGGTTTGTCCGGCAACAAAGATTCTTTTTTTTCAGGCTCTTCTGTGATTACTGTTTGAGCGCTTTCAATAGAACTAGTCTCTTGTTTCTCAGGTAAATTAGAAACAGAATATCCTTGGTTTGCGCCAAAGTCTGCGGGCTGACTAGATCCTGGTAAAATTTTTTTTGCTTTTTTATTTTCAGTATCTGAAGTTTCAAGATCAGAAAATCTTAATTGGTTGTCTGATTGAATCTTTGTAACTCGTGAAGATAATTTGTCTAATTTAAAATTAACTTCTTCAAATTTATTTGTAAGTTCTCTAAATTGATCTTCAATTTCATTCAATTTTAAAAGATGTTTAGTTAAAATATCTTCATTAAGTCCATCGGATTTCATTTTAGATGAGCTTGTAGAAGAAATAATATCTGATTTTTTATAAACAGCTTTCTCCAATGTTTTTAAATCTTTAGTTAAAACTTGAATTTGATCCGCAACTGCTTGAATTAAAACATCCTCTTCCTCTGCTTTTAAAAAAGAATGCGATAAAACTAATAAAAGTGTAAAAAAAATTAAGAAATTTCTTTTAATCAAATCCATGATGAATCTTTAAATATACAAAATGGCAAAAAAAAGACCCTTTAATAGTGTATTTATTAAAGGGTCTTAAATTTCAAAGAAAATTAATTTACTTTTACTGTAACTGATCTTCTGTTTTGAGACCAAGCTAGAGTACTTGAAGCAGGATTAACGGGTTTTTCTTTTCCGTAACTAATCGTAGAGATTCTTTTGCCTGAAATTCCATAAGTCATTAAATAATCTTTAGCTGCATTTGCTCTTCGCTCACCTAGAGCCAAGTTGTATTCTCTAGTTCCTCTTTCATCAGCATGACCTTCTATTGTCACATTAAGCTTTTTATTTTTTCTTAAATATGTTGCTTGCTTTCTAAGAGTCGCTCTTGACGCAGTCGTTAAAGAAGATTTATTCGTAGCAAAAAATACTCTGTCTGGAACACCAGATGCTAAATATTTTACTGTTTCTTTTCCAGTATATACATCACCATCCATGTCTCCTGATTTTTTAGCTGTTGCACAGGCACTTAAAATCAACGTTGTAAAAACTACTAAAAATATATTTTTTAAATTCGTATTAAATGTCATTTTTTCCCCTGGGTTGATTGTTGAAATATTTCAAATTATTAAACATTATTCAAGCTTAAATTACATAAAAAACACGCTCACTTTGATAGCAATGAAGACCAAGATGGGTCTGAAGCATCTGTTTTGGTGGTTAGTTTTCTCTCATTATAGCCTGTTATATCTATTGACCAAAGCGTCGCTGAAAACCCTTCTCCCTTAGAACCTGCTTTAGTCTCTCTATAGAATACTAAAACCCTTCCGTTTGGTGACCAAGATGGAGCTTCTTGATAAAAATTTTCAGTTAACAATCTTTCTCCTGAACCGTCTGTTCTCATTACTCCAATATAAAACCTCCCTTTTCTAACTTTTGTAAAAGCAATTAGATCTCCTCTAGGAGACCAAACTGGTGTTCCGTAAATTCCTTTTCCAAAAGTAATTCTTTTTACACCGCTACCATCACTTCTCATAACATAAATTTGTTGCAAACCACTTCGGTCAGAATTAAAAGCAATATATTTTCCATCTGGTGAAAAAGAGGGTGATGTATCAATTGATGAATGATTTGTTATTCTCTCAACTACTCTAGTTTCTAAATCCATTGTATAAATATCTGAATTACCATCTTCAGCAAAACTCATTATTATCTTTTTCCCATCTGGAGAAAATCTAGGAGCAAATGTCATGCCTGGAAAATTTCCAACAACCTCTTGCATGCCCGTTTCTATATCGAGCAAATAAACTCTTGGCATATTTCTAAAATAAGAAAGATATGTAACCATCTGATTAGTTGGATTAAATCTTGGGGTTAATACAAGCTCATTTCCTAGCGTTAGATATTTTGTATTAGCTCCATCTTGATCCATAATCCCTAATTTTTTTACCCTTTGATCTTTAGGTCCGCTTTCTGAAACATATATAATCCTTGTATCAAAATAACCTTCTTCACCAGTTAAACGTTCATATATTTTATCAGATATTATATGAGCAACTCTTCTCCAATTAGAGGGCGTTGTGGTGAAAGCTAAAGCTGTCATTTCTTTAGCAGCTGTTAAATCCCAAAGTCTAAATTCTACTTTTAATTTTCCATCTCTAACTAATAATTTTCCAGTAACTAATGCTTGGGCTTTGATTAATCTCCAATCTTCAAATCGTGGTTTCAAATGTGCAATATCAGGTTTTTGCACAAAAGCTTCTTTTTTTAATGGATTAAATAAACCTGTATTTTTAAAATTTCTCTCAATAATTGAGGAAATGTTATTGCCTAACTCTTTAACTTTTATACCTTCGTGTTCAACTGATTTTATATCAACATGTAGGGGTGAAACAGCAATTGGTAAAGGATCTAAATTACCTCTAGTAATATCAACTTCTATTAAAGCGTATAGGAAATTGAAAGAAATAAAATATATCGTTAAAGCTAAAAAAAATCTTTTCATATTATCCTTTTAACATTTCTGTTGGATTAAAATTTAATTGTATATCTTTCCATTTTTCATATCCTGTGGGTGGAACTTTAAGGGGTTGACACAATCTCACTGCTCTTAAAGCGCTTTCTGCCAACACTTTATAGAATTTTTGTCCAGGTCTATTCATTCTTTGGTGGTCTAAAATTTCAGATTTCATGATTGTACCATCTTTTTTTAGTTTTAGTTTAATTCTAACTAATAAGTCTTCATCATAAGGTAAGCCAAGAGGCACGCTCCAACAACCAAATATTTGAGCTCTTAGAGCATCTTCTTCTGACAATGTTAAGCCGGTTGCAAAAGAATTCTTAACGCTACTCTGGGTTAATTTGTCTATTTTATTTTTTTTTACGGCTTCTTCTTCTTTAGCTTTATCAATTAAAGCTGCTATTTGATTTGTATCTACAATTTCTTTTTTCTCAAATTCTGACGATTGTCTAATTTCAGGTTCTATTTCCTCGGGATTTTGTTTTTTTTTAACTATTTGTTTTTTTTCTTTTTTTTCATCTGGTAAAGGAATTCTATCAGGTTTTTCTTTGGCTTTTTCCGCGGGCGGTGCTTGTTCTGAAACTACTCTTTCCTCTTTCTTTTTAGTTTCTTCAATAATTTTTCTAGCTTTAGGGGCAAATGGAATATTGGTTTTGTCTGAAATCTGGATTAACTCAACTGAAACTATGGGCGGTAAATCTATTGGCTGTCTAATCATAAACGGTAAAGTTAAAGCGGTTAATAAAACCATAACCGAGTGAAATATTAGAGAATAAATTAAACTTTTTGTCATTTTTCATCTAATTTTTGTATGGCTCAGATATTAATGCAACTTTTGAAAAACCTGCGCCAGACAACGTTCCCATAACTTCTAAAACTCTACCATAATTTATAGTTTTATCACCTCGAACATAAATTCTGGTATCTGTTCTATTTTTTGCAATAGCTAAAAGTTTTGGAACAATTTTTTGATAATTAACTTTATGTTCTTGAATATAGATTTCACCTTTTGAATTGATGGTTATTGTTAATGGCTCTTGATCATCTGGTAGAGAATCTGCTGCTGACTCTGGTAAATCAACTTGAACACCTACCGTTAAAAGTGGCGCTGTTACCATAAAAATAATTAATAAAACCAACATAACGTCAACGAATGGCGTTACGTTAATTTCACTCATGGGTTCGTTTCTTGAGCGATTAAATTTAAAAGCCATTTTTTATATAATTGATAAAAATCTTTTTGAAAAATTATCTATTTTTGAAATATATTTTTTAGAGTCACTGTTAAATTTATTGTAAGCCACAACTGCAGGGATTGCAGCCAATAAACCCAGAGCGGTTGCAAATAAAGCTTCAGCAATACCAGGCGCTACTATTGCTAAACTTGTATTTCTAGAAATTGCAATTGATTGAAAAGAATTCATGATTCCCCAGACCGTTCCAAATAATCCTATGAATGGAGCTGTAGAACCTACTGTAGCAAGAAAAGTAAAATTTTTTTCTATTTTTTTAATTTCATTATCTGTGGCAATTTCTAAAATTCTTTCAACTCTCGCTGCTTGAACTGTAGATGATTGCCTTTTTGTTTTCATGACTTCATTCATCGCTGTCTTAAAAATTATTGTTGCTGGATCTTTTGAGTTGGCAGAAAGGTTATTGTTAAAACTTTCAGCAGATTTTGCTTTCCAAAACTTTTTTTCAAAATCTTCTGTTGAAGCATTGATGCTTTTAAATAATTTAAATTTATCAAATATTAATGCCCATGAAAAAATAGAGCTAGCAATTAAAAGAATGATAACAAATTTAACAACGAAATCAGCTCGCAAAAAAAGTTTTAATAAAGAAAAATCTGAGCTTCCTCCTAAACCAACAACTTGGGATGCTATTTCTTGTTCCATTGAAGTTAATTACTTTTAGAATGTGTCATGAATTTGGCGCTTTTAAAGTTAAATATATGGTTAATTTATTTAATTACCTTCATTTAATCTAGTCTCACTATAAAATCTTGCTATTAAAATAGCATCTGATTTATTTACATCTTTTTTT
>CACIYJ010000017.1 GCA_902590845.1 uncultured Pelagibacteraceae bacterium
ATCTTTTTTATTGCTTATGAAGCCAAGAGTAATGTCTCTTGTTTTATTTACTGCTATGGTTGGTTTGTTGGTTGCTCCTATCACAGTTTCTTTTACTAAAGCTTGCTTATCTTTGTTGGCGGTAGCAATAGGTTCAGGAGCTGCTGGAGCATTAAACATGTGGTATGAATCCGACGTAGATGCAATTATGAGCAGAACATGCTTAAGGCCTATACCAACTGGAAAAATAAGAAGAGAGGAAGCTTTATGGTTTGGTATTGTTCTTTCCTTTATTTCAATTCTAATGCTTTACCTGTCTTCAAATTTAATTTCTGCTTTTCTATTGGCAGGAACGATAGGTTTTTATTTTTTTATTTATACGATTTGGTTAAAAAGGAAAACCGCACAAAATATTGTAATTGGTGGTGCTTCAGGAGCACTTCCACCAGTAATAGGCTGGGCTATTGCAACGGATAGTGTTTCCATTGAGCCAATAATAATGTTTTTGATAATATTTTTTTGGACCCCATCTCATTTTTGGGCTTTAAGTTTATATAAATCTAAAGACTATAAAAAAGCAAAGATTCCAATGCTGCCAATTACCGCTGGAATAGAAAAAACAAAGTTTAATATTCTTTTGTATGCTTTCTTAATGCTGCCAGTTGTTATTGCACCGTTCTTCACTGGATTTGGAAGCGTTATTTATTTGACTTTATCTTTGTTTATGACCATCTATTATATTAGCTTATGTTATCAACTCTTTAAAACAAAAGTAGTTTCCAAATCCAATTTAATAGCTAGAAAAATATTTGTTTATTCAATATTTTATTTATTTTTTCTATTTCTCTTAATTCTTTTTGACAATTTGTTTAAATTTAATCGAATAATGAGCTTTTTCTAAAACAAATTAATTAATATCAATTTTTGTTTATTTTCTATATTTTAGAGTGAGACAATGAAATATTTTAGCACAAGAAATAAGAATTTAAATTTTAGTTTTAAAGATGTTTTTTTAAGAGGTTTGGCGCCTGATGGCGGCTTATTTATTCCTCAGAAACTTAAAATATATAATAGTTCTGAGTTAAAAGAATTGAGTGATTTAAAATATACAGATCTTGCTACTGAGATTATTTCTAATTTTTGTGCCTCAGATATTGATAAAAAAAAACTGAAGACATTAATAGAGAAAGCTTACAAAGGGTTTGATTCAAAAGATGTTGTTACAATAAAGAAAATTGGGAATATAAATCTATTGGAGCTTTATCATGGGCCAACACTTGCATTTAAAGATATAGCAATGCAAGTTATTGGAAATATTTATAATGAATTTAATTCTGAAAACAAGAAGATAATTAATATTATAGTTGCAACTTCTGGTGATACAGGCTCAGCTGCTATCTCTGCACTTAGCGGCAAACCAAATATCAATGTCTTTGTTTTACATCCGCATAATAAAATTTCAAACATTCAAAGAAAAATTATGACAACGATTGGTTCAAGAAATGTTTATAATATTGCTATCAAAGGATCATTTGATGACTGTCAAAAAATTGTAAAAGATATGTTTAATGAAAATGAATTTAGAGAAAAAATAAACATGTCAGGAGTTAATTCGATTAATTGGGCAAGAATTATTTGTCAGATTGTTTATTATTTTTATGCAGCTTTTAAATTTAATAATAAAAAGATAAACTTCGCTGTTCCCACAGGAAACTTCGGAGATGTTTATGCAGGTTATATTGCTAAGAAGATGGGTCTTGGAATAGATAAATTAATAGTAGCTACTAATGAGAATGATATTTTAAAAAGAGTAATTGACACAGGTGAATACAAACCTGATCAGGCGAAACCATCATTCTCACCAAGCATGGATATTCAAGTATCAAGTAATTTTGAGAGATTGCTTTTTAATATAGCAGGTGAAGATGACAAGAGAGTTTTTTTATTGATGAATGAGCTTTCAGCAAAAGGTTTTTTCAAATTAAGTAGAGAAGAAATAGGAATTATTAAAAAAGATTTTTGTGCTGAAAAAATTAATAATAAAGATACTTTATCCATAATGGAGGAGGTAGAGAAGAAGTTAAATTTTATTCTTGACCCACATACAGCGACAGCTGTAGGAGCTGCAAAAAAAATAAATAATCTTTCTAGCACAGTAGTGCTTGGAACAGCTCATCCTTACAAATTTTTAGAAACAGTAAAGATGGCAACAGGGAAAGATGTACAACCGCCTATTCAATTATCTAAAATAGAAGACAAAGAAGAAAAATATGATATTTTGGAAAATGATATCCTAAAAATTAAAAATTATATTTTAGAAAAAATTATATGAAAATTAAGGAAGGTGATAAATTACCAAATTCAGAATTTTTTTATTTAGATAAAGAAAATGCTGTTAAAAAAATAAAAAGCAATGAATTTTTTAAAAGCCAAAAAACTATTATAATTGGTGTGCCAGGCGCTTTCACAAAAGTTTGTTCTGCAAAACATTTACCTGGGTATGTCCAAAATTATAATGAAGTAAAAAAAAAGGGAGTTACAAAGATAATTTGTGTTTCAGTTAATGATCCAAATGTAATGAAAGCTTGGGGTGAAATTCAAAAAGTTGAGGATAAAATTTTTATGGCAGCAGACCCATTTTGCAAATTTACCAAAGCTATCGGGGCTGAAGTTGATAAATCATCGAAGGGTTTAGGTGTTCGTTCAGTAAGATATACAATGCTTGTAGAAAATGAAGTTGTAAAAAAAATTAAAGAAGAAAAAGACACCGGTGCTTGCGAAGTATCTGCAGCAGAAAATTTTATATTAGATATTTAATCTTGAATAGCTCGAGTCGCTAAATCATCCGCTAAATCATTATATTCGTTATTGGAATGACCTTTAATCCATTTCCAATCAATTTTATATTTTTTACATAAATCATTTAATTTTATCCAAAGATCTTTATTCTTAACCGGTTTTTTGTTTGCATTTTTCCAATCATTTTTTTCCCATTTCTTAATCCATTCTGTGATACCATTTTTTACATAAGTAGAGTCGGTAAGAATTGTTACTTCAGATTTTGATTTAATTTTTTTTAGAGCCATTATTGGTGCCATTAATTCCATACGATTATTCGTAGTATTTTTTGCGTTTCCTGAAATATTTTTTTGTTTTTTATCTTGGTCAAAAATTACCGCACCCCAACCACCAGGGCCAGGATTGCCAGAGCAAGCACCATCTGTATAAATTGTATACTTCATTAGAAAAAATAATCCTCAAAGTTCTTAGAATTTTTATGAAATTCTAATCTTTTTAAATATTCCATTGGATCTTTTACTTTTACAATTGCACCATCCACAGTATTCAATGCATCAAAAACTCTAGTTAACAAAAATCTCAAAGCCGCTCCTTGAGATAATACTTTTATATTTCCTTTTTCATCATCAGTTAGTTTTCTTATTGAGTTATACCCATCAATAAAGTTTTTAGCTTTAGTTACATTAAAACTTAGATTTTTTGGAACTCCATCAAAACACAATGCATTAAAACAAATTGCAATTTCAAATGCATAAAAATCTTCACATGAAAAATAAAAATCTATTAGTCCACTAAATTGATTATTATTAAAGAAAATATTATCACTAAATAAATCAGCGTGTATTATTCCTTTAGGTAAATCGTTAGGCCAATTTTTTTCAACATCATTAAGATTAGACTCAATTAATTTTGGAAGATCTTGGTGAATTTTTGAGCATTCTTTTTTAACTGAATTAAATAATTTTCTCCATGAATTGATAGATAAATCATTTTTTCTTTTAATTTTAAAATTTTTTGTAATTTTATGCATTTTGGCAACTTCAATACCGACAGATTTACAATTTTGTGGAGTAAGAATTTTTTTTGCTTTACCTTCTAAGTAAGTGACAATCATTAGTTTTTTTCCATTATAATCAGTAATAGATTTTTTTTGTTTATTAATAATTGGAATTGGACATCTAACGCTAGCTTTGTTTAAACCAGTCATCAGCTCAGAGAAAAAAGGAAGATCTTCTGATTTAACTCTTTTTTCATAAACTGTAAGAATGTATTTTTTGTTATCTACCAGTAAAAAATAATTTGTATTTTCTATGCCTTCTTGAATTCCTTTAAAAGAATTTAATTTACCAATAGCATAGCTTGATAGAATTTCTTCAATGTTTTCTTTTTGAAATTTTGTATATACTGCCATTTAATTTAATTCTTTAGGTAGTTTGAAAACTACTTTTTCTTCAGCAACTGTCACTTCTTCAATAGATACCAGATAATCTTTTTTTATTTCTTTGATTAAATTTTGCACCAGTTGTTCCGGAGCAGAAGCTCCTGATGATATACCAATTATTTTTGAATTTTCAATATCTGCAAACGGAATTTCTTTTTCAGAATGCATTAATAATGAATTTTTACATCCTGCTTTCTTAGCCATCTCAACCAATCTAGACGAGTTTGAAGAATTTCTGCTACCAACAATGAAAAATATATCACATTTTGAAGCGATTTTTTTTACAGCTGCTTGTCGGTTAGTCGTCGCATAACATATATCTTCTTTTATCGGACCTTTAATATTTGGAAATTTTTTTTTTAAAAAATCTATAATTTCAGCAGTATCATCTACTGATAAAGTGGTTTGAGTTATATATGCCATCGGTTTAGTAAAATTTTTATCGTTTAAAGATTTTGCATCGTTAATTGTTTCGACCAATTTTATTGCTCCTTTTGGCAACTGCCCCATTGTACCTATAACTTCAGGATGGTTATTATGACCTATAAGAATAATGTCATAGCCATTTTTATAAAGCTGCTCAGACTCTCTATGAACTTTTGATACCAATGGACAAGTTGCATCTACATAAGAAAGCTTTTTAATTTTTGCTTCTTCAGGTACAGTTTTTGGTACACCATGTGCGGAAAAAATTACCGGTCTAGTATTATCTTTAATATCTGACAATTCATTTACAAATACGGCTCCTTTTTTTTTTAAATCTTCAACTACTTGTCTGTTGTGTACTATTTCATGTCTTACATAAACTGGTGAACCATATTTATTTATTGATTTATCAACTATTTCTATAGCTCTTTTAACACCAGCACAAAAACCTCTTGGTGACGCTAAATAAATTTTAAGTTCTTTTTTCATTTTTTTCTAAAAGGTATTCAAGCAATATATGTGGAAATGTTAATGACGCCAATCCAATAAATATAACTTTCAATATTGAATCATTTAAAATGTAATAATTTTTTAAAACAAGCAGAGAAATTATAAAAAAAATAGCAGTTATTAAAGTCAAGGGCAGTGCTTTACTAATAAATTTCTTAAATCCCTTGGAGAAGTCATTTTTATTTATTTCATGAGCTAAGGTAATAGAATGTCTAACAGAATGTAAAAAACAAAAATATATTGTAAAAGCAACCAGTGGAGCAGTAGCTAGATTTAGTAAAAATAAAACAAAGGCTTCCATGAAGAAAGTCATATAGTTTCCAGGATTTTTAGAAAGAAAAAAGTTACTTAAAAAACTTATAACGAGCAAATATATAAAAATTCCATTTTTATCAAATAGAACCAAGGTATTTATTAAAGTATCATTTTCAATATACAAGAATTTGAATATATTTAATGTTTGGTTAAATTTGAATGCCAATGGCAACAATATGATGAAAGATCCTTTTAAGAAAAATTTTAAAAAATTTATTTTTGACTTTCTTAGAGTAACAAAACTACAGTCTTCCTTACCAAAGTGATGTGAGGCAAAGATTAAAAATATGATTAAAACAAATGATGGAAAAAAAAACCAAACGCAGGCAACTAAAATTGCAAAAGCAGAATAGATTAAATAAAAAATAATTTTATTATTAATTTTGTAATATTTTAAAAGTTTGTATCCTTTTAAATTATCCAAGGCACCATGAGATATTCCAACAGTTAAGATTAAAAACAAACAAACTAAAGATAGAAAATCATTGGGATTATTAAAAAAATCTCTTGATTTTGTTTCATTAAACCAAACCGGACTATATTGAGACGAAAAAATTATAATAAAGGCAAGACTAAACCAAAGAAATCTATAATGATGTTTTTCATATATTGAATGTATATTCATGTTTTATTTAAAAATAGATTTAATAAAAGTTAGCTTTGGCATTTTTAAAATTATTAATAGATCTTCAAAAATATTACTTTTATTTGATAAAAATTTAATAATAGTATCCGAAGAAGCACTGAACATATTAGAAAATATACTTGGCATTTTTTCTGGATGTTTTTCTAAAACTCTTAGAAATACTTTATCTAAAAACTGATATTTTTTTCCTATATCGTATTTTTTTGTACTTTGAATATTTTCAATATTCATTCTTATATATTTACTATGTTCTTGGATATTAAGAAACGTATAACCAGTACTTAATCTTGTCATACCACCAGCTGTTCCAATATTTATCTTATTCTTTTCTTTATTATTTACAGGGTGGAAAAGGGGAATAGCTCCTTCTTCTTTGAAATTTATTTTGTAATCTTTTAAACCCAAATGATTAATGTAACTTTTTATTTGAGATTCGTAATCTTTTAGAGATTTATCTTCTTTAGATAACCAAGTTGTTTCAATCATTGTTTTGTTTTTACTAAAAGGTAAAACATAAAAGAAATGAACGTTGTTTCTTTGATCGCAATCAAAATCCATTAGATCTACAGTATTGTCATTAAAACAATCTTCATTGGTTTCAACTTCAATTCCATGAAAATGTTGCCAAAGATTTGATCTGTTATTTTGTACTGAAGGCACACTATTAAAAACGAAAGAATTGTTTGTATTTAATTCTTTAATATTTTTGAAAAATTTAATGTTTTTATTTTTTTTCAATCTTTCATTAATTTTTCTGTAAAAAAGGCCGCTATCAATACTTTGATAAGGAAAATTATCGCATTTAATAACTTTAGAATCGGAAGATGTTTTTATGGAAAATTCTTTCCAACTTTTCTTAATGCAGTCCTCAAAATTATGGTCAAAAACTTTCCAAAAAGACCAAGTTTTATCTCTCTTGTATTCTGTTCTTGGTTCAACAATTGCAAGCGTTTTATCATTTAGCTTTTGATGAATCTCTAGTTCATAGGCTAAAGATAATCCAGCACATCCACCGCCAATTATGACATAGTCAAATTCTTTCATCTAAATTTATCTCTTTCTTTATAATTGAATGATTATCATCATTTGAATAATTGATATTTCCAGCAAATAATAGCTTTAAAAAGTCCCCAATAGAAAGAATGGTTTCAATAATTTTACCAAAAGTAGGAACATAAATTTTTCCTGCTTTACTATAATTGTCAATATTTTTTTGTTTTAAAATATAATCTCCTATTTTTCTATAAACTCGCCTTGCAACAATTACAGAAAATCTTGAACTTAATGGTATGGCTTTTATTGCAGGAAAAGATCTTTGATAAAATACATCCGCGGTATTAATTGTTTCTTTAATGGCAGAAAAGTCATAGTCAATATATTTTCGATTTCTTTTTTTGTCTTCTATTACATCTCGTGCAATATTAGTTAATTGCATTGCTATTCCTAAATCTATTGCTCCTTTAAGAGATTCTTTATTATTTACTTTTAATATTTTTGACATCATTAAACCGACAGTTCCTGCAACTCTGTAGGAATACACTAATAAATCTTTTTGAGAGTTAATTTTAACTTCATTTTCTAAATCACTTTCAACACCATCAAACAAATCATCAACTACAAATTTTGAGATTTTTTCATTTTTAAGAAGATCCCACATGTTTTTGATTATTGGATTTTCAAAGTTTTTATTAGAAAAATTTTTTTTAAATTCTAAAAAGTTTTTTTTCTTAATTTCTAAATCATTATTATCATCCGCTATGTCATCTAATGTTCGACAAAAATTATATAAAGAAGAACACTTATTGTAAGTCTCTTTAGATAAAAAAAAACTTGCCCAATGAAAAGATTTAGCGTGTATTGCTAATAGATCGTTATTCATTAAAATAATTCATCAAGAATTTTAGCTGAAGACAAAACACCAGGTATGCCCGCACCTGGATGAGTTCCTGCTCCAACAAAATATAAATTTTTGAATGACTCCGATTGATTATGAAATCTAAAATAAGCTGACTGAGTAAATTTGGGCTGAATTGAAAAACCAGATCCGTGAAGGGTAGAAAGTTCTTTTTCAAAATAATCTGGTGTTAGGTAAAAATCACTAACCACATTTTCTTTAATACCAGGAAGAACTGATTTATTCATTTTATCTAAAATTAAATTTTTAAATTTTTCTCCTTCATCATTCCAATTAATTTTAGATAAATTATTAGGAACAGGAACTAGAACATAAAAAGCATCATGGCCTTCGGGTGACATACTTGGGTCTGTTGCTGATGGACGATGTAAATAGTAGCTAATATCTTGTGAAAGTATTTTTTTATCAAATATTTTTGACAAATGTTCCTTATAAGATTTTCCAAAACAGATAGTATGATGAGCAACATCTTTATATTGTTTTTTTGAACCAAAATAATAAACAAATAAACCCATTGAATAGTCCATCCTATTTATTTTTTGTTTAAATAAAAAACTATAATTTTTCTCAGATCTTAAAAGATTCTTATAAACATTGGGTGGGTCAGAATTGCAAATGATATAATCGCAATTAATTTGTTTCTCATTGTTTATTTTGACTCCTATAACATTTTTATTGTTAGTTAATATTTCAGTTACCTCTGAGTTTTTTAGAATTTTAATATTTTCTTCTAGCATTAATTTTTCAAGAGCATTAACTACACTACCAGTACCTCCCAAGGCGTAGTGGATACCCCATTTTTTCTCTAAAAATAAAATTAATGTATAGATCGAAGTTGTAGTAAAAGGATTTCCTCCAACAAGCAAAGGGTGCATGCTAAACACTCTTCTTAATTTATCATTAGATATAAAGCTTGATATTAATTTATAAACTGATTGGTAGCTTTTTAGTTTTAGAAGTGCCGGCACTTGTTTGAACATAAAACCAATACTATTAAAAGGTTTTGCTGATAATTCAGCAAAACCTTTATCAAATATCTTCTCAGTAAAATTTAGTAATTTTTTAAATCCAGAAAAGTCATTTTTAGAGAATTTTTCTATTTCATTTTTCATTGATTGATCATTACCTGAATAGTCAAATTTTTCTCCATCATCGAAAACAAAACGGTACCATAAATTTAGAGGCACTATTTTTGCATAATTTGAGATTTTTTTATTGAACAGAGTAAATAGTTCTTCAAATAAATATGGAGCTGTTATTACAGTAGGACCGCTGTCATAAATAAATTTATCTTTTTTAAATACCCTGGCACGCCCACCTAAATCTTTGTGTTTTTCAACGAGAGTCACATTAAATCCTTTAGCGCGCAATCTTAAAGCAGCCGCTAACCCACCAAAACCTGAGCCAATAACTATTATTTTTTTTGCCATAATTATTATGGCCTATTCTAACTGGATTTTTTCTTAAGCGCTAATTTTGTTTCTTCAATACTCGATAAATAGATTTTATCTAATTTATTTTTATCTATGGAATTTTTAAGAAGTTTTTTAACAGATTCCATGGCTATTTTGACAGAAGTATTTTTAATATCTTTAAGCGCCTGATTTTTCATTTGTTTAATTCTTTCCTCAGCATTTTTTTTTCTATTCTCCATTAAACTATGAAATTCTTCGTTTGTTTTAATAATGTTTTTTTCAGCATTCTCGTTAGCTTTATTAATCATTGATTTAACTTCAGCTTTAGAATTACTGATCTTTTTTTCATGTTCACTTAAAATATTTTTTGCTTCCTCTTTAAGTTTTTCAGCTTCATTTATTTGATTTTTAATATTTGAGATATTTTCATCTAAAACATTTTTTACTTTTTGAGGTATTTTAAAGTAGATCAAGATACCAAGAAAAATAAAAAAAGAAATGGCAACCCAAAACGCAGCATCTATTGTCATAAATATTTACCTATATTTTTTTTAGAAATATCTTCAACCACGGCTTTGATACTGCTCTCATTAAGTTTATCACCCGATATTTTTTCAATTATATTTGAAGCAATTTCTTGAGATATATTATTTATAGATTCAATAGAACTTTTTTTAAGCTGTAAAATTTCCTTTTGTGCTTTTGAAATTTCATTTTCAATTTCTTTCTCCATAGAATCTTTTTTATTTTGAATATTTTTATTCAAAGCATTCTTGGATTCTAATAAAATTTTTGAAACTTCTTTTTTTGAATTTTCTAAAATGATATTATACTCCCCAAGTTTTTTTTCTGACAAACTTTTCATATTATTAGCTTCATCTAAATCTTCTTTTATTTTATTTTCTCTATCATCAAGGTTTTTCTTTATTTTTGGTAAGTAAAACTTTGCAATTGATATATATAAAATTGAAAATACTAAAATTAACCAAAAGGCTTGTGATGCCCAATACTTTGGATCCAGCTGAGGCATGCCAGCCTCAGCCGAAAATAAATCAGTATAGATAGTCGATAGGACTAATATTAAAGCCAGATAACGCTTCATAATTTATTTAATTAAAATGCAAATAAAATAATCAACGCTACTACAAGCCCAAATAATCCAGTTGCTTCAGCTAAAGCAAATCCTAAAAGTAAATTAGGGAATTGTTTTTGTGCTGCAGATGGATTTCTCATAGCTCCAGACAGGTAGTTACCGAAAATAATTCCGATACCTACACCAGCTCCAGCTAATGCGATTGCAGCAAGACCTGCTCCAATCATTTTTGCCGCTTCTAACTCCATTTTTCCTCCTTTATTAATTAATGATGTAAATTTAATGCATCATTTAAATAGATGCAGGTTAGTATTGCAAAAACATAAGCTTGAAGAAATGCTACTAAGATTTCTAAGCCTGTTAATGCTACTGAAAAACTAAGCGGTAACCAACCACCTAATATTCCTAAACTAATTACAAATCCTCCAAAAACTTTTAACATAGTGTGACCCGCCATCATGTTGGCAAACAATCGCACTGATAAACTAACTGGTCTGCTTAAATATGAGATAATCTCTATTATAGTAATAAGAGGAAGAAGAACAGTTGGGACTCCACTAGGGATGAATATACTTAAATATTTAAAACCATGTTTAAAGAATCCAATTATGGTTACTGCGATAAAAATAAACAAAGCCATTATTAATGTAACAATGATGTGACTGGTTACGGTAAAGGAATAGGGTAGCATACCCACCATGTTACATAACAGAACAAACATAAATAAACTGAATATGAAAGGAAAATAAGGTTTAGCCTTAGAACCAGCAGTATCACTAATCATTTTAGCGACAAAGTTATAGAGCATTTCTGCAATTAATTGAATCTTATCAGGTATTATTTTTTTTTCTTTTGTTCCTAAAAATAAAAAAATTCCAATTAATGCTGCGCTGATAACCATAAATAAGCTAGCATTAGTAAAAGACAGATCTATTCCAGCAATTTTAATTTCAGGTCCTATTTTATGAACACTGAATTGTTGCATTGGGTTGCTTGCCATAAAAATCCTTAAATTCAATCCTCTTTTTGCATTCGGTTGGCCGCTTTAATGACGTTCAACATTCCAGCAGCAGCTCCTAAAAAAAAGAAAAT
The DNA here is from genome assembly GCA_902590845.1 of uncultured Pelagibacteraceae bacterium. Lineage (GTDB taxonomy): Bacteria > Pseudomonadota > Alphaproteobacteria > Pelagibacterales > Pelagibacteraceae > Pelagilacustribacter. The sequence continues at coordinate 11,632 of CACIYJ010000017.1, forward strand.
TATTATTAACCATGGTTTAGTACCAAACCAACTATCTAAAATAAACCCAATTATTGTCCCAACCACAACAGCTGCAACTAATTCCGTGCCTAATTTGAATGCATTGCCCATAAAAGAGCCTCTTTTTTCGTTGTCTGAAATAATTTGTTTTTTTATTTTTGATTTTGCAATTTTTAGGCGAGTTTTAAAATCTTCAGGATTTGTCATTTTTAAATTTTTTAAGCTACAAGCTCTTCAGCTTTTTGCAAGTCAACCGAGACTAACTGGCTAATTCCTTGTTCAGCCATAGTAACCCCATACAATCTATGCATTCTTGACATTGTTAGGGCGTGGTGCGTGATGATTACAAATCTTGTTTTTGTAATTTTTGTCAATTCATCAAGCAATCCACAAAATCTAGTTACGTTAGCATCATCTAAAGGAGCATCAACTTCATCTAAAACACAAATGGGAGAGGGGTTAACCAAAAAAACTGCAAAAATCAAAGATAGAGCTGTTAAAGCTTGTTCGCCGCCAGATAATAAAGTGATTGATTGAAGTCTTTTTCCAGGAGGAGATACAAACATTTCTAAACCTGCTTCAAGAGGATCATCAGAGTCAACTAATTCGATTTTTGCAGTACCACCACTAAATAATTTTGTATAGACTTCATTAAATTTTCTGTTAACTTTCGTGAAAGCTTCTAGAAGTCTTTCTCTTCCTTTTTGATTAAGCTCATTAATGCTTGCTTTTAATTTTACTATTGCAGAATAAAGGTCAGCTCTATCATCTTCCATCTTTTTAATTTCTGTCTCATATTTTTTTGTTTCTTCATCAGCTCGAAGGTTTACAGAGCCCAAAGACTCTCTTTGTTTTTTTATTTTTTCTACTTTTAGAGCTTGATCTTCAATGCTAGGAAAATTTTTAGCAGACAAACTACTTAAATCTGATTGTGCCAATAACGATGTTTCATTTTCGATTCCTAATTCATTTTTTACTGAGTACAACAAGTCTTTTTTTCTGTTATCTATACCTTCAATTGTAGCTTCATTTCTAGCTTTCTTCTCTTTTAAATCTGATAATTTGGATTGTATCTCTTTTAAATTTTGACTAATTAAATTGTGTTTCTTTTCAGCTTCAACTAAGTCTATTTCAATTTCTTCATTTCTTTTCTTAGTGTTTTCTAAATTTTGTAAATTTTGACCTTTTGAATTTGCTATACGTTCAGGATTTTTTTTGTTTTCATCTAATTCTAATTTGATTTTATCTTTTCTTTCATTAAGTTCAGAGGTCATTTTTTCTGAATTTGACTTTAAATTTCTCCAGTTTTTAAGCTCAATATCTATATTTTTTATTCTCTCTTTTCTTTTAATAGAATCGCTTTGAATAGATTTATTTTTTCCATACTTTTCCGCATACTCTTCTTGAGATAAAGTGATTTTTTTTACCAATCCTTTTAATTCTTGAAATATTTCTTTTGTTAATTTTTTTTCCTGATCTATGTAGCCTTCTATTCTATTTAGCAAAGCATCCAGTTGAGTTTGTAAGTTATTTAGATTTGTTTTTGATGCATTAAGTTCTTTAGAAGATACCGACTCTACCTCAATAAGTTCATTTTCGGTTTTTAATAATTCCTCTTTTTCTTTTGATATTCTTTTTTCGTTTAGCTCAGCGTCTAGATAGATGCTTCGTTCACGTTCTGAGTCAGACTCAATCGTTTTAATAGATTTTTCAAGTTTTACTTGTAATGATTTAACCCTAGATTCTTCTTCCTCAAGACTTGTCATATCTAAATTTAGCTTTTGAAGTTTTGCAGCGCTTTCCATTTTTTTGTCTCTTAATGGAGCAAGTTTTTTATTCTCTTCTTCTAAAAGAGTATTATTATGATTAAAATCTATATTTATTGCACTTACCTCATCATCTAATTCACTAAGTTTTTCTGTAATTTGTTTTTTATCTTTTTCTATTTCTTGGATTTTTAAATAATACAATCCTGATTCAATTTTTTTTATTTCTTTAGATATTTCTTTGTATCTTGTTGCTTCCTCAGCTTGTTTTTTTAAATTATCTAGTTGTTTTTGTTGTTGTTTTTTAAGTTCATCTGCTCTTTTTAGATTGTTTTCAGCAGCATTAAGTCTTGTTTCAGCTTCCTGTCTTCTTGCGTGAATACCAGAGATTCCAGCAGCTTCTTCAAGAACAGATCTTCTTTCAATTGGTTTAGCAGTAACAAGTTGACCAATTCTACCTTGGCTAATTAAAGAAGGTGAGTGCGCACCAGTTGATAAATCTGCAAAAAAAGTTTGAACGTCACGGGCTCTAACTTCTTTATCATTAATATAATATTTTGATCCTTTATCTTTTTCTATTTTTCTTTTAACCCCTATCTCATCAAATTCATTATATTGAGACGGGCCTTCTTTATTTTTATTATCCAATAACAATGCTACTTCCGAAATATTTTTTGAAGGTCTATTTGATGTTCCAGAAAAAATAACATCTTCCATTCCAGAGCCTCTCATACTTTTGGCTGAATTTTCACCCATGCACCATCTTAAAGATTCCACTATATTAGATTTTCCACATCCATTAGGCCCAACTATTCCAGTTAAACCATCTTGAATTAAAAAAGTTGTCTTTTCAGAAAAAGATTTGAAACCATTAATCTCTAATTTTTTAAATTTCATCTATAAAAGTCTTTCTATTGTTTTCTTAAATGGCTTATATTCATGTTTGCCTTTGTATTTCTTTTTATTGATATAAATAGTTGGTGTAGATTGAATTTTATACTTTTTTTGTGCTTCAATCCTTTCATTTAAAATTTCGTCTTGAGCAGTTTCATTATTAAGACAATTATCCATTTTATTATTGCTTAATCCAGAATCTAAACCAATTTTTTTGATAGATTCGTTAATAACATTTATATCAGATCCAACAGCCCATTGATTTTGTTTTTTATAAATTTCACCTAATAATTGAAATTGTTTATTATTATCTGTGTGACATCTAATAATTATTTCTGCATTAAGCGCAGCCAAATCCAACGGAAAACTATGATGTTCAAATTTTACCAGGCCTTTATCTAT
>CACIYJ010000018.1 GCA_902590845.1 uncultured Pelagibacteraceae bacterium
ACTAGACTGTTTAAAACAGGCTTATGATTCAGGCGCTAGATGGTTGGTGTTGTGTGATACAAACGGAGGTACTTTACCCCGTGAAGTAAGCGAAATTGTTTCTAAAGTATCAAAAGTAATACCTGGAAAAAATCTTGGTATTCATGCGCATAATGATACAGAAAATGCTGTGGCCAATTCTTTGGCTGCAGTTGAATCTGGGGCAAGACAAATTCAAGGGACTATTAATGGTCTAGGCGAAAGATGTGGTAATGCCAATTTAATGTCAATCATACCAACATTGTTTTTAAAAAAATCATTTAGCGATAAATATGAAGTTAACATTAAAAAAGATAAATTATCTTCATTAACTGAATGCTCAAGGCTTTTAGATGAAATTTTAAACAGGAAGCCTAATAAAAATATGGCTTACGTTGGAGCTTCTGCATTTTCTCACAAAGGTGGTTTGCATGTGTCTGCGGTTCAAAAAGATCCAAAAACTTATGAGCACGTTGACCCTAAATTAGTTGGCAATCACAGAAATATAATTGTTTCTAATCAAGCTGGCAGATCAAATATTCTTTCTCGTCTAGAAAAATATGGCGTTAAAATTGATTCCAAGGATCCAAAAGTTCAAAAAATTTTAGATGAAGTTAAAGATAGAGAGTTTAGCGGATATTCTTATGATGGGGCAGATGCCTCTTTTGAGCTATTAGCTAATAGACTTTTAGGAAAAGTCCCTGAATACTTAAAAGTTAAAAGTTACAATGTAAGTGTTGCAAAATCAGACACGATTAAAACAAAAGCTAATGTTGTATTTTTAATTGATGGTAAAAATATTGAATGTGACGGAGAAGGCAATGGACCTGTTAATGCTCTTGATAATGCAATTAGATCTAATTTTAAAAAGGTTGAAAAATATTATAATTTTTTTTCTGATTTAAAATTATTAGATTATAAAGTAAGAATTTTAAACACCGGAACAGAAGCAACCACCAGAGTTTTGATAGAGAGCACAGATAAAACAGGTGTTAGTTGGTTCACTGTTGGAGTTTCTACAAATATTATTGAAGCTTCATTCAAAGCTTTAATAGATAGTTTAGACTATAAGCTATACAAAGAAAAGGCTCCCGCTAACTTAAATGAAAAATAAGTTTGGTTTCATCCTAATAGAACCTCAACTTGGTGAAAATATTGGTGCATGCGCACGATCTTTAAAAAATTTTGGATTTTCAAAACTACATATAGTTTCGCCAAAACAATCTTGGCCTAATAATAAAGCAAAAGCTACTTCCGTTGGAGCATACGATGTCATTAAAAGAGCAAAAATTTATAACAATACTTATGACGCAATAAGTGATTTTAATATAGTTATATCATTAAGTGCAAGAAAAAGAGATATTAATAAAAAACATATTTCTATCAATCAATTTTTAAAAATAATAAAATCGAAAAAAAATACAAAATTTGGCCTTATGTTTGGGCCCGAAGCATCTGGCTTATCAAACGATGATTTGTCTTTATCAAATTTTGTTTTACAAATTCCAACTTCGAGAAAATTTAAATCATTAAATCTATCACACTCATTAACCGTGATATGTTATGAGATTTTTAAATCAATAAATTTTAATAAATTTGAAAAAAATGCAAAAAATATAAAAATTTCTTCTAAAAGGAAAATCTCATCTCTTGTACTACATCTTAAAAGATTGCTTGAAAAAAAAGGTTTTTTTGTTCCGTTTGAGAAAAAACACTCTATGTTAATGAATATTAATAATTTAATTTATAGACTGGAACCCAATGATAAAGAATTACGGGTTTTAGCCAGTATTATTAGCTCTTTGAGTAAAAAAAATATTAACCATAATTGACAATCATGCCTGAAGTCTTATAAACACTCATCATTTAAATATGACAAAAAGACTTAAATCTAAACATAAAGTTGATCGTAGACTAAAAGCAAATCTATGGGGCAGACCTAAGAGTCCTTTCAATTCAAGAGCATATCCTCCAGGACAGCATGGACAAGGTAAAAAAGGTAAACCAACAGATTATGGAATTCAATTGCAAGCCAAACAAAAACTTAAAGCTTATTATGGGAATATAAATGAGAGACAATTCAGAAATATTTATAGAAAAGCTCTTGCAAAAAAAGGTGACACCACTGAGAATTTAATTGCATTACTTGAAAGTAGATTAGACACTATAATTTATAGAGCCAAATTTGCTACAACCGTTTTTTCTGCGAGACAAATAATTAATCATGGTCATATTAGAGTTAATAAGAAAAAAGTTAACATTTCGAGTTATTTAGTTAAAGATACTGATTTAATTGAAGTTAGAGAAAAATCAAAAAAACTTACTTTTATAGACGGAGCCCTTCAAAGCAAAGAAAGAGAAGTTCCAGAATATATTCAATTAGATGATAAAAATAAGACCGCAAAATTAGTAAGAGTACCAAAATTCTCAGAAGTACCATATCCAGTCATAATGGAACCAAATTTGGTAATAGAATATTATTCTAGATAGAATATTAAAAGAAATCCTTTTCATATATACTTAAATAGTGAGTCAAATTTTTAATTTTAAAAAAAATTATTTTTACTATTTCCTATTCATTTATTGTATTGGTGGAATTTTTTTATCATTAAATGTCGGAATAACACACGATGAGTATCATAATTTTTTTGTAGGCGAATCAAACAAAAAATTATTTTTAAATACATTATTTGGTAATAATTATAGATTAGAAATTTTAACAGGACTAAATCTATATTATGGATCTGGTTTTCATTTGCTTTCTATACCCATAGATTACATCATAAATCTTCTTTTTAATTTGGATTATGTCTCCTCAGAGTCAAAAAACATATTATTAAAACATCCTTCAGTATTTATTTTTTTTGTTTTATCAAGCATTTATTTTAGAAAAATTATTTTTCTTGTTACTAAAGATAAACATTATTCTTCTCTATGTACTGTATTATATCTAAGCTACCCTTATTTGTTAGGACACAGTTTTTTTAACGTTAAAGATATTCCTTTTTTATCAGTTTGGTTAATTTGTACATTCTATATTGCAAATATTTCTATAAATTTTAGCAAAGAAAAAAAAATCATAAATAAAAATTTAATTATTTTAGGTATTCTTAGTGGATATTTATTATCTCTGAGAATAACTGGTATTTTGATTTTTATTGAATATTTAATTTTTTTTATATTAACAATAAATATTTCAAATCTAAGTTATTTTAATTTTTTTAGATTATTTTATAAAAAGATAATTCTTTTTTTTCTCACAACTTTATTTATATTTTATTTTTTAAGTCCCTCTTATTGGAATAATCCACTAGATGTAATAAATGGAATTAAAGTGATGAGTCAACATATACAAACTGTTTGTACTCTTACATTGGGAGAATGTATGAAGGCACAAAATTTGCCTTCATCTTATTTACCTATTTGGATATTTTTTAAATTACCAATTTTGATTCTTTTCGGTCTTATCTTTTTTATATTTAAGGAAAAAAAGTTTTTTTCGTTATCAAATAATGTAATTATTATTGGTTCAATATTAAGTTCAACTTTATTAATAATTTTTCTGTTAATTTTATTCAATGTAAATTTATATGACGAGATAAGGCAAGTAATGTTTCTTATTCCTTTAATTTTTATTATTTCAATGTCAGCTATGTTTATTCTACCAAAAAAAATCTCATATTCCTTGATTGGTATTTTTATAATATTTTTTGTTTTTCAAAATGTAAAAATTTACCCTTATAACTATGTATGGCTTAATAATCTGACAACTTTTACAAAAGTGAGCAATAATTTTGAACTAGATTATTGGGGAGTATCATCAAAAAACATTGCCTTTTTCTTAAACAAGAAAAATTTAGATTCAGATGAGTGTGTTATTTCAAACAGAAATCGTGGAATTAAAGATTTTATTGAAAATAAAAATATTTGTTTTCTACCATTTAACGATTTACACAAGAAGAATACACGGCCATTTTATGTAGCATTGATGGAAAGAGGTACCAATAAAGGATTGCCTAATAACTGTAAGAATATTCATAATGAAAAAATAAATATAAATTTTTCTAGAGAAAATTTAATTATGGCTAAAGTTTTTAAATGTGATTAATTAAGCGCTAATTCTTTTTTAATTTTAATGATGAAATCTCTAATTAATATTCTTTCCTCTTCATCTAAATAATTTTCTTTTTTATTAGCTTTTTTAATCTCTTCTTTTAAAGAAGTTATCATTTCTTTTCTGCCATCAGAGGAAGTAAAGTAATTTACTTTTTCATTTATTTGAGAGATTTCTTTACCTATTGTGAATTCAAATATTACAATCATGGCAATGGCAAAGATTATAATTTTATAAATATATTCTCGCATTTAAATAAGTTTTTTTTCTTCAAGTAAAGTTTTTAGCTCTCCCTTTTCAAACATTTCTTTTACTATGTCGCAACCCCCAATGAATTCACTTTTAATATATAATTGAGGTATAGTAGGCCAATCGCTAAATTCCTTTATTCCTTGTCTTAAATTTTCATCTTCTAATACATCAATGCCATTAAAATTTACCTTTAAATGCTTAAGCACATTTGAAACGGCCATTGAAAATCCACACTGTGGAGCGTCAGGTGTGCCTTTCATAAATAAACAAACGTCATTAGCATTTATTAGATTTTTAATTTTTTCTTTAATTTCCATTATTTTTCCTCTGTAACGATTGATAATGCGTGTAATTCATTCCCCATCCTACCTTTTAGGGATTTATATACTAGTTTATGCTGATCAATTCTGCTTAAACCATTAAACATTTTAGATTTAATAATAGCTGAATAGTGATTATTGTCACCCATGAGATCTTTAATTTCTACGGATGCATCAGGAATTGATGAAGTTATAAGTTTTTTAATTTCTTCTATTGGTAAAGCCATTAGTAGTTATTATACCATCGATCGTTAATTTTATATAGTTCTTTAATATCAATTTTTAATTCTCCTTGAATCTCAAAATAATCTTTTTGAGTTGAGCCAATATTTTCATAAAAAATGTTATTATTTTTTAATATTTTTTCAACCTTTCCTAAATTATTTTTATCAACTTCTAAAACATATCTACTTTGATCTTCGCCAAAAAAATATTTCAATAAATTTGTTAACTTTTTTGGCTTATTGATTTTAACGCCATAATTGGATCCCATGGACATTTCTGCTAGCGCAATGATTAAGCCGCCATTTGATACATCGTGTACAGAGTTTACTAGATTATTTTTTATTATCTCTAGAATATTTTCTCCATTATTTTTCTCATTAACTAAGTTTATTTCTGGAGGCTGACCATCTGAAATTGAGTAAATTTCTTCAAGAAAAACACTTTGTTCTAAGTGGCCAAAAGTTTTTCCAATTAAAAGTATAGTGCTATTATTCTTTTTAAATTGATGATTAATTGGTTTTTTAAATTTTGAAATTAATCCAATTCCACCAATTACCGGTGTGGGAGAGATATTTTTCTTATTAGTTCCATTATAAAAAGATACATTTCCTGATACTACTGGGTAGTTTAAGAATTCACACGATTCTTTGATACCTAATAAACATTCAGCAAATTCACCCATGATTTCTGGATTTTCAGGATTACCAAAATTTAAACAATTTGTTATTGCTATTGGCCGAGCTCCTACAGAAATTAAATTTCTCCAATTTTCACAAACAATTTGTTTACCTCCAGTTATCGGATGGGCTTTACAATAGTTTGCAGATGAGTCTACAGAAACAGCTATTGCCTTTTCTTTACCGTGTATTCTTATTATTGCAGCGTCCGAACCAGATTTTTGCGCTGTATCACACATTACCATTTGATCATATTGATTTGTGATCCATTTTTTATTTGAATGATTTGCTGAAGATAAGATTTTAATCAAAGCATCTTCAATTTTAATTTTTTTTAATTTTTTAATATCAACTTTGCTTTTAGTTAATTTCTTTTTTATCCACTTTCTATCATAGATGGGTGCTTTAGAAGCTAATGCATTTATAGGAATTTCTCCTTCAATAATATTATTATATTTAAGGATTAATTTGTTGGTATCTGTAGTTTTTCCAATTACTACAAAGTCAAGATCCCATTTCTTAAATATCTCTTTTGCATGTTTTTCTTTTCCATCTTCAAGAATTATTAACATTCTTTCTTGACTTTCAGATAACATCATTTCGTAGGGAGTCATATTTTCTTCTCTGCAAGGAACTTTGTCTAGATGAATTTCAATTCCTAATTCACCTTTTGAAGCCATCTCAACGCTTGAAGAAGTAAGTCCTGCGGCACCCATATCTTGAATTGAAATAATAGAATTATCTTTCATTAACTCTAAACAAGCTTCCATTAATAATTTTTCTGTAAAAGGATCGCCAACTTGCACAGTAGGTTTTTTCTCTTCAGAATTTTCATCAAATTCTGCAGAAGCCATTGAAGCCCCATGAATACCATCTCGGCCTGTTTTAGATCCAACGTAAACAACTGATTTATTTAAACCTTTAGCTTTAGAATAAAAAATCTTATCTTTTTTTGCATGACCAACAGCCATAGCATTGACCAGAATATTTTCATTATATGTACTATTAAATTTTGTTTCTCCAGCTACAGTTGGTATACCAATACAATTTCCATATCCTCCAATACCTGAAACAACTCCATTCAATAAACTTTTTGTTTTAAAATGATCTGGTGAACCAAAATGTATCGAGTTTAAAAGTGCTATAGGTCTTGCGCCCATGGTAAATACATCTCTTAATATTCCACCGACCCCGGTAGCTGCTCCTTGATAAGGTTCGATATAAGAAGGGTGATTATGACTTTCTATTTTAAAAACAATTGCATCATCATCGCCAATATCAATAACGCCTGCATTTTCACCGGGACCTTGAATAACCTGTTTTCCTTTTGTAGGTAAATTTTTTAGGTGTTTTCTTGAAGATTTGTAGGAGCAGTGTTCATTCCACATAGCAGAAAAAATTCCAAGTTCTAATAAATTAGGTTCTCTTTTTAAAAGTTTTTTAATACTAGAATATTCTTCTGTTTTTAAACCGTGTTTTTCTACAACTTGATTAGTAATTTTCATTATTTTTAGTTAAGCAAACTTGAAAATAAATTAACAGCATCAGTATTAGAGATTAGATTATCAACCATTCTCTCAGGATGCGGCATCATACCTAAAATATTTTTTTTTGAATTAAATATTCCAGCAATATTTTCCAAAGAACCATTAGGATTAGAATCTTTGTTTACGACTCCATTTTCATCACAGTATCTAAATGCTATTAAATTTTCATTGTTTAACTCTTTTAAATGATCTGGATTTGTAAAATAATTGCCCTCATTATGTGCAATATTAATCTTTAGAACTTGGTCTTTTTTATATTTATTTGAAAATTTGGTATCATTATTAATTACTTTAATATTTATATCTTTATTAATGAATTTTAAATTTTGATTTCTTAACAAAACTCCTTTTAACAATCCTGTTTCTGTCAATATTTGAAAACCATTACAAATTCCTAAAACTAAACAACCATCATTAGCTGCTCTTATAACTTCATTGATTATTAATGATTTACCTGCAATAGCTCCTGATCTTAAATAATCTCCATAAGAAAAACCACCTGGAACAACAATTAAATCAGATTTAGGTAGTTTAGTCTCTTTATGCCAAACCATTTGATTTTTAAATTGCATTTTTTCTAAAGCAACAGCTATATCTCTATCGCAATTGGAACCTGGAAAAACAATAACTGATGAATTCATTAAATCTTATTTACTTTGTAGTCTTCTATAATCAAATTAGCTAAAAGTTTTTTACACATATCATCTACTTTTTTTTCTGCTTTGTTTTGATCGGTGTCATTTAACTCTATTTCAAAGTATTTCCCTTGTCTGATATTCTTTAAATTGTTCATTCCAAGATTTTGCAAAGTGTCTTGCACAACTTTACCTTGAGGATCTAGTACATCTTTTTTTAATGTAACTGTAACTGAAAATTTCAATTTATTTTTTTTTAAATTTTATTGAAGTTGTTTTACCGAAATTAACTTCACTTATATTTGTCTCTTCCGGCATAATACCTAATCTTCTAGCTACCTCTTGATATCCTTGAATAACATTTCCTAAATCTTTTCTGAATCTGTCTTTATCTAATTTCTTTTCAGTTTTTAAATCCCATAATCTACAAGTATCAGGGCTAATTTCGTCAGCAAGCACAATCTCTTTTTTTTTAGTATCTTTATTCCATGCTTTACCGTATTCAATTTTAAAATCTACTAATTTAATTCCTATTCCTCTAAACATTCCCAGCAACATGTCATTAATCCTTAAAGTAATTTTATCTATAGCTTTTATTTCTTTTTCAGTTGCCCAACCAAAAGAATAAATATGTTCTTTTGAAATAAGAGGGTCTTCAAGCTCATCTTTTTTATAGCAATATTCTAACAATGGTCTTTCCAACACAGTTCCCTCTGAGATATCTAATCTTTTCGTTAATGATCCAGTTGCAATGTTTCTTACTATAAATTCAATGGGAAATATTTCAGCTTTTTTTATTAATTGCTCCCTCATATTTAGTCGCTTCACTAAGTGAGTCTTTATTCCACATTGAGCCAGACTTGTTAAAATATATTCTGAGATTCTGTTGTTTAATACACCTTTGCCTTCAACTTTTGCTTTTTTTAAATTATTAAAAGCAGTTGCATCATCTTTAAAATGCTGAATAACTAAATCTTTATCCTTTGTCTCATAGATAATCTTGGCCTTACCTTCGTATATTTTATTTCCTTTATTCATATTTGATTTATTTTTTTAAACTTCTTTTAAAAATTATATTAATTTTTTTGGTATGATAACCCAAATTGAATAATTTTTTAAGCTTATTAACAGGTATTTTATTTGCAATATTTTTATCATTAGCAATATTTTCATAAAATGAAGAATTATTATTCCAAGATTTCATAGCATTTTTTTGAACAATTTTATAAGCTTCTTCTCTAGTAAATCCGACAGTAGTTAATTCTATCAAGACTCTTTGTGAGAAAAAAATACCATTTGTAATATTTAGGTTTTTCATCATATTTTTTGGATAAACATTTAAACCTTTTACAACATTGCTTAATCTACAAAGAGCAAAGTCTAGAGCTATTGTTGAATCTGGACCAATATTTCTTTCAACAGCTGAATGTGAAATATCTCTTTCATGCCATAACGCAACATTCTCTAATGCTGGAACTACACTTGATCTTATTAATCTTGCTAAACCAGTTAAATTTTCACTTAAGATTGGATTTTTCTTATGAGGCATTGCTGAAGAACCTTTTTGTTTTTTTTCAAAAAATTCTTCTACTTCCAAAACCTCAGTTCTTTGAAGGTGTCTGATTTCTACCGCAAACCTTTCAATTGAACTTGCTATAATACCTAATGTTGAAAAAAAATGAGCATGCCTATCTCTTGGAATAATTTGTGTTGAAACTGGTTCTACATGAAGTTTTAATTTCTTAGCAACATAACTTTCTACTCGCGGATCAACATTTGCAAACGTTCCAACCGCTCCAGAAATTGCACATGTAGATATTTCTTTGATAGCGTTTTCTAATCTTTTCTTATTTCTCAAGAATTCTTGATAAAAAGTTAACATCTTTAAACCAAAAGTAATTGGTTCAGCATGTATCCCATGACTTCTACCGATACATAAAGTGAATTTATGCTTGATCGCTTGTTTTTTTATAGATTTTAATAATTCATCAATATCTTGTAATAAAATTTCACCTGATTGTTTTAATTGTAGGTTGAAACAAGTGTCTAGCACATCAGAAGATGTCATGCCTTTGTGAAGATATCTCGCTTCCTTACCAGATTTTTCAGCAATAGAAGTTAAAAATGCAATAACATCGTGCTTTACTTTATCTTCAATGTCTGAGATTCTTTTTACGTTAATTTTTGCTTTTGATTTAACTTTTTTAGCAACACCTTTTGGAATAATTTTTAGTTTTTCCATTGCTTCAGCAGCAGCTAATTCGATGTCTAACCAAATAGAATATTTATTATAATCTTCCCAAATAGTTTTCAGTTTTTTTCTAGAATATCTTTCAATCATTTTAATAGATTAACTAAATTTTTTTGACTGAGTAAAAATTTCGTATCCATCTTTTGTTATACCAACAGTATGTTCGAATTGTGCTGACAATGATTTGTCTTTTGTAACTGCAGTCCAGCCATCATTCAATGTTTTTGTTTCGTAATTACCAAGGTTTATCATAGGCTCAATAGTAAAAATCATACCAGATTTTATTTTTTCTCCAGTTCCTTTTTTGCCGTAGTGTAAAATGCTAGGTTCTTTATGAAATGTCTGGCCAATGCCATGTCCACAAAAATCTTGAACAACTGAGAATCCATTGGCCTCAACGTGTTCTTGTATAGTTGAGCCTATATCACCCAATTGAACATTTTCTTTTAATATTTTAATTGCTTTCATCATTGATTCATAAGTTGTTTCAATCAATTTTTTTGCTTTTACAGATACTTTTCCAATTTCAAACATTCTACTAGTATCACCATGCCAACCGTCTTTATAAGCAGTAACATCTACATTAAGGATATCACCCTCTTTTAAAATTTTATCTGATGGAATGCCATGACACACAACGTGATTTGCAGATGTACAACATGATTTGGGAAAACCCCTATAGAACAATGGAGCAGAGTAGGCATTATGATCATTTATAAACTCATAACATAAATTATCAATTTCATCTGTAGCAATACCTGGTTTAATTATTTTTGCTACTTCATCAAGTGTGCTTGCTGCAATAGATCCGGCTACTCTAGTTTTTTCAAAAGATTCTTTTATATCCATACTCATTAAGTTTTAAATTTTATTTTTTTATTTAGTTTTATTCCTTTTGATGAAAATTTACAATCATAGCAGAGTATGTTTAGTTTTTCTTTAATAGCTTTAGATAATAATCTTGAATATTCTGGATCTATATCGCTTGCAATAGCCAGTTGATTACAATCTTCACGCTGTATAATAAAAGCAATATAAATTTTATAACCTTTTTTACTAGCTTTAAGCAATTCACGAATATGTTTAGCTCCTCTCGATGTTATCGCATCTGGAAATTCTGCAATTTTAGGTTTTCTTGCTAAAGTTACATTTTTGACCTCTATGAAAGCTTTATAATTTTTGTCAGCAATCAAAAAATCAAACCTAGTATTTTCACCAAATTTTACTTCCGGCTTAATTTTAATATTTTTACTGAATTCTTTTATAAGATTATTTTTCAAAGCATCTAAAACAATTTTATTTGTTAAATGTGTATTTACTCCAACTTTTGAATTATCATCTTCAATAATTTGAAGCGTATATTTCAACTTTCTATTTGGATTATTTGATTTACTTAACCAGACTTTACTACCTTCTTTTAAAAGACCTTGCATTGATCCAGTGTTTGGACAATGCGCTGTTATAAGTTTATTTTCAATCTGAACATCTACAAAAAAACGCTTATATCTCTTTATAAAAATTCCTGATATTAGTTTATTATCAAAGTTCATATATAATTATCAATCTATGAAGAAAAAAAACAAAAAAGTAAATGCTGCAATTTTAATTATAGGCAACGAAATACTTTCCGGCAGAACTCAAGACAAAAATATTGCATTTATATCAAATTGGTTGAATTCAAAATGCGGAATATCAGTAAATGAAGTAAGGATCGTTCCTGATTTGGAGAAGATAATAATTAAAAATATATTAGAATTATCAAAAAAATTTAATTATGTGTTTACCACTGGAGGCATTGGCCCAACACATGATGATATAACTGCGCAATCAATCTCAAGAGCTTTTAAGGTTAAATACGAATATCATAAAGAGGCGTTTAAAATTTTAGAAAATTATTATGGAAAATCAAAATTTAATGAAGGTAGAAAAAAAATGGCTAAAATGCCAAGAGGATCAAAATTAATTTACAATCCTTCAAGCGCTGCCCCAGGGTTTATTGTCAAGAATATCATTTCTTTACCTGGAGTGCCATCTATTTTGAATTCAATGATTGAGAATTGTAAGCGATACTTAATTAAGGGTTCAAAAGTACATAGCAAAACATTAAATCTTTTTACCGTTGAGAGTAATATTTCTAAACAATTAGGTCTCATACAAAAAAAATATAAAAAATTTGTCGATATAGGCAGCTATCCTTTTTTTAGGTTAGGAAAAATAGGTGTTTCAATTGTAAGCAGGTCAACATCAAAAATGAAGTTAGAAAATGTAAATCGAGATTTAATTAAGTTAGTTAGATTAAAAAAAATTGAAATATTAAAAATCTAAATTAATTTATAAACATCATGCACAGTAATTGTATTGATATTTTTGGATTTATAAATTTTTTTACTATCTAGAATTTTTATTGAATCAATTTTTGGAGCAAATTTTTCTGAATCAGTAGGTCCAAACAAAACAATCATAGGAATATTAGCTAAACTCATCATATGCATAATTCCATTATCAATTGATATAGCCAGACTTAATCTAGAAGTTAATGCCATCACAAGGGCAGGGCATGCAATATTTGAATGATGTTCAGGAAACAATGCATTAGGTAATTTAGATTTGATTTCATTAATCAATTCTGTTTCTTTTTTTTCAATAAAAAAAACAGGTATTTTATTTTTTTCACCAATCTTGGTTGCTAGATCCATAAAATTATTAATGGACCAACTTTTTTCTCTATAAACATTACCTTGTG
>CACIYJ010000019.1 GCA_902590845.1 uncultured Pelagibacteraceae bacterium
ACTTAGAAAATTAGATCCTTATTTAAATGTTGATCCTGGAACAATGAGTCCATTTCAACATGGTGAAGTTTATGTAACTAATGATGGAGCAGAAACTGATCTAGATCTAGGGCACTATGAAAGATTCTCAGGAATTTCCGCGAAAAAATCTGACAATATAACTACCGGTAAAATTTATAACGATGTTTTAAAAAGAGAACGTCAAGGTAAATATTTAGGTAAAACTGTTCAAGTTATTCCGCATATCACTAATAGAATAAAAGAGTTTATTAAGAACGATGTAGCAAAAGAAGATTTTGTTATTTGCGAGATAGGTGGAACTGTAGGAGATATAGAAAGCCTTCCTTTTTTAGAGGCCATAAGACAATTTTCAAATGAACTAGGTAGAAAAAATACTTTGTTTATTCATCTTACTTTAGTTCCTTACATGAAAGCTTCTGACGAAATAAAAACAAAACCTACTCAACATTCTGTAAAAGAATTAAGAAGCATTGGTATCCAGCCAGATATTATTATTTGTAGATCAGAGAGATCTATCCCTTTAGATCAAAGAAAGAAAATTTCTTTATTTTGCAATGTTTCAATCGAAGATGTAATAGAAACTGTTGATGTAAAAACGATTTATGAGGCTCCAATAAGTTTTAATAAAGAGAAACTGGATGAAAGAGTATTAAAATTTTTCAAAATTAAATCCAAAAAGAAAGTTAATCTTCAGCCATGGAAGAAAATAACTCAATTAGTTTTAAACACAAAAAACAAGGTAAATATTGCAATAATTGGGAAATATGTAGAGCTTAAAGATGCTTATAAATCTTTAGATGAAGCTTTAACTCATGGCGGTATAGCAAATAATCTAAAGGTTAATCTTGTAAGAATTGAGTCTGATTATTTAAAACCAAGCGAAATAAAAAATAAATTAAAAGATGCATCAGGGATCTTAATACCAGGAGGTTTTGGTAAAAGAGGTACTGAAGGAAAAATTGCGGCTATAAATTATGCTAGAAAAAACAAAATACCATTTCTAGGTATTTGCTTTGGAATGCAAATGGCTGTTATCGAATTTGCTAGGAATAAATTAAATATAAAAAACGCAACATCAAGTGAGTTTGGTTCTTCAAAAGCTTCTGTTGTAGGTTTGATGAGTGAATGGGTAAAGGATGGTAAATTAATGAAAGGAACTGATAAAGATCTAGGTGGAACTATGCGATTAGGTAGCTACGAAGCAAGACTTAAAAAAGACACAAAGATAAGTAAAATTTATAATTCTTTGAAGATTGAAGAAAGACATCGTCATAGATATGAAGTCAACATTAATTATAAAGAAGATTTTGAAAATAAAGGAATGATTTTTTCAGGCTTATCTCCAGATAATAAACTACCAGAAATTATTGAATTAAATGATCATCCTTGGTTTATAGGAGTGCAGTTTCATCCTGAATTTAAATCTAGACCTTTAACACCACATCCTTTATTCTCATCATTTATAAAGTCCGCAAAAATCAATTCGAAAAAATGATAAATCATAAAGTAAAATGTTCTAATTTTGAGATTGCTAATGATAAACCATTTACTTTAATTGCAGGTCCTTGCCAGTTGGAAAACGAAGCTCATGCAATGAAAATTTCGACTGAACTTAAAAAAATTACTTCTGATCTTGGAATAAATTTAATTTATAAAACTTCTTTTGATAAAGCTAATAGAACAAGCCTCAAAGGAAAAAGAGGGATGGGATTAGAAAAATCTTTACCTATCTTTGATAAAATAAAAAAAGAAGTCGGTGTTCCAGTTTTAACAGATATTCATACAGCTGAGCAATGTTCAATCGTTTCTGATCATGTCGATGTTTTGCAAATACCTGCATTTTTATGTCGTCAAACAGATTTACTTATTGCTGCAGCGAAAACAGGAAAAATTATTAATGTTAAGAAAGGTCAATTTTTAGCTCCATGGGATATGCCTAATGTAATAAAAAAGATTGAAGAGTCTGGAAATAAAAATATTTTAATTACAGAGAGAGGCGCAAGTTTTGGATACAATACTTTAGTATCAGATATGAGAGCGTTACCTATTATGTCAAAAATTGGTTTTCCAATTGTTTTTGATGCCACACATTCCGTTCAACAACCTGGAGGAATGGGTGAAAAAAGTGGAGGACAAAGAGAATTTGTTCCACATTTAGCTAGAGCTGCAATTGCTGTAGGTGTTGGAGCAATTTTTATGGAAACTCATGAAGATCCAGATAACGCGCCATCAGATGGTCCAAATATGGTGCCATTAAATGAAATAAAAAGTTTATTAAAAAAATTAACTGAAATAGATAATTTAATTAAAAAATAATTAGATGGCAAAAATTACCAACGTTAAAGGTCGTCAGGTTTTTGACAGCAGAGGAAACCCAACTGTTGAAGCAGAAGTTTTTTTAGATAATAATATTTCTGCTACAGCTATATCGCCATCTGGCGCATCAACAGGAGCTTTTGAAGCTCATGAATTGAGAGATCAAGATAAAAATAATTTTTTAGGCAAAAGCGTTAAGAAAGCTGTTGAAAATATTAACAAAAAGATTGGATCAAGTTTAAAAGGATTGGACCCAACTGACCAGTCTAAAATTGATAAAGTTTTATTAGATTTAGATGGCAGTGAAAATAAAAAAACTCTTGGGGCGAACGCAACTTTAGCTGTATCTTTAGCTAATTCAAAATCGGCAGCCTTATCAGTTAAAAAACCACTTTATAAAAATTTAGGAAAATCTTTCTCTTTACCCAATCCTTTAATGAATATTATTAATGGAGGAGCTCACGCAGATAACGATCTAAACATCCAAGAGTTTATGATTAGGCCAGATTCAGCAAAAAATTTTATGGATGCAGTAGAAAAATGCTTTCTTGTTATTCAAAATTTAAAAAGTTTATTAAAATCAAAAAAAATGCTTACTAATGTTGGTGATGAAGGAGGTTTTGCTCCATCAATTAATACCAATGAAGAAGCCCTTGAATTAATTGTAAACGCTATAGAAAAATCAAATTTAACACCTGGTAAAGACGTTGTAATTTGTCTGGATGTGGCTGCCAATGAATTAATCAGTAAAGAAGGCCAATATTCAATTCAATCAAGTAATTTTACTTCAGTTGATAATGTTATTGGTTATTATAAGAAATTAACTTCGAGTTATCCTATTAAATCAATCGAAGATCCTTTTGCTGAAGAAGATTGGGAATCTTGGAAAAAAATTACAGCTGAGATTGGTAAAAATGTTCAAATTGTAGGCGATGATTTATTTGTAACAAATTCTAAAAGATTAAAAAAAGGAATAGGTAATAAATCTGCTAATAGTATTTTAATTAAACCCAATCAAATTGGAACTTTATCTGAAACATTGGAAGTTGTTACAATGGCAAGAAAGGCTAATTTTAACACAATTATTTCTCACAGATCAGGAGATACAGAAGATACATTTATTGCTGATTTAGCAGTAGCTACAGAATCATCTCAAATAAAAACAGGATCATTAGCAAGATCTGAAAGAGTAGCTAAATATAACAGGCTGTTACGCATAGAAGAAGAACTTGGAAATCAAGTTAAAATGGCTAAAATCTAAGAATGCGGTTTATTGAAAATTTTAAAAAGAAAAAACTTATATTATTTAATTTATTTCTTACACTTTACGTTGGTATTAATCTTGTTGGTGGAGAAAGAGGTTTAGTTTCATATTTTGAAAAAAAAACAATATATCAAGAACTCATTCAACAAGAAATAGTTCTTAATGAAAAGCTTCAAGATTTGAAACATAAAATTAAATTAATAACGAATAACGATTTAGATTATTTAGATATGCTATATAGAGAAAAATTAAGATACGGAACTAAAGATGAAATTTTGATTAAATTAAAATGAGTAGTAAAGTTAGACATCCAGAAAAAGTTAATAAACCTATTAATCCTATTAAAAAAAAACCAGAATGGATTAGATCTAAAATTGTAGATTCACAGATTTTTTTTCAAACTAAACAAGTTGTAAATCAAAATAACCTTGTAACAGTATGCCAAGAAGCTAACTGCCCAAATATAACGGAGTGTTGGAGTAAAAAACATGCAACGTTTATGATTATGGGCGATACTTGTACAAGAGCTTGTGCTTTCTGTGATGTTAAAACTGGAAAACCAACAAGTCTAGATATTTTTGAACCAGCAAAAATTTCAAATGCTGTTAAAAAATTAAATTTAAAACATGTTGTGATTACTTCAGTAGACAGAGATGATCTTGAAGATGGTGGCGCAAATCATTTTTATAAAGTGGTTAAAACAACAAGAGAAAAAAACCCTGATACTTCTATAGAAGTTTTAACTCCTGATTTCTTAAGAAAAGGTGATGCTTATAAAAAAGTTCTCGAATCTGATCTTGATGTTTTTAATCATAACATTGAAACTGTTCCAAGGCTTTATACTAAAGTTAGACCTGGAGCTAGATACTTTGCATCTTTAGAGCTTTTAAAAAATGCAAAACAATGCAACAACAAAGTTTTTACTAAGTCAGGAATAATGGTTGGTCTTGGAGAAAATAAAGAAGAAATTATTCAAGTGATGGATGATTTAAGATCAGCAGAAGTTGATTTTTTAACTATTGGACAGTACTTACAGCCTTCAGCAAAACACCATCCTTTGCATCGCTATTATCATCCAAATGAATTTAAAGAACTTGCAAGTATTGCAAAAACAAAAGGTTTCTTATTAGTGTCATCCTCTCCTCTTACGAGATCTTCTTATCATGCAGATGAAGACTTTAGAAAATTACAAGATGCAAGAAATAAAAAACTTGAATGTCATCCGCAACAATAAAAAAAATCATTCCTTGTAAAAAAAAACAACTTATTGAAATGGTTCTTGATATTGAAAAATATCCTGAATTTGTTCCTTGGTGTATTGAAGGACAGGTACATGACAAGAATGAAAGTGCTGATTTGATTACGTTCAAAGGAGACCTAAAAGTAGGCAAAAGCATTCTTAATGAAACTTTTTCAAGCCATGTTTCTTATTATAAAGAGAAAGACAAAATTATAGTTACTAATCTCGATGGACCATTAAAACATTTAAAAAATGAATGGACTTTTAAGGAAATAAATAATGGAACTCAATTAGAATTCTTTGTTGATTTTGAGTTAAAAAACCCAGTTTTAAACTCAGTAATGAAGAAGTCTTTTGAGCTTGGTCTTAATAAAATAGCCAAATCATTTGAACAACGCGCAGTAAGTTTATTTAAATAGTTTTTAACAACAGTTCTAAGCTTTTTTTAACCGTTGTTTTTTGAATGGAAGATCTTCCTTTATTTTTAAATTGGGATTTACTGACAATTACTTTTTTTCCATTTTTTACACCAATATAAACAAGTCCAATTGGTTTTTGTTTAGTGCCACCGCTAGGCCCAGCAATTCCAGTTATTGAAACACATACTTTGCTCTTACTAATTTTGCTTAGATTATTAACCATAGATAAACAGCATTGAATACTTACAGCACCATGCTTTTGAATAATTTTTTTGGGTACTTTTAAAATACTAGTTTTAGATTCATTAGAGTAGGTGACCAAACCCATAGTAAATATTTTAGATGAACCACTAACAGAAGTAATAGTGCTTGAAAGCATTCCACCTGTGCAAGACTCAGCGATAGCTAGTTTTAATCTTTTTTTTCTAAGAAGGTAAATAAGCTTGATTAATTCTTTTTTCATGTACTTAAAACCATATATAAAACAAGAACAGCAACAACATATAAACCAGCACAAACATCATCCATTATAACGCCAAAGCTGTTCTTAAAATTTTTATCGTAATAGTTTACAGGATAAGGTTTAGCGATGTCGAAAATTCTAAATAATACAAACATTATAAAATAAAATGTTAATATTTCATTAGTTTCTTTTGTTGTATCATGGGCGATTTCATAAAGACATATAGGAATAGATTGACCTATGAATTCATCAATCACTATTTCTTTAGGATCTTTATCATCTAAATCTTTTATAAAAATATTGATCGCATATAGAGACATACAAAAGATGATGATTAAAGAAATTAAAACAATATTTGGATCAATATTTACGATATGAAATAAAAAAAATAAAAATAAGATTGTAGCTAAAGACGCAATACTTCCTGGTATTTTTCTTATTTTTCCTATTCCAAATAATGTAACAAATAAAAAATTAATTTTTTTAATCATATTTGATTACCGACGTTATAACTTCACAAGCAATAGCTTTTTCTTTTCCTATAACACCTAATTTTTCTGTTGTTTTACCTTTTATATTAATTTGATTTTTTGAAATTTTACAAAGTTTAGCAATACTTTCTATCATCTTATTTTTATATTTTTTAATTTTTGGAGTTTGAGTAATAATATTTATATCTATATTATTTACAAAATAACCCTTTGCTTTTATTTTTTCCATTACTTCTTGTAGTAAAATTGTTGATCTTATATTTTTAAATTTCTTACTTTTATCAGAGAACATTTGACCGATATCTCCCATTTTACAAGCGCCAAGAATAGAGTCTGTAATTGAATGTAATACTGGATCTCCATCCGAATGACCCAATGTTCCTAATGGTGATTTAATTTTTAACCCAGCTAAATAAAGCTTTCTTTTTGGAACAAGTCTATGCACATCAAAACCTATTCCTACGTTTAGTTTAGATTTATAGATATTCTTTAAATTTTGAAAATCTGATTGATCTGTAATCTTAAAGTTGTTCTTTTCACCTTCAATAAACTTAATTTTATTTAAATCCATACATAAAGAGGCATCATCATCCCTATATTTAGCAGCATTGGTTTTGTGTAGATGATAAATTTCTTTAAGATTAAAGGCTTGTGGAGTTTGAGTTAGGAATAGATTGTCTCTATTTTTACCAACAATGTATTCGTTTTGGCTTGAGTCTATTTTTTGTTTAACAGCATCTGGAATATTAATTTTTGGAACTACAGCTCTGGCATTATTCATATTTTTAATAATTGAGCTAAATAATTTTAATGAAAAATTAGGTCTCGCTACATCGTGAATTAAAACTTTTGAAATTCCTTTTGCATTGATTAAATGTTTTAAAGCGTTGAAAGCAGATTGTTGTCGATTTTTTCCACCTAAGATTAATTTAACATTTTTTAACTTTAATGATTTGACTCGTTTTGAGTCTTTTTTATTATAAACAAGAATTATCTTTTTTATTTGTTTAAATTGACGAGCTTTATCGACATTAATTTCTACTAATGATTTACCGGCAATTTTTTGATAAGGTTTGCCTATATTAGACCTAAATCTATGGCTATTACCTCCAGCAAGAATGATTAAACAAAAACTCATTGTATAAACTTATATTATATTTATATGAATAATTAACGCTTATTTGAAATGTTTAAAATTATAAAAAACTTTAATTGGATTATTTTATCTTCATTTTTATGTATTTTTATGGGGATTGTAACGTTTTTAACATTCATCAATGAAGGATTCGTACCTTTAACAGATCAAAATCTACATGTTTTATTAATCATTGATATTATTTTATTACTAATTTTCTTTACTTTAATTTTTAAAAACTTTTATAGATTTTATTATACAGGTAAAAAAAACAAGACAGGCTCACAAACAAATTTAAAATATATTTCTATATTTTCTGTTTTTACTTTAATCCCATCTTTGGTAGTAGCTATATTTTCATTATTTCTTTTTAATTTTGGTATTCAGAATTATTTTGACAAGCAAATTACAAATGCAGTTAATAATTCTTATGATGTGGCTAAAAACTATCTAGAAGAAAGTAAAAAAAATGTTCAGTCAGATGTTATTTTAATGAGCAATGGTTTAAATAGAGCATCTTCTCTTTACTATTCAAATCCAGATAGATTTAAAGCAATTATGAAATCAGAGCAGCTTTTAAGAAGAATAGATGATGTATATTTAATTGATGGTCTGGGCAATATATTAATATCTAATGTAAGAGATATTGCAGATGAATTCATTATTCCATCTGATGAAAATTATGATCAAGCTTTAGAGGGAAAACCAGTTTTTATAACAAATAATTTAGAAAACAAAACAACTGTGATGAACAAATTAACATCCCTTGTTGATACTTATTTATATATCTCAAGAAATATTGATTCTGAAATTTTAAGATACTTAAATGAAACTGAACAAGCTGTAAGTTTTTATTATTCAGTTGAAAATAGTCAAACAGGAATAAAAGTTACTTTTGCAATAATTTATATAATTGTTGTTACATTGTTATTATTTTTATCAACCTCTATAGCTATCACTTTTGCATCAAGATTAACAAAACCCATTGTTAATTTAATTGGAGCATCTAAAGCAATAAGCAAAGGAACTCTTGATGTTAAAGTTCCGAACATTGAAGCTGACGATGAGTTTAAACAATTAAATGATAACTTCAATTCAATGATTGACAGGCTTAAAAAACAACAGGACAAATTGCTTGCTACTGAAAGATATGAAGCCTGGGAAAGTGTAGCTAGAAAACTTGCTCATGAGATTAAAAATCCTTTAACACCAATTCAACTATCTATTGATCGTCTGAGAGAAAAATATTCTTCAAAAATAAGCAATGATTCTGAAGATTTTGAAAAATATTTAGCAACAATTAATAGACAAATTAAAGATATTGAAAGTTTAGTTAATGAATTTTCAAACTTTGCAAGAATGCCAAGGCCAATATTTAAAAAAATTAATATTATTGATATAATTAATAGATCTGTAGATTTTATTAAAATGTCATCAAAAAATAAAATAAGCATAAATACAAATCACAAAAAATTAATAGTCAATGGAGATTCCGAACAATTAAACAGAGTGTTTATTAATTTAATTAAAAACTCTGAAGAAGCGTTTTTAGATTTAGTGAAAAAAACCCCTAATTTTAAAGGCAAAATTGACATAGAAATTATTAGCAATAATGACTATATAGTGGTTAGATTAACAGATAATGGCACAGGTATATCAGATACAAAAAAAGTAATGACGCCTTATTTTACAACCAAGACAAAAGGAACAGGCTTAGGATTGCCTATAGTTAGTAAAATAATTAATGAACATTCTGGAGATTTTTTAATAAAAAATAAGAAAGATGGAAATGGAGTTAATATTGAAATTTCATTTCCAAAAATAAATGCATAAAGATATCTTAGTTATTGACGACAATCCGGACATACGCTTTTTAATTTGCAATATTTTAAAAGAGCAAAATTTCAATGTTCGTTCGGCCGCTAATTACGATCAAGCAGTTTTAGAAATCAATAAGAAATTACCTGATTTAGCTATCGTTGATATTAAATTAGATAAAGCCGATAAAGATGGTATTGATCTTTTAAAATTGATTATAAGGAAAAATAAACTAACTCCCGTTATTATGATTTCAGGACATGCAACTGTTCAAATAGCTGTAGAAGCTATAAGATTAGGTGCGTATGAGTTTATTGAAAAACCATTCTCTACAGAAAAGATATTAAATTATGTTAAAAGAGCTTTAGAAAATGCATTTTTAAAACAAGAGAAAGATATTATTGAAAATAAATTATTTCATTCATTTGAGTTAATTGGGAAAAGCGTATCAATTGTAAAAATTAAGAAAACTATAGAAAAACTATCAACATCAGAAAGCAGAATTTTAATCTCAGGACCCACCGGATCAGGAAAAGAATTAGTTGCTAGAAAAATACATAAAAATTCCGGAAGATCAAAAGAACCTTTTATAATTTTAAATGCAGCATTGCTTAAAGAAAAAACATACGAAAAAGAATTATTTGGTGAAGAATTTGATGATGGGAATATATCTTTTGGTGCATTAGAAAGAGCAAACAAAGGAACTTTATTAATTGATGAAGTTTCCGAAATTCCATTTGAAACACAAGCTAATGTTTTAAGAGTGTTAATCGACCAAAAATTTAAAAGATTAAATGGCTCTAAATATATTAATGTAAATATTAGACTTATTTCATCAACGTCAAAAAATTTAAAAGAATTAGTGGAAACAAGAAACTTTAGAGAAGATCTATTCCACAGATTAAATGTAGTGCCTCTCGAACTTACATCTTTAAGTTCAAGAACCGAAGACATTCCTTTATTAATTGAATATTTTAAAGAAAAGCTTTCTGAAATAAACGGCGTTCAACAACCAAGAATTGATATTAAAAATGACAATCTATATACTTACAATTGGCCAGGAAATGTTAGAGAGTTAAGAAATTTAGTGGAGAGAGTTACCATTTTGTCTACTAATGAAAGCAAAGAAAATATTAATAAATTAATGAATGATATTTTATCATCTTCTTCATCTATGGAAAATAATAAATCTCTTTTAGAGAAATCATTTGCCTCACCATTAAAAGAGGCAAGAGAACATTTTGAAAAAGAATATTTAACAACACAATTAAAAAAAAATCATGGCAATATCTCAAAAACAGCAGATTTTATTGGCATGGAAAGATCTGCACTTCATCGAAAATTAAAATCTTTAGGAATTAAGGGCATCAATTAAAATGAATATAATAATATGTGGGGCCGGCAAGGTTGGCTTTTCAATTAGTAAACAATTATCTGCACAAGGTCATTCAGTAACCGTTATTGATCAGTCATCTGAAGACATTAAAAAAATTAATGATACCCAGGATGTTAAAGGTATTGTTGGCAGAGCTACATTACCAACCGTTTTAGAAAACGCAGGCGCAGAGAAAGCAGATATGGTTATTGCTGTTACACGAAACGATGAAACAAATATGATTGTTTGTCAGTTAGCTAGCTCATTGTTTAATATCTCAAAAAAAATTGCACGAATTAGAACTAAGGATTTTTTAGAAGGAAAATGGGGTAAACTTTATAATAAATCTAATATTCCAATAGATGTAATTATTTCTCCAGAGATTGAAGTAGCAAAATCATTGTATAGAAGATTAGAAGCCCCTGGGGCATTGGATAACGTTCCTTTTGGAAAAGGTAAAGTAAAAATGCTAGAGATTTCAATTGAAAAAAATTGTCCAATTAAAAACATGCCTTTAAAAGATTTAACAAAAAAATTTCCAGATTTTAAAGCAAATATTTTGGGAGCTTTAAGAAAAGAAAAATTTATATATCTTAAGAAAAATGATAAAATGTTAGATGGCGACAATGTATATGTCGTTGTAAGCAGCGATCAATTAAATGCAATTCTTAAAGCATTTGGCCACGAGGAAAAAACTGCAAAAAATATTTTAATTATTGGTGGTGGTAATATTGGATTGAATTTAGCTAAAATGTTGGAATCTAATTTTGAAGATGTAAGAGTGAAGATAATTGAAAAAAATAAAAAAAGAGCTGAAGAAATAGCCAACGAATTATCATCTTCAATTGTAATTAATGGTGATGCTTTAGATGAAGATATTCTTAAAGAAGCCAACCTAGAAGATTCAGAGACTGTACTCGCACTAACCAATGATGATGAAAATAATATGATGGCTTGCGTATTAGCTGAAAAAACAGGTCTAAAGAAAAGAACTATCGCTATAGTTAATAAAACAAATTATAATTTATTACAGGACTCATTGAACATTGATGATCTTGTTGACCCAAGAATGACAACTGTTTCAAGAATTATGGAACATGTCCATCGAGGAACAATAGGAACAGTTTATTCGCTTCTTGATGGGGCGTATGAATTTATCGAAGCAAAGATTTTAGAAAAATCTGAATTATTAAATAAAAAAATTAGAGATTCAAATTTGCCAGAAGATATTAGAATAGGAGCAATTCTTAGAAAAGATCAAGTTATTATACCAAAATCAAACTTTGTTTTTGAGAAAGATGATCTTGTAGTTTTTCTTGCAAAAAGAGAACAATTGAAAGAAGTTGAAAGCATCTTTAGTGTTAGCTCTATCTAATAATGAATCTTAAAGGAATCAGTTACTATTTAGGATTATTTTGTTTTCCTATAAGCATTTTAGCTTTTATAAATATTTTATATTCTTCTTACTTTGATTATTTTTTAAGCATAAACTCTTATGTTTCAACTTTAATTGTTTCTTTTACAATTGGTTCAAGCCTTTTATTTTTTGGAAAAAAATCAGAAAAAAAAATTAATTTTATAGAGCAATTATTATTAATCATTTTAGTCTATTTAATGATTTCTTTTTTGATTGCTTTGCCTTTTTATCTAAGCAATTATCAAGTGACTTTCTTAAATTCTTTATTTGAAGCAATTTCAGGAATTACTGGCACGGGTTTTTCTATTTTTAAAAATATTAAATATCTTGACCCAACTTTAATATTGTGGCGTTCGTCTTCACAGTGGATAGGTGGATTATATTTTTTATTTTTTTTAGTTCTTATTTTTTCCAACAAACAATTTAATTATAAAATGAACGAGTTAACTTATTCTGGAGACGGCAGAATTAACTCAGAAAGCAATGTAAAAGATCTTTTGCTTAGAATTTTCATTTTATATTCAATATTGAGTTTCATTATCTTTTTATTGCTAAACATCTCAGAAATCAGAATGTTTAACTCGCTAAATCTTAGTATGAGCTTGGTTTCAACAGGAGGATTTATACCGACCAATTCACTAAATAAAATAA
>CACIYJ010000020.1 GCA_902590845.1 uncultured Pelagibacteraceae bacterium
TGCTCTAAAAGCAAAAAAGCTATCTTGAGATCATGTGGTGCTGGAATAGCTGCCGCAGATGATTTAATGAATAATAATAAAAGGATTTTTTGTGCAATTAGACCTCCTGGCCATCATGCAGAAACAACAAAAGCCATGGGTTTTTGTTTTATAAATAACATTGCTGTTACTGCCAGATATTTACAAAAAAAATATAAAATAAACAAAGTAGCTATCATTGATTTTGATGTTCATCATGGAAATGGGACACAAGAAATATTTTATAATGATGAAACCGTAGCTTACGGTTCTTCTCATGAATTTCCCTTATTTCCTGGAACAGGTTCAGAAGAAGAAACCGGGACAGGCAATATATTCAATGCTCCTCTGAAAGCAGGGGTACAAGGAAAAGAATTCTTAAAGATATTTGAGCAAAAAGTCTTAAATCCAATAGATAAATTTAAGCCAGAGGTTATTTTAATATCCGCTGGATTTGATGCTCATACAAGAGATCCTCTTGCGAGTATTAATTTAGAATCAAAAGATTTTTATGAAATTACGAAGAAAATTGTAGATTTGGCAAATGTTCATTCTGAAGGTAGAATAATTTCTTTTTTAGAAGGGGGATATGATTTACTAGCCTTATCTGAAAGTATTAAAGAGCATTTTTTAGCTTTAAAAATTTAAGTATCCACAACACCCCAAATCGTACATATTTACAAAATAATGTAATAGTATTTCGTTATTAATAAAATATAATGATTCTATGGAACTAATAATCATTATTGTAGCTGCTATAGCTATAAGTACGACTGGTATTATTTCGCCAGGGCCTAAAGATAATGATATATCCAAAGAAGTTAAAGTTGTTAAAACAGAGGAAGTAACACCCCCTACTCCAGAGCCAGAACCAACACCAGAACCAGAACCAACACCAGAGCCAGAACCACCACCAGAACCAGAACCAACACCAGAACCAGAGCCAGAACCAGCTAAAGAACCGGAGCTAGTTGAAGAAGAAGTTCAACCAGATCCAGTACAGGAAGAAGAAGCTAAACCTGAAGAGCCAGAACTTAAACCAGAACAAGAAGAGTCTAAAGCAGACGAAGAGGGAAGAAGTTGGTTAAATATAATTCTATATGTTTTAGGAGGAATAGCGGTTATTGCTGCAGGAATATATTTCTTTATGAGAAGAGAGCCTGAAGCACAAACTGCGGCTGATATTGGAAGACAAGAGTCAAGTAAAGAACCAGAACCAACTCCTGAAACTCAACCAGAACCAGAACAAACAGCGCAAGAAGAAACTCAACCAGAATCACAACCTGAACCAGAGCCAGAGCCAGAACCAGAACAACCAGCGCAAGAAGAAACTCAAAACGATACTATACAAGAAGATACCTCATCTGAGAGTGCAGATGATCAGTCATCTAATGATGATGACAATAATAATAAATAACAATTTATAATTACCAAGAGGAATTTGGTTGTTTAAGAAATTCAATTTCTTCAAGGGTAGATTTTCTACCTAATACTTTATTTCTGTGAGGGTAGCGGCTAAATTTTTTAATTGCTTTTGTGTGATTTGTCCAAAATTTTTTAATATCTTTAATACCAGGGTGATCTTTTAAGTATTGATCCATTAATTTATATAATTTTTCATGATCATTAATATCTTCACTGTGAATAAAAGGTAATAACGAAAAAAATTTTTCACTATTATTCATTTTTTCTAAATAATTTTTTTCAATAATTTTATTAAGTACTTCACGAGCTTTGAAGTCAAATTCAAAAGCTTTTTTATTTTCTCTAAATAAATTTCTAGAAAACTGATCTATTAAAACAATCAAAGCCAAGCAACCTTCCTTACTCTCTTGCCAGTCATCAAGTTTATTTGTTATTGCTAACTCATAATCTTTTAAAAATTTTTCTTTTATCAAATTGTCAAATTTTGAATCTTTTTTAAATCTCTTTTCAGATGATGTTTCTACAAACCAAAAATCTAATATATTTTTTATTTTCTGATCCATTAAAAAAAAACTTTTCCACCTTTTAAGTAAGCACATTTTTCACAAGTCTTTTCTAGTTCAGGCGGTGAGTCTAAATTTAAAACTTTTTTCATTTCAATTAACTTATTATCAATCCAAGATGTATCTACACGATAGGGGATTAAAGTAGTTTTAAAATTTATTTTATTATCAAACTTATCATTAGTTTTTTCTCCATTACAAACATAGAAATAAGTAAGATCTGAAACTTTGAAATTCATCTTTCTTAAAATATGAACATAAATATCCATTTGAAGTTTATAACTTAAGTGCCATTCTGCATCCAGATAAGATGAAACTGTAACAGGATAAGTTGATGATTGAGCTTTATAATCAACTACTACTAATTTTTTTTCTTTTATATCAAACCAAACATCATCAATACCACCATGGATGATTAGATTGGTTGTTTCATCCAAATAAGATATTCCGCCTTTTAAAGAATTTCTCCATGTATCTAAATCTTTGTGCTGATAAGGGACAAAATTTAAATTATGTTTTATCATTATTGGATGAGGCTTTTGTTCTTTTCTGTATAGATCAAATTCTTTTTTTAATAATTCATCAACCGCAATGTTTAAAGCCCAACCAGGCATAGAAGGTTCTTTTAAACCTTTAACACGATCTAAATAGAAACATTTTTTACAACTAAGAAAGTTAAAGAATTTAGATCTGCTTACTTTAAACGGTGCGTTTGATTTCTTATCGTAAATTGAACTTTTTCTTACTCTAAAAGATACTGCATCTTTCATCTAAATTTGATTTAATCTTTTTATCACTTCAGTTTTATCTAAAGATAAAATTACATCATACAAACCTGGCCCAAATCTAGAGCCTACTAAAGCTATCCTTAATGGTTGACCCACACCTTTAAAATTTGTTTTATGCTTATTAATCAAAGATTTTATTACTGGTTCTAATGTTTCTTTCGATAAAGAGCTTAATTTTTTATACTCACTTATAAATTCTTTGATTATAGCTTTAGATAAATCATCAATTAGTTTTTTATCTTCAGACTCAATCTCAACTTTATCTTTGACAATATATTGAGCATTATTCCAGACATCTTCCAAAGTTTTAGCTTTATTCTTTAAAAAACCCATTGATTTAATAAGAACAGGCTCTTTTGATTGGTCAATAGCTGTCTTATATTTTGAAACATATTCTTTAAAGAATTCGAACAAATTTTTTTCATCAATTGTTTTTATGTAAGTTTCATTAATTGAAAGTATTCTAGCCATATCTAATTTTGATGGTGATTTACCAACTCCACTTAAATCAAATAAGTCGATACTTTCCTGCTTAGTAAATATTTCTTTATCTTTATATGACCATCCTAATCTTAAAAGGTAATTTCTTAAAGCATCAGAAATAATTCCTATTTTAATATAATCCTCTAAAGTAGAAGCATTATCTCTTTTCGATAATTTTTTCCCTTTTTCACTATGAATTAAAGGTATGTGAGCGAAATTCGGAACTCTCCATTTCATTGCTTCATAAATTTGTTTTTGTTTAAATGAGTTAATCATATGATCATCACCTCGAATAACATGAGTAATTTTCATTTCATGATCGTCTACAGTTGCTGATAATTGATAAGTAGGTGATTTATCTTTTCTTAAAATAACAAAGTCCTCAATAGTAGAGTTTGAAATATTTCTATCTCCCTGCACTAAATCTTTAATTAAAGTTGAGCCAGATATTTTACTTTTAAATCTAATAACTGCAGGAACATCTTTTTTTTCTTTTAAATCTCTACATTTACGATTGTAAACAAAAGGCAATTTTTTTCTTTTTGCTAAAGCTTTTTGACCTTCAAGCTCTTTTTCTGTGCAGTAACAAGGGTAAGCAAAACCTTTTTTAATTAACTCTTCTGCGATTGAAACATGTTTATTAATATTTTTTGATTGAATATACTCTTTATCATCATGCTCAACTCCTAGCCAAGCTAATGATGATATTATCTGTTTTTTAAACTCATCTTTGGATCTTTCTTTATCGGTATCTTCTATTCTTAAGAAATATTTCCCTTTATTTTTTTTTGCAAGAAGCCAATTAAATAATGCAGTTCTTACACCACCAATATGAAGAGGCCCAGTAGGAGAGGGCGCAAACCTACAATTAAAAGACATTTAAGTTAATTAGACTATTTTAATGAAAGTTTCTATATAAAGAAACGAGTTTACCTTGAATTTTTATTCTATTTGCTGCGTATATTTTAGTTCCGTAATTACGATTAGCAGCTTCAAGAGCGATAGTATTTCCTTTTTTTCTAATTCTTTTTAAAGTTGCTTCTTGATCGTCAATTAGAACTACTGCGATTTGACCACTATCTACATTAGGAGTCTTTTTAACAATAACAGTATCTCCATCATTAATTCCAGCTTCTATCATTGAGTCACCTCTAACTTTTAAACCATAATGTTCACCATTGTTTTGTAAATCTTCAGGCAAGGCAACCCTATCAACTTCTTGTTGAATCGCTTCAATTGGAGTTCCTGCAGCAATACTTCCTAAAACAGAAACATCAGTAGATTTATTGTTATTTTTATCTAGGCCACCTTTAATTATGCTTGGGGTAAAAGTATTAAAGATATCATTTGCACTAGCATTCTCAGGTAATTTAATAACCTCTAAAGCTCTAGCTTTATGAGCTAAACGTTTAACAAAGCCTCGCTCTTCTAAAGCTGAAATTAATCTATGTATTCCAGATTTCGACTTAAGGTTGAGCGAATTCTTCATCTCTTCATAAGAAGGAGATATTCCAGAAGATCTAATTTTTTTATTAATAAAAATTAATAAGTTTTTTTGTTTTTTTGTAAGCATAGAACAAACCTCGTACATCTATGTTCTATAAAGGTTCTACTTAAATTACAACTTTAAATAAAGGTCTATTTCATTGACTTATTTGAATAATCTTTTTGATTAATTCAGCTGGATTGTCGGAACTTAAAAGTGATTCTCCGATAAGAAAGTTCTTAATGCCAGTTTTGTCATAGATATATTTAACATCGTTTTCATTTTTAATTCCACTTTCAGATACGATCGGGCCTTGATGGCTTTTAATGGTTTCAAAAATTGAGATTGTATTATTAATTGATATCTCTAAAGTTTTTAAGTTTCTGTTATTAATTCCAATTAAAGCATCTTTGTATTTTAAAGCTTTCTCGGCTTCTTTTTGATCATGTACTTCAACAATAACACTTAAATCCTTTTTAATAGCCTCATCATAGATTTCATCTGCTTGACTATCGTTAAGTGCTGCAATAATTAAAAGAATACAATCACTACCATAGCTTTTAGATAATGCAATTTGGTAAGGGTCAATAAAAAAATCTTTAGCTAGCACTGGTATTTTAAATTTATTTTTAATGTCGGTAATATAATCTAACTTTCCTAAAAAATGCTTTTCTTCTGCAAGAACAGAAAGACAAGTTGCTCCACTATCTATATACATTTTTGCTATATTTAGATGATTAAAGTCTTTAACCAAAACACCAGCTGAAGGGCTAGCTTTTTTAATTTCTGAAATTAAAGAAATACCTTTATTATTTTGGATTGCTTTTTTAAAATCATTAAAAAAATTTAAATTTTTTATTTTTTTTTCCAAAGAATCTAAAGAATTATTCTTTTTAATTAAATCTAAAGTTTCTTTTTTATCTTCTATTATTTTTTTTAATGTGTTTGCCATTAAACTGATTGTATTTTAGATAAGTATTGAAAAACATTTCCAGATTTTAAATGTTCTGTAGCTTTTTCAAAGGCATTTTTAAAATCATTCTCTTTACCTGAGACAATTAAACCCGCTGCTACGTTTAAAGCTACAGCTTGTGAAAATTCATTAGACGTGCCTTTATATATTTCAATTATTTTTAAAGAATTATATGTTGCATTTTTACCTTTTAAATTATTTTTATTATTTGAATTAATTCCAAGTTCCTTTGGATCTATTGTAAATTCATTTATATTATTATCTTTTAATTCAACTACATTTGTTTTTGTAAAAGGAGAAATTTCATCCATACCATCGTCACTATGAACTATATAGGCATGTACTACATTATTTTCTCTTAAAGCTTCTGCAAAAGGTTTCATCCATTTTTTATCAAAAACACCAACTACTTGTCTTTTTACTTGAGCTGGACTGCTTAATGGGCCAATGAGATTAAATATCGTTTTTTTCCCCATTTTTTTTCTAGCTGGCCCCACATATTTCATCGCTGAATGATAATTTGGCGCAAACATAAAAGCAAAATTTAATTTACTAATAGAATTTTCTGCTTCATCGGGCTTTAAATTTATATTTATTTTTAATGCCTCAAGAACATCAGCAGATCCACAATTAGACGAAACAGCTTTGTTACCATGTTTAGCAACTTTTATACCCATACTAGCAAGAACAATAGCTGCAGCCGTTGATATATTTAGAGAGTTTTGTCCATCACCTCCAGTTCCACATGTATCTATCGTATCAGGATCAGTTTTAACCTTGTTAGCTTTACCTCTTAATACAAAAATACCGCCTGCAAGCTCGTCTTTTGTTTCACCTTTTTTTATAAAAGATTCTAATATTTCTATAATTGAATCTTCTGAATGTTTGCCTTCCATTAAATCAGCAAAAAGAGCTTTGCTTTCCTTAAAAGATAGGTTTTCACCTTTTTTTAATTTTTCTACAATGTTAGTCATATTAATTAGCTATAAAATTTTTTATTAATTTCACACCCATTTTAGTACTAATACTTTCAGGATGGAACTGAAACCCATGAATATTATATTTTTTATGCATTAAACCCATGATTGTCTTATTTTTTGTTTCAGCTGTAATAATAAGATCTTTTGGAAATTTTTTTCTATCGATAATCAGGCTGTGATATCTCGTAGCTTCAAAATTGTTTTGAATATTTTTAAATAGACCTTTTTTATTGTGTTTAATTTTACTTGTTTTGCCATGCATCAAATTTTTAGCCCCAACAATTTTTCCACCAAAAACTTGACCAATAATCTGGTGTCCCAGACAAACACCTAAAATTGGTATTTTTTTATGGACATCTTTTACAATCTTTAAACAATTGCCAGCTTGATTAGGATTACCTGGCCCAGGTGAGATAACAATTTTATTATATCTTTTTCTCAAAATATTTTTACTATCTATTTTATCATTTCTGACTACATCAACATTCTTTTTAAATTTTGCAATATAGTGATACAAATTGTAAGTAAAGCTATCGTAGTTATCTATAAGTAAAATTTTCATTTAATCAATCGCTCTCATTAATGCTTTGGCTTTATTTACTGTTTCAGCATATTCTTTTTCAGGGTTGCTGTCTGCAACTACACCAGCGCCAGCTTGAACGTAAAATTTTTTATCCTTAATTAAAGCAGTTCTTAAAGCAATACAGGTATCAAATTCATTATTAGGTGTGAAATACCCAATTCCTCCTGCGTATAGTTTTCTCTTATTTTTTTCTAGTTCATCAATAATTTCCATAGCTCTAATTTTAGGAGCACCACTAACCGTCCCAGCTGGAAAACCAGATAATAAGGTCTCAAATAGTGAGAATTTATTATTAAACTTACCTATAACATTAGAGACAATATGCATAACATGTGAATATTTCTCAACTTTAAATCTTTCAGTCACCTTTACCGAATTAATTTTAACCACCTTACCCACATCGTTTCTTCCAAGATCTAAAAGCATAAGATGTTCAGCCAATTCTTTTTTGTCTCGAAGTAAATCTAATTCGTATTTTTTGTCTTCTTTATTATTTTTTCCTCTAGGTCTAGTACCCGCAATAGGTCTAATAGTTACTTCGTCTCTTCTTAACCTAACTAAGATTTCAGGGCTGCTTCCCAAAACATTGAAGTCTTCATAGTTAAAATAAAACATGAAAGGAGAAGGGTTTGATTTTCTTAGGTAGTTATAAATTTCAATTGGTTTTTTTTCGATTTTTCTTTCAAAACGTTGACTTAGCACAACTTGAAAAATATCACCTTTTTCAATGTATTTTTTTGCTTTCTTAATTAATGATTTGAATTTTTCTTTTGATGTATTGGATTTAATTAAATTCTTATTTTTCTTATAGGTAAATTTTTCAGGTAATTTAATATTTTCATAATTTTCAAATAAGGCAAATCTACTAATAATTGATTTATAAGTTTCTTTATAATTTTTAATTTTTGTATCTGAATATACATTTTCTATATAGTAAATTTTTTTCTTTAAATTATCATAAATTACAAGATTTTTTGGTCTAGATAGTCTTACATCAGGGATCTTAAGATCATCTTTACATCGGTCAGGAATTTTTTCGATATAACGAATAATGTCATAAGAAAAATATCCAACCAACATTGAGGACATTGAAGGTAATTGATTTGGAATTTTAATATCAAAATTTTTAATTAATCTATTAATATAAACTAAAGGATTAGCTTTAATTCTAGTTTTTTCCCCAAGACTGTTTATTGTTATTATATTCCTACTTACATCCCATATTTTATCAGGATTTAAACCAATGATGGTGTATCGGCCTTTTATTTTTCCTTTTTCTACAGACTCAAAAATAAAGCTATTTTTTTCAGCCAATAAAAATCTAAATAAATTTTCTACCTTATAATACTGCTTGCAGATTCTTGATTTAAATAAAACTTGATGTTTTTTTTTAGAATGGATTTTTTTGAACTCGTTAAAACTAGTGTTGATTTTCATTAAAATGAATTTTTTACTCGATCAATTGTTTTTCTATTTAACTCGACTTTATATTTTTGATTAAGGCTTTCATCAAAAGTTCTGTAAATTTTATTTACTAGATTAAGTCGCGCTTTAGCTTCATATTGTTCAAATTCATTAGAGCTTTTCTCTATTTTTTTATATTGAGTTTTTACCGCTAAAACTAAAAAGTTTTTAGTTAATGTGCTATCTGTGATAAGATCTATTTTACCATCTTTAGTTAAAAATATTCTTTTAATAATTCCTTCAGTGAAAATCTCATTTTGTTTTAAATTTGATATTTTATATTCTTTTAGTTTTAATTCATTATCGGCAGCAAATTTTTCCATTTTTGCTTTATCAAACCCGCCCATACTTATATCTTTAATAATAGAACTATTGTTTTCTATTTTATTTTGAAAGCTTAGTTGAGCATTGATTGCTTTTAAGACATCTGGATCATTAATAGATCTGTTATTTTTTTCAATAGATTTTATTTCAGCTAGAAAATATTTATTATCGACTTTTAAAACTTCAGGTGATTTTTCATTTTTGATTACATAAATTTTTTTGAAAAGATTATCTGATAAATTTTCTATTTTTTTATCATTTTTGTCTTTTTTATTGCCATTAATGCTTTTGATTGTAATCGTTTTTAAATTATTTTCTTTAGAAGCTTCTTCAAAAGATTCTCCATCTAAAATTTTATTTTCTAAAATATCCAATTGTTTAAAGAAAGCTTTATCGTATTCATTATTGCCAGATATAATTTGAGGAGTTATTTCAGCATATTGAATAGATTTGAATTCTTCAATAAATAAATTTTTACTTTTGTCATAAAGTTTTTTAATTTCTTCCGGAGATGGTTTTTTGTTTGAATGATATTTTTTTAAATCAATATACTTAATCGTTTTAGTCTGATTTTCCTTTTTAAATTCATTTTCTACTAAAATGTCTGGAATTGTTATTCCTCCTGCTAAAAAACTTAAAAATTGTCTTCTAGATTCTTGTTCAACAATATTTTGTTCAAATATAGGCGCGGTAACATTACTTGTAAGAAGAAATTTTTCATATTCTGTCCTTGAGAATTTATTATCTTTAAAAAATAATTTATCATTTCTTATTATATCTCTTAGAGAGTTGTCATTTACAGTAATACCTAATTGTTCTATTTCTAGAGCCATAACTTTTCGCCCAATGTATTCAGATAAAACTTTCTCCATTAAATTAGTTTTTGGTAAATTTTTGATTTGCTCTTCATTTAAATTTAATCGATTAAAATAATTTACAAATTCTTGTGTACTTACCTTTTTAGAATCAATTGTGGCGATCACATTTTGATTTCCACCTCTAAACACATCACCCATTCCCCAAAATACAAATGGTAAAATGATAATACCTACAAGAAGTTTTACAAAAAACGATTTAGATAATTTTCCTATTGAAGTTCCCATTTTATTAATTTAATAAGTGTTTTAAAATAATACACCTATAGATCAAATTTTAAACTAAGGCAAATAATGAAGTATTTTATTGGAAACTGGAAAATGTTCGGCGTTCCTAGATCGATTAACATACTTAATAAGATTAATTCTTTTAGATCTAGAGATAAAAACAGAAATAAATATCGAGTAATTATTACTCCGCCCTACACACTTATAGAGTCTTTTGTAAAACATTTTAGAAATAAAAAAATAATGATCGGTTCTCAAAATTGTTATCAAAAAGATCAATTTTCATCTAATACAGCAGCAGTCAGTCCTTATATGATTAGAAGTGTAGGCGCTAAATATACATTGGTTGGGCACTCTGATAACAGATCTGAAGGCGATACAGATTTAATGTTAAGAGATAAAGTTAAATTTGCATTAAGAAATAATTTAAAAGTTATTTTTTGTATTGGCGAAAATAAATCTCAAAAGAAAAATAATAAGACGTTCAGCACATTAAGAAGACAATTAACTAAAGTTTTGAAAAAGGAATTTAATAAAAAAAATATTATTGTTGCTTATGAACCAATTTGGTCTATTGGAACAGGAAAAATACCTAATCAAAAAGATTTATTAAAAACAAGCATTCATATTAAAAAAGTTTTAAAGACAATTTTCAGAAAAAATAGTCCAGCAGTTCTTTATGGTGGTTCAGTAGATGAAAATAACATCGATATGTTTAGAGAAATTAAAGAAATTGATGGATTTTTAATTGGCGGAGCATCGAAATCATCTAAAAAATTTATTGATATAATAAAAAATTACTATAGATAGGCATTATGGAAAGCTTGCTTATTACAATTAATATTATTCTTGCATTGATTTTAATTATTTCTGTTTTATTACAAAAATCAGAAGGTGGAGCGCTTGGCTTAGGTGTTTCACAAGATAATTTCACGTCAGCTAGGTCCATGGGAAGCTTTTTAACTAAATTCACTTCTGTAATTGCAACTTTATTTATTATTTGTAGTGTTGCTATTGTTGCAATCTCAAGAGATGAGTTTCGTGAAACACAATCAGTTCTTGAGAAAC
>CACIYJ010000021.1 GCA_902590845.1 uncultured Pelagibacteraceae bacterium
TTTAAATTTTTGATGTTTTTCACGTAAATTTTTTTGATCTTTGGGTTATTTTTTTTAGCAAAATTGTAAACAGTTTGAGATTTGCCGCCAATGTTTATAACACCTTTTTTATTAATTAGTTTAAGTACTATTTTAGCAACTTCATGATGATATAAAAAACTGGTCTTTGCATCATAAAGAGCATATTTATGTGTAAAAGGTTTTTCCGTCATACAAACTCTTAGTATGAGAGAATTTTTATACATTTGAACAGCACATTCTCCTCCCAATTTAGACCATCCGTAATTCATTGTTGGTAGTAAAGCTTCTCTCTCATTATAATTACCTTTTTTACCTGGATAGACATATTGTGTTGAAAAATAAATGATTTTAATTTTTTTTTCAGAACATGCCGCAACTAAATTAGAGGTTCCTATAATATTTAAATTAATACTTCTGGATATTTCTTTTTCATGAATTGCCATTGGTCTAGATAATCCAGCTAAATGTAAAACAATATTTGGTTTAACTTTTTTGAGGTATTTTTTTATTTTATTAACGTTAGTTATATCAAAGATTTTTTTACTTGGAAAAAAAAGTAAATTTTTTGTTTTTATTTTTTTTAAGTAATGAGCAAATCTACCTGTGCCACCTGTAATAACTATTTTTTTCATAATTTAGATCCAGTATAAATTAAAGGTATTTATATTTTTTTTTAAATTCTGTTAAAGTCTTTTGATTTTTATCTTTTTTAGATAACAAAGGTTTAGTTGAAGGCCATTTTATTTTAAGTGACTTATCATTCCAAATAATTCCATCTTCAAATTTTGGATTATAAAAATTGGATTGTTTACAAATAACAATATTTTCCTTTTCAAGTGTTAAGTAACCATGGGCAAAGCCCTTAGGTATATATAATGAAATATTTTTATTTTCAGACATTGTAATTTTATAAGATTGACCAAATGTTTTAGAATTTTTTCGTAAATCAACAACGCAATCTAATACTTTGCCTTTGATAACAGATATTAATTTTGCTTGTTGATTTTTGTATTGAAAATGGAATCCTCTAAAAACATTTTTTTTGGAGTAAGCAAGGTAATCAAATATAAAATTATCCCAATTAATAATTTTTTTATTATAGGTAAATTTTAAAAAACCTCTTTTATCAGCAAAATTATTATGCTTTATAATTTTTAGATCTCTAAATTTTGTTTTAATTATTTTCATCAATTAAATAGAATATTTCTTTTTCTATGAAAGTACTTGGTTTCCAATAAGGTAACAAATTCATTTTAAAATCAATTTTTTTTCTTATAGGTTTATTTAACAAATTATATTTAATCTTTTTATTTAATTTAATGTTAGTTTTTTTTATTAAATCTAAAATATTGGTAAATTTTTTTGCTCTTATTAAATAATTTCCACTGTTTATTTTTTTTTCTAAAATTAACCTAAAAGCTTTACATATTTCACTCACATTAAGAAGATTTAATTCGACTTTATTAGATAAAATTGTAGTTTTTTTATTTGCTTTATAATCTTTTAATATTTTTGCTATGATCTTACTTCGTTTATCGTTCACTCCATAATTATCATAAAGATAGAGATTATAAAAATAGGTCTTTTTGTGATTGTTTTGGTAGTAAGTGACAATATCCTCAAAACCTTTTTTTGTAGCTGCGTATAGATTGTATGGATTGTATTTTTTTGATGTTTTAAATAACGCATATGTACTTACATTAATAAATTTCTTCAGATTTTTTTTTGGTATAACATCCAATACCGCAGTAGTAAATAAAATATTAGAATTTATAAGATCAATCAAATCTTTATAGTTGTGTTTATCAATCCATTTAGTGGCAAGATTAATTACATAATCAATTTTTAGTTTTGAAATTTTTTTAGGTAATATATTTATGTTATTAAAATAAATTGGATGAAAGTTTTTATTATTTTTTTGAGTTTTTTTAACAAAAAGTTTATTTTTTGATTCTTTTCTAATTAAGACAAGAACTTTATAATTTAAAGATAAAAGTAATTTTGTTAAATTTTGCCCTATGAATCCTGTTGATCCCGTTATAAGAATACTTTTTTTCATTAAATTAATTTTTTTGAAATATTATTAAAATAGTTCTGATTATTTATATACCAATCTACTGTTTTTGATATACCTTGACTTAGGTTTATTTTAGGTTTCCATTTTAATGTTCTTTTAATTTTACTACTATTAAGGGCATATCTAAAGTCATGTCCGGGTCTATCCTTTACAAATATAATTTTTACTTTTTTTCCTATTTTAATTTTTCTAATAGCAAAAGATTTTAAAATTTTCTTAACAAGAAAAATATTGCTACAATTAATGTCGGAACCTATATTATATTTCTCTCCTGATTTGCCTTTAAAAAATAATTTTATAAGAGCATTGCAATGATCATCAACATAAATCCATTCTCTTGAATTTTTACCTTTTGCATATATCGGAAGAGGTTTATTGTTTAAAATATTGTAAATCATTTTAGGGATTAGTTTTTCTGGAAATTGTCTTGGTCCGTAATTGTTTGAACAATTTGAAATAACAGCATCGATTTTATGTGTTCTAATATAAGCATTTACCAAATGATCAGAAGATGCTTTTGAAGCAGAGTAAGGAGAACTGGGTATATATGGAAAGTTTTCATCTGATCTTTTTGAACCCAAAATATCACCATAGACCTCATCTGTAGAAACATGAATTAACCTAATTTTTTTTTTATAATTTTTAATAGCTTCTAATAAATTATAAACACCAAGAATATTATTTTTAATAAAGTTAGAAGAATCGCTTATTGATCTATCCACATGGGTATCTGCAGCAAGATTAAAAATTCCATGTGGTCTATATTTTTTTAGAATCTTTGTAATTTCTTTTTTATTATTTATATCAATTTTCTTGAAAAAGTAGTTTTTACTTTTAATATCTCTTAAATTATATCTTTGAGCAGAGTATGATAGTTTATCGACGTTAAGGACTTTAAATTTTTTTTTTAACAATAGCTTTATTAGGTTACTACCAATAAAACCATACCCCCCTGTTACGATAAACCTTTTCATTTGTTATTATTTATATTATTTATATTTGTAAGTATACTTTCTATCTATCATAATGAAGGCATTTTTTTGATGCAAATAACAAAAGAAAATTTAACAATAATTATAGTCACAATCAAAAGTCAAAATATTATTGACGATTGTTTAGAATCAATCGATCCAGATATCAAAAAGATTATTGTGGAAAATTCTTCTGACCGTGAGTTTACCAACTATTTGAAAGAAAAATATCAAAATATTGAATGTTATCTTACTGGTAAAAATTTGGGCATGGGACCCGGCAATAATTTTGGAATAGAAAAATCAAAAACTAGATATGTAATGATTTTAAATCCAGACACGATTTTAAAATCTGATACTTTAAGTCAAATTTTTGAAATATCAAAAAGTCTAAAATTTGCAATTCTGAGTCCACTTAGCGATAATAAAGATTATCCAAATTATAAGACACATAAAAAATTAACAAATGATAAGAACGCTTTATTTGAAGTTGATAAAATTGATGGCTATGCGATGATTTTAGACAAACAACAATTTAATGATAATTTTTTTGATGAAAAAATATTTATGTATTTAGAAAATGATGATCTTTGTTTGAGAGCTAAAAAAAATAATAAGAAGATCTATATTTATAGCAACTCTCTAATTTCACATCTTGGAGCAAAAGCAGTTGATAAAAAATATTTTAATGAGTTAGAATTTTCAAGAAACTGGCATTGGAATTGGTCGAAGTTTTATTTTAGAAAAAAACATTTCGGTCTTACAAAAGCTTTTGTTTCTGGATTTTTCATATTTATTAAATCAATTTTTAAAAGTGTATACTTTTTAATAATTAATAATAAATTTAAAAGTAAATTGTATTATTGCAGAGCTTCAGGATTTATGAATGCAGCATTAAACAAAAGTTCATGGTTTAGACCAAGATTAGATTGATTTAATTATTTCAAAGATATATTTAGTGTTGATGCCAAACAGTAAAAAAAAAATTTTAGTTACAGGCGGAGCAGGATTTGTTGGAACAAATTTAATTAATTTTTTTCTTAAAAAAACAAAATTCAACATTATTAGTTTAGATAACTATTCATCAGGAACTAAAAAAAATCACATAAAAAGCAATAGAGTTAAATATATAAACGGTCATACAAAAAATATTATGAATTTAATAAAAAATCCTAAAAATATTCATTCAATTTTTCATTTCGGTGAGTTTGCAAGAATTTATCAAAGTTTTCTTAAAATGAACGAGTGTATTGATTCTAATTTTATTGGTTCTAATGCAGTATTTAATTTCTGTTTAAAAAATAATATTAAACTTGTTTATTCAG
The DNA here is from genome assembly GCA_902590845.1 of uncultured Pelagibacteraceae bacterium. Taxonomy (GTDB): domain Bacteria; phylum Pseudomonadota; class Alphaproteobacteria; order Pelagibacterales; family Pelagibacteraceae; genus Pelagilacustribacter. The sequence goes on from CACIYJ010000021.1 coordinate 4,395, forward strand.
CTACATCAGCTTCATTAGGCAACAAAGGAAATGATAAAAACTTGTCTCCTTATGCTTTTAGTAAAGCAAAAAATCTTGAACAGTTAGAGAATTTTAAAAAATGTTTTAAACTTAAATATGAAGTTATATATTTTTACAATGTTTATGGACCTTATCAAATATCTAAAGGGAATATGTCAACAGTAATAGGTATTTTTGAAGATCATTATTTAAGAAAAAAATCTTTACCTGTTGTTAAACCTGGTACACAAACGAGAAGATTTACACATATAAATGATACAATCAAAATATGCTACCTAGCTTGGAGAAAAAAGTTAAACAGACATTATATAATTGCAAATACAAAATCATATTCAATAAATGAAGTAGCCAAAATGTTTAAATCAAAAATTAGATATTTACCTAAAAGAGATGGAGAAAGATATTCTTCTGCACTAGTAAATAAAAATCTATCGAATAAAATTTACAAATATTACGGAAAAATAAGTTTAAAGGATTATATTAGAGATTTTTTAAAAAAGAATTCTTAATGACCTGGAAATTTAATTAAACTTTCTGATTTATATCCCTTTTTCTTTAAGAGATCATTTCCTTGTAGATCAAATAAGTTTATTACAAAAATAAATCCAGCAACTATTCCTCCCGATATTTCTATTAATTTTGCTGCAGCTTCTGCTGTTCCGCCAGTCGCAATTAAATCATCTATTACAAGGATTTTTTCTCCTTTAGAAATAGAGTCTTTATGTACTTCAATAGTTGCTTCACCATACTCGAGCTTAAAATCAACCGAATGAGTTTCTGATGGAAGTTTGTTTTTCTTTCTAAGTAAAACAAAAGGTTTATTTAAAATGTAAGATACGGTAGACGCAAAAATAAAACCTCTAGACTCTATTGCCGAAACTTTATCAAAGTCTAATTTTTTTGATAATTCTATTATTTTGTCATTGGTATATTTAAAGGCCTCAGGGTTTTTAATTAGAGTAGTAATATCTCGAAATAAAATGCCTTTTTTAGGGTAGTTTGGAATAGACCTGATATGTTTTTTTAAATCCATATTTAGCTTCAAGTTCTAACAAAAAAGCATTAATAATTAAATGATGAAAAAAAGAAAACTTGGGATAATTGGTGGTAGCGGTCTTTACAAAATGGATGGTTTTCAAAAGACTAAATGGAAAAAAATTAAAACTTCTTGGGGAAAACCATCTGATGAAATTTTAATTGCAAAATTAGGTAAAGAAGAAATTTATTTTATACCAAGACATTCTAGAGGTCATAAAATTAACCCAACTAATATAAACTTTAGAGCAAATATAGATGCTATGAAACAATTAGGTGTAACTGATATTGTTTCAGTTTCTGCAGTTGGTTCTCTAAAAGAAGATTTAAATCCGGGAAAATTTGTAATCGTTGATCAATTCATTGACAGAACTTTTTCAAGAGTAAAAACTTTTTTTGATGAAGAAATTGTAGCTCATGTTTCAATGGCCAAACCAACTAGCTCTGGGTTGTCTAAATGTTGTGAATCAGCTTTGAAAAAATTAAACATTAAACATCAAACGGGAGGAACTTATGTTGTAATGGAAGGTCCTCAATTTTCCACTTTAGCAGAGTCTAATCTTTATAGATCATGGAATGCAGACGTGATTGGAATGACGAATATGCCAGAAGCAAAATTAGCTAGAGAAGCAGAAATTAGATATTGCACAGTAGCTATGGTCACCGATTATGATTGTTGGCATCCAGATCATGATGAGGTTGATGTAGCAATGGTAATTCAAACATTGCAGAAAAATGCTTCAAATGCACAAAACATGATTAAAGAAGTTATCAAAACTTTTAAAGATTTCTCAGTTGATAAAGATCCAGCTAATAATTGTTTAGACACAGCAATTATAACAGATCCAAAATTAAGAACAAAAAAAACTATAAAAAAATTAAAATATATCGCAGGTAGAACGCTTAATAAAAAGTAATGCAAGTTAACGGTAAAGCTTATAGAACAATTTGGTTTGAAAATAATGTTGTAAAAATTATTGATCAAACAAAGCTTCCTCATCAATTTATTATTAAAGACTTAAAAACAGTCAAAGATTCAATTAATGCAATTAAAACAATGGAAGTCAGAGGCGCTCCTTTAATTGGGGCTACGGCTGCTTATGGATTAGTTTTATCTATCCTTGAAAAAAACGATCAATCTTTCTTAAAAAAATCTAGTGAAGATCTAATAGCTTCTAGACCCACAGCCATTAATTTAAAATGGGCAATAGATAGAATGATGAAAAAACTATCAGGCATAAACAGCAATGAAATTTTAAAAGTAGCTTTAGAAGAAGCTAATGCGATTGTAGAAGAAGATGTTACGTTTTGTAAAAATATAGGTGTAAATGGCCTTAAAATAATTGAAGAAATAGCTAATAAAAAAAAAGATACTGTAAATATTTTAACTCATTGTAACGCTGGTTGGCTTGCAACAATTGATTGGGGTACAGCAACATCTCCAATTTATCACGCACATCAAAAAGGAATTAAAGTTCATGTTTGGGTTGATGAAACAAGACCAAGAAATCAAGGCGCTAATTTAACATCTTATGAATTAAATGAAGAAGAAATACCAAATACAATTATTGCCGACAATGCAGGTGGAATTTTAATGCAAAGAGGGCAAGTTGATATGTGTATTGTGGGAACTGATCGAACTTTATCAACTGGAGATGTAGCAAATAAAATTGGAACTTATTTAAAAGCATTGGCTGCAAAAGACAATAATGTTCCTTTTTATGTAGCGCTTCCGAGCTCAACTATAGACTGGAATATAAAAGATTTTAAAAAGATTCCTATCGAAGAAAGAAATTCTGAAGAGCTTTCTCATGTAGAAGGAGTTGATGAAAATAAGAATGTTAGAAAGGTAAGAATTTATCCAGAAAAAAGCAAAGCTTTAAACTTAGCATTTGACATTACTCCAGCAAAATATGTTACTGGCTTAATCACAGAAAAAGGAATCTGTGAAGCATCTGAAACGGCATTAAAAAAAATATTTAAATGAAAATATATTACGGTAAAGCCATATACGATAAAAATGAAATTAATGCATCAATATCAGTATTAAAAAATAAATCTTTAACACTTATAGACGGCCCATTAGTTAAGAAATTAGAAGAAAAGATTTCAAAATTATTTGGAAAAAAATATGGTTTAATGGTTAATTCAGGGTCTTCGGCTAATTTATTAGCGCTTGCATCATTAAATCTTAAAAAAGGAGATGAGGTTATAACTCCAACTTTAACTTTTTCAACAACTGTTGCTCCGATTTATCAATTAGGCTTAAAACCTCATTTTATTGATGTTGAAAGAAATTCATTCGTTGCAAAAATAGATCAGATTAAAAAAGCAATCAATAAAAAGACCAAAGTTATAATGGTTCCTAACTTATTAGGAAATGTGCCTAATTGGAAAAATATTTTTCAAATAGCTAAAAAGAAAAATATAAAATTAATCGAAGACTCGGCTGATACTATTGGATACAAAATTAATAATAAAAATCTTGGAAAATATTCAGACATTACTACTAACAGCATGTATGCGTCTCATATAATTACTGGAGCTGGATTTGGTGGCATGGTGTGCTT
>CACIYJ010000022.1 GCA_902590845.1 uncultured Pelagibacteraceae bacterium
AAAAGACAATTTGCCAAAAAGTCTTTCATTAATTGAAGCTGTTAAACCAGGCAGTAGAAATCTTTAATGAAAAAAATTAGACTGGGTGTAAATATAGATCACGTTGCAACTGTCAGAAATGCTCGTGGAGAAAAATATCCAAGTCCATTAAGAGCGGCGATTCTAGCAGAAAAATATGGAGCTGACTCTGTAACAATACATTTAAGAGAAGATAGACGTCATATTAATGATAATGATTTAAAATCAATTAACTCTAAACTAAAGATTCCATTAAACTTAGAAATAGCTGCAACAAATGAAATGTTGAAAATAGCTTTAAGACATAAACCATCTTTTATTTGTATTGTTCCTGAAAAAAGAAAAGAAATAACTACAGAAGGTGGTTTAAATCTAAATTTTAATAAAATATTTTTAAAAAAAATTATTTATAAATTAAAAAAAAATAAATCCAGAGTAAGTTTGTTTATAGAACCCAATCAATCAGATATTAAAAAAGCAAAATTATTAAATGCCGATTGTATTGAAATTCATACTGGTAGATTTTGTAATTTAGTTAATCAAAATAAAAATTTTAAGAATGAATTAAATAAAATAAAAAAAGCAGTAACATTGGGTAATAAAATTGGTTTAGAAGTGCATGCAGGACACGGATTAACTTATAAATCAGTAAAAATATTATCCAAAACAAAAGGCATTAAAGAATTTAACATTGGTCATTTTTTAATAGGAGATTCTATATTTGTAGGTTTCGCCAATAGTATTAAACATTTTAAAAAGATTATTAAATAATGAAAATCTACGGAATTGGAACAGATATAGCAAATATCAACAGGATAAAGAAATCTTTAAAAAATAAAAATTTCATAGATAGATTGTTTAGTAAAAACGAAGTTAAAAAATGCAACAATCAAATTAACAAAGCAAATTGTTACGCCAAAAGATTTGCAGCTAAAGAGGCATTTTCAAAGGCTATGGGAACTGGAATTTCTAAAGGTATAAATTTTAATGAAATTATTGTGCATAATATTAAATCCGGAAAACCCAGTATTAGATTATTAGGCAATACGAAGAAAATAGTTAACAGAATTTTAAATAAAAAAAAATTTAATATTTTTTTATCCTTATCTGATGATAAACCATTTGCTGTAGCTACGGTTGTTATTTCTATATGAATAAAAAGAATATAATTAATTCAATTCTAGAGAACGTTAAAACAATAATAGGAGCTTTAATCATCGCTATTATTATAAGATCATTTATTTTTCAACCTTTCTATATACCTTCATCATCAATGGAGCCAACATTGTTAATAGGAGATCGACTCTTTGTATCAAAGTACAGTTATGGTTTTAGTAAGCATTCTTTTCCTTTTAGTCCCAGCATATTTAGTGAAAGAATTTTTTATAAAAACCCCCAGCAAGGAGATCCCGTAGTTTTTAAAACTCCCGCAGATAATCGAACTGATTATATAAAAAGATTAATTGGACTTCCAGGCGATGAAATACAATTTATAGAAGGGGATATTTTTATAAATGGAAAAAAAATTACTAGAAAAAAAATTCACACAATTGATTCAGTAAGGTGTGGAAAATTTTCATTCAAAGTAAATACTTATGAAGAAACTCTACCTAATGGAAAAAAATATATTGCTGCTTACAATAAAGCAGGCACATTACAGAATACAAAAAAATTCAAAGTTCCAGAAAATCATTTTTTTTTCTTAGGTGATAATAGAGATTGCTCAAAAGACAGTAGATTTAGCAATGTTGGATATGTAAATTTTGTTAATTTAGTTGGCAAGGCTCAAATTATATTTTTTTCAAACGATACTGTTAAAGGAAGTTTATTGAAATTTTGGAATTTAAAAAATTCGTTTAGATTTAATAGATTATTTAAGAAAATAAAATGAAAAATTTGAATAAAGAATTAGAAATAATTTTAGATTATAATTTTAAAAATCCTGATCTACTTAAGCAATCTTTAATTCACAAAAGTTTTGACAATTTTAGCAATAATGAAAAATTAGAATTTTTAGGTGATCGAGTCTTGGGTTTGATAATATCAAAGAAATTAATTGAAATATATCCAGAAGAAAAAGAGGGGATAATTGATAAAAAATTTGCAAATCTTGTAAATAAAAAAACTTGTTCCAATATAGCGAAGAAATTAAATATTAAGAAATTTATGTTTTTGGGACCATCGCACAAATCTTTAGAGAGGTCCGCTGATAAAATTATGGGCGATTGTTTAGAATCTTTAATTGGAGCTATTTATCTAGACGGTGGATTAAAATCTGCTGAAAGATTTGTTTTTAATTTTTGGAAAAAATATTTAGAAAATTCAATCTTACCTTTAATTGATGCTAAAACTCAATTACAAGAACATAGTTTAAAAAAATTTAAAGAATTGCCTAGGTACACATTTTATAAAAAAACGGGTCCTCAACACAAACCTATATTTAAGACAGATGTACAAATACCAAATTCTAAAAAAATTATAGGAACTGGTAGCTCAAAAAAAAATGCACAGCAAAATGCAGCTAGTAAATTATTACGCTCTCTTAAAATTTTATGAATTGGGAAGATGAATGTTATCTTTTATCAAAAAAAAAATTTAAAGAGAACGCTAACATCATAAATGTTTTTACATTAAATAAAGGGAAAGTTGGCGGGATTGTTTATGGAGGTAGCTCTAGAAAAATTAGAAATTATTTACAAATTTCCAATAAATTATTTGTTTTTAATAATTCAAAAAATGAAAATAAAATTGGTTACTTTAAAACCGAATTAATTAAAGCTGTATCGCCCAATTATTTTAATGACAAAGAGAAAACATCTGCATTAATTTCTTTATGTTCCTTATTAAATTCTCTCCTACCTGAATCTCAACCTTATAAAAATATTTATAAATCTTTTGAAAAATTTATTAACACTTTAAATTTAGATAATTGGATTGTTTTATATATCTTCTTTGAAATTAACCTTATTAAAGAACTTGGTTATGATGTAAATTTAAAATCATTCAATGACTCTACAAATGATATTTATAGTTTAAAAAAAATTAAAATAGATGGATACAATTATGAAGTTCCAAATTTTTTAATAAAACAAAATATTCCAAGTGAGATTACAAAATTATTGATTAAAAAGTCTTTGATTTTTACTAGAAATGTCTTGTTAAATAAATTCTTTATTCCCAATAATTTAATATTTCCAAAATCTAGAGTTATTTTAGAAAATTATTTTAATTAAGATTTTTTAATTCTATCTGCTATTTCTAGAGCAAAATAAGTTACTATCGCTGATGCACCGGCTCTTTTAAAAGCCATTAAACTTTCTAATATAGCCTCATCATTTATTAATTTATTTTTAATACCGTATTTTATTAAGCTATACTCACCAGATACTTGATAAACAAATACTGGAATCCTAAAATTGTCTTTTATATTTTTAATTATGTCTAAATAAGGAAGACCAGGTTTGACCATCACCATATCAGCCCCTTCTTTTATATCCAATCCGATTTCTCTAAATGCTTCATTTGAATTTCTAAAATCCATTTGATAAGTTTTTTTATCTGATTTTAAATTTATTTTAGATCCAACAGCGTTTCTAAATGGCCCATAAAAACTGGAAGCATATTTTGCTGCATAAGATAATATATTTACATTTTGAAAATTTTTCTTATCTAAAGCCCTTCTAATTGCCCCAACTCTACCATCCATCATATCGGAAGGAGCAATAACATCACATCCCATTTCTGCCTGCAACAAAGCTTGTTTAACAAGAATTTTGATTGTTTTATCATTATCAATTTTTTTATTAACTATCACTCCGTCATGACCATGAGATGTGTAGGGATCCAACGCAACATCGCACATCACTCCTATTCCGGAATATCTTTTTTTTATAAATTTTAAAGATTTACAAATTAAATTATTTTCATTTAATGCCTCTGTTCCAAATCTATCTTTTTTATTTTTTGGCGTGTAAGGAAATAGCGCTACCATTGGAATTTTATACTTTTTAGCCTTCTTCATTATAAGATCTAATTTATCTACGGAATATCTATTAACACCAGGCATTGATTTAATAGCTTCTACTTTATTTTTTCCATCTCTAACAAAGATGGGTAGTATCAAATCATTAATGCTAAGATTATTTTCTGACACAAGCCTTCGTATCCACGTTGAGTTGCGAACTCTTCGCAATCTAATGTTTGGAAATTTACCTGCTATCTTCATGTATATAAGTATATAGGTTATTAAAATTTGTTTGATGCGACAAATATTATATTATAATTAGAACTAAAGTAATTTAAAAAAGAAGACATGACAGGGCTAGATTATTCAAATTTTTACCAGGTTCCCGATCTAAAATTTGATATTAAAAGATTAAGAAAAGACTTGGATTCTGTATTAAAAAAAAGAGATTTTAATACTCTAGGAATATCTAATTTTGGAGCCATATCGTTAAATCAAATTCCCAATGATAAAAATTCTATTAAAGGTCACAACGTAAGAGGAATATATTGGACAATACCAGATGAAACTGGAAAAGAATCAGTTAGAGATGTTCCAATTGATGAATTTAAATATACAGAACTTGTTCCAGAATTTGAAAATACATATTTTAATGAAGTTTACAAAACATTGAGGAAAAAATTTAAATTGGGTAGGGTGAGATTGTTATTAAAACAACCAAGATCAGTTTTAAGCTGGCACAAAGATCCCGAGCCTAGACTTCACATACCAATAATAACTAATTTAGGCTGTTCAATGGTTATAGAAAATGTTGCAAAGCATTTACCCGCAGACGGCCATGTGACAATAACAAATAATACAAAATATCATAATTTTTTTAATGGAGGCGAACAAGCGCGTATTCATTTAGTAGCCTGCGTTTTAGACAATCCATTTAAGTAGATTGAAATCTTTATTTAAAAAAGCTTGTATTGCTTCTGATCATGCTGGTTTTAAATTAAAAGAATCTATTAAAGATTTTTTGATTAATAAAAATATTTCAATAATTGATTTAGGTCCAATGAATGAAGATTCTGTTGATTATCCTGATTACGCAAAAAAAGTATCTAATAGAGTTAAATTAAAGAGAAGTGATGTTGGTATATTAGTTTGTGGTTCTGGAACCGGAATGGCTATAAGCGCTAATAAAATCAAAGGAATTAGAGCAGCAGTTTGTTATAATTTAAAGTCAACAAGATTGTCTAGACAACATAATAATGCTAATATTATTTCTATAGGCTCAAGATTAACTAGAAAAAATATTGCCCTAAAACTAGTTTCCATTTTCTTAGAAACTAAATTTGAAGGCGGAAGACATTTAAGAAGAGTAAAAAAAATATAAGTATGTCTACAGCATCAAAGGGTAATAAATTTTTAAATAATTTTTTTAAATCAAATTTAAAAGATTCGGATAAAGAACTTTATGAGTCTGTAAAAAATGAATTCACAAGACAACAAAATCACATTGAGCTAATAGCGTCTGAAAATATAGTTTCTAAAGCAGTGCTAGAAGCACAAGGATCTGTTTTAACTAATAAATATGCGGAAGGATATCCTGGAAAAAGATATTATGGAGGATGTGAACATGTTGATCTCTCTGAGACATTAGCAATAGAGCGTGCAAAGAAACTATTTAATTGCAACTTTGCAAATGTTCAACCACACTCAGGAGCTCAAGCAAATGGAGCTGTATATTTAGCATTAATTAAACCTGGTGACACTATATTAGGTATGAGCTTGAACTCAGGCGGACATCTTACTCATGGAGCAAAACCTGCTCAATCAGGAAAA
>CACIYJ010000023.1 GCA_902590845.1 uncultured Pelagibacteraceae bacterium
TAAATTTTATTGCTAAGCAGGATATTGAATTAATTTCATACATTGGTTTTAACTTGAACAAATTTCTTGTAATTTTTTGATTTGCTACCAGAAATCCTGCTCTTAGGCCGGCCAACCCATAAACTTTTGAAAAAGATCTTGTTATAATTAAATTATTGTAGTTTTTAATTAATTTAATACAGGACTCTTTATGAAAACCATAATAAGCTTCATCAACAACTACAGGTATTTTTGCCTTTTTAGATTTATTTAAAATTTTAAGTAAATCTTTTTTTTCAATCTTAGTACCTGTGGGACTGTTAGGATTTGCAATTATAATTAAACTTACGTCTTTTTTAATATTAGATAAAAGTTTTTTAACATTTAAAGTTAAATGCTTATCGTAACCTATCTGTATATTTTTAACATTGTATATCTTTGAATAAACATCAACCATGCCAAAGGTTGGAGATAAAGTAATTATTTTGCTTCCATTTCCAGTAAAATATTCGAAACAGGACTTAATAGCTAAGTCTGAGCCTGCAGTAATACAAATCATATTTTTTGAAATCTTTAATTTTTTTGAAATTAAATTATAAACTTCATCAATATAAGGATAGGAAGAAAACAAATGAGATTTTAGATTTTTTTTAACATAATTTATGAATTCTTTTTCAAATTCAATAACACGCTCATTTTTATCTAATCTTAAATATTTTGATCGGTCAAAAGTATCGCCTCTGAAACGTTTGATGTTTTTAAACCAATTTTTTTTCATATAATTAAAGTTTTTGAAGCCATTTTTTGGCATGATAACTTCCTATTAATTCACCTGACACATCACATTTATTACACGGAGAAAAATTTCTTTTTGAATTTAGTAAATTATCTCTGGCTTTTTGAAATTTTTTATTAAGCCATATATCTATAATTTTTTCATTTTTAATATTTCCAGCAATAAACTTTTTTGCCCAATCATGAGAACACATCTGAACATCGCCATTATAATCTATAAAAAAAGTGTATGCAGGGTAATTGCATTTAGCAGACAATGTTTTTTTAAGTGGAGGTATGGAATACTCAGCATTTTCTAAGGTTCCACTTCTATTGCTTAAATTTAAACCGAAGTTGTCTTCTGCAGACTTATATCTATTTCTAATGACAAATTGATGACTTTTTAAATTAGCCTTTTCACACAATTCATAAAAACTTTTTTCTTCTTCTGGTCCATCGTATACACTTATAAGTAAGGTGGACAATCCAGATTCAAAAAGTTTTCTTGTTCTTTCTAAATTTAAAACATCACCATTAGTTATTATTTCAATTTGAGCTTCTGGAAGTAATTTTCTTGCCTCAGCAATGCTTCTATAAATTTTTTTATCTAGCAATGGCTCAACATATCCTGAGTAGATAATCATACCTTTATATTCTAATTCTTGAAGTTCTGAAAAAATTTTATAATGCAGTTCTTCAGATATAAATTCATTTATATCTTGATAATTTGGATCGCTTCTAGGGCAGAATGAACATTTTCTATTACACATACCGGAATTACTTATTTCTACCACAGACATAAGAGGGGTTTTGGAGCCTGGTAAAAATTGCAATCTATCCCTAGTAATTTTTTCCTTTCTCGGAATATTTTTATCTATAATCATCAATCTTGCTTTTTTATCACTAAAAGCTTATTTATTTAATACTTTACTGTTCAATTATTGAACGATATAACATATATAAAATTAAAAATGAAATTTAATCAAGAAGAATTTGAGATTTTAAGGGAAATTTCTAAAAACCCTAAATCATCACAGAGAAAAATCGCTGGTATGTTGAATATTAGCGTAGGAAAGATTAATTATTGCTTAAAAGCCCTTAGAAAAAAAGGTCTAATAAAATTGAAAAATTTCACAAGAAACCCAAAGAAAACTAATTATCTTTACATTCTTACAGCTAAAGGAATAAGTGAAAAAACCAAAATAACAATTAATTTCATGAAAAGAAGCATGCAAGAGTATGATGAATTAAAAAACGAATTAAAAAAAGATTTAAACAATCAAAAAAATAAATCCTAATCATGTTAAATAATAAAAAAGTTTTAATAACTGGTGGCACCGGTAGTTTTGGTAAAGAGGTAGTTAAAACAATTTTTAAAAAGTATCCAAAAATAAAAAGACTTATTATTTTCAGTAGAGACGAGTTAAAGCAGTCAGAAATGTCAAAAGATTACCTTGATAAAAAATATGATAATATTAGATTTTTTATTGGCGATGTAAGGGATAAAGAAAGATTAATTAGAGCCTCTAATGGCATAGATTATATTATACATGCTGCTGCTTTGAAACAAGTTCCTATAGCAGAATACAATCCTTTAGAATTTATTAAAACTAATATCTTGGGTGCTTCAAATGTAATTGAAACTGCTATTACATGTGGAGTTAAAAAAGTAATAGCGCTTTCAACTGATAAAGCGGCCTCACCAATTAATTTATATGGAGCAACTAAACTATGCTCTGATAAATTATTTATAGCTGCAAATAATTATGCGGGAAAGAAGACAATTTTTTCAATCGTAAGGTATGGAAATGTTATGAACTCACGAGGATCTGTAATTCCAAATTTTTTAGAAATGAAAAATAAAAATTCTTTGACAATAACTGATAAGAAAATGACGAGATTTAATATCACTTTAAATAAAGGTGTAAACTTTGTCTTAAGATGTCTTAAAAATTGTAAAGGTGGGGAAACATTTGTACCAAAACTTCCTTCTTATAACATTTTAGACCTAGCTAAAGCAATATCACCAAAAGCGAAATTAAAAATTATTGGAAAAAGACCAGGAGAAAAAATAAATGAAGAAATGATTACTACAGCTGATAGTATTAACACTCTAGAATTTAAAGATCATTTTATTATATTTCCAAACACTAAAGATAAACTTTATAAATTTTACAAAATTTCAAATAAAGGTAAAACCCTTCCTTCAGATTTTTCTTATAATTCCAAAAATAATAAATATTTAAGTATATCGAAATTAAAGGAATTAATTAAAAAAAATTCTTAATAGTTAATAAAATGAACAAGTCATATTTTAAGAAAATTTGTATTGGAACAGCTCAATTCGGAAATAAGTACGGCATATCAAACAAAAATAGAAAAACTTCTGCTTTAGAAGCAAAAAAAATAATAAAGTTAGCTAAGAGTAAGAAAATTAATTATTTTGATACCGCTGAAAGTTATGGAAACTCACATAAAATTCTTGGTAAGTGTAAACTAAAGAACCATAATATAATTACAAAAATATATTTAAAAAAATATCGTGATATCAATTCTACAATAGATAAATTTTTAAAGGATCTAAAAATTAAAAAACTTTACGCAATATTAATACATAATCCAGAAATTTTATTGAGCAAGGATGGGATTAATTTGTTTGATGAACTTACAAGACTAAAATCGAAGGGCTTGATAAAAAAAATTGGAGTTTCGGAGTACTCTGTTGCAAGATTACAAAAAATAATAAATAGTTATCAATTAGATATTGTTTCTTTTCCTTTTAACCCTTTTGATAATAGATTAGTTGCCTCTGGCTTATTGAAGAAGCTTAAAAAAAACAATATTGAAATACATGCAAGATCAATTTTTCTACAGGGTCTTTTATTAATGGATAATAGCAAAATACCAAGAAAACTAAGAAAGTGGAATAATGTGCTATCTACCTTTGAAAATTTGTCAAATAAATCCTCTGCTTCAAGATTAAAGTTATGTTTGGATTATGTTTTGAGTGTTAAGGAGATTGATAAGATTACTTTAGGAGTTGAAAATCATAATCAGCTTAAGGAAATTTTAATTAATGTTTCAAACAAAGTAGAAAAGAGAGAAATAAATTTTAAATATATTTCCTCTTTATCTAATCCTTTAATGTGGTTATGAGAAAAAAAAAAATCATAATTTCAAAAAATAAAGGTCAAATATTATGGAATAAAGCGAAAAAAATTATTCCAGGTGGCAACATGCTAATTTCTAAAAGACCTGAAAGATTTTTACCAAATAGATGGCCAGCGTATTTTAAAAAAACGAAAGGTTGTTATGTTTGGGATCTAGATAGTAATAAATATGTAGATTTATCATTAATGGGAATTGGAACTAATATTTTGGGATACTCTAATAATGAGGTAGATAGTGCAGTAAAAAATGTTGTTAGAGATGGTAACTTATCAACCCTAAACTGTCCAGAGGAAGTAAAGTTGGCTGAAAAACTTATTTCAATTCATCCTTGGGCAAAAATGGTAAAATTTACAAGAAGTGGCGGAGAGGCAAATGCTCTCGCAATTAGGATAGCCAGAGCAGCGACGGGAAAAGATAAAATATTAGTATGCGGTTATCATGGTTGGCATGACTGGTATATAGCATCCAATTTAGAGAATAATAAAAATTTAGATCAACTTTTACTACCAGGAATAAAAACATTGGGTGTTCCAAAAAAACTAAAAGGCACGACTTTAACATTTAATTACAATGATCTTGCAAGAGTTACAAAATTATTAAAATCTCATAAAGATATAGGTGCAATAAAGATGGAAGTAGAAAGAAACTTGAAGCCAAAAAAAAATTTTTTAAATCAGATTAGAAAGCTTTGTAATAAGTATAATATTTTATTAATTTTTGATGAATGTACTTCTGGTTTTCGTGAAACAAATGGAGGACTGCATCTTAAATATAAAGTTAATCCCGATATAGCAATATTTGGTAAAGCTCTTGGAAATGGATATGCAATTAACGCCATAATAGGAACTTCAAAAGTAATGAGATATGCAAATAAAACATTTATCAGTTCAACATTTTGGACTGAAAGAATTGGACCTACAGCAGCCTTAAAGACTCTTGAAATTATGAGGCGAGAAAAAACTTGGAAAAAAATCAAGAAGATAGGTTCTGGTATCAAATTTAGATGGCTCAAACTTTCAGAAAAACACAAAATTCCAATTGAGATTTTCGGTCTTGACGCTCTTTGTGGATTTAATTTTAAAAGTAAGAAAAATTTACACTTTAAAACATTTATTACACAAGAAATGTTAAAAAACGGTTTTTTAGCAAGTAATATAATTTATGTAT
>CACIYJ010000024.1 GCA_902590845.1 uncultured Pelagibacteraceae bacterium
TAATCAAAAGCTTCATTAAATTTTCCCAAATTAACTAACGAAAAAAGATATCTTGAGGAATAATTGCTATGGCTTTCTTCCAACCCGTCTAATTTCTTTAAAAACTTATAGGATTTTTTGTATTGATTGTCATTTAAAAGCAATATTCCAGAAAAATAATCTGAAATATGATCTCCTGCATTAAACTTATCTGGTTTTTTAGCATGAAGTGTGGAAAAAAAAATGATGACAAACAATATTTGTGCGATAAGCTTGATGCTAAGTTTAAATATATTCATAAATTCTCATGATAAAGAAAATTAATACTAAAACAATTAAGTTAATTAAATTTTACAACTTTATTAATTATAATTTAATTTACAACAATAAAGCAATCAATAGATATAAAAAAGATGTTTTTGAGATATCAGGTGACAAAGCTAAAAAACTAGAAAAACTAAAAAAATCTATTTCTGATATCAAAAATTGTGAATTAAAAAAAAGTGCAACAAATATTGTGTTTGCAGATGGCAACCCCAAAGCAAAAATTATGCTGATAGGAGAAGGTCCTGGTTCTAATGAAGATCAAGAAGGCCTTCCCTTTGTTGGTCGAGCTGGAGCATTATTAGATAAAATGCTGGCTTCAATAGATTTGGATAGAAAAAAAGTTTATATCACGAATGTTGTAAATTATCGACCGCCTAAAAACAGAAGGCCAACCGAAGAAGAAATAGATAAATATCTTCCCTATCTCAAAAAACATATTGAAATAATCAATCCAGAAATACTAGTACTATTAGGAAGTACAGCTTTAAACGCCCTTATTGGTAATGAAGTTGTAATCTCTAAAGCTAGAGGTCAGTGGATTGAAAAACAGTTTGGAGAATGTAAAACATCTGTCATTGTTACATTTCATCCAGCTTTTTTAATGAGGCAACCAGCTCAAAAAAAAATGGCTTGGATAGATCTTAAAATGATAAGAGAAAAAAAATCTAAATTAAAAATTTAATTGAAACACAATGTAATTACAGCTGGAGTTGATGAAGTAGGAAGAGGATGTTTGGCGGGTCCTGTGGTTTCCGCAGCAGTAATATTGAATGAAAATATTGATTTAAAATTATTAAAAGATTCTAAGAAAATTAACTTTAAAAATCGAATAAAAATAGCTGAACATATAAAATTAAATTCAAATTATGCGATAGGCGTAGCTTCTGTTGAAGAGATTTTAAATTTAAATATTCTTCAAGCCGCATTGCTTTCTATGAAAAGAGCAATTAATAAATTGTCAATCAAACCAGAGCTGGTGTTAATTGATGGAAATTTTGCACCAAAAGGAATAAAAAAATTTAAAACGATTATTAATGGAGATGAGAAAATTAAATGTATTAGTGCAGCCTCAATTATAGCTAAAACATATCGAGATTTATTAATGATTAAATTATCTCAAAAATATAAAAATTATGCTTGGGAAAGAAATTTTGGATATGGAACCAAAGCTCATATGGATGGCTTAAAAAAATTTGGCATCACTTCCCACCATAGAAAATCTTTCAAACCGATACACAAGATATTGTCCAAATAAAATTCCAAGGCACAAGAGGACTCTTTTTTACATAAAAACCTTTGACCCTTGATTCAATTTAAGGTTGAATCTTGAAATGTCAAAAATTTTTAACAAAATTATTAATGGAAATTGTTTAGAAGAATTAAAAAAAATTCCAGACAAAACTTTTGATTTAGTTTTTGCAGATCCTCCATACAATATGCAAATCGGTGAAACTTTAACTAGACCTGACACAAGTAAAGTAAAGGGCGTTGATGATAAATGGGATCAATTTAAAAGTTTCAAACACTATGATTATTTTTGTAAATCATGGCTGATAGAATGCAGAAGAATCCTAAAAGACAAGGGAAGTATTTGGGTTATAGGATCTTATCATAATATTTTCCGCCTTGGTTATCACTTACAGAATTTAAATTATTGGTTATTAAACGACGTGATTTGGAGAAAAAATAATCCAATGCCAAACTTTAGAGGCTCTAGATTTACTAATGCTCATGAAACATTAATTTGGGCATCAAAAAGTAAAAAGTCAAAATACACTTTTAATTACCAATCTTTAAAATGTTTAAATGATGATTTGCAAATGAGATCTGACTGGATACTTCCAATTTGTAATGGAAAAGAAAGATTGAAGAAAAATGGAAAAAAAATTCACTCAACACAAAAACCAGAAGCTTTACTTCACAGAATAATTTTAGCTACTACAAATAAAGGTGACACTATATTTGATCCATTTCTAGGTACTGGAACTACAGCTGTTGTAGCAAAGAAGTTAGGAAGAAATTACTATGGTATAGAAAAAGATAAAAAATACTTTAAAGCTGCACAGGATAGAATTAATAAAGCTAAGAAAATTGAAGATAATTATCTAGACACAATTGAAAACAATAGATCTAAACCAAGAATACCTTTTGGTTCATTGGTCGAATTAGGAATTTTAAAACCTGGTACAACTCTATTTGATCCTAAAAAGAAAATTAATGCCAAAATAATGGTTGATGGGAGCATTAAATACAAGGAAGCTGAAGGATCTATACATAAAGTAGCAGCCAAGATTATGGGTACTGAAAGCTGCAATGGATGGACTTATTGGCATTGTGATATAAATGGATCTACTGTGCTTATTGATAGCTTGAGACAAAAATTTATATCTTCAAAACAAGTCTAGCTTTTATAAACTGTTCCAAGATAGCTTTTAATAAAATATTTTTTCTTAACCAAAAATTTTAAAAAGAAATTTCTTATTTTTTGCATAAAAGAACTTGAAAAATGAAATGCAAAAAAATTAAAGTTTGATCTTCTTCTTACAATTTTTGTTCTCTCTGATCTTGTTGTAAAATAAACATTAGACGCATCTAGATTTTCATCTTTAATTAAATTGAATAATTCATAAGCGCTCTCAATTGATTGTCCTGCGCCCTGTGCCAACGTGGGAAGAAAACCATTAAAAGCATCGCCAATATAAAATACCTTTTTGTTAGATGAAGGAAGTGCTTTTGAGCTTGAATATAAAGGCCAAGATTTTAGATCTCCTTTAAATAAATCTTCTAAATTTGGATTTTGAGTTAAAAGCCTTCTCTCAATCAAAGATTTAATATTATCTGGGTCATATTTTTTATCTCGGATAATACAAGCTAAATTTAATTCATTTTTTTTATTAATTGGATAAATAACTAAATGTAAATTCGATCCCATAAATAAACTAATATTTTTTTCGTTAATATCTAAATTATGTTTTGTTTTAAGAATTAATCTTATAGCAATTGCTTTTTTAAATGAGGGTTGATTCTTTTTCTTTTCAAAAAAGGATCTGGTATTAGAAAAAATACCATCAGCTCCTACTACATAGTCAACAAGATCATTGGTATTATCATGAAATTTTATTAGAACTTTACCTTTTAACTCTGTTACTTCTTTAATACGT
Source organism: uncultured Pelagibacteraceae bacterium (assembly GCA_902590845.1). Classification (GTDB taxonomy): domain Bacteria; phylum Pseudomonadota; class Alphaproteobacteria; order Pelagibacterales; family Pelagibacteraceae; genus Pelagilacustribacter. The sequence goes on from CACIYJ010000024.1 coordinate 3,468, forward strand.
TTTCCAAATCTTAAATGCTGTATGTAAATTTCATCTTTTAAAAATTCTATCAATGTAGATCTTTTTAAAGTTGTGTATTTTGAATATTCAGTATTAAATTTACTAATTTCTAAATCACATATTTTTTCATTCTTGATTGTGAAAAAATCTATAGCTGTAGGGTGAAAAATATCTTTTGGATCTACTTTATTAAAATCAATTTTATTTAAAATTGAAACACTATTCGTGGATAGCTGAATTCCAAAACCATCGTCTAAAGATAAACTTTCTTCTTTTTCATAAAGCATGAACTCAAAATCAGAATTTTTTTTAATTAGATTGGCTAAAGTCAATCCTGCAATTCCTGCGCCAATAATTGCTATCTTCTTTTTCATTAAAATAAAATTGACACTTGTCTAAATATTTTTTTTGTAAAAGTTGGGATGAACTCTTTGTTTTTATCAATTGAGTGCCAAATAAAAGACGAAGGTATTTTGCTTGAAAACTTGTAGTATAAATTAATATTTAGTTTCTTATTTGAAATAGAATTTTTATATTTTTTTAAAAATTTCCAATCTTTATTTCTTATATTTTTTTTTGTTTCTCTAATCTCGGGTAAACTAAATTCATTTAAAAAACCAAGATTATTTTTTTTTGTAAGTGCTATTTGTTTTTTTTTATTTACATAGCAAAAAACATCATAATTTTTACTTCTAATCATCTTATATTTAATAGTTTTAATTTTTTTTGAAGAGTTAAAATATTTACAGTGTTTATTCAAATTGCAAATACCGCATTTTGGGTCTTTGGGTTTACAAATTAGTGAGCCAAACTCCATTAAAGCCTCAACAAAATCTGAATTTCTTTTTGAGTTAAAAAATTTTTTTTTATTTATCTCTATAAATTGATCAAAATTAATTTCGCTTTCTTTTTTGTTAATTATTCTAGAAAATACTCTTTTTACATTTCCATCTACAGCAATAGCGGGTTTATTATGAACCAAGCCTAATAATGCATTAGCTGTATAGTCTCCAATGCCTGGGAGAGTTTTAATTTCTTTAATTTTCTTAGGTAATCTTGAATGATGTTCGTTAACCAGTATTTTTGAAGTTAATAAAAGATTCCTCGCTCTTCTATAATAACCAAGACCTTCCCATAATTTTAAAATTTTTTGCTCATTACACTTTGAAAGTGACTTCAAAGTTTTAAACTTTTTAGTAAATTTTTTAAAATATGGAATAACCGTGTTAACTTGGGTTTGCTGCAACATAAATTCACTTAAAAGTCTATAATAGAGCTTTTTAGGTGAATTTTTGCCAACACGCCAAGGTAAGCTGCGTTTATTATTATCATACCAACCTAGAATTTTTTTTGGTAAATTAAAATTTAAATGCATAGCAAAGATAATAGTAAATTAAAGAATTTCATACAAGGGTTGAGACCTTTTTCAAATTCAATACCCAAAACTTTAAAAAAACATTTGAAAAAAGGTGGATATAACTATTCAAACATTATTGATAATTGGACCAAAATGGTAAGTAAAA
>CACIYJ010000025.1 GCA_902590845.1 uncultured Pelagibacteraceae bacterium
TTCTAGCGATTATAGTTCTAAGCTTATGCTTTATAACCTCATCCCAGGCTGATGATATTAGCGACTTTGAAATAGAAGGAATGAGTATCGGGGATAGTTTGCTGGATTTTATTAGTGAAGAGGAAATTAAAATTGAAAACAAAAAATATCATTATTCATCAAAAAAATATTATCAAATAAGAATTGATAAAAATATTAATCAATATGAATTAGTTACAATTCACTTAAAAGATAAAGATAAAAAATATATAATCTATAACATAGCAGGTGTAATTGAATATAAAAACAAAGATAAAAAAAAATGTGAAAATCAAATGGAAATTATTAAAGATTCTATAATTGGAAATTTAAATCTTAAAGCTGTTTTTGATGAAGGAAATTTAAGTTGGGATAAAACAGGAAAAAGTAAATTTAAAAGGTATAGTTTCTTAATGTCTTCAACTAATCAATATAACCTTTCGGTCATTTGTCAATTTTGGGATGTAGACACACCATTTTCTCACGTTTTGAAAACTACTATTAATTCAGAAGAGTACGATCTTTTTTTAATAAATGAAGCTTACAAATAATCACGCACGGCCCTCATAAGCCTGGGCTCGATGTGTTAAATTAAAACTATCAGTAAACAATTTCAACTACTCCAAAACATTGACACACATAGGTCACAGTGGGAAAGTGTTAGTTATGAGGATATTTATGAAAAAGCTTTTAGGGATCATGGTTCTGGGTTTATGTTTGATAACTCCATCCCAGGCGGATGATATTAGTGACTTTCAGATTGAAGGGATGAGTATCGGGGATAGTGCTTTAGATTTCTTTACTGAAAAAGAAATAAATCTTAAAAAGAAAAAAGGATTTATATATAAAAATAAAAAATTTTTCTCATCAACATTTAGATATAAGAGTTTTTATAAAGTTTATGATGGTGTTCAGTTTCACTTAAAAGCAGAAGATAAAAAATATTTAATTTATTCAATATCTGGTCAAATTTATTACAAAAATAATATAAATGAGTGTTATTCAAAATTGGACGAAATTGTTTCGGAAATCAAAACAATGTTTGAAAATTCGACAATAGATGATGTGGGAAAGACAGCGCATAATGTTGATAAAAAATCTACAGTACAAACTGTTTATATTGATCTTGAGTCAGGTGACTATATCACTGTTGAATGTTATGACTGGTTTGAAGACGAGAATAAACCAGATAGTTTAACCATATCAATTGATACAAAAGAATTTGCTAATTGGTTAAGTAATTTTTCCGATAAAGAATAAACCCATGAAACGTTTATCTCTATACCTTTTCCTCATCCTCTTCACCCTCCAAACCTCATCTCAGGCTGATGATATCAGGGACTTTGAGATAGAAGGGATGAGTGTTGGAGATAGTTTGTTAGATCATTTTAGTGAAAATGAAATTAAAAATGTTAATAAAACTAAATATAAATGGAATAATAAATTTTACCAATTAACTTTTGATAATAGTAATTTTGAAATCTATGATGCTATAAAAATTCAACTGAAAACTAATGATAATAAGTATATTATCAACTCAATATCTGGAGCTGCTATAATGAATATAAGCACCTGTTTAGATAAAAAAAATGGTATATTTCAAAATATTCTTGAGATGTTTGATAATCCTAAGACTTTTGATCATGGTAAGAGAAAACACCCATCATATAAAAATACCTATACTTATGATAAATATGTAATGATCAGTAATGATATGATTTCAGTATCATGTTATGAATTTGGAATTCCTGATTTTGTAGACCATTTATTAATTTCTGTAGATACTAGTGAATTTAATGATTTTTTAAATTTAGATAGATAAAAAATCAACCGCAGGACTCATAAGCCCGAGGTCAGTGGTTAGTTATCCGCTTTCTATGTACCTTATCGCAACTTCAATCCTTTCTTGACACACGTGTGACACACTCAGAAATGAAATTTTTAACTACTCGGGAAGTTAATTTACTCAAACCCTTCTTTAGCATCTTTTTCTAATTGTTTTTCTTTTTCTAACTTTTGTTCAGTTTTTTCTTTTTCTTCTTTTAATTTTTTTTCTAATTGTTCTTTATCATAGAGCTTGAATAAAGATATTAACTCAAGATCATTTGATATTCTTATAGAAGGGGAGAATGTTTTAGGTCCTGAACAGTGGGCCCTATAACTAATTCTTTTTTTTAACTCGCTATTATTAAATTTTTCAAAATTAATATCTATCATTGTCCATCTTTTTCCAACAGGATCCCATCGGCCATCATTTAATATTTCATCAGTATTGTTTTCATTTCTCCATTTTTCAACACTTTCGGGTTCATCTTTAATTCTTGGATAAGTTTGAGTATAGGTTTTTTTGTAACCGTTATTAATAAATTGGTTAGCTTTAATATTTGATATTTTATTTACAAGATCTTCGCATTCTTTTTCAATTTTAAATGGAGTTTTAGTTTTCCATCCTCCTATACTAATAAAAAGAATTGTGCCTTTCATATCAGTTTTGACGTATGCGTCGTTATCAAAAAATTTATTTGTATTTTTTGTATAAAGGTACTTGTCGGATACTATTTTGCTATCGTAATGCCCACTATATTTGAATGTCTTATAATTATAAGTAGAATCTCCAAGCTTAATTCCAAGCAAAGAATTTGCTACTTCTTCAGATTCTTCAGAGGTTTTATCGCCATTTTTTTGAAATTGAATGTCCCAATAAACCATTCTTGCTTGTGGATCTTCAAGTGACTTTTTGCAAGATTCTAAATATTCTGAATTTAAAATTTCAGTTTTTGAATAATCGTGTCCGGCTATATCAAGAAAAGATTTATAAATTTTTTGTATATTCTTTTGAACGTTTTCACTAGATATGTTCATTTTTTTTGAAAAAAAAAACATATTTTTTTCAGATTCTGAACTTAGTTTATTCATCTCATCAACAAATGATTTTTCTTTATTATTAAGATTGTCTTTCCTTTCAACTCCTCTACTAAGAAATTTATAATAAACAGTGCATTTAGAGTATTCATCAAAAAGTTTATTAAAAACAAAATTTTCAACATCAGTGTTTGCAAAAACGGAGTTAAAACCAAATATTATTGAAAGTAAAATTATTAAAAGTTTTTTCATATTAATAAGTTGTAACGCAAAACTCTTTTAATTTTTGTCTCTTCATTGCTTTTTGAATACTTTCATGAAACATCGTTATATTCTCACAAGTATTACCATTACTAATTAGATTAATTATTTTACCCGTGTAATTTCTCTTACTATCAAACCAAAAAGCTCCACCACCCTCGAAGTAGGATTTTTGTCCATTAACTAGTATATGGTCTTTTTTAAACTCTAACTTTCCGTTTGGTAGTGAAACAAAAAGCTTTGTATTAATATCAAAAACATAGTTACGTACATGGGACGACATTAAGTTTTTTATAAGAATTGTATCTTTGTTTATAAATTTAGATTCAACTCCTTTATCATTCGAGCCTCTAACTAACCAATATTGTTCTTTATAAATTAGAACTACTTCACTACTAGGTCTACACGTTTCTCCACATTTTTCTGAAAAAAGGGAAGCTATTTCAACCATTTCAAAAGTTATACCGTTGCTCACGGTCTCTTGTTTACGAATTATTGTTTCATCAAGGTGTTGTTCAAACTTTTTTTCTAAACAATCTAGGTTTAGCTTAGTTGACTCAAAAATATCAAGCCTGTTTCTGTTTGGGGGAGAATAATCGTCTTTCAGTGTGTAATGTTCAACATTTGATGAGCTACAACTTTTAAGATGATCAAGGTAATATTTATTTTCTTCTTTGGTATATCCTACGCTACAAAACAACAAACCCAGAACCACAATCCCTAAAATCTTTTTCATTTTCTCCTAATAAATGTTTTTGTATGCCAAGAATAAATAACTTGAATAGCAACGCCAATAACCGCATAAAAAATTAAAAGTATTGGAATATAGATTAACAATCCCTCCCCAGTTCTGTCGGTCCAAAACCTATTTAAAGTCCAACTAAGAAGTATAGGTTTGCCATTATTAAAAATTGCATCAATTAAAGAAAATAATCCCACCCCAACGACTTGGACAAATATAAATCCTGTTAGCAATGACGAAATTACACTATTAGATTTCAAAAGTTTTATCATTTAATTTGCGAAATTTCTTTAAGTTCATTTTTAGAATTTAAAAATCTATAAAAAGATGGTTCAATTTCTGCCTTTTTAATCCACTCAGAATAAGTTTTCATAAATTCATCAGGGAAATCTTTGCTGTCTTTAAAAAAATTAGAAAAGATAAAAATTTGACCTTTTTTGTAATTGCTTTCTTTTGTGAAATCTTGTTCACCCCAAAAGCTATGAGTTATAACTCCTATTGCTACTTTCTTTTTTAAATCAATCCATAGAAACCCTTTGTTTCCACAATCACGAGGTTTACATCCGTATCTAACGAAGTATCTTTTATTTTCAGAATAAACATCTTCATTAATCATACTTATTAAAATTGCAAAACTATTTATCAATTTATTTGGTTTGCCGTCATATGAGATACCCATATAATAAATTTCGTCTTGTATTATTGGTTTTGATAAACCAAATGAATTCAGCCAATTATTAAATTCTTCTTTTCCAGCGAAAGCATTGCTGCTTAACAACAAGCTCAGAGCCACGATCCCTAAAATTTTTTTCATAATTTCTAAACGTTATTATAAATCTTGACTCATTAAAAATACATATGTTCTTGACTCACATATGACACAATAAAAAGGGAAATTAGACAATTCTTGATTGCTTAAAAAATAAAAAGTATTATATATCAATACAAATAAGATGGCGGGGTAGCTCAGTTGGTTAGAGCGCG
>CACIYJ010000026.1 GCA_902590845.1 uncultured Pelagibacteraceae bacterium
CTTAGTAAATTTAGTTTTTTGCTCATAAATATTAACAGTGTTTGAAAAAACACGAGGTTTGTTATTTTTATTAATTTTAAAGCTTTCTTCGTTTAAAAATGCTTTAGAATCAGTTCCCACAATTTCTTTTTTCTTTTCGTCTATATAAATTTGAGAGAAGTTATATTTATTATTTTTAGAGTCTATAATCTCAATTTTCCCAGCTGATTTAAAGAATCCATCTGAAGTCGAGTATTCAAAACCATCTAAGTATATTTCATTTTTTTCTAAATCTAAAATAGTTGCCGGTTTATCTGATTTTATGTAATTTTCATTGTTGTCAAATAGAATGTCTTCACCTTCTATAACAAAGCCTCCTGAAGTCAAAACGGTAGTTTTGCCAACAGTTTTTAATAATTGAAGATTTTTATCATATTCAGCAAATTCTGTTAAAAGTTGATTATTTTTTTTATCTTTAGCGGAGACTTGATTTTTAAAAATAGTAATTTTTGTTTTTTTATCTACAGTGATGCTTGATGATTGAATATTAAGATTTTCAGCCAATGATGGTACAAAAAAAAATATATATAGTAAAAAAATAATTATTCTATTTTTCATTTATTTGTAAAACTCCAATTGAGCTAAATAATCCAAGAGCAGCTACCGGTATCCACACCGCTAACGATAAAGATATTCTATTCGTTTGACCTAGTGCTAATGATAAATCTTTAAAATAATAGATAGCCACACAAGAAATAAGGCCAGCAATTATAAATGCAAAATTATTAGATTTTTTAAGAGTGTTCATTGTTAATATTGAGGCTAAAGAAGTCATAATAAATAAGAAAAAAGGCATAGATAGCATAGAATTCAGATTTTGATCTAGATATAATTTATTGTAGCCTTTTTTCTGCAGATCATCATAATTTAACAATAATTCTAAGAAAGACATTGTGTCAAAATTTTTAAATAGACTCGTAATTTTATCGTAATTATATTTTGATACTATTGAATGTTTTTCTAAATAACTTTGAGTGCTTATTCCATCTTCAAATTTATTGATAACAACATCTTTTAAATTCCATTTATTTTCAGATATATCAGCCTCTTTTGAATAGATTTTATTAATTAGATTATTATTTTTATCTAAATTAAAGATCACTACATTTTTAATAATATTATTTCTTGTTTCATCAGCGGAAATAATTCTATATCCATCATTAGTATTTTCTTTAATCCATAAACCATTTTTATTAATTGAGACCAAGTGATCTATATCACGAGAAAATTTAGATTTTGTTTGTTCATAATATTTCATCATTGTTGAAGTTATTGGGTTAATTGTAAATAATATTATCCAACCAAACATAAATGATATTAAAGCTAATATAAAAAAGATCTTAAAATTTGAATATCCGAAAACTTTCATGGTTAGTAGATCTGTTGTGTTTCTTAAATTTAACAAAAACCACATACTTGAAATAAAAATTATAAAAGGCAGTAATTTAATTATTATATTAGGCACATATAACGCAGTAAGAGACAAGGGTGTTAAAATTGAGGAGTTTAAATTTTTAAAAAATTCAATTTCTTCAAATAAATTTAATATTAAACCAAAACAATAAAATATAAAGGTTACTTTTAAAATTGTTTTTAAATAGCCAGTAAATAAATAATTAAATAAAACTTTATTCATTATAAATAGACTCCCTTGATAGCTTAAAAGTTAATAGTAAATAAATTATCGGAATCAAAACTATAGGAGAGACAATGAATAAGATGCTAATAATTTTTGATATACCTGTATAGCGAATAATTAATTCTGCATAAAGTAAAACTAAAAAACTTAAAACAAATATACTATATTTGTTTAAAAAAAAATTTCTCCGTGTTTGATTTTTGATTAATAAAAAAGAGGATAAAAGAGCAATAATTGGAATATATAAAGGAAGCGCAATTCTTCTATTAAGCACTGTAGTGATTTCTTTTTTTGTATTTTCTTTACAGTTAATTGAATCTTTATTTATCGAGTCATTCATGCATTTTAATAATTGAAAAGTAGATGTTTCTTGTAATTTTGGTTGTTTAATTGTTCCAGTTTGAAGATTTTTTAAATCTATATTTAATTGTTTAAATTTAATGATTTCATTTTTACTATTATCTTTTCTGGATGAAATAATTTGACCATTAAATAAAACCATTTTTTTTTCTTCTACCAAACCATTTTCAGCAACAATTGTGGTTGAAGAATTTGACTCTTGATTTGATGTTAAATTTTTCAATGTGTTAGAATTATCGTGAATGAAAACATTTTCTATACTATTGTTAAATTTTTTTTCTACTATGAATGTAAAACCTTCAAAAGAATCACTAAACTGTTGGATTCTTATAGTAGGTAAAAAAGAGTTAAAATTATTTTGACTAATTATAGATCGAGATTTATTTAAAGCTAAAGGTGTTATTAAAGTTGAAAAAAATAAATAGAGCATTAAAACAAAACATGAGATTAGAAAAAAAAGATTTACTATTTTTATTTTTTTAACTCCAGAAGTCCACAATATTATAAATTCTTTCTCTTGAATTTGTTTCACTATAAATATTATTAAAGCCAATAAGAAAGCTAAAGGTATAAATTTTGTCAAAATACCAAATAAATTTAAGAACGAATATTGAAAATAATTAGAGATAGAGTAACCACTTTCTACAATAAGATCTAAAAAATTTACTGCTCTTACAGTCCAAGCAATTAAAGTAAGCCCAAATAGTATGACAAAAAATGTCTTGAGTATTTCTTTGGTAAAATTTTGATAGATTTTATTTTGTAGCATTTTAATTTAATGTATTAAAATAATGTAACTTTAATCAAAACTCAACCTATGATAGTATAGTATAATGAATTTTCCATTGAAATACGATATATTTGAACATATATACCTCTCAACTCTATTTATTTAGAACTTATGTCTATTAAAATTAATTATTCAAAAAAAACAGACAGCGAACCTTCAGCTAATCTAGTCTTATTTTCTAATGAGAAATTTAACATTAATGGTCTAAAAAAATATCTTTCTAATTCTGAGTTTTCTTACATAAATGATTTATTAAAAACTAGTGATTTAAAAAAAAATTTATTTGTTTTTGAGGTTAATTCAAAAAAAAAGATAGTTTTAATATCAATTAAAAATAACTTAAATACTTCAGATGTAGAAAATTTAGGAGCAGAATTTTATAAACGTATAAACTATGGAAAGAATAGTGAGTACTTTATAGTTTCTGATAGCATAGTAGGTAAACATGATAATTTTTTAGGTCATTTTCTTCATGGACTAAAATTAAAGTCTTATGAATTCAAAAAATATAAAACAAAAAAAGAAACAAGACTTATTTCTATAGATGTATTAGGAAATAAAAATAAACCTTCGGCTCAAAACCAATTAAAATTCAAAGCTTTGGAAGAAGGAACTTTTTATGCAAGAGATTTAGTTTCAGAGCCTGGTAATGTCCTGCATCCAGATGAATACGCTAAAAGATTAATCTCACTTAAGAAAGATGGTTTAAAAGTAAATATATATGATGAAAAAAAATTAAAAAAACTTGGTATGCATGCTTTGCTTGGTGTAGGACAAGGAAGTATCAGAGGATCGTATCTAGTAACAATGGAATGGAATGGAGCAAAAAATAATTCTAAGCCTCTAGCTTTTGTTGGAAAAGGAGTTTGTTTTGATACTGGTGGGTATTCATTAAAACCAGCAAAATTTATGGAAGATATGACCTATGATATGGCAGGTTCTGCTACTGTAGTTGGTTTAATGAAAAACTTGGCATTGAGAAAAGCAAAAATTAATGCTGTTGGCGTTGTAGGTCTTGTAGAAAATATGGTAAGCGGAAATGCTCAGAGACCTGGAGATATAGTTAAATCTTATAGTGGTAAAACTATAGAAATATTAAATACAGATGCTGAAGGTCGATTAGTTTTAGCAGATGCATTAACTTTTACTGAAAAAAAATTTAAACCAAAATTCATAATTGATTTAGCAACCTTAACAGGCGCTATCATAGTTTGTTTGGGATCGGAATACGCTGGTCTTTTTTCAAATGATGATCAGTTATCTAAACAAATTTTTAACGCTGGTGAAAAAGTTGAGGAGAAAGTATGGAGAATGCCCCTTCATAAAAATTATGATAAACTTGTGAATTCTAAAAATGCTGATATGCAAAATATAAATTATGTTGGTGGAGCAGGATCAATAACAGCAGCTCAATTTTTACAAAGATTTATTTTAAACAAAACTCCTTGGGCTCATTTA
>CACIYJ010000027.1 GCA_902590845.1 uncultured Pelagibacteraceae bacterium
TAGTATAATGAATGCAAAATTTAATTAACAATGAGCTCTTATGATAAAAATTTAGGTAAAAACGAAGCAAACTTTGTTCCTTTATCTCCTTTAACTTTCTTAGAAAGAACTAAAGATATTTATCCAAACTATGAATCAGTAGTGTACGAGAGCAGGAAATACACTTGGAAAGATACTTATAATAGATGTGTAAAGTTTGCTAGCGCACTAGATAAAATTGGAATAAAAATTGGCGATACTGTTTCTATAATGGCTTTCAATACCCCTGAAATATTTGAAGCACATTATTCAATACCAATGGTTGGCGCTGTAATTAATGCAATTAATACAAGGTTGGATCCAAAAACAATAAGCTATATTTTAAATCATAGTGATGCAAAAGTATTAATAGTAGATAGACAATTTCATGAAGTAATTGCAAAAGCATTAAAAGATGTAAAAAATAAAATTACTATTATTGATATTGAAGATAAAGATATAGACACTTCAAAATTTAAAAATATTGGTGAATTAGAATATGAAAGCTTTCTAAACACTGGTGATTTAGATTATAAATGGAAAAAACCCAAAGATGAATGGCAAGCTATCTCTTTAGGTTATACTTCTGGAACAACAGGAAATCCGAAAGGTGTAGTTTATCATCACAGAGGATCTTATTTAATGGCAACTGGCAGCGCTACAGCTTGGGACATGCCAAATAAATTAAATTTTTTATATACAGTTCCAATGTTTCATTGCAATGGGTGGTGCTATCCATGGACATTATCAATGCTACATGCTCGTATAATTTGCTTAAGAAACATAGATGTTAAAAAAATATTTGAATTAATTGATAAATATGAAGTTACTCATTTTGGAGGTGCACCAATAGTTTTAAATATGTTAGCAAATGCACCTAAAGACCAACAAAAAAAATTAAAAAGAAAAGTAAATGTTTTAACAGCAGGCGCTCCCCCACCGAGTATTATTTTTGAGAAAATGGACTCTTTAGGTTTCGAAGTAATGCATGTTTATGGATTGACAGAAACTTACGGACACATACTTCAATGCGCATGGAATGAAGAATGGAATAGTTTAGAAAAAAGTAAAAAAAATGAAATTAAAGCGAGACAAGGAGTAAGATATCCAAATACAGAAGGCGCAGTTGTAATGGATCCCAAAACAATGAAACCCGTTCCTAACGATGGAAAAACAATGGGTGAAATTATGATTAGAGGAAACGTAGTTATGAAAGGTTATTATAAAGATAAAGAAGCAACAGAAAAGTCAATGGCAGACGGTTGGTTTCACTCTGGTGATTTGGCAGTAACTAATCCTGACGGATATATAAAAATTCAAGATAGATCTAAAGATATAATAATTTCAGGAGGAGAAAACATATCTTCAATCGAGATAGAAAACACAATTGCAAAACATTCATCGGTATCTTTAGCAGCTGTAGTTGCTAAACCCGATGAAAAATGGGGAGAAACACCTTGTGCATTTGTAGAATTAATTAAAGATAAACCAGCAACAGAAAAAGAAATTATAGATTTTTGTAGAGAAACTTTAGCAGGATTCAAACTACCTAAAAAAGTAGTTTTTTGTGATTTACCAAAAACTTCAACGGGAAAAATTCAGAAATTTGAACTTAGAAAAAAAGCTAAAGAACTAAACTGATTTTTCAATATGTCTAAAATATCAATCGATTTAATCTGGAAACTTAATAATAAAGGAGAAATGTCAGTTACTAAAATAGAATTAAATCCCAAAGTAGAATTTTCCAATGGATTTTCTGCTGATAGTGAAGAAATGAAGAAAGTTCAAGAAAGAGCCCATAGATATTGTTTTATTGCTAATTCACTCTCAGATGAGGTAAAAGTCATAATAAGTTAAAATTCTATGAGCTCTAGAAACAATAATAGTATAGTAAAAACCTCAAGCAACTCTGACGGAATTCTACGTATAACTTTAAATAATCCAAAAAATCACAATGCTTTATCTGAAGAAATGATGTTAAACATGCAATTAGCTTTAAATGAAGCAGCTGCTGACAAGAAAATAAGAGTAATTATTATTTCAGCAGATGGCCCCACATTTTCAGCTGGGCACGATTTGAAAGAGTTAAAGGCTGGTCGAAAAAATCCTGATAAAGGAAAAGCTTATTTTAAAGAAGTGATGTTGAAATGCTCAAAACTAATGCAATCTATTGTTAACAATCCCAAACCTGTAATTGCAGAAGTTGCTGGTGTTGCGACAGCAGCCGGATGTCAGTTAGTTGCTAGTTGCGATTTAGCTTATGCAGGAGAATCTGCTAGATTTGCTACACCAGGTGTTAACATTGGTCTATTTTGTTCAACACCAATGGTAGCTTTATCAAGAAATATATCTAACAAACATTCCATGGAAATGCTTTTGACTGGTGATTTAATTTCATCTAACAAAGCAGCTGAAATTGGATTAATTAACAAAATGATTGATGATAATGCTCTTCAGCATTTTGTTTTAGAGAGAGCATTAAAAGTATCTAAAAAATCAGCTATGACTTTAAAAATTGGTAAAAAAACATTTTACAAACAAATAGATATGACTCTATCAGAAGCTTATGATTATGCTTCAAATGTTATGGTTGAAAATATGCTTAAACTTGATGCAGAAGAGGGAATAGACGCTTTCATAAACAAGCGAAAACCTAACTGGCAAGATAAATAATAACTTGTTTAATGAAAAAAAATCCAAGGAATTAAATTGAATCTTCAAATAGAAAACAAACAGGTTTTTTTTACCGATACCGGAGAAATATTTGATCAAAAAAAACATTCTATAATACTTCTTCATGGAAGCGGGCAATCTCATGTAGTTTGGTCTCTAACAGCACAATATTTATCGGATCAAAATTACAATGTTTTTGCTTTAGATTTTCCTGGTCACGGTAATTCTGAGGGAGATAGTTTAAAAACAATTGAAGAAATGGCAGAATGGTTAGAAAAAGTTGTTATAAAAATTGGTATACAAGATTTAACTTTAGTAGGACACTCACAAGGTTGTTTAGTTGCGTTAGAATATGCAACTAAGTTACCTAAAAAAATCAAGAATTTAATATTTGTTGCAGGTTCTTACGAAATTCCAGTAAACAAAAGTTTGATTGATTTAGCACATTCAGGAAATATGGAGTCATTAAATTTAATGATGAAATGGGGTTACGGTCATTCGAAACAATTTATTGGGGGAAATCCACTTCAAAAAATATTAAATTCATCAAGAGAAGTAATAGAAGTTCTATCAGTAGATTTAAAAGCGTGTAATAATTATAAAAATGGGCTTAAGGCTGTTAAAAAAATCAAATGTCCAACGTTTTTTATATTTGGAGAATCAGATAAAATGATAAAACTTGAAAAAGGAAAAGAATTTTCAGGATTGGTACCCGGATCAAAGATACACATCATAAAAGATTGTGGTCATATGATAATACTTGAGAAAGCTTTTGAAATGAGAGAGAAGATTATTGAATTTTTAAAAAAATGAAAACTTTTATTACAAGATCAAGAAGATTGAGAGGAACACCTTTTATTTCAAGATTAGAAAAACAAGGAGTAAAAAGTTTTACAGTCTACAATCATATGTTATTACCAACAACGTTTTCATCTCCAGAGGAAGAATATAATCATCTAAAGAAACATGTTCAAATTTGGGATGTGTCTGTTCAAAGAGAAATTGAGATTATAGGAAAAGATTCTGGCAAACTAGTACAATTAATGACATGTAGAAATTTGTCCAATTCAAAAATCAGAAGCTGTTACTATGCACCTCTAGTGGACTCTGAAGGTGGAATAATAAATGATCCTTTAATTTATAAATTAGAAGAAAATAGATGGAGAATTTGTATAGCTGACTCAGACGTATTGCTGTTTGCAAAAGGAATTGCTTCGGTTAAAAATTTTAAAGTTGATATTTTTGAGGCAAAGGTTGATACTTTAGCTATACAAGGACCAAAATCTTTCAAAATAATGGAAAAAATATTTGGAAAAGAAATTAATAATTTAAAATTTTTTAAATTTGATTATTTTACTTT
>CACIYJ010000028.1 GCA_902590845.1 uncultured Pelagibacteraceae bacterium
TGTACCGTCTTTATCCATTGAAGTAAGTAAAATTTCTCCAGCTCCATTTGTTTCTACTTGTTGAGCAAATTCAATAGCATCTATACCTGTTTTATTTCTTCCACCGTGTGTAAAGACTTCCCATTTATTCTCTAAAACTTTTTTAGCATCAATTGCTACAACAATACATTGGGATCCAAATTTTTTTGAAGCCTCTTTAACAAAATCAACATTCTTAACAGCAGCAGTATTAATAGAAACTTTGTCCGCACCAGCTAACAATAGATCTGTAATATTTTGAATTGTCCTAACTCCACCGCCCACAGTTAAAGGAACAAAGCATTCTTTGGCAGTTTTTCTTACAATATCAATTATAGTCTCTCTATTTTCATTTGATGCAGTAATATCTAAAAAACATATTTCGTCAGCACCGCCATCACTATAAATCTTAGCTTGCTCGACAGGATCACCAGCATCTTTTAATTCAACGAAGTTAATACCTTTAACAACTCTTCCATTTTTTACATCGAGACAAGGTATTATTCTATTTTTTAACATTAGGCGGCTCCTTCTTCGGTTTATATTTTAGACCTAATGACTCTAAGGCCTTCTTTAAAGTTTCTAGTCGTTGTTTCTTATTTAATTTCTTTTTGATTGAAAATAAGTTTATATTTGGTTTGTCCATAACTTTATTGTATTTTTCTTAGTTCATTTGCAAGTTCTTCTAATTTTATATCACCATCATAAATAGCTTTCCCAACAATAATACCTTCAATTTTTTTATTATTTAACTCTTTTGCTTTTTTAATATCTTTCATTGAAGAAACTCCACCTGAAATAACTATAGGACACTTAGAAATCTCTGCAATTTTTACTGTTTCATTAAAGTTAGGACCAGTTTTCATCCCATCTCTGTTAATATCAGTATAAATAATTCGGCTTACACCAAAATCGTTTACTTCTTTTAAATAGTTTAAGGTTTTAACATTTAGATTTTCTTTCCATCCCGAAACCGAAAGGTTTCCATCCTTTGCATCTAAACCTAAAGCAATTTTATTAGGAAATTTTTCACATGCTTCTTTTAAAAATTTTTTATCTTTTATAGCAGCGCTTCCTAAAATTACTTTTTCAACACCAGCATCAATATATTTTTGAATACTTTCGAAGTTTCTAATTCCACCACCAATTTCAATTTTAAGATCAAATTTGCTTACTATTTCTTGAATAATATCTAAGTTAACAGTTTTACCTGTCAAAGCACCGTCTAGATCAACTATGTGTAAATTCTTGAAACCATGGTCATTATATTTACCGGCTTGGTCAATTGGTGAAGCTTTGTATTCAGTTTTATTTTCAAAGTCTCCTTTGATTAACCTCACACACTTCTTATCCTTAATATCTATAGCAGGAAATATTTTCATTGTTTTTTGTTTTTTTTCTTTTCTTTTCTTTTCTCCAAAGAATAAAAAAGTCTGTGATAATTTTTTCAAACATTTTAAATTTTTATAAAGTTATCAATTATTTTTAATCCAGTCTTATCACTTTTTTCAGGATGAAATTGGGTTCCGAATAAATTTTCTTTCTCAACAGAACAAACAATTTTTGATGAATAATCTGTTGTGGCAGAAACGACTGATTTATCTTCAGGTATAAACTCATAGCTATGCACAAAGTACATGTGAGATTTATTTTCTATATCTTTAAATATTTTACTTTCTTTTTGTATTTCAATTTCGTTCCAACCGATGTGTGGAAGTTTAAATTTTCCTTTTTGATTATCAATTTTAGAAACCCTTCCTGAAATCCAACCTAATCCTTTTGTTTCTGCTTCTTCGTATCCAACGTCTGCGAACATTTGTAAGCCAACACATATTCCAAAAAGCGGTTTTTTATTAGTTATTGCAAATTCTTTAAGAGTATCAACTAAGCCTTTAATACTATTTAAAGAGTCAACGCAGCTCTTAAATGATCCTTGACCTGGTAGAACTATTTTATCACTTGATTTAATTTTTTTTAAATCTGAGGTTACCTCTAGATTAACTTTGCCTTTAGCAACCTCTGTAAAAGAGTTAATAACTGAGCTTATATTGCCCGATTGGTAGTCAACAATTGTGACATTCATTAAATTTAAATAGAGCCTTTTGTCGATGGTATCGAGTTTTTAATTCTTTTATCTATCGCTAAAGCATCTTTAAGTGATCTGGCTAAACCTTTGTAACAAGACTCAATCTTGTGGTGACTGTTATCGCCATAAATATTTTCAATGTGTAAAGTTACTCCTGCTGATTGAGAAAATGCTTGGAACCATTCTTTAAATAGCTCTGTATCCATTTCACCAAGTTTCTCTACTGGTAAATTAACTTTCCAAATTAAATAAGGTCTGTTCGATACATCAATTGAAACTCTGCTAAGTGTTTCGTCCATAGGAATCATTGTTGAAGCGTATCTTGTAATTCCTTTTCGATTACCTGCAGCTTTTTTAATAGCTTCACCGATAGCTATACCTGTGTCCTCAGTTGTGTGATGTAAATCAATATGCGTATCACCTTTGGCTTTAACTTCTAAATCAATTAATGAGTGCTTAGCTAGCTGCTCAAGCATGTGATCGAGAAAACCAATTCCAGTTTTAATTTTATATTTTCCTTTTCCGTCTAAATTAACTACGACAGAAATGTTAGTTTCTTTGGTTTTTCTGTTTATTTTAGCTTTTCTTTTCATAATCTAAGACAATTTATCTTTGATATATATACAAATGAGCATTTTATCAATAAATCAGATTTCACTATTGAAGATCTAGAATTAATCTCCACATATAACATCATGAATACAGCTGAAAAGTGGCATGGCACTACGATTGTCTTGCTAAGAAAAAATAATGAAACAGTCGTTGCTGGAGATGGACAAGTCAGTCTTGGTAATACTGTTTTAAAAAGTAAAGCCAAAAAAGTTAGAAAGATAGAAAGCAGAGGTGTGATAGCTGGTTTTGCTGGATCTACTGCTGATGCATTAACATTATTCGAAAGACTTGAAGCAAAACTTGAAAAGCATGCAGGAAATTTACAAAGAGCAGCTGTTGAGTTAGCAAAAGATTGGAGAAGTGATAAATTTTTAAGAAGACTAGAAGCTTTAATGGCTGTGGCTGATAAGAAACATAGCTTTATTATTTCTGGTACCGGAGATGTATTAGAACCAGAGGACGGAATTATAGGTATTGGATCAGGTGGAAATTATGCACTTGCTGCAGCAAAAGTTTTAATAGAAACAGATTTAAAAGCTGAAGAAATTGCTAGAAAGGCTATTAAAGTAGCTTCTGAAATTTGTGTTTTTACTAATAACAATATTACTGTGGAGAAGATTTAATAATGGCTAACTCTAAAAATGTAACAAATTTAAATCTTGTAAAAAATACTAAAAAGAAAAGTTATAAAGTAAGCGCTTTATCTCCTAGAGAAATAGTTTCTGAATTAGACAGATATGTCATTGGACAAAAAGAAGCCAAAAAAGCTGTTGCTGTTGCATTAAGAAATAGATGGAGAAGACAAGCTCTCTCAGATGAAATGAGAGATGAAGTTCTTCCTAAAAATATTCTTATGATTGGCCCAACTGGTGTTGGTAAAACTGAAATCTCAAGAAGACTATCAAAATTAGCTGAAGCCCCATTTATTAAAGTCGAAGCTACAAGATTTACAGAAGTTGGTTACGTTGGAAGAGACGTTGAACAAATAGTTAGAGATTTAATTGAAATAGCTATCGCTATGGAAAAAGAGAAAAAAAGAAAAGAAGTTAAAGCAAAAGCTGAACTTAAAGCTGAAGATAAAGTATTAGATGCTTTAGTAGGCAGCAAAGCAAGTGTAGCTACTAAAGAAAGCTTTAGAAAAAGATTAAGAAATGGGGATCTTGATGGGAATGAAATAGAAATTGAAGTTCAGGATAAAGCTTCTGGTCTTCAAAGCTTTGAAATTCCAGGCATGCCAGGTGGAAATGTTGGCATGGTTAATCTTGGAGATATTCTTGGAAAATCAATGGGAAATAAAAAAGGCAAGAAGAAAAAAATG
>CACIYJ010000029.1 GCA_902590845.1 uncultured Pelagibacteraceae bacterium
AAGTCTTTATTTGAGTAGTTTTTTGTTATTTTTGGAAACATTTGTTGTTTTAATTTGAGCTATTCTATTCTGTATATAATTTTCAATGCCTCAACATAATCAAAAAACTATTAATGATACAATTAAGTTTCATGGAGTTGGCTTACATAACGGTATAAATGTTAATTTGACAGTAAAGCCTGCAAGTGAAAATTTTGGAATAAAATTCTGCAGAACTGATGTTGGCAAAGAAAACTTAATCGAAGCAAATTATCAAAACGTTGTAGAGCCAATACTTTGCACTAAGATTAAGAATAAAAGCGGCACTACAGTATCAACAGTTGAACATTTGATGGCTGCTTTTTTTGGTGAAGGTATAGATAATGCCTTAGTCGAGATTGACGCGTCAGAAGTTCCAATATTAGATGGATCTGCAAGTGAATTTGTTGATGCGATAAGATCTGTTGGCATAAAAGAACAAAAAGAATTAAGAAAGTTTATAAAAGTATTGAAAAAAGTAGAAGTTCAAGAAGGCTCAAAATATATATCAATAGAGCCACTAAAAAATGATTTAATAGTAGATTTTGAAATTGTTTATAGCAACCCGCTGATAAGAACTAGAAGAAAAGAATTTAAGCTTAGCGATGGTGACTTAACTAACATTTATAATTCGAGAACTTTTTGTTTATATGAAGATATTGATTTTATAAAAAGTCAAGGATTAGCCAAAGGCGGTTCACTTGAAAATGCTATTGTTGTTAGAGGGAATGAAATATTAAACGAAGATGGTTTAAGAAATAGACATGAATTTGTTTATCATAAAATTTTAGATTGTCTTGGCGACCTAATGTTATCTGGATATAGAATATTTGGTCATGTAAAAACTTCACAAGGAGGACATGCATTAACAAATAAATTGCTTCTTAAATTTTTTTCTGACAAATCTAATTGGTCATTAGAAAGCGGAAATACAGTAGAAAAAAATAATCAAATTAAAGAATCATTAAAAAAAACGCTTTCAGCCAGTATTTAATAAGACAAAATTTTACCTAGTATAATTTATTTGATATGTATAGAAAATGTATCATAAATTAATTTTTGTAATATTAATATTTTTCACTACAACTAATTGCGCAAAACAAGAATCAGCATACGAAATTAAAAATAAGGCTGATCCATATAAATTATATAAAGAAGGCTTTGATGCTTTTAATAAAGGAGAATACTTTTATGCAGAAAAAAAATTTTCAGAAGCTGAATTAAATTTTAAGATTGTAGAATTTGCAGCCAAATCAGCAATAATGTCTAGCTATTCATTTTATGGAATAAATTTTTACACCGAAGCCCTAGAGAATTTGGATAGATATTTAAGAAAGTATCCTGCAGATAAAAATATTATGTACGCACATTATTTAATTGCAATAATATATTATGAACAAATTTCAGATGAAAAAAAAGATCTTAAACCACTGTTAGCAGCTGATAAAAAAATTGATTTTTTTTTAAAAGAATTTCCTGATTCAGATTACGCCCTTGATTTAAAGTTTAAAAAAGATTTAATTCAAAATCAGCTTGCTGCAAAAGAGCTATATGTAGCTAAATATTATACTTCTATACAAAAATGGGTTCCTGCAATTAATAGGTTGAAAAAAATAATAGAAGATTATGAAAAAACAGTATTTGTTGAAGAAGCACTTCATAGATTGGTAGAAATAAATTATTATTTAGGTCTAGAGAAAGAGGCAAAAAAATATGCAAAAATTTTAGGATATAATTACAATTCAAGTGAATGGTTTGAACAATCCTATAAAGTTTTAAACAAAGACTACAAAATTAAAAAAGATAAAATCAAGAAAGACAGTAACTTTTTTAAAAAGATTCTGAAAAAGATTAAATAGCTTGGTAAACAATGGACTTAAAATCAAAAACTGTAGATATTTATAAAAAAAAAATCAACCTTTTAAAAAAACATAATAAACTTTATTTTGATAATGATAATCCTATAATATCTGATGCAGAATATGATAGTTTAAAAAGAGAAATTATTAATTTAGAGGAAAAAAATAATTTTCTTAAAAAGCTAAATTTGAATAAAAAAATAGTAGGTTCGCCTCCATCTAACAAATTTAAAAAATTAAGACACTTAAAATCAATGCTTTCTTTGTCAAATGCTTTTGACAAAGATGATATGAAAGATTTTATTAGTAAAATTAGTAATTTTTTAAATATTAAAGATAAAAATATTGAATTTTCATCAGAGCCAAAAATAGATGGTATTTCCGCAACTTTAATTTATGAAAATGGAGTTTTAACAAAAGGCCTTTCAAGAGGAGACGGTGTTATCGGCGAAGATATTTTAGAAAATCTTAAAACTATTAATGAGATTCCACAAAAAATAAAAAGCAATAATGTTCCTTCTTTATTTGAAATTCGAGGAGAAATATATATCGGAAAAAAAGATTTTAATAATATCAAAGGAGATTTTGCTAATCCAAGAAATGCCGCAGGTGGATCACTTAGACAAAAAGACCCAAGAGAAACATCTAAAATACCTCTAAAATATTTTGCTTATGGATTCGGCGCCATAGAGCCGATGATATTCAGCACACAATCAGAATTTTTAGAAAAAATAAAAAATTGGGGATTTTCTATTAATCCATTAGTTAAAACGGTAAAAAATTTAGATGAGATCGAAGATCAACATTCATATATAGATTCAATAAGATCATCACTGGATTATGATATTGACGGATTGGTTTACAAAGTTAATGATTTAAAATTACAATCAAGACTAGGTAATACTTCGAATTCTCCACGTTGGGCTGTTGCATATAAATTTTCTGCTGAAAAAGCAGTTACAAGAATTAAAGATATAGTTATACAAGTTGGCAGAACAGGAGCAATAACACCTGTCGCAAGAGTAGAACCAGTAACAGTTGGCGGCGTTGTTGTTTCAAATGCAACATTACATAATGAAGATGAAATTAACAGAAAAGATATTAGAATAGGGGATACAATTCAGATTCAAAGAGCGGGAGATGTAATCCCCCAAGTAATTTCTGTAGATTTATCAAAAAGAAATCAAAATAGTAAAAAATATATTTTTCCTGAAAAATGTTTATGCGGAGCATCCACAAAAAAAGAAGTAAATAAATCTACAAAAAAAGAAGATGCTGTTAGAAGATGTTTGAAGGGTTATGAATGTGACTTTACTGCAAGAGAGAAATTAAAACATATTGTATCTAAAGATGCCTTTAATATCGATGGTCTTGGAAAAAAAGTAATAGATCAATTTTGGGAAATAAAATTAATTAGAAAACCATCCGATATTTTTGTAATTAATTATAATAAAATTAAAAATCTTGAAGGATGGGGAGAATTATCAATTGGCAATCTTAAAAAAGCGATTGATAAGTCCAAGATTATAGAACTAGATAGGTTTATTTTTTCAATTGGTATAAGGCATATCGGCCAAGAGAATGCAAAGATTTTAGCAGGTTTTTTTCAATCTATTAGTAAATTTTCTGATCTATTTAATGCCAAAGGTAGAAAAAAAATCTTGGAAAATCTAATTGATCTTGATGGAATTGGCGAAATTCAAATTGAATCAATAAATAGCTTTTTTTTAAACAATACAAATATTGAAATTGTAAGACAACTAATCGATAAGCTAAAAATAAAAAATTTTAAAATTCAAAACAAAAAAGGAAAATTTTCTAATAAGACTATTATGTTTACTGGTGGTTTTGAAAAAATGAGCAGATCTGAAGCAAAATCATTAGTTGAAAACAATGGAGGAAAAGTTTTAGGAACAATTTCAAAAAAATTAGATATTTTAGTAATAGGCAATTCTAAACCAACAAAAAAAAAGATTGTAAATGCAAAA
>CACIYJ010000030.1 GCA_902590845.1 uncultured Pelagibacteraceae bacterium
TTCAAATAACTTTCAGCCATTTCAACCCCGGACGCAGCAGGAGCATAAAATGCAGAGCCTTTTTCTAAATACTTAACTATTTCTGCGCCACCTTTTTTTGTTCTATCAACAATTGCATTCAATTTCTCTTTTTTAATTTTACCTTCTTTTACTAATTCACTAATTTTTTTCCCTTCTACTTCTGTAAAATCTAACATAGCTACCATGCTATCGCCATGCCCTCCTAGGACAAATGATTTTATTTTTTGAACTGGAACATTTAGTTCTTGTGATAAAAAATAAATAAACCTTGATGAGTCTAAAATTCCCGCCATTCCAACTATTTTATTTTTAGGCATTCCTGAATACTTTTGTAAAGCCATTACAATCACATCTAGTGGATTTGTTATACATATAACGAATGCATTTGGAGATGTTTTTTTAATTCCTTGAGCAACTTGTTTTATTATTTTTAAATTAATTCCAAGCAAATCATCTCTTGTCATTCCAGGTTTTCTAGGCATGCCTGCTGTGATTATTACTACGTCTGAGTTTTTTGTATCCTCATAACTATCTGTTCCTGATAAATGAATATTAAATCCATTAACTGGTGATGATTGAGCAATATCTAAAGCTTTTCCTTTTGCAATTCCAGCAACAACATCAAATAATACTACATCGCCCAATTCCTTAAGAGCAATTAAATGCGCTAATGTTCCACCTATTTGCCCAGCACCTATCAAGGTAATTTTTTTTCTCAATTTTTCTCCTTTTTTATTTCATGGTTGGCATTACAAACTCTGGGTCAGATCTTAATCCAGAAGGCCATCTTGAAGTTATTGTTTTTAATTTAGTATAAAATCTAACTCCCTCTGGACCGTGCATATGTTGATCTCCGAACAATGATCTCTTCCAACCTCCAAAACTGTGAAAAGCCATAGGGACTGGTATGGGAATATTTATACCAACCATACCTATTTTAGCTTTATTCGAAAATGTTCTGCCTGAGTCCCCATCTCTAGTAAATATACTGACTCCATTACCAAATTCATGATCATTAACTAATTGCAAGGCTTGATCAAAATTTTTTGCTCTAACAACTGAAAGGACTGGACCAAAAATCTCTTCTTTATAGATTCTCATATCTTTGGTTACATGATCAAATAAACATCCTCCAATATAGTAACCGTTCTCATAACCTTTAAGTTTAAGATTTCTTCCGTCCACAATTAATTTAGCTCCCTCTTTCTCTCCAATATCAACATACCCTTTTACTTTTGCTAAGTGTTCCTTTGTAACCAGTGGTCCCATTTCAGATTTTTTATCCATTCCTGGACCAACTTTTAATGCTTCAACTTTTTTTGCCAAATTGCTAACTAGTTTGTCACCAATACTACCTACTGCGACTGCAACAGATTGGGCCATGCATCTTTCGCCAGCTGAACCATATGCAGCACCCATTAAACCATTTACTGCTTGATCTAAATCGCAATCCGGCATCACCACACAATGATTCTTGGCACCTCCTAATGCCTGAACTCTTTTTTCATTTTTGGCACAATTTTCATAAATATATTTTGCTATTGGTGTAGATCCTACAAAACTCATTGCCACTACATCTTTATTGCTTATTAATGAATCAACTGCCTCTTTGTCTCCATTAACAATATTAAAAACACCGTCTGGCAACCCAGATTCCTTCAAAAGCTCTGCTAACCTTATCGAACAAGATGGATCTTTTTCTGATGGCTTAAGAACAAATGTATTTCCACATGCTATTGCCATTGGAAACATCCACATAGGAACCATTGCAGGAAAATTAAATGGAGTAATGCCTGCACAAACTCCTAGGGGCTGTCTTATTGACCAACTATCAACATTTTTTCCAACATTCTCTGCAAATTCTCCTTTAAGCATTTGAGGTATACCACATGCATATTCGACGACTTCTAACCCTCTAATCAAAGATCCTTTGGCATCATCGTATACTTTTCCATGTTCAGAAACGATAATCTTCGTAAGTTCATCAGAATTTTTTTCTATAAGTTCCTTAAATTTAAACATAACCCTCGCTCTTTGAAGAGGAGGCGTATTCGACCATGCCTCAAATGCATTTTTTGCATTTTCTACAGCTTTATTAACATCTTCTTTTGTTCCTAATTTAACTTCCGCACTTTGTTCACCTGTAGCTGGATCGAAAACTTTTTGTTTTCTCTTAGAATTCCCAGAATAATTCTTACCGTCAATAAAGTGTTCTATTAATCTCATGTTGCTAATTGATTAAATAAGCTTTTAGCTTGTTGCAAGCATTTTTTTTATTGATCCAATAGCTTTTGCTGGATTTAGACCTTTTGGACAAGAATTAGTACAATTCATAATAGTATGACATCTATACAATTTTAGTTCATCGGCAACTTTTTGTAATCTTTCTTTTTTATCTTCATCTCTACTATCATTTATCCATCTATAAGCTTGTAATAAGACTGCAGGTCCTAAGTATTTATCACCGTTCCACCAATAGCTGGGGCATGCAGTTGAACAACATGCACATAAAATACATTCATAGTAGCCATCTAGTTTTTCTCTATCTTCTTGAGATTGTTTTATTTCTTTAGTTGTTTTTTCTCCAACTTTAGTCTTTAACCATGGTTCAATTGATTCATATTGTTTATAAAGATTATTTAAATCTCCAACTAAATCTTTGACAACTTTTAGATGTGGCAAAGGATAAATATTTAATTCACCTCTAATATCTGAGTGTGATTTGGTGCAAGACAAAGTGTTTACACCATCTACATTCATTGCGCAGGAACCACATACTCCGTGAGCACAAGATCTTCTAAAGGTTAGTGAAGGATCTATTTCGTTCTTAATTTTAAAAAGTATATCTAATACTTTTGGTCCACATTCATTCATATTAACTTCAAATGTATCAATTCTAGGATTCTCATTTTTTGACG
This sequence comes from uncultured Pelagibacteraceae bacterium, assembly GCA_902590845.1. GTDB lineage: Bacteria > Pseudomonadota > Alphaproteobacteria > Pelagibacterales > Pelagibacteraceae > Pelagilacustribacter. The sequence goes on from CACIYJ010000030.1 coordinate 2,940, forward strand.
GATCCCATCTATATATATTGATTTTTTTTAAATTATTCGAACCAGATTTATCTTTGTAGTATTTGCCTTTTAAAATTTTTGAATTTTGGGGCAAGCTAAATTGTACCATTAATACACTCTTTCTTTTGGAGGAAAATACTGAACATCATTTGTTAAAGTTTTGGCATGAACTGGCCTATATGCAACTTTAACTTCATTTCCTTTTTGCCAAGCCAATGTGTGTGTCATATAACTTTTATCATCTCTCTTTTTAAAATCCTCTCTAGCGTGAGCTCCTCGACTTTCTTTTCTATGGTAAGCAGAATCTATCGTTGTCATTGCTTGTCTTATAAGATTGTCAAACTCCAAGGTTTCAACCAAATCAGTATTAAATAATAATGATTTATCTTGAACTGAAATGTTTTCCATGCCTTCAAAAGGTTTCCTGATCTCCTTCATTCCTTCTTTTAAAGTTTTTTCTGTTCTAAAAACTGCACATTTAGACTGCATAGTCTTTTGCATTAATAATCTTAACTCTGATGTTTTTGTAGAACCATCTGAATTACGTAATTTATCAAAACGATCTAAACACTTATCTGTTTCGCTTTGAGAAAGCTCTTCATGGGGCGATCCTGGTTTTATATTTACATGTATTAGAGCATATTAAAAATGATATGCTTGAAATTAAAGAAGCTGAAAAGAAGCTAAAAAAAGGCGGTTATTTAATCATAATGGTCCCAGCACATCAAAAAATCTACGGCAACCTTGATAAAGCTGTTGGACACTTTAGAAGATATGAAGAAAAATTTTTTGAACAAAAAATTTCAAATTTAGAAAAAACAAAACTATTATATTTAGATTCAATTGGTTATGTACTCTACTATCTTAACAAAATTTTTTTTAAAAAAGAAGTTT
>CACIYJ010000031.1 GCA_902590845.1 uncultured Pelagibacteraceae bacterium
TGGTTACACCTTTGCAACCTAAAGCATTATGTGCTTTTTTCGCAATCTGAAGAGCCTTCTTGTATTTAGATTTTTTTAAATTAGCTGGCATGATGTGCTTAGTTTTTGCAGCTTTTGAATACTTGGCCTGATAATCATAAAACTGTCTTTTTGGCTCAAGTTCAATTGCGCCTAACGAAGCGCCATTGATAACAGCAACTTGAATTTCTTGACCGCCAATATAAGGCTCGAAAATTAATTCTGCATATTTTTTAAAAAGAGATTTTGTAGATTTATTAAGATCCGAGATATTTTTACATATTTTTACTCCAATACTAGATCCTTCATTTATAGGTTTAACCACGATAGGAAATTTAATCTTTTTTCTTTTGATAGATTTATTCAATTTAATTTTATTATAATCTTGTTTTTGAAGTACAAAATATTGTGGAGACTTAATTTTATTTTTCTTAAAAATTTCTTTTGAAATTATCTTATTCATCGCATTATATGAGCTAATTACTCCTGAATGAGTATAGGGAATTCTTAAATATTCAAAATAGCTTTGAGCAACTCCATCTTCACCGCCTTTCCCATGAAGAGCATTAAAAATCACATCTGTTTTCTTTTGATCAATTAAATTGAATTTTTTTTTTTTAGGATCAAAAGTTGATACACTATAACCTATTTTCTTCAATGCTTTTATGCATGCTTTTCCGCTATCAAGACTGACTTCTCTTTCTCCTGATGTGCCTCCAAGCACCACTAAAACTTTTTTATTCTTCATCACCAATAATCTTAATCTCTAATTCCAGATTAACTCCAGTTTTATATTGTACTTCTTTTTTTACTTTATTTATTAATTTTTCTATGTCTGAGGCTTTAGCTGTCCCATTATTTACAAAAAAATTACAATGTTTGTCAGAAATCTTTGCATCTCCTACATGAAATTTATCGCAGCCGGATTCTTTGATCAACATCCATGCTTTTTTTTCATTATTATTTTTGAATGTACTGCCGCCAGTTTTTATTTGACTTGGTTGAGATTTTTTTTTTTTTTGAATTAATTCTCCTTGTTTTTTTGCAATCAATTGTTTTGAGGAAATAGTGCCCTTAAGTATTGCAGATAATATTATATAATCTCTTGGAAGATTTGTGTCTCTGTAATAAAATTTAATTTCATCTTTTTTTATTTCTTTTTCGTTTCCTTTGTCATCAATTACTTTAATAGACAATAAAATTTCAGAAATATCTGAGCCATAGCATCCGCTATTCATTATTATTGCGCCGCCTATAGAACCAGGAATGCAAGACAAAAATTCCATACTGCTAATATCATTGTTTTTTGCAAAATCTGAAACCTTTCTATCTAATATAGCTGCACCAACTTCAATCGTGTCTTTTGTTAATAATTTGATATCTGAAAACTTAGAACCTAATTTAATTACAACACCTTTTACACCGGAATCCCTGATTAAGGTGTTTGAGCCTGCTCCCAAAACATATATCTTATAATTATTTTTTCTAATTTCGTTTAAAAATTTTATCAGCTGATCTTTGTTTTCAGGTTTAAAGAAAATGTCAGCAGGACCTCCTAGATTGAACCAGCTATATTTTGATAAATTTTCATTAATTATTAGACTCTTGCCAAATTTTTTTTTTAAAAGACCTTTATTTAGATTCATAAACTAAATTTTAATTCCCTCATCCATTGTGAGATAGAGCCAGCACCCATACCAATTATAATTTCATCGCTTATCAAATTCTTTTTAAAGTAATTTGATAATTCTTTTTGATTTTTTACAAGTACTACTTGAGTTTTAGAATTCTTAGATATTAATTTTGCAAAATTGAATAGATTAAAATTTAAATTTTTCTTTTCACCTGCTGCATATATAGGACAAATTAAAACTAAATCTGACCTTATAAATGATTTAGAAAAAGCTTGTTTTAATGACATTACTCTAGAATATCGATGAGGTTCGAAAACTGTGATAATTTTTCTTCTATTATAAACTTTATGAACTCCTTGTAAAATTGAAGAAATTTCTGTTGGATGATGAGCATAATCATCAAAAAATTCATTTTTATTTTTCGTGAATATTTTAGTCATTCTCCTTTGAACTCCAGAAAAGTTTTTTAAAGCTTTTTTAATAATATTAATTTTTACTCCAAGATTTATACAAACTGCTACAGCTGCAGATGCATTAAGAACATTGTGTTCTCCTATTAATCTTAAATTAATATTTTTAATTGTTGTTTTTCTATTGTCTAGATTCTTGTAATGTAAATCAAACAACGAATGGGTAGCATTGTATCTTGGGTTGTTAATTCTATAATTAGCTTTTTTGTTAAAACCATATGTTAATATATTTTTATTTTTTATTTTGTTTAAAATTCTATTGATATTTTTATTATCAATACAAATTAAAGATTTACCAATTGGCGGAGTTTTATTTATAAATTGAATAAATGCATTTTCTAAATTTTTATATTTTTTATAATAATCCATATGTTCAAAATCTATATTAGTTACTATTGAATAATTTATTGGCAACTTTAAAAAGCTACCGTCGGACTCATCTGCTTCTAAAATAGCCCAATCACCTTTTCCTAGTTTAGCATTGCTGTTAAATGAGTTAATAACTCCTCCATTAATAATGGTTGGGTCTAATTTTTGATCAGATAAAATTTTTGCTACTAAAGATGTTGTGGTAGTTTTCCCATGAGAACCAGTAATTATTATATTTTTTTTTAATGAAACCACATTGGCCAAAACTTCAGCTCTTGAATAAATTGGAATTTTGTTTTTTTTGGCTTGTTTAATTTCTACATTATTATCTTGTATAGCAGAAGATTTAACCACAAGCGTTGAATTCTTTATATTTTTCTTAGCATGTCCTATAAAAACTTTAATGCCTGCTTTTGAACAATCGGATGTGCTTTTATTTTTATTTTGATCACTGCCTTGAATTTTAAAACCCATAGTTTTCATAACTTGAGCTAAACCACTCATGCCTATTCCTCCAATTCCTATGAAATGAATAATTTCTTTTTGTCCTATTCTAATGTTCTTCATTTATTATCTTGTTTATTTGGTTGTCGATATTTTCATATACTGATTTGTCAGAATATTGTCTTTGTTTACGTATTATTTGACTTAATAATGATATGTCTTCACTAATTTTTTTAATCAATTGGAACAATTTTGCGTTTAAATCTTTTTCTTCTATTAAATAGCTATACCCATTTTTCTCATAATGAATAGCATTTTTTAGTTGATGATCATCTGCTGATGAAGGTAAAGGAACGGAAATAAAAGGTATTTTTGCATTGATCAATTCTGCCAGCATTGAAGATCCTGAACGAGTTATTGCTAAATTAATTTTAGAAAAATAATCTAAAATATTATTACTGAAGTTAAAAATTTCAAAATCAATATTTAAATGCTTATAAAAAGAAGTCAA
>CACIYJ010000032.1 GCA_902590845.1 uncultured Pelagibacteraceae bacterium
ATGAAAAATACAAAGAACAATTTGATAAAGTTATAGAAATAATGAGTGAGAATAATTTTAAAATTAAACACAAAAAACACGCAGATATTTTTAATAAACACCAAAAATTCTCCCATGTATTTAATTATATTTTTGAAAAAAAAAATGAAATTTAAGATTATAGATAATTTTTTTACTACAAAAGATTTTGAAGATGTTTCATCTGTAAATTTAGATAGAATTGGTCGATCTGATCTTCGCGTTTATCACAATTCTATCGATAAAAATTTAAACATTAAATCTAGCTGTATGACACCGGAAACTGTTAAACGTCTTCATCTTAATTATCATCAACAAGCTATAGATCTGTTAAATGAATTAAATCCCTTAAAGACAAAGCTGTATGAATATTCAGAATTTCACATAATTGAGACAGGAGCAGATTATGAATTTCCAATACATGATGATACGCCAAACAAATTATTGAGTGGAGTTGTATATATTAAACCAACAAAAAATACTGGTACAATTTTTTGTAAAAATAAAAATGGTGATAAAAAAAAAATAATTGATTGGAGAATCAATAGAGCGGTTTTTTTTTCGAGAAAGGAAAGAGAAACTTGGCATTTTTACAAAGGAGATGGAGAATCCAATAGGATTGCTTTAGTTTATAATTTAATGACTAATAGAATAAAAGATGTCTATAGAATTGAGGGCAAAAACTATTTTTTAGGAAACTTACGTTATAAATTAAATCCCTACTTATACAGATTCTTCAATTTTGTTATTTAAAAATGAATTTAGAAAAAGTTTTCAAAAATAAAAAAGTTATTGTTACTGGCCATACTGGTTTCAAAGGTTCTTGGTTAACTCTTTGGCTGACTGAAATTGGCGCCAACGTTTTAGGCATATCAAAAAATATTCCAACGAAACCTTCGCATTATGAATTGCTTGACCTAGGTAAGAAAATTAAATCAAAAAAAATTGATATACAGAATTTAAATAAAATAAAGCGAATAATTAAAAAGTTTAAGCCAGATTTTATATTTCATTTGGCAGCGCAATCAATTGTTAGAAAATCTTATACCAACACAATTGAAACTTGGAAAACGAATTTAATGGGTACTGTAAATATTTTAGAGTCTCTTAAAGAAAATAAAAAAGAAACAATTACTATAATAATTACGAGTGATAAGTGTTATAAAAACATTGAGACAAAAAAAGGTTACAAAGAAAATGATATTTTGGGAGGCGAAGATCCCTATGGAGCATCTAAATCTGCAGCAGAGATAGCAATTAATTCCTATATTAAATCTTTCTTTAATAAAAAAAATAATAAAAATTTTATTGTTTCAACTAGAGCAGGCAATGTAATTGGAGGAGGTGACTGGTCTGATAATAGACTTATACCTGATTGCATTAAATCATGGATTAAAAAAAGAACAGCCAAAATTAGAAATCCGGAATCCACCAGACCATGGCAGCATGTTTTAGAGGTTATCTATGGCTATCTCTTATTAGCAAAAAAAATTAAACTTAATAAAAAACTTCATGGCCAGTCATTTAATTTTGGCCCAAATATGAGATATAATTTTAAAGTTTTAGATGTTCTGAATAAATCTAAATTATTTTGGAAAGATATAGATTGGAAAATAGAAAAAAAAACAAGTTTTAAAGAAAATATTTTACTTAATTTAAACAACGCAAAAGCTAAAAAATATCTTAATTGGAAACCAATCTTGAGTTTTCAAAAAACTGTTAAATTAACTATTGATTGGTACAAATGTTACTCTTTAAAAAACAAAAGATTAATTTTTAAAAAATCGATTGATCAAATTAAAATTTATACAAGATTAATATAATTATGAAAGTTGTGATATTAGCAGGAGGATTAGGTTCTAGACTTTCTGAGCACACAAAATTAATTCCTAAACCAATGGTAAAAATATTGAATATTCCAATAGTCGTAAGGATTATAAAATTTTATCATAAATTTGGTTACAAAGATTTTCTAATTGCCAGCGGTTATAAACATAAAATTATTAAAGAATATTTTCATAAAAATTTGAAAAATCTAAATATTAAGATTATTAATACAGGTCAAAAAACAATGACAGGTGGAAGAATTAAAAAGATAAAAAAATATATTGGAAATAATAGGTTTATGTTAACGTACGGAGATGGACTATCAAACGTTAATTTAAAAAAACTTTTAAAGTTTCATATAAATTCAAAAAATTTTGTAACACTAACAGCTGTAAGGCCGCCAGCAAGATTTGGAGGAATAAAAATTTCAGGAAAAAAAGTAAAATATTTTAAGGAAAAATCTAATTTAGAAGAAGGATGGATAAATGGTGGTTTTTTTGTTATGGAACCTGAAATTTTTAAATTTATCAAAAATGATCACACTATTCTTGGTGGATATATCGATCATTCAAAAGTAAAAAAAACTTTTAAAAGTCATTTTGAGGGAACCAAAAATCTTGTTGATTACTTTAACGGTAAAGATTTAGAATTATTTATTCAAATCGGAAGTAGTTTGGAGTATGGAGATATTACATCACCACAAAAAGAATACTCAAAATGTAAACCTAAAGGCAATTATGGGCTAGCAAAATATAAAGCAAGCAAATATTTAATAACTTCAAAAGATTTAAAATTTTGTTTTTTAATTCTTAGATTGTATCAAATTTATGGACCTTATCAGGATACATCAAGATTAATTCCACATGCAATTACATCGTGTATAAATAAAAAAAATTTTAATTGTACCAATGGCAAACAATTAAGAGATTTCTTGTTCGTCGATGATATTGTAAGCTTGTTTATCAAAATTTTAAAATCCAAAAAATTAATAAGTGACATGTATAATGTTGGAAGTGGAAAACCAGTTTCTGTAAAATATATAATTAAAAAAATTCAACGAAAAATAAAAAAAGGACAACC
>CACIYJ010000033.1 GCA_902590845.1 uncultured Pelagibacteraceae bacterium
GCTATTAGATTTGCTAATAGAGGAAAGTCCGGGCTCCATAAAGACACAGTGCCAGTTAATGACTGGCGAAGGTGACTTCAGGGATAGTGCCACAGAAAATAAACCGCCTTATCAAGGCAAGGGTGAAACGGTGAGGTAAGAGCTCACCGGTTTTTTGGTAACAAAAAACGCACGGCAAACCCCACTGGGAGCAAGGTTAAATAGAGAAGACACTGCATTTGATGCTAAAAACAGTCTTTAGTTAGTCTTCTGGGTTAACCGCTTGAGCTTGGGTGCGAACTCAAGCCTAGAGAAATGACATCTTCAATGACAGAACCCGGCTTATAGATTATCTGGCAACTTTTCCTTATTAAATGTTCTCTTTTTGTACCAATAACCAAAAAACTATTATATTGACTATTTAAATTAAAACCCATAGCATCCCAAATAATCCCATAATGGAGGGTGATTTGAAGATATTAAAAGAAATTAAGGTTTTAAAAAAAAATGTTTTTATCAAGTTACGAAAACAAATTAGACAAAAAAGGAAGGGTATCTGTGCCTGCAACTTTTAGATCTCATCTAAGTTCTTTAGGTTACAACGGGTTTATAAGTTATCCGTCATTCAATCATTCAGCTTTAGAGGCTTGCTCACAAGATAGAATTGAAAAATTATCTAACACTATAGATTCATTAAATCCATTTGAAGAAAAAAGAGATTATTTTGCAACTTCAATATTATCTGAAAGCGTAAATTTACAATTCGATACTGAAGGCAGGGTATCACTAACAGAAAAATTGCTGAAACACGCTAACATCAAGAATAATATTTTATTTGTTGGTCTTGGAAAAACTTTTCAAATATGGGAGCCAAAAACATTTGAAAAATTTAAAGCGGTAGCAAGAAAAAAAGCTTATGAAAATAGATCAAATCTTAAATGGGATAATAAACAGAAAGGGGAGATGGTATGAGTATAAATGTTGGGGGAGGAGAACTTAAAGAATTAAAACCTAGAATTCTAGTTTTAGGAATTGGAGGAGCTGGTGGTAATGCAATTAATGCGATGATTGAATCAGGAATGGAAGGCGTTGAATTTGTTGCAGTTAATACAGATGCTCAAGATTTAAAAATGAGTAAAGCTCATGCAAAAATTCAAATAGGTATGAATTTAACAAAAGGGTTAGGAGCTGGTGCAAAACACAACATTGGTCAAGCAGCAGCAGATGAATCTATAGGTGAAATAGTGAATTATATTCAAGGAAGCAATATGATTTTTATTGCAGCTGGAATGGGCGGAGGGACTGGTACAGGAGCTTCACATGTTATTGCTAAAGCTGCAAAAGAATTGAATATTTTAACTGTTGGTGTAACTACTTTGCCTTTCTCATATGAAGGTCCAAAAAGAATGAGAAGAGCTTTGGAAGGACTTGAAGCTTTAAAAAAACATTTAGATACAACAATAGTTGTTCCAAATCAAAATCTTTTTAAGATTGCTAGTGAAACAACAACATTTGAAGAATCATTTCATCTTTCAAACAATGTCCTAAAACACGGAGTACAAAGTGTTACAGACTTAATGGTAAGACCAGGGATGATAAATTTGGACTTTGCTGATGTGGAAACTGTAATGAGCTCAATGGGTAAAGCGATGATGGGAACTGGTGAAGCAGAAGGAGAAAACAGGGCAATGGCAGCAACTGAAATGGCTTTAAACAATCCATTAATTGACGAGTATTCTTTAAAAGGTGCAAAAGGATTATTAATAAATATTACAGGAGGAAAAGATCTAACTTTATTTGAAGTTGATCAAACAGTTCAAAAAGTAAGAGCCGAAGTTGATCCTGAGGCAGAGTTAATTTTTGGCGCCATCAAAGATGAAAATATGAATGGTAAAATGAGAGTATCAATAGTTGCTACTGCTTTAGATGGTCATAAAACTGATTCTAATACAGTTTTAAATATGGTTTCTCGAATACAAAACAGAAACAATGGTTATTCAGAAGGATTATTTTCTCAAAATACAAACAATATAGAGAACAGCACCTTTAATTCAATTGAAGGAGCAACTGCTTTAAAGTTAGATGAAAAGTTTGAAATCAACGAACAAGAACAACACTCTATAGTTAATAATTTAGAACAGAGTACTCCTGAATCCGAGATAGAAGGGGATATAGACAATATTCCTACAGGTGTTTCGATGGAGAACGCCTCATATATAGAAAGTAATAAGGATAGTTCTTTATTGCCAAAGGATGAAGACACAAGTTTTGATTCTGAACCAAGTAATGAAGAAGAGCATACACCACAACTTTTTTCACATGATAATGAAACCCAAGTCGAAAGTGATTTAGACGAGTCTGGTGGCGATGAACATACAGAAAAACTTTTTGATCAGGATTTAAATGAAGAGGAAGATTTTGAAATTCCTGCATTTTTAAGAAAACAAAAATTTTAATGATAAAACTATATCATTATGATCAATCTAACTTCATTATCGGAACCCCAGCATTTTCCGGTGATGTTGGATGAGGTAATCAAAATTTGCTCTCCCGATAAAGGCGGTGTTTATATAGATTGTACTTTTGGCGGCGGAGGCTACTCAAAAAATTTACTTAAATTCTCCAAAACAAAAGTTATAGCTTTGGATCGCGATGAATTTATTCTAAACATTAGTAAAGAGTTAGAAAAAAAATACCCAAATAGATTTTTTTTTCACCAGAAAAAATTTAGCGAGGTAAATACTGTTGTTGGCAATCAATCAGCTGACGCTGTTGTATTTGATT
>CACIYJ010000034.1 GCA_902590845.1 uncultured Pelagibacteraceae bacterium
AAAACACAGTTTGGAAATCTTTTTTCAAAAAATTTAAAAAAGATTTTTCAGAAATTAGAGAAAGATTAGTTGAATTTAGTAAAAAGATAGGATTGTCAGTTGGTGAATTTAAAAGATTAGTAAGCAGGATTCAAAAAGGTGAAAGAGAGTCTAGAATAGCTAAAAAAGAAATGGTTGAGGCTAATTTAAGATTAGTAATTTCGATTGCAAAAAAATATACTAATAGAGGCTTACAATTCTTAGATCTTATTCAAGAAGGCAACATCGGTTTGATGAAAGCTGTTGATAAATTTGAATATCGTAGAGGTTACAAGTTTTCAACATATGCTACTTGGTGGATCAGACAAGCTATTACGAGATCTATCGCAGATCAAGCTAGAACAATCAGAATTCCAGTACATATGATTGAGACAATTAATAAAATTGTTAGAACTCAAAGACAAATAATGAGTGAGTTTGGTAGAGAACCAACACCAGAAGAATTAGCTAAAAAATTAGCAATGCCTTTAGAGAAGGTAAGAAAAGTTTTAAAAATTGCTAAAGAGCCAGTATCACTTGAAACACCTGTAGGGGATGAAGAAGATAGTAGCTTAGGTGATTTTATTGAAGATAAAAATGCTTTACAGCCTTTAGATACTGCCATTCAATCTAATTTAAGCGAGTCTACAACGAAAATTTTAGCATCTTTAACACCCAGAGAAGAAAGAGTATTAAGAATGCGTTTTGGAATTGGAATGAATACAGATCATACGCTTGAAGAAGTCGGGCTGCAATTTTCAGTAACTAGAGAAAGAATTAGACAGATAGAGGCTAAAGCATTGAGAAAACTTAAACATCCAAGTAGATCAAAACAACTAAAAAGTTTCCTAGAAAAGTAATTTTTTCTGATATAAAAGATAATAGTTTGGGCCTGTAGCTCAGTTGGTTAGAGCAGTACACTCATAATGTATTGGTCCCAGGTTCGAGTCCTGGCGGGCCCACCACAATTAATTATTTAGAAATTCTTTTAATTTACTAATTAGAATATTTATGTCGTTATTATTTGAATTTAAAATCGAAGAAAATTCTTCCTTTTGAGTTCTTGCCAAACTTAATCCTTCAACAATTAAATCTCTTATAAGGGGTTTTTCTGAATTTTTAGTATAGACTCTCCAGTCAATTTTTATTTCAGGCTGGTTTTCGCTTTGAACTATTTTTGATTTTACTATTGTATAGTTTGAGCTTTTTTTCTCAGCACTTATTACCTCAAATTTGCTAGATGAGTAGTCCGTCAATCTAGATGTTAAAGTTTTTAAAAAGTATTTTTCAAATACCTTTTGATATTTATCTAGATGGCTTTTATCAGCTGATTTTCTTAATTCTCCCAGGGTATATAATCCCAATGCATTAATATCTACATTCTCTGTAGCCAAATTTTCTATAAAATTTGCCTTTTCTTCTTTGCTTAGATTTTTGTCAGACAGTTTGTTAATTGCGTCATTTACTAATTCTTTAACAAATATTTGAGGGTCAGAACTATAAGTGCTTGCAAAAGATGTTTTAAATATTAGAAGAAATACAACTAAAATTAAACTTATCTTTTTCATTTTAGATTATTTTTAATTATCTAAATTACCCCAGTCGTTTTCATTTTCACTGGAGTTATTTATTTTATTTTCTCTATTTTGTAGATATAAACTTTTAAATGAAGCGTATAAATCTATAGAATTTTTTTCCAAACTGTCAAAATTACCTTCATTATCAGCTCTAAAATCAACAGCTGTTGTACTTTTTACTGCAATATAATCTAACTGGTTTCCTGAGGCTCCAAATAATTCATTTTCTCTCCAAGTAACGTGTGCAAACGGGTCGACGAAAGTATCAGCTATCATTCCTATAGAGTCCCTAGCGGTTGTTGGACCTAAGATTGGTAAAACGAAATAACATCCGGGACCTACACCATATGAACCTAAAGTTTGTCCAACGTCTTCTTTTTGAGCTTTCAAACCCATTTTTTCTGCAGGATTAGCTAATCCAATTATTCCAACTGTTGAATTTATTAAAAAACTTGCAGTTGCATCTCCTGCACTTTTAAAATTTCCTTGAGCCAAATGATTTGGTATTGAAAGAAGGGTAGCAATATTTGAAGTGAAGTTACTCGTTCCATTTTTTATTGGCTCTGGAAGTTTATTATATCCTTTAGCAATAGGCTCAAGTATCATGTTATCAAATCCCATGTTGAATTTAAAAATGGCTCTACTCGTTCTTTCAAAACATTCTTCAGATGCTTTTATTTCTGTTGATGCTAAAAGCAATATAGAAGAAAATAAGATTATGTACTTTTTTAATTTCATGGTTTTATCTAGCTATATTTTTTTTTCAAATTTTGACATAGTTTAATTAGATTATTTACTTGCGAGATTGTAAATTCTTCATAACCAAACTCATGACCTTTATTTACTAGCTCGATTCCAATCGAATATTTATTAAGATTGTTATAATTTTTCCATTTTGATTGTCCAGCATGCCAGGCAGCTTTATTATCATCAACCATTTTTAAAATTTGACCCTTGCGATCTATCAAATAATGACAGCTGACCTTGTGTTTTGGGCTTGAAAGTCTTCTAATTGATTCAATCTTAGATTGCATTCCTGTATAGTGAATAACAATAAGCTTTATATCTTTATTTTTTCTAACTTTTTTTAAAAA
>CACIYJ010000035.1 GCA_902590845.1 uncultured Pelagibacteraceae bacterium
TTTTATTTCTAGATCTTAAAAAATATTTTAAGCTTTTAAGTTGACTTATTCCTAATGCAGCTGCAATATCATTCATTCTGTAATTCAAACCTAAATTTAATTGCTCAAAATGCCAAGGAGGTGGATTTTTTAACTTAAATATTTTTTTATTTTTTGTGATACCGTGAGTCCTTAGCATTTCAATTTTTTCAGAGTAAACTTTATTATTTGTTGTAACCATACCGCCTTCACCTGTGGTTATGTTTTTAACAGGGTGAAAACTAAAAACACATAAATCACTATACTTACAGCTTCCAATTTTCTGCCCATAAATTTCGGAGCCTAATGCGTGTGAACCATCCTCTATTATTTTGAAACCATATTTCTTAGATAATTTAAAAATTTCTTTCATTTTGCAAGGTCTGCCAGCAAAGTGTACGGGTATAATAATTTTTGGAAGCTTATTTGTTTTGTTCGCAATTTTTAGTTTATTTTTGAGCGATTCTATACAAAGGTTATAATCTTCTAAATCTATATCTATAAAGTCAACTTTAGCTCCACAAAGTAACGCACAATTAGCTGTAGATACAAAAGTATTAGTTGAAGTCCAAACAATATCATTTTTCTTAAGACCTAAAGCCAAACAGGATAAATGCAATGCACTTGTAGCCGAATTCACAGCTATTGCATATTTCGATTTGACATAATTGCTAATTTTATTTTCAAATTTTTTTACCATAGGCCCCTGAGTCAAAAAATCTGAACGAAGCACTTTGACGACTTCTTGAATATCTTTATTTAAAATTAATTGTTTTGAATAGGGTATCATTTTAAAATTATTTCAACCTTTCCGCCAGGATCTCTTGAAAGTTTTATTATCTTGTTTGCTTTTGAAATAACATTTTCACTATGCGAAACAAGAATAATTGTTTTTTTCCCAATTAAGTTATTTAATGATAGTAAAATCTTTCTTTGTGTTTCTTGATCTAATGAACTTGTGAATTCATCAAAAATTAAAACCTCTGCATCAGTATATAAACCTCTAGCTATTGCTATGCGTTGAATTTGGCCCATTGATAAATTTTTTCCTTTTTCATCAATAATAAAATCTAATCCTTCTTTTTTTTCCTTAACAAAACTATTTAGTTCAGAATAGTATAAAGATTTTTCAATTTTAGAGTTGTCAATCTCATCTTCATTTAAACTCATTGAAATATTTTCTTTAATAGAATTATTAAATAGCATTATATTTTGTGGGACATAGCCAATATTTTTATGCCAACTTCTTTTATTGATGCTCTTAAGATTTTCGCCATCTATTAATATTTCTCCACTTTCCGCTTCAATCAAACCCGTAATAAGATCAGTTAATGTTGTTTTCCCAATACCACTTTCACCAACGATACAGACAAAATCATTTTTGTTTATTTTTAAATTGACTCCATCAAATATTTTTTGTGAACTACCTGGATAAGAGTAAGTTAAATTTTTTATATTTATTTCTTTTTTAAATTCTCTTTTATTAACTTCAATTACTTTTTTTTCTTTTATTTCAAGACTGTTACTGATGACTTTTATAGAGGCACTTAGACCATAAATTACCTGAATACCGCTGACAATTCTACTTATATTTGGTAACAATTTAAATGCTGCAGCAGTAAACAAACCTAAGCTAGGTATTAAATATGAAATATCAGATTTATTTTCCTGATAAAGAAAAAAAATTAAAAATAAAATTGAAATCACGCCTAATAACTCCAATATAATTCTTGGAATATCCGAAACGAATGCGTTAAATCTCGTATATTTTGTGAACATCAATACTTTTGAATCATAATCTTTAAAGAATTTATTTTCGGAATTTCTTATTTTAATAAATTTTATTGACTCTAATGATTGCTGGATTGACTGAAGCATTTTACCGCTATATTTAACAATATTTTTACTCCATGATGATAATTTTCTTTTTAAAAATAAAATATAAAGAATGCCAAAAATAGAAAAAAAAGTAATAATAGAAAATGTAATTTTCGGTTGAAAATAAATTAGTATAGAAAAAATTATTATGAATATAAAAAATTCGGCGATTAATTTAAATAAAACATTAATACCCTGAACAAATAATCCTACTTCATTATATGCATTACGTAATAAAATTGAGGTTTTATTATCTAAATGAAATAGAAAATCTGAGTTTATATATTTTTTCAGAACCTCAGTTCTAAAAAAATGATTTAATTCTTTATGAAACCCACTGTTCCACCAAGCTAGATAAACTAAAAAAATACTCTTTATAAAAAAAACTGAACTTATTACTAATATTACATTGTACAAAATGAAGTTACTTTCTTGATTT